>NZ_JBFTJF010000001.1:0-539415 GCF_056395305.1 Variovorax sp. 10L426 | reverse complement strand
CCAACATCGTCGAGAAGGCGATGGGCTCGATCGTGAAGTCGGGCAGCGCGCCGATCTCGGGCGTGATCTCGCCGGGCGAGAAGGTGCGCCAGAAGGGCCTGATCTACGCGGCGACGCCGGCCAGCGATTTCATCTGCGGCACGCTGCAATTGGCAGCGGGCATCAACCTGCATGTGTTCACGACCGGTCGCGGCACCCCGTACGGCCTGGCTCAGGTCCCCGTCATCAAGGTCGCGACGCGCGCGGACCTGGCACGCCGTTGGCACGACCTCATGGACATCAATGCCGGGACGATCGCCACAGGCGAAAAGACCATCGCCGACGTCGGCTGGGAAATGTTCAAGCTCATGCTCGATGTCGCCAGCGGGCGCAAGAAGACATGGGCCGAGCACTGGAAGCTGCACAACGCACTGGTGCTGTTCAATCCGGCGCCCGTGACCTGAGCCGGCGCCTGGCGCTCCCCCCTGTTCAATCCATACAAGGACCTCAATGAAGATCGGATTCATCGGCCTCGGCATCATAGGCGCGCCCATGGCCCTTCACCTCGTCAACGCGGGGCATCAGCTCTACTACGTCAAGCGCAGCAAGGTCAACGCGGAGATCGCGGCCAGCAATGCCATTGCCTGCGGCACTGCCAAGGAAGTCGCGCGACAGGCCGAGACCATCATCCTGATGGTGCCCGACACGCCGGACGTCGAATCGGTGCTCTTCGGTGCCGATGGCGTGGCCGCGGGCCTCAGCGCCGGCAAGACCGTGATCGACATGAGCAGCATCTCGCCCATCGAGACCAAGGCCTTCGCGAGGTCGATCAACGAGCTCGGCTGCGAGTACCTCGATGCGCCGGTATCCGGTGGTGAAGTCGGCGCCAAGGCGGCGAGCCTCACCATCATGGTCGGCGGCACGGAGGCCGGCTTCGCCAAGGTCAAGCCGCTGTTCGAACTGATGGGCAAGAACATCACGCACGTCGGCGGCAACGGCGACGGGCAGACCACCAAGGTGGCCAACCAGATCATCGTCGCGCTCAATATCGCCGCCGTCGGCGAGGCGCTGCTGTTCGCGAGCAAGGCCGGCGCCGATCCGTCCAAGGTGCGCCAGGCGCTGCTGGGCGGCTTCGCGTCGAGCCGTATCCTCGAAGTGCATGGAGAACGCATGATCAAGCGCACCTTCAACCCGGGCTTCCGGATCGCGTTGCACCGCAAGGACCTGAACCTCGCGCTCGCGGGCGCCAAGTCGCTGGAAGTGGCGCTGCCGCAAACCGCATCCGCCGCGCAACTGATGCAAGCCTGTGCCGCCCAGGGCTGGGACCAGCTCGACCACTCGGCGCTCGTGAGAGTGCTGGAGCTCATGGCCGACCACGAAGTCGCCAAGGGCTGATCGCCCATCCACCAGAAGGCAGCCCATGCGTCCCAACCGCTTGCGTGAGATCTGGAAATCGGGCGGCGCTGCCGTCAACGGGTGGCTCGCCATCCCGAACGGCTTTGCCGCCGAGACCATGGCCCATCAAGGCTGGGACTCGCTGACCATCGACTTGCAGCACGGCGTGGTCGACTACCAGGCGATGGTCGGCATGCTGCAGGCCATCTCGACCACCGACACCGTGCCCGTCGTGCGCGTGCCCTGGCTTGAGGCCGGCGCGCTGATGAAGGCACTCGACGCCGGCGCCTATGGCGTGATCTGCCCGATGATCAACACGCGCGAGGATGCGCAGAAGCTCGTCGCATGGACGCACTACGCGCCGCAAGGCACGCGCAGCTTCGGACCGATTCGGGCGCTGCTCTACGGCGGTGCCGACTACCCGCAGCACGCCAACGAGACCATCGTCACCTTCGCGATGATCGAGACGGCGAAGGCGCTCGACAACCTGGACGACATCCTGTCTGTGGAAGGGCTGGATGCGATCTATATCGGCCCCTCCGACCTGTCGCTGGCGCTGGGTTGCCGGCCCGTTTTCGACGACGTCGATCCGAAGGCGCAGCAGGCCATCGACCATGTCCTCGATCGCGCCAAGGCACATGGCGTGGTCGCCGGCATCCACAACGGCAATGCCAATGGCGCACTGGCGCGGATTGCCAAGGGATTCCAGTTCACCACCGTCAGTTCGGACGCGCGCTTGATGGCTGCAGGTGCGCAGCAGGTGCTGGCGACCATGCGCGCGAGGCAGGCCCCGCCTGGGGGGAGTTCCTACTGAACTGCGGCATTTTTCGCTCCGCACGTAACCGCGGAACTTCAAGGCCCGAATAACAAGCGGGAGGCCAACGCAAGTTCAAGGAGCGAAGCCATGCAGCAGATAGACGACGACAAGCTCAACGCCCTGCTCGGCAGGATGGTCAACGAGTTCGGCGCGTTGGCCAGTGCGCCGCTGGTGATCCTCGGTGACCGCCTCGGGTTGTACAAGGCGATGACGGGTGAACGACCCATGACGGTGGACCAGTTCAGCGAACGCACGCACCTGCGCCTGCGATACGCGCAGGAGTGGCTCAGCGCGCAGGCCGCAAGCGGCTTCGTCGACTACGACCCGAGCGCGCAGACCTACTCGCTCTCGCCCGAGGCCGCACTGGTGTTGGCGGACGACAGCAGCCCCGCCTTCATGGGCGGCGGATTCGAATGCCTGATGTCAATGTTCCACGACATCGACAAGGTGCAGAAGGCCTTCCGCGACGGCACCGGCCTCGCCTGGCACGAACACCACCCGAGCCTGTTCTCCGGCACGGAACGCTTCTTCAGGGCCGGATACAACGCGAACCTGGCGCCGAGCTGGATTCCGGCGCTCGACGGCATGAGCGAGCGGCTGCATGCAGGCGCCCGCGTTGCCGATGTCGGCTGCGGCTTCGGTGCTTCGACGATTGTCCTGGCCCAGGCCTACCCTGCTTCCACGTTCGTCGGCTACGACTACCACGAACCTTCGATCAACGCTGCCCGCGAGCGCGCCGCCGCGGCGGGTGTTGCCAAGCGCGTGAGCTTCGAGGTGGCTGGTGCAAAGACCTATCCGGGCCGCGATTTCGACCTCGTTGCCTTCTTCGATTGCCTGCATGACATGGGCGACCCGGTGGGAGCGGCCAGGCATGTGCGCGAGACGCTGTCGCCGGACGGCACCTGGATGATCGTCGAACCCTTCGCCAACGATCGGCTGGAGGACAACCTCAATCCGGTCGGGCGCATCTACTACAGCGCCTCGACGATGATCTGCACGCCCTGCTCGCTGTCGCAGGAAGTGGGGCTCGGGCTTGGTGCCCAGGCCGGCGAGCAGCGGCTAGGCAGCGTCGCGCGCGAGGGCGGATTCAGGCGCTTTCGGCGCGCTGCGCAGACGCCGTTCAACCTTGTCTTCGAAGCGCGCCCCTAGAAGGGCGGTGCTTCCGTCAGGTGCGGAGACAGGACCTGCGAGAGCCAAGTCATCACGGCCTGCACGCGTGGCGCCAGTTGGCGCCGGTTCGCATAGAGCAATGAGACTTGCAGCGGCGACGCGGTCAACCGAGGGAGCACTTCGACGAGCTTTCCCGCTTCCACAAGGGCGCGCGTCCCGAACGCCGGAGCCTGGATCAAGCCGAGGCCGGCGATCGCAGCGGCGTTGTATGCATCGGTGCCGTTGACCGTGACCATGGCGCGCATGGGCAGCGTTCGCACACTGCCGTCCGCCGGGTCGCGGTACTCCCAGGCTGCATCCTGAGGGCTCAGCGTGGAGGCGTAGTGGACGACCCGGTGCCTCGCGAGGTCGGACAGCTTGCGTGGCGTCCCATGCTTGCGCAGGTAGTCCGGGCTCGCCAGATTGGCCATGCGCAGGCCGCCCAACGGACGTGCGACAAGCTCCGAGTCCCCGAGCGCGCCAATACGAAGCACGCAATCGAAGCCCTCGTGAACGAGGTCGACCCGGCGGTCCGTGGTACTGATGCCGATCGACAGCAGCGGATGGGCTGCAAAGAACTCGGGCAGACGCGGAATGATGACGTCGCGCGCGATGCTGCCGGGCATGTCAATGCGAAGTCGCCCTGTCAGTCCGGTTGAGGCTGGCTGGAACATGACTTCCAACTGTTCGGCCTCGGTCAGCAATTCCTTGCAGCGATCGAGAAAGACTTCGCCATCGGGCGTGAGCCGCACGCTGCGCGTCGTGCGTTGCAGCAGTCGGGCGCCAACGCGCGCCTCGAGTTGCTGAACGGCAGTCGACACGCGCCCCTTTGCCAGCCCAAGCTGATCGGCCGCGCGGCTGAAGCTCGTCAGTTCGGCCACCGTGGCAAAGATTCGAAGGTCTTCCCTGGAGATTCTCATGACCCCATCCAAGACCCCCATCGCCCTCATCACTGGCGGCAGCCGCGGCCTGGGCCGCAACACCGCGTTGAAGCTTGCCGAGCGTGGCGTCGACGTGATCCTCACCTATAAGGGCAGCGAGACAGAGGCGTTCGAAGTCGTCAAGCAGATCGAGGCGCAGGGCCGCCGCGCGGTAGCTCTGCAGCTCGACGCATCCGACACCAAGGGCTTTGCCGCATTCGTCGCACGCGTCAAGACAGCGCTGTCGAAGACATGGCTGCGCGAACAGATCGACTACCTCGTCAACAACGCCGGCACGGGATTGCACAAGACCATCGCCGAGACCACCGAAGAAGAGTTCGATGTCCTGGCGAATGTGCACCTCAAGGGCGTTTTCTTCCTGACGCAAGCACTCCTGCCGCTGATCGCCGATGGCGGCCGCATCGTCAACGTCTCGAGCGGCCTCGCGCGCTTCTCTATTCCGGGCACGGCGGCTTACGCCATGATGAAGGGCGGCATCGAGGTGTTCACGCGTTCCCTTGCGAAAGAACTGGGCGCGAGACGGATCACCGCGAACACCGTCGCTCCTGGGGCGATCGAGACCGACTTCAATGGCGGCCACTTGCGCGACAACGCGGATCTGAATCGCATGGTGGCCCAGTCGACGGCACTCGGCCGCGCGGGCGTCCCTGACGACGTGGGCCCGATGATTGCCTCTCTCCTGTCGGACGACAACCGTTGGGTGAACGCGCAGCGCATCGAAGTGTCGGGCGGCATGAACATCTGATGCATGCCTGAACGATGCAGCCTCGCAGAGGCGAACTGCGAGGCTGGCTTCGTAGCCCACTCCCCGAAACGCCCTTCGCCGATTTGCGCGCTTCGGGGCCCTGAAGCGAAACACGCTTCGCCGAATACCGTCCGTGCCCCCGCAATTTCGAGGTCGCCGCACCTGGCACACCGATTGCGAAGAGTGAGTCATGAACGCGGCGACCATGACCCAACGACTCGTGCAATACAGCCCCGAACTGGAGGCTGTCGACGCGTTTGCGGACGGTCCGAGGAACGCAGTGACGCGTCAGTTCGAGCCGAACGCCGAGAGCTTCAATGAAGGCTTGGTCATGGAGTTCGCCGCCGAGCTATTGGAAACACAGAGCGACGCATCCTTCGACGCAACGCTGCGGCGACTCGTCGATCGCGCAACGCAGGCGACTTCGGGTTCGCTGAATCCTGATGTCGCGAAGGCGCTGGAGCAGCGTCTGCAGGTTCTTTCGCGGAAGGCACTGCCATTTGCGGGCCGCTCGCTCGGGGTCCTGCACAACCCCAAGACCATGGCCGCTGCCGCGCAGCTCTTCGGCCTCGAACTCGAAGGACTCAGTCCCGAGGACAAGGAGTTCGAACTGACCAGGAGTTTCGTACGGCTGGCGGCTGATGCGGTGCGCCATGCCGCCGCCCTCCCGCTTTCGGCCTCACCGCAGGCCATGGCATCCCGTGCTGCCACCGAAGCCGCTCGCCATTGGGCGCCTGGCCTTCTTCGCACGGATGTCGGTCAGCGCGGTCCCATTCCCGGTCACGCCGGCGAGCGCCTTGGCGTTCGCGATTTCAACGTAATCACCCACCGCAAGGAGCCAACCATGCACGACATCGATCGCACACAGCTGGAGTATTCGAACGAGCAGTTCGAGTTCGGGGAGAACGAATGGTCGCCCGAGGGCACCTTCAACGAGAGCGAGGAATTGGAGCTTGCGAGCGAACTGTTGTCGGTCAACAGCGAAGCAGAGCTCGACCGCTTCCTCGGTGACCTGGTGAGCAAGGCCACCAAGGCGGTCGGCTCGTTCGTCCGCTCTCCGATCGGACAAGCGGTGGGCGGCGTGCTCAAAGGCGTCGCCAAGAAGGCCTTGCCGATGGCCGGCACAGCCATCGGCACCTACTTCGGCGGGCCGCTGGGCGCGAAGATCGGCTCGGGCCTGGCCAATGCCGCGAGCAATGCGCTGGGCCTCGAGGCCGAGATGTCCAACGAGGACCGCGAGTTCGAAGGCGCGAAGCAGTTCGTTCGCATCGCCGCGCAGACCGCCGCGAAGGCGGCGAATGCGCCCCCGGGCGCGGACCCCCGCGCCGTGGCCCAGCAGGCCGCCATGGCCGCTGCCATGCAGCACGCGCCAGGGTTGCTTGCCGGTGGTGCGGCAGGCATCGCGCCCGCCTCGCAATCGGGCGGCATGGCGGGCGGGGCGCGCCACGGCCGCTGGCTGCGCCGCGGCAACAAGATCGTCCTCTACGGCGTGTGAATCGTCATGGCCGTCGGCGCGTACCCCACCTCGATGCTGTTGCAGGAAGCGCGCGCGCTCCTGACGAGGCTCGCCCGCGTCCGGCCTTTTGCGCTGGTCGAACCGATGGTGCCGGCGGCCAACCTCCTTCCCGCGGCGCAATCGGCGATCGAGCAGCACCTCATCGGCGGCAGGCGGGAGTTGCGTCGCATGGCGCGGTCGTTCATCGCGTGGCTGCAGAGCCCAGGGGCCCAGCGGGCGACCGCGGCCGAGGCGCAGCGCAGGTTCTCCTACCTGCGACTCAAGTTCAACGCGGTGCTCACGCAGTTCGATCTGTTCAACGACGTCATCACGCAGCGCAGCGAAAACGAGAGCGGCGTGTGGCTGTCCGGCCTCGACGTGGTGTCCGCGGATGCGCTGTCGCTGCCGGGCGCCTACTACGAGACACCGCCCATCATCTGCTACCTCGATCGCGGACCCGGCGCGGCCATTCGTCGCGCCCGCACGCGCCTGCCTGGCGGCGGCGAGAACCCCGTGGCGGTGATCCGCGTTCCGCGCGAGCGGATGATCGGCAGCGGTATCGCGTCATCGCTCGTGCACGAGGTGGGGCACCAGGCGGCTGCGCTGCTCGACCTCGTTGTCTCGTTGCGTCCGGTGCTTCGTGGTCTTCAGCATGGCGCGGGTCCGAACGCGCTGGCGTGGCAGCTGTTCGAGCGCTGGTTGTCCGAGATCGTCGCCGACTTCTGGTCGGTGGCGCGTATCGGCGTGGCGGCCCCGATGGGTCTGATGGCCGTCGTGAGCCTGCCGCGTGCATTCGTCTTCCGGCTCAACGTCGACGATCCGCATCCGGTGCCGTGGATCCGCGTGAAGCTCTCATGCGCCATGGGCCAGGCGCTCTATCCGCACCCCCAGTGGCAACGGCTCGCCGCACTGTGGGAAGCCTACTACCCGACGCGGGGCCTCGAGGCCGAATCGCTTCGCCTGCTGGAGCGGCTGCAAGCCGTCCTGCCGGCCTTTGTGACGGTGCTGACCGAACACCGGCCGGCGGCGCTGCGCGGCAAGACGCTGGCGCAGGCGCTGCTGGTTTCCGAACGCCAGCCCGCGCGTCTCGCGACGCTCTTCCACCTCTGGTGCCGCAGGCCGGACCAGATGTACCGCGCGCCGCCCTCGCTGGCCTTCGCCGTGATCGGGCAGGCGCGCTCGGACAGCCGCCTGAGTCCCGAGGACGAGTCCGTGCTGCTCGGCAAGCTGCTCACGCACTGGGCCCTCGCCAGCACGCTCGACATGTCGTCGACCTGCGCCGCGGCCGGCCATGCGCTTCGCACGAACTCCGGCCTGGCCTTCTTCCAGTCCGACCGCCGATTGACCATCACCCAAGGAGAATGACATGAGCACGC
This sequence comes from Variovorax sp. 10L426, assembly GCF_056395305.1. Taxonomy (NCBI): domain Bacteria; kingdom Pseudomonadati; phylum Pseudomonadota; class Betaproteobacteria; order Burkholderiales; family Comamonadaceae; genus Variovorax; species Variovorax sp. 10L426. The sequence goes on along the minus strand of NZ_JBFTJF010000001.1, from coordinate 531,518 downwards.
AGCCAAACGCTTTGAACGAGGAACGCAAGGCGTCGATCGTCGTCAAGGTCACCGACGCGGGGGGATGCCAGGCAGTGCTGTCCGGCGCCTCGATCGCGCTCTACAGGAAGCCCAAGAGCAAGCAGGCGTCCGCGCAGGAATTGCTCCATGGCAACGTCAAGCCCACCGTGCAGCAGACCAACCATCACGGCATTGCCGTCTTCGACGAGTTGGAGCCCGACACCTACGCGGTGATCTATCTCAACTACCCGATTGGCGTCGCGTCCGACTGGATCACGCCTGAGCCGGGCTGCGCGACGCATGTGCACCTGGAGCCGCGCATCGAAGCCTCGATTGCGAGCGTCGTTCAATCCGACGACTGCAAGCCGCTGGAATGCCGTCCGGTGCAAACCGGCGACAACGTGGTGTCGACGCTCTCGCACAAGAAGGACCTGCATGCGACCTTCGTTCCACCGCACGGCACGGTGCAGCTGAGCAACACATCGGACACCGCCGCGGAGTTCGCATGGACGCCGTCGCACCCCGGTCGCCATGACCGCTACTACACGATGCAGCTGCCGATCTCCCAGGAAGCCATGGGCGTCTTGTCGTCAGCGCTCCCACCGGCGGAGTTGAACGTCGCCGAGAACGTCGAAGTCCGCGCGAAGCCGCCTACACCCGTGACGGGCAACGTCGGCGTTTCGCTCACCCGCACCGAGACGGAACGCACGGAAGACCTGCCGCTCTGGCTGGCGATCCGCAGCGGCACCGAAGCCCTGTCGTTCAACAACTACCTGCGCTACATGGACCTGCTGTTCTGCACCGAAGACAGGCAGGCCGTTTCCAACGCGTTCCCCGCGGAGAAGAGGCTCTTCCAGCACCTGAAGCACAAGCGCTACCTGCCCTTCACCGACACCGATGCCTATCGCGTGCTCAAGGCGGCCACCGAAGCATTCGTGATGGTCAACTGCGCCGTGCTGCACTCGCCCGATTTCGATCGGCGCGATGACAACGCCTATCTTGACCGCCGCGACCTGCCGCCCATCAACGGCTTCGGCGCTGCCTTCAAGCGCTACCTCGAACCGCTGGACCCGATGGGCAGGGAACGCGTGCTGCCCTACCTGGCACTCATACGACGCAAGCTGCCCGACATCCCGATCACCGATCCCGACCATGAAGAAGACAGCCTGTGCGTCGGTTTCGTGCAGGACAAGCTCACCAACCCCTGCCTGGTCGAACTGATCTGGTCCTACTGGCTCGAGGAAGCGATGCTGGTGCAGACGATGAACGCGATCACGCGGCGCTTCCAGAACATCCGTTCGCCGGGCACGCCCGATCCGCTCTCCAACCTGGAGATCGACCCGCTGCGTCCGCTGAACAACCTGATCTGGGGTTACACGCAGGATGAGCAGCACCGGCTGACGGTGAACCGGCGCAACTACGAATACGACCACCACTACGGCATGCGGCTGCAGGGCCGTGCCATCCGGTCCATGCGACCGGCCGATACGCGGTCGCAGTTCCTGGAGTCGTTCCATCACCTGCTTCGCCTGTGCACCGTGTTCTTCAAGCAGGACGACGACACGACGGTCAAGGCCGATGCCTTCCCGGTGCTCAACGCACTGAAGGAAGTACACCTCGTGATGTCGCAGGGCGCGCACAACCAGTTCGGCGACCTGCCATCGACCGCGCGCATCGAAATGCTGATGCAGCAATGGCTGCTGGCGCGGCCCGAGTTCCGCGAGTTCCTTCCCACGCGGATCATGGTGGCCTACCCCGAGCCATGGATGGACCGCGTCGACGCGATGAAGAAGCTGCAGGGCTGGACGGACACGAGCGTCGTGCACTTCCGCAACCTGGCGATCTTCGGCGAGCAGTTGCTGCTGAGCATCCGCTACGGCGCATGGAGCGAAGTCTTCGAGCCGACGCAGGCCTTCAACTGGGCGCGGTTCTGGCGTCCGCAGATCCAGGGCTACAACCACGCCTTCTGGGCCGCCACGGGTGTCGAACTCAGCGGCGAGACGGCCGACAAGACCGCGGACGCGACGCCGCCCTCCCTGCTGCTGCAGAGGCGGCTGGCCGTTCAACAGCGCAGCGCATGAATCGAGTGCGCCATGCTCGACTTCACGTCGTCGCTGTACCTCGGGTTCCAGCACCCGAGCGGCAGCGTACCGCCATGGGAGGCGCTGACGCTCGGACGTCCCGCCGCCTTGCAGGCGCCCCCGGGCGCGGCCGAAGTCGGGGCCGAGCTCGCGGCGTTGCAGGGCTGCGAGGCCTCGACGCTCCTGCCTTCGACCCTGCACCTTTTCTTCGACCTGTTCGGTGTGCTCAGCCGACACGACACGACGATCTACATCGAAGCGACGACCTACGCGATTGCAAGCTGGGGCGTGCAACGCGGCGCGGCGCTGGGCACGCCGGTGCTGACCTTTCCGTTCGGCGATGCGGTCGCGCTTGAAAGGTTGATCGCGCGAGCGGGCACGTTGCGTCGCCGGCCGCTGATCGTCTGCGACGCGCTGCGGCCTGGAAGCGACCGGCAACCTCCGCTGATCCGATACGCCGCGCTGGCCGCGCGGCACGGGGGTTTCCTGGTACTCGACGACACGCAGGGCCTGGGCGTGCTCGGACACGGCGCGCGCCCCGGGCGTGTGCTGGGCTGCGGCGGCGGTGGGTCGTTGCGTCACCATGGCCTCGGCGGTGCGCAGATCATCGTGGGCGCCTCGCTGGCCAAGGGCTTCGGCGTGCCGATGGCGGCGCTGTCCGGCAGCCGCTCTCTGGTGCGGCTCTTCGAGGCGCGCAGCCAGACCCGCGTCCACGCGAGCCCGCCATCGGTCGCGGTGATCCATGCCGCCCGCCACGCCTTGGCACTGAACAGGCGTTGCGGCGACTCGCTGAGGCTGCGGCTGTCGCAACGTGTCCGGCAGTTTCGCGAGCGCATCGCGCGGCTGTCGTTGTCTGCGACGGGCAACGAGTTCCCGGTTCAGTCGCTCGTGGCGCCCAAGGGCATCGATCCGGTTGCACTGCACGCGGGGCTGATGCAGCGTCGCGTGCGCGCCGTGCTGCAGCGGGGCGGCGACAGCGGCGCATCGCGGCTGAGCTTCGTGCTCACCGCGTCGCACACCGCCGAGTGCATCGATCGGGCCGTGGATGCACTCGCACAGACCCTTCGGGACAAGTCTCGCGCCCCGGCCATCGCAACATCTCTGGAGACATCATGAACGCACCCAACTCATTCGAACTGATGTCCATGGGCAACGAGTTCGAGACCGCATCCGAAGAATTCGAGCGCGGCGGATCTCGTCGATCGAGCGCATCGCGTCGTCCCCCTTCGCGGCAGCGCGTATCGCAGCGTCGTTCGCCGCAACGACAAGGACGCCGCTCGTCCTCGCCATCGTCGGGCTCGTATCGTCGGCCGTCGCGGCCCTACGGCTATGCGCCCTGGGCACCGTGGGGCGTGGATCCCCTGCCCTTCGGCGCCGGAGCGCAGTACCGCCGCTGCATGCAGCAATGCCTTGCGGCGGGCATGCCCCCACCACCGCCTGCCAGTCCGGACGCCCCCGCGCCGGAACCCGCCAGCGCTGCACCCGCCGGTGATGCGCCGGCCGCGAGCGCCGATTCAAGTTCATCCGACCAGGAGATCAACATGCACAAGCTGAGCTGCCAATGTCCAAAGTGCAATCCGGGCGCCAGGGCGTTCGACTTCATGGATTTCAAGCCACGACAGGCCGAAACCTTCGAAGGGGCAGGTGAATTCGAGGGAGAAGGCGAAGGCGAGTACGAGGGGGAGTACGAGGGCGAATACGAGAGCCAATACGAAGGACCGATGGGAGGCGAGTACGAGGCTGAGTACGAGGGGGAAGGCGAAGGGGAAGGCGAAGGGGAAGGCGAATATGAAGGCGAGTTTCCCTGGTCCGGCGAAGGAGAAGGCGAAAGCCCGTTCAGCGAGAGCGAGGAAATCGCCCTCGCCGCCGAGCTGCTGTCGGTCACGAACGAAGCCGAACTCGAGCAGTTCCTCGGCGGCCTGTGGAAAGGCATCAAGAAGGTCGGTTCGACCGTCGCGAAGGCCGCAAAGCCATTCGCGGGCGTGCTCAAGTCGGTGGCCAAGACTGCCCTGCCCTTCGTGGGCGGTGCGCTCGGTTCGATGATCCCGATTCCAGGTGTGGGCACCGCGCTCGGCACCGCGCTCGGCAGTGCAGTCAGCAGTGCCCTCGAAATGGAGTACGGCGAGCTGGAGCAGGAAGACCGCGAGTTCGAGATGGCCCGCACCTTCGTGCGGATCGCAGGCACGGCCGCGAAGGACTTCAGGCCGCCTGCAAACGGTGGCAGCGTGCAGGCGGCCGTTGAATCGGCGGTCGCGAATGCCGCTCGGAAACACCTGCCGAACTTCCAGCCGCAAGCCGCGACAGGCACTGCGGCCATGAGCGGAACCTGGATGCGACGCAACGGCAAGCTGATCGTCATCGGCGCGTGATCGCGGCCACATCTGTTCACCCCCTCCATCGGGAGAATCGTCATGGAACAGTTCAATCCACAAGGTGCCCGCTTCGAGATACTGCCGCCGGTGCAGGGCGAATGGGGCATCGGCGACCTGGTCAGCCGCATCGGCAGCGGCATCGGCGCCGTGGCCAGCCGTGTGGCCAACGTCATCGGCAGCGACGGGATCATCGATCTCACTGCCCAGTCCGACAAAAGCATCCGCAAGGGCGCACGCGATATCAAGAAGGTCAATGCGCTGGTGCTGCACCAGATGGCCTGCTGCTTCCAGCGCAAGGATCCGTTGCGCGGCTACCTGCACCTGAAGGCCCACTTCGCGATCCTGCCCGACGGCAGGATCCTGAAGATCCATCCGGAGGAGCAGTTGATCTGGGCGTCGAACGGATTCAACGCCAACAGCGTCGCGGTCGAGTTCGCCGGCAATTTCCCGAACACCAAGGGCACGTGGTGGGAGGGCGACAAGTTCGGACGCAACCGCGTGACGCCGGCGCAGATCGAGGCCGGACGCCGGCTGATCCGCCACCTCATGCGCACGATGGGCCTGCGCATCGTGCTCGCGCATCGCCAGTCCAGCGCGTCGCGCGAGAACGATCCCGGGCCTGACATCTGGTCCGGCGTCGGGCAATGGGCGGTCGACACCCTCGGCCTCAAGGACGGAGGGCCCGGCTTCAAGGTCGGCGACGGCAACCCGATTCCTGACGCATGGCGCACGTGGGGACGCACGGTGCCCGCCACGCCAGCCAAGGAAGCCGAGTTCGGTGAATTCGGTGAACTTGGTGAATTCGAGAAACAACCCTATCTCGGGCCACTCACCGCCACGCTCAAGTGGATGTCGAAGATCTACACCCGTGACGAGGTGGTTGCCAAGGCGCACGGCTTCGGTGGCGTCTACATTGCCTTTCGCTCCGCGCCGCCTCAGGGCGGAATCGAGATCATCAAGGTCGGAATGACGGGCACCTTCGCCCGGCGCATGGCGGATCCGTTGTACGTCAAATACGCCAGCGATTGGCCGGACCTCCGCTTCTACCTCGCCGAAGTCCGGGGGAACCGCAGCAATCGGGGCATCGGCGGGGTCGTGCAGATGGTCGAACTCGCGCTTGCCAGGCTGTTGAGGCGAGCCGGGATGTTGAAGGGAGACTATCTGCCCAAGCTGCCGGTGACGACCAGGGGCAAGGTCAAGATCACAAACCCCTTGCCACCCGGCCTGGAAGATCTCGTGCTGCCCAAGAGCAAGATTCCCCCCGACCCCTACGCCGGGACATACACAGCCAAGCAACTCCAGTTGCCCGCCAAGTTCAACTGGGAAGCCGAGCAACGTGCGTTCGGCTGACTGCGACCCTGCGAGCCGTTGATGATCGTCGACAGCCATTGCCACGCAGGCCCGGGCGACGGCTTCACCGGGCCGTGGGACAGCGGCGCGCCGCTCGACGACTATGCGCGTCGGGCGTCGCAAGCCGGCATCGATCGCACGGTGCTCTTTGCGGCTTTTCACTCCGACTACGCCGTCGCCAACCGCGCGGTGGCGCGCATCGTGGCGGGCAACCCCGCGCGCTACTGCGGCTTCGTCTTCGTTCACGCATCGCGCGACCGCGGGCGCATTGCCGCGCTCGTGCGCGAAGGCGTTGACCGCCTCGGATTCATCGGCATCAAGCTGCATCGGAACGACGCCAACATCACGCGCGAGGTTTGCGAAGCCGCCAAGGCCCATGCCTTGCCGGTGCTCTACGACGTGGTGGGTGAGGTCTGGCAGGCCGAGTTGCTGGCCGCGGAGTTTCCGGATGTGAACTTCATCCTTCCACACCTGGGGAGCTTTGCCGACGACTGGCGCGCGCAAATGGCGCTGACGGACCACCTGATGCGCCACCCCAATATCTACACCGACAGCGCAGGCGTGCGCCGCTTCGACCTGCTCGCGCGAGCCGTGCGTCGCGCGGGCGCGCACAAGCTGCTGTTCGGATCGGATGGCCCCTGGCTGCATCCCGGCGTGGAGCTCGCGAAGATCCGGGCGCTGCGAATGCCTTCGCAGGACGAAGCCCTGGTTCTCGGTGGCAATTTCCTGCGGCTGACCGCACGCGCACGCGCCCGGCAGCGCTCCAAGGTTGCAACCGCAGCGACGTCAATTCACGGGGACTGACGCGTTCGCACCCCGTTGGCTGGCCCGCCGGATCTGCAATGCGCGATCCGTGACGCCCAGCCGCGCAGCTGCGCGCTGCAGGTTGCCGCCTTCGCGTTCCAGCGCCAGCTCGATGGCCAGTTCGGTCGCCGCCTGGCCGATGTCCTTCATGCCGATGCCCAGATCCACCGCCACGCGTACGGCCGATCGGAAACTGCTCTCCGGCCAGGGCGCCGCGCTGCCGTCGCACCCGATGCGGTCTTCATCGGGGATGTCGCCGATCGTGATCGGGCCGCTGCCTGCATGGCGATGGCAGATGCGCGTCACCAACTGGCGCAGATCGCGCACATTGCCCGGGTAGTCGCGCGTGACCAAGAACTCCTGAACGGTGCTGTCGATGACGATGTCAGCCCCATGGGGCAGTTCCTTCGCCATGAAATGCCGCACAAGGGGAAGGATGTCGTCCTTGCGCTCGCGCAGCGGCACGGTGCGGCACTGCCATCCCGCGATGCGATAGAAAAAGTCGGATCGGAAGCTGCCCTCCGCCACGCAACGTTCGAGATCGCGATTGGTCGCCGAGACCAGGCGCAGGTGCGTGGTCTGCCACGTGTTGCTGCCGACGCGCTTGAACTTGTGCTCCTGAACGACCCGCAGCAGTTGGGCCTGCAGTGCCGTGCTCAATTCACCGACCTCGTCGAGGAACAGCGTGCCGTTGTCGGCCAGCGCAAACGCACCGTCGCGCGCGCTCATGGCGCCGGTGAACGCGCCGCGATCGTGGCCGAAGAATTCGCTGCCCGACAGTTCGGGCGTCACGGTCGTGCAATCGACGACGACGAAGTCCCCCTTGTCGCGGCGCGGGTCGAGGTCATGGATCAACTGCGCGATCAGCTCCTTGCCCGTGCCGCTTTCGCCGGTGATCAGCACTGACGATGTCGTGAACGATGCCACCTCGACGATGCTGCGCACGACGCGGCGCCAGGAGAGGCTTGCGCCGACGAGCGAATCGCAAACGCGGGGCGATTCGAGCAGCGCGCTCACTGTCGACCAGCGGCGCAAGCGACAGGCCACGTCATCCGCGACAGGAGGCAGGCAAGGCCACTGCAGCACGTCGAACGCACCCGCGCGGATCAGCGACCACAGCGTGGGACTCGGCACGGGCTCGCAACCGACAGACAACGCAAGAACCGCGTTGCCCTGGCTGGCCCCGCGCAGCAGCGAGAGCACGCGCTCGTCGATCGCGTCGAACACCACCACACCGACCGGCGATTCATTCGAGGCGCACGTGCAAAGGTCGGCCCCTTCGAGCAGCGAGACAACCTTCGCGCGCAGGCCGTGCTCGACCGAATCTGCGAAGGCAACCCACGCCGACAAGGCCATCGCCGTCTTCCTCCACGCAGGAGCGTTTTCTCACGCGCCGAACCGGGCATCTCCCGGACTGCCCCCTGCGCCCGCGCGGCCATCGGGCGAAATGCGTGCGATCGACAACGACGGGCAATGCATGGGAACCGATGACGCTGAGTCGAAAACTTGGAGGCGGTTCGCCTGAATGGGGACTTCCGTTTTAGTTTTGAACTCCTCCCGCCGCTAGTTATGGTTGGACCGTCGGGCCTCTGTGGCGAGGGACGCAAAGTCTGCGCTCGGCCGAGGAAGAAGGGCATCGTCCAAAAGGAGTATTGGCGCCGCGCCACGTCGACATGAGTCGATCTCCGTCGCCGCGAAGGATGTCGACGCGGATCGGTGCACCGTGCTGCGCCATGCTCGTCTCTTGGTCAGCAGCGCGCCCGGCCCCGAGGCCAGCGAGATCAGGTGCCGCAGTTGTACGAGTGTCATGCAAGAATAAAGGCCGCCGAGACACGCGAAAGGAACGGAATGTCGGCCGACGCTTGGTGGAAGAACGGAATCGTCTATCAGATCTACCCGCGTTCGTTCCAGGACAGCGACGGCGACGGCATCGGCGACCTCGATGGAGTCCGTGCCCGGCTCGACCATCTCGTCTCGCTGGGCATCGATGCCGTATGGATCTCGCCGATTTATCCGTCACCAATGGCGGACTTCGGCTACGACATCTCCGATTTTTGCGACATCGATCCGCGCTTTGGCACGCTGAACGGTTTCGATGCCTTGGTATCGGACGCCCATTCCCGGGGGCTCAGGGTCATCCTGGACTTCGTGCCGAACCACACGTCCGACCAGCATCCATGGTTCGTGCAGAGCCGCAGTGCACGCAGCGACCCGCGACGCGACTGGTACCTGTGGCGCGACCCGGCGCCCGACGGTGGTCCGCCCAATAACTGGCTGAGCAACTTCGGCGGCCCGGCCTGGACCTTCGATCCGGCCACCGGCCAGTACTACGGCCATTCATTCCTGAAGCAGCAGCCCGACCTCAACTGGCGCAACCCAGAGGTGCGCGCCGCGATGTACGAGGTGCTGCGCTTCTGGCTTCGGCGCGGCGTCGACGGCTTTCGCGTCGACGTGCTCTCTCAACTCATCAAGGACGCGCAGTTCCGCGACAACCCGCCGAACCCGGATTTCGTCGAAGGCCAGGACCCGTTTCACCGCTGGTTGATGCTCTACAACACGGACCTGCCGGAGATGCAGCAGATCGTGGCCGAGATGCGTCGCGTGGTCGATGCGTTCAGCGATGCGCGGTCGTCGCGCGTGCTGATCGGCGAGCTCTACCTGCCGCTCTCGCGCCTGGTCGCCTACTACGGCCTCAACGCCGAAGGCGTGCTCGAGGGCCTTCAGTTGCCCTTCAACTTCCAGCTGATCGCGGCCGAGTGGCAGGCCGCAATCATTGACCGCATGGTGCGCGACTACGAAGCCGCCTTGCCCGCCGGCGCCCAGCCGAACTGGGTGCTGGGCAACCACGACAAGCCCCGCATCGCGAGCCGTGTCGGCCCGCGGATGGCGCGGCTCGCGGCCATGCTGCTGCTCACGCTGCGCGGCACGCCGACGCTCTACTACGGCGATGAGATCGGCATGACGGACGTCCCCATCCCCGTCGAAGAAGTCCAAGACCCGTTCGAGAAGAACAAACCCGGCATGGGCCTGGGGCGCGACCCGCAGCGCACACCCATGCAGTGGAGCGCCGCAGCACACGCCGGCTTCACGACGGCCACCCCGTGGCTGCGCCTTGCCGACGACTGGGCCACGCACAACGTCGAAGCGCAGTCGCGAGACCCCGGCTCGATGCTGGCGCTCTACCGACGTCTCATCGCGCTGCGGCGCGCGCAGCCGGCGCTGAACCAGGGCAACCATGAAGCGCTTGAAAGCGGGGGCGAGGTGCTCGCCTATGCGCGCAACAGCGAAGGACAGCGTCTGGTGGTGCTGTTGAACTTCGGTGCCACCGCGGCGCCGGTGTCATCGGTATTGATGCCGCGCCGGCCGATCGTGCTGGCATCGACGGTTCCCACGCGCGCCGAAATCATCGCGGAGCCCCTGGTGCTGGCGCCTCATGAAGGCGTCGTGATCGGCTCGCGGGTCTGGATCTCGACGTAGCTGTGCTCATGCCAGCGCACTCGCACAGGCCATCGCGCGTCGGCAATGGTCTCCGAGTTCACGTCCTTGCCGCTGCCGTAGTTGATCTGCCGGTCGGGGCGCCTGTTGAGGCCGATCAGCAGCACGATGCGGCTGCCCGCCGCAAGCTTGCAAGCGGTCACGCGTTCGGCGGTGAATGCAAACAACTGGCGCTCGCCGGCCCGAAGAAGCCGGCGATGCACGCGATGGCCGGCGTAGCTGGCGCGGAAGTCGTAGGGTTCGAACAGCAGTTGGTATTCACCGCTCGTCGTCTGCTCGTACAGCGAGACGGAGAAGTCCACGTCCTGCCGCGAGGGCGTGATGTCGAACACGCCGCGCAGACTGCCGTCGATCTCGGTGTCCTTCGACAGCGGATCGCTGACGAAGCTGATGCTGTTGCGCATCGGCAGTTCCTTCAGGCGCAGCGCGTCCGACCACGGGATGCGGACGTCGCGGCGATCGGCGAGATCGACCGAGAGTCGCGCGCTGCCACCGCCTTCGGACGGCGACGGCGACAAACGGTGCGGGTCGTCGCGCTCGCCGGTGTCGAGGTACAGGCGCAGCCGGGCGCGATCCGACGCGTCGAGCGTCGGCGCATGGCGCCATTGATCCGCGCCCATCACCTCGTAGTTGACGCGATCCTGCAGCAGAGAAGGCTTGCTCGCGCCCTTCAAGATGTGGTCGAGCCATTGATAGCGCAGCTCGGGCAAGTCGACGCGTGCGGCGGGGTCAAGCGTGTAGCCGCGCAGCGTCGCCGCGGTGCCGAGCCGGATCGAGGTTGCGTCGTAGGGGCCGAGCAGCAGCGTCGTGTCGGCCTTCGGTCGGTTGCGAAGCTGCTCGCGGTAGAAGTACAGCGCGCCGGCCTCGGCGCCGTAATAGCCGGCGATGCAGAGCACAGGGATGTCGATCTGCGCGAACTGCTCCGCACTCGGCAAGAACTTCTGCCAATAGCGATCGTGGCTGGGGTGCGTCAGCCAGGTTCGGATCAGCCTGCTGCGCTTGCCCAGGAGGATGCGGTCAATGTCCCAGTAAGGGCGATTGCCGCGATACCAGCGCGCGTCGAGTGCCTGCCATATCGCGTCCGGATCGGCGTCGGCGTCAGCGTCGACTTGCAGAGGCTCGGCAGTCGCGTGCTCCTGCGCCCAGCGGACCATGGCGTTGCGGTAGATCTGTCCGGCCATTGGGAAGTCGATGCCCGGCGCCATCGGCGCAGTCGTGGCGATGGCCTTGAGTGCGGCCGGTTTCCTGCGCGCGGCGGCCCAGGCGGCATAGCCGGAGTAGCCGTCGCCGAGCATACCGACGCGGCCGTCGCTCCACGGCTGCTGGGCAATCCAGTCAATGACGGCCGCGGCGTCTTCGCCGTCGCGAACGAACGGCCACACGGCGCCCTTGCCGTCGGGCGTGCGTCCGCGCGCGTAGGCCGTGACGCCGACGTAGCCTTTGACGGCGCTGCGCTGCGCGTCGTCCTCGGCGGGATCGAGCGTGAAGCGCAGCAGCGTCGGTAACGCGCCAGTCTCGCCGCCGGGCCGGACCAAGCTGGCGTGGATGACACCCGCACGCACGGGAATCCGGACGTCGGCCTCCGCCACGTAGCGGGTGCGGTTTTCCGCCGCGATCAGGTCGGGCAGCAGCACACTGAAGCTGCGACGCGACTCGTACTCAAGCCAGGTGCGCACGAGCGCCACGGCGTCGGCCTGCGGGAGGGTTCCCTTCGCGCGCCAGAGATCGAAGGCTTGCTGGAGCGGCTCCCTGTACACCGCCAGCGGGGTTTGGAGTCGCGCCATGATGGCCGCGGCTTGCGCGTCGTCGAGCGGCACCAGCTCCTGGAACGCGCGCGCGTAGGCCTTGGCGAAGTCGAGGCGCTCGTCCGCTTCGATCGCGCGCGCACGCGCATAGATGCCGTCGATGATCGCGCGCTCGAGCAGCCCGTCGAACGGCTTGTCCTGGCGGCGGCTGCGCAGGGACCTGCTGCTGTCGGAGGCCGCACGGTAGCCGCCGCTGACGATCTGCAGAGCGGTCACGTTGGCCAGGAAGACATCGGTGTCAGTCTCCTGGTAGACCGGCAGGATGCGCTGCGCCAGATCTCGCATCAGGTCCACCGCAGCGGGATCGTCAGGGTCGCGCGGTGGTCGGAAGCCGAAATCCAGCGCCCAGGCCCAGGCCGGCAGCGCAAGTATCAGCCGCACGAGGGCGCGACGCGCACGAAGGCTCATGGGGTATTTCATGGTCGCAGGTCCTCGGGCACGGTGTCCGGCGCTTTGACCAGGTGCACCACCTGCGTGAACAGCCGGTCGCGCGCCTCTCCGGCCGAGCCGATGTGGATGATGCCCGTGTGCGCGAGCTTGCCCAGCACGTCGATGACGAGTTCGAGCGTGTCGTCGTCGAACGCGCCGAAGGCTTCGTCCATCACCAGCCAGGGCGGCGCCTGCAGCACCACGCGGGCGAAGCCCAGCCGCAGCTGCTCGTCCATGCTGAGCTCGCGCTCCCAGCGACCCGTCTCGTTCAGCAACTGTTCCAGCCGCTGGAGGCCCACGCTCGCCAGCGCGGCCACCATGGCTTCTCTCGGATAGCTCGCCGGCTCCATCGCATACGACAGCACTTCGGCCAGTGTGCCGCGGGGAAGGTAGGGCGTGCCGCGCGGCATGTAGTGAATCGTCTCGCCGCGGGGCCGGTGCACGGTGCCGGAGCCCCAGGGCCAGAGGCCCGCGAGCGCCCGGAACAGCAAGGTCTTCTCGGTGCCCGGCGTGCCGAGGATCAACAGGCGCTGACCGGGGTGCACGACGAGATCTGCGGCGTCCAGCCGATCGTGGCCGGTCCAGGCGCGGACCTCGAGCGCTTCGATCGCGAAGGTCCCGGCGTCGCTCTCCACATACGCGATGCGGCTGCCGCCCGCTTGTGCCTCCAGATCGGACGCCAGCACCTGACGCAGGTCTGCGACGCGCAGCAGCGTGGCGCGCCAGTCGGCAATGGTGCTGAAGTTGTCGACGAACCAGCGCAGCGACGACTGCGCCTGGGTGAAGGCAGCGGCGGCCATCATCAAACCGCCGAACGAAACCTTCCCCGAGAAGAAGAGCGGTGCGGCCACCAGCGTCGGCGCGATGATGGTGACCCAGCCGAAGCCCGCGGTGACCCAGGTCAGGTTGGTCAGCCCGAGCACCACGCGCGATGTGGCGTGCAAGACGTCGCCGATATGCACGGCGACGCGGCGCTTCTCGTCGGCCTCGCCACCGGCCAGGGAGATGCCGTCGAGATGCTCGTTGATGCGGGTCAGCGAGAAGCGAAATTCGCCTTCGCGCGCGTAGCGCTCGGCGTTGCGCGAGATCAGGCCGTTGCCGACCCAGTAGGTCATCAGCGAGCCAGCGATCGCATAGAGAATCGCGGCCCACAGCATGAAACCCGGCAGGGCATGGTCCTGGCCGTCGAAGAAGATGCTGAAGTCCCTGGAGAGGACCCACAGCACGCTCGAGAAGCAGCCGAACAGCACGGCTGCCTGCAGCAAGCCCACGCCGAGGCCGACCGACAGATCGCACAGCTTCAGCGTGTCTTCGTGCATGCGCTGATCCGGATGGGCGCCGATGGGGCCGCTGGCCTGGAGCCAGAACGCCCGGCGCGGCTGCAGCCACAGCCCTACGAGGTCATTGGCCAAGGCCTCGCGCAGCTTCAGTTGCAAGGTTTCGGCGAGCCACCTCTGCGCGACGTTCAAGACCAGCAGCACGCCCGCAATCACCGCGAAGACGCCGACCTGCACGATGAAGTCGCGCAAGTCGCGACGAGAGATCGCGTCGTAGAACGGCTTGTTCCAGCTATTGAGTTCGATCTGCCCATACGCCGTGAACGCGACGACCACGACGATCCCGCCCACCAGCGCGGCCAGCGTTTTCGCGACCGGGGACGCTCGCAAGGCGCCGAGCAACTGGCGGACCTGACGGAAGACACTCGTCCTCACAGCCGGGTCGGCACGGTTCGGCGACGTTGCGCTCATCGCCCCCGCGGCGCCTCGCAGGCGGCAGCCGCCATGCGGCGCGCCGAGACACACGAAATAAACGCGGCGTGGCTCCAGGCCAGTTGCTTCGCCGAGGTTTGCGCGCCGCTGCGCTGATCGAACTGCTCCGACAGATCACCACCGGCCGGCGTGTATGCGCGTACGGTGGCGAGGTAGGCGTCGCCCCGCTCGACCCAATGGCGTGCATCGACGTCCAGCGCCGCGGCGCGGAAGCAGAACTCGGCGGCGCCGAGCGTCGAGAAATAGTACGCGCCGCCCGAGTAGTACACGTCGCCGGCGTACCGGCCCATCGCCGGCCCACGGCCTGCGGCACGGCCGTGGTTGATCGGATAGGCCGCATCGAACAGCGCGTCCAGTCGCGCCAGCGTGGCCTGCATGCGCGGATCGGCCGGGCCATGCGTGGCCTCTGCGCCGAGGCTATGGATTGCCGACAGGATCACCGCGATGTCCAGCGCCTTCGGACTGGGCCGGTCGTCCGGCAGCATGCGTGAGCGGTAGTAGCCCTGCGTCGCGTCGCCATCGCTGACCCAGAAGTCGTCGAGCAGGCTCAGCGCGGCCTGCGATTCCTCCCGACAGCGCTGCGCGCGCGCCGTGTCGCCCAAGCCATGCAGCCATGTCGCGCCTTCGGCCAACGCGGCCGCCGAGACGCGCAGCGTGTAGTAGTGATGGCCGCTTTCCTCCTCCCAGATGTCGTACGAGGGCTCGCGCCAGTGACGCAGTGTGAAGTCGAGGTCGAAGCGGATCATGGCGGCAGCCTCCGCCAACAGGGGCGCGTCGAGGTGCCCGCCGGCCGCCCAGCGCAACAGCGCCAGCGCGCGCAGCGGCGGCCCGTCGTGCTGGGGGCGTGCCCATCGGGCGACATCGAGCGTACCGTCGGGGTTCACCCGCGTCTCGGCGAAGACGGCATCGCCGTAGGCGCTCGCGAGGTCACTGTCCTCGCGCAGCCACTGCAGGAAGTCAGGGGCCACGCGCGCTCTGCGGTCGGGCACCGCGGCATCCACGCGGCCGTCGAGTCGGCCCACGGCAAGGCTGAAGCGAGTGAAGTCGCGCAGATGCTGCAGGGCTTCGTCGCCGATGCGTCGGTCGATGTAGAGCAGGCGCAGTGCATCGATGACGACGGCGGAGTCGCGGAACCAATGAAAGAAGTAGTCCGGGTCCGGGTCGTACCCGCCCAGTACGGGCGAGGCGACGATGGCGCCGGCGATCGGCCGTATGGTCTGACCGAAGCCCGGGCGATGCTTGACGATCGACACCGGCGAGATGCTGGTCAGCATCGCGCTCGCCGAATCGCGGAGCTGTCTTTCGAGCCAGGACTCGAACGCCGGGTCTTGCGGGCTCGTCACGCTCAAGGTCACGGTGCAGGCGACCCGAGATGCGGGCTGCTGAAGTCCAGGGCGCGCAGCCCGGCCTGCACTTCGGGCACGCTCATGAACAGCTTCCACAGAAGGCCCGTCCGATGGTTCTCCATCATCACGACGATCGGGCCCTGGTCGATGGCAAGAAAGGTCTCTGCGAACCAGCCGCGCTCCTCGCAGAACGCGTCGACGAAGCCGTAGTCCCTCCACAATCGGGTGCCATGCACGGTGAGGAAATGCCGCAGCACCCGCATCACCTCGGCGGGGGCATACGGCAGGCTGGCCAGCGCGGCCGTCGGCGAGAGGGTGCCGTTGTCGACGTCGGGGGCGTGCGCGAGGTAGCCGTCGGGGTCGTCGCTGGCGGTCAGGCCCCAGCACGATTCGCCGTAGCCTTTGTGGCCCTGCGGATTGGCGACGCAGTGCGCGCGGTTGATCCGCACGTGGCGGGAGTTGAGATCCCAGTAGTCGGCGTAGCGATCCTTCAGGCCGTGCGGATCGAGGCCGCAGAACGAGTAATGCGTGAAGAACAGCGGGCCGCCGTAGGGCATGCCCAGCGGCAACTCGATGCCGTAGTACGACTGGCCGTTGACAAAGCCGGACCCCGCCGCGAAGCCGCGGTGGTAGACCCGCGGATCGATCGCATGACGCGGCGAGGCCGCAGCCATCAGGTAGGTGATGAGGCACTCGTTCCAGCCACGCACTTCATGGTTCATCGCCCAGCCGTGTTTGGGGCTCCAGTGCCAGTACAGGACGTCCCGTCCCCCTTGGGTGAACCAGTCCCATTCGACGTCGTGCCATAGCGTGTCGATGTCGCCGCGCAGTCGGCGCGCCGCGGCCGTGTCCTCGCTGAAGTACTGGCGCACGCACAGCAGGCCCATGAAGAGGAACGAGGTCTCGACAAGATCGCCCGCATCGTCCTTGGGGCTCATCGGGATCGTCGCGCCGCTGGCGCCGTCCATGAAGTGCGGAAAGGCACCGTGGTAGCGCGTGGCACGGAACAAGGCGTCGAGCATGCGCCGCAGGCGATCGAGGGCCGCGTCTCGCGTGATCCAGCCGCGCTCGACCGCGACAATCATGGCCATGACGCCAAAGCCCGAGCCACCGATCGCGACCCTGTCGTCGGCCCTGTCTTCGGCGCCGACGAGCGTGCGGCGGTCGAGCGCCAGGCCGCTGGCGGCATCCGCACCGTCCCAGAAATAGCGGAAGGTCTGGCGCTGCACGGCCTCGATCAAGGCTTCGTCGGGCAGGGCCGCCAGTGCCCTCGGGTTCCTGTCATCTTTCAACACGAGCGGCTCCTGTCGTCGTCATGGTCACGTTTGGTTTCATCGAGTCGTCGGCGCCACGCGGCCGATGGCCCCCCGGAGCATGCCATCATCAGGCCCCCTTGGGTTCTACTTCGAAGTCTCCAATGAGTCGCATCGACACCCTCATGGCCCGGATGACGCTGTCCGAAAAGCTGGGCCAGCTGACGATGACAGCCTCCAGCTACACGGTCACCGGGCCGGTGATCGCGGGGGATTCCACGCAGTCGATCATCGACGGCACGATCGGCAATCTGCTGAACATGGTCGGTGCCGGGCCGGTGCACGAGATGCAGCGACTGGCCGTCGAGAAGTCACGGCTCGGCATTCCGCTGCTGATCGGCCTGGACATCATCCACGGCCACCGCACGCTCTTTCCGATCCCGCTCGCGGAGGCGGGCATCTTCGACGAAACCCTCTGGGAGCGCACGGCGCGCGAGGCCGCGCGCGAAGGCGCGGCCGAAGGTCTGGCGATGACTTTCGCGCCGATGCTCGACGTATCGCGCGATCCCCGCTGGGGCCGCACCGCGGAAGGACCCGGTGAAGACCCCTGGCTGAACGCCCGCATCGCGCAGGCCAAGGTGCGCGGATTCCAGGGGACCGACTTGTCGTCGGCCGAATCGCTGGCCGCCTGTGCGAAGCATTTCGTCGCGTACGGCGCGGTCACGGCCGGGCGGGAGTACGCCGCCGCGGACATCTCCGAGCGCACCTTGCGCGAAGTGCATCTGCCGGGCTTCGCAGCGGCGGTCCGTGCCGGCGTCGCGACGCTGATGCCGGCCTTCACCGATCTCAACGGCGTGCCGATGACGGCGCACATCCCCTTGCTGCGCGACTGGCTGCGCGGCGAGATGGGCTTCGACGGCGTCATCGTCAGCGACTACAACGCGATCGCGGAATTGATCAAGCACGGGGTCGCCGCCGATCTCGTCGATGCCGCGGTGCTGGCGCTGAAGGCCGGCGTCGACATCGACATGATGGCCGACGCGTATCGCAAGGGCCTGCCGATCGCGCTCGAGCAGGGCCGGGTGACGATCGAAGAGATCGACGCATCCGTGCGGCGGGTGTTGCGGCTCAAGGAGCAGCTCGGCCTGTTCGACGACCCCTACCGCCGCGGCGCGACGCCGGAGCCCGCGGCGGTCGTCGCCGAGCGCCACGCGCTGGCGCGTGACCTCGGGCGCAGGGCCATCGTCATGCTGGAGAACGAGCGCGACACCCTCCCCTTGCCTGCGGCGGCGAAGGCGCTGTGTGTCATCGGCCCGCTGGCCGATGCAAGCACCGAGATGAAAGGTCCGTGGTGGGGTGCCGGCGAACACGAGCCGGCCATCAGCGTGCTTGGCGGCCTGCGCGCCGCGCTGCCGCAGACCGACATACGCCATGCACCCGGCGTCGCCATCGAGGGTGGCGACGACAGCGGCATCGAAGCCGCTGTCGCGCTGTGCGACGGCGTCGACGCCGTCCTGCTGTGCCTGGGCGAGCGTGCCACGATGAGCGGCGAGGCGGCGAGCCGCGCCACGCCCGCGCTTCCCGGTCGACAGCAGGCCCTGGCCGAAGCGGTGACAGCCCGTGCACATGCGCTCGGCATACCCGTCGTCGCGATATTGTTTTCGGGCCGCCCGCTCGTTGTCCCCTGGCTGTCCGAACATGCCGACGCGCTGCTGGCTGCATGGTTCCTCGGCGTCGAAGCCGGCTACGCGATCGCCGACGTGGTCACGGGCCGGGTATCGCCTGGCGGTCGCACGCCGATGAGCTGGCCGCGCGCCGTCGGGCAGGTGCCGATCTACTTCGGCCAGCGTCCCTCCGGCCGCCCGATGAATCCCGCCGACTACTTCACGAGCAAGTACCAGGACGTCGACAACACGCCGCTGTATGCCTTCGGCCACGGCTTGACCTACGGCCGGTTCAGTTACGACGAGCTTCAGGTCGAGCCGCGGCGCGTGCGGAAGCAGGACGCGCTGAAGATCAGCGTCAGGCTGCGCAACGTCGGCGCGCGCGAGGCCGAAGAGACCGTCTTCCTGTTCGTTCGCGACAAGCTGAGCCCCGTCACCCGGCCGCTTCTGGAACTCAAGGGCTACGCCAAGCTGCGATTGATGCCCGGCGAAGCCGGCTCGGTGGAACTGGCGCTGCCGGCAGTCGAGCTGCGCTACCTCGGGCCGGACTTGCAGCCCTTGTTCGAGGCGGGCGAGGTCGAGATTTTCGTCGGACCGAGTGCGGAGCAAACAGGGTTGCTGCGCCAGACCATCGAGTTGTGTTGAAACGGCGGACTTCAAGCCGTGTCATGGCCGTGTCAAGCGCGATGAGCAAGTGAGCGCCGGAGTCGTCGGGAACACGCTTGTGTGACTTCCTGTGGCTTGCGACGGAAAACAACCGTCGCAGTTGCGGGAAAAAGACTTTCGCGTCTTTTACATTGGTGGGGCGACAGATGGAGGTCGTCGCTGCCGCCAAGGGGCATGGAGTGATCGACCTCGCGTCGGGTCGCTGCCTCCTACATGAACTTCTCACACATTCGAATCACAGGACCCGACGGCGCCCACTATCAACTCGGCGATCCCATGTACGTCTACGCGGGCGCGTTGCTTCTGGGGACACTGGACCCGGTACGCGTGCTGAACGCCGGCACACAGATCCACATCGAGCCGTTCACCCCGACCCAGGTCGTGCTGGATGAACAAAGGCACATCGGACGCCTCATCTTCTTCGAGATCTGCGCGTTCGTCTCGGAGCACTTCCCGCAGATACAGCTGATCAGCTTCGCGTTCGCGCGTCCGATCACGAGCCTCGGCGGGCCCGCACAACAGGCTGGTTCGCGCGCCGCCGCGATGGAGCGGATCGGGGTCGAGGATGTTCGCATCACGCCGGTCTCATCGGGGGCGCACGTCGTGTCGGGCACCTGGGCATACAGCGAGAAGAACCTGGCGGCGCTGCACCTCGCGCTTGACGAGCAGCGTGCCATCTTTGCCGCGGACCCGATAGCAGGCGACAAGGGAGGACTTGCTGGTGCGATTCGGCGTCTGGTTGGGCGACGGCGATCCAAGGGTGATGATTGAGTTGGACCACTCTTCCTTCTGCCTTTGATATTCCTTCTCGCATATCGCTTCAGACGTCTTCGCAATTTCGTCCACCGTCCTACACTGACCTCCAAGAAACGAGAACCTAATTCGTATATGGAGGTGCTATGGAGCAGTTCACTGACGATGCCGACCGGCTCAGGGCCGCAGCGACGAGAGCCGATGCATTGGCCAGACGAGCGCAGCGTGCGGCGCACGAGGCGTTCCATGTGTTCCTGAGAGAAGATGGCGCGCCTTCACCCGATCAAGCCGCCGATGCTGCGAAGGCCAGCGCCAGAGCAGCACAGGAGGCGTGGCGCAATTACGTTCACTACGTTGCGCTGCACGGCGGGCACCTGCATCGTTGTTGACTCCACGGGCCGGATCCACCGGATCCATCTGAATCCGGGTACCGGCCTATGAGTTCGCCCTATGAATTCGACAGGTCTTCGGGCTGCTCGGGCGCCGGTCGTACACGTTTCGCAGTGGGAGGAAGATGTTGGTCGATGAACCGCACTGCTTCGTCGCCGTCGAGGTCATGTCGACCGACGAACTCCATGAAACGGAAGCGATCCGCCGCGCCTTGCCGGGCATAGAAGCTTGCGGCCTCGGGGGCTGCGCGCCGGGCGCCGGTGATCGGGAAAAGCTGGTCCTGGTTGCCTGATTGGACCAGCAGTGGGCGAGGCGCCACCATCGCCACCACTGCCGGGTCGCGCCAGATCGACAGGCTGCCGGGAAACCGCCAATCGAGGAAGCCGTACGGCTCGGAGGCGTTGAGAACTTCTTCCCGGTCATTGAAATAGGCGGCCACGACTGCCACGCGAATCCTGGGCTCGAGGGCGGCCGTGTAAAGCGTATAGAAACCGCCGTACGAAAGCCCCACCATCGCGATGCGCTCCGCATCGATGTCGGGGCGTTTCGCGAACATGTCGATGGCCTTGACGATCTTCGCCATTTCGATGGCCGGCAATGAAGTGTCGGCCGCCCACGCGCGTACCGTCAGTCGGTCCCGCAGATCGTCGCCCGCCCTGCCGTAGTGAATGAAGGTCGGCATCCAGACGGCATATCCGTGCTGCAAAGCCTCCCATGCAATATCGCGGGGGCTGTGGCGTACGACGATCAGCTTTCCATCGGCAGAGGCAGATGGCATGCCGCCACGGCCGGCCGCGGCAATCACGAGCGGCAGGCGATCGCCTTTGTGCGCCGTCTTGGGCCGCACAAGAAGTCCCGTGCTCTGCACGCCAGGGAGCACCGGAATGCGCAGCTCGGCATAGGTGCCGACGTCATCCTCTCCAAGCGGCGTCTCCTCTGCCTTCGGTGCCGAGGCGGGGTCGAACCCCGGCGGGGGATAGTGCAGGCTCGCTCGCAGTCGCGCGCGCAAGACTTCGGTGGAGCGCGCATACGCGTCCTTGCTCGAAAAATCGAGTGACCCGAGAAGTTTGTGGGTGTCGGAGGCGCGTCGGAGCGTCTGCAGATAGGCGTCGACTTGATCGCCCTGCTCGATGGCGCGATTGACGGCGTGCCGCCGATCCTCCCTGAAGAGGGGCGCTTGCCATTTGGCGCGAACGATGTCGAGTCCACGGCCGGCCGCGACCCAGCCGAAGTCGATGACGGGGCGGACGAAGTAGGCGCATGCCAGAAATAGGGGAATGAGGATGGGCCAGAACCTGCGACGGATCATGTGGGAGCGTTTTATTTTTTTGGGGGAGATCGAGTTGACTGGCCGCTGACCTACAACGTCGGAGTTATTACTGAATGTGTAATTTGTTCTTATGTTACACATCGCGTAACAAGGACCTGCACCTGACGTCTCATCCTCATTGAGGTTGACCTCGCCAAGCCGCCGTGCAAGTGCGTCAATAATCTGAATTCTGTAACAAGGAGTTCATCCGTGAAATTGACGTCCCCTTCGTCGGCCTGCGCCCTCGCGGCAGCAATCTCTGTGTTGGCCGCAGGCTGTGCGATGCAGCCCCAAAAAGCTGCCGAGTCTTCCGCGCCTGCCGTCGCGGCGCCTGCACCTGCGCCCGCTCCGGCGCCCTTGCCTGTTGCGGCGGCGCCATCCAAGTCGGATGCGTCGAAGAGCGCTCGCAAAGGCCCGGCGCCAATGACGTACGAGGAAATCAGGAAAGCTGCGCGCAGTGCCGGCAGCGACAGCGCGGCTGCGCGGCGTCTTGCAGGAAAGACGGTCACGCTGCAGTTGGCCAGGAGCACCGACACGGACCGCGTACGAGGGACGGCTTTCACGGTGCAGGGCTCGGACGACTGGTACTTTTTCTGCAGGAACATGCCGGCCGGCTTCCAGGGCGGTGAGGTGACCGCCAAGATCATGAAGTACGCCTACCGGTCGGGTCCCGACATCATCGCGGTCGAGCTCGACCGCTGTGTGCCCGAGGCCGGCGCGCCCGCCGTCGCCGCAGCACCTGCACCCGCGCAGGTGGCTGCCGCACCCGTTCCCGCGGCCGCTCCGGGGGCCGCCGCGGCAAAGGGCGTGCGGCCCGGCATGGACGCCCAGGGCAATGTGATCGACTCCTCCAAGATCGAGTCAGGCAGCGGCCGCACCGTAAAGGGCATTAACGATTTCGAAGGGGAGATCACCGGCATTCCGGCGAAGAATTCGAAGTTCACGCCATTGCAGATCGGGATGTCCGTGCGTCAGGCGACGGACATCGCCGGGCCGCCGACCGACCAAGGCGCCTACATGACGGGCAAGGCCTGGATTCCGTTCTACTTCGGCAGCGACCGGCACCGCTTCGAGATGACCTACAAGGGCCAGGGCCGCCTGATCTTCGCTGGCGGCGGCATGGGGGACTTCTCCAGCGGCAACCTGATCTGGATCATCCACAACCCCAACGAGAGCGGCTACCGCTGAGCCTCAGCCTTCGGGCATTCCCGATCCCAAACGGCGCGGCGCGGCCTCATGCTGCGCATTGCGCGTCGGTTGGGACGAACCCATCGCGCGATAACAAGCTGGAGGGGACCGCATGGCCAATGCTTTGACCGACCGCGCGACATTCGCGGGTGTGCTCGCCCAGCTTGTACGAAACCGCTGCGCTTCCGGTGCGAACCGGACCTCGCGCACGGGTCTTCAGGCCACCGTACCGGTCAATGAGCGTCCGGCCGTGCGCCGCGGCATCGAAGGATTGATCGAGGTCGGCGTGCTGGCGGTTCACGGCGAAGACATCGGCTTCACACCGGACGGCTCGCAATTCCTGGCGCACGTCCAGCGGGTCCAAGGCCAGAAGCCGAATGTCGAGCGTCATCAGGAAGACGCGGCCGCCCTGCAGCGCATCCTCGGGGCGATCGAGCAGGACGAACGGTTCGAGCCCTACAGCATGGACGATGTGCGCACCTTGCCCGCCAGACTGGAAAACTATCGCTCGCACCGAGGGACTGCGCGCCTTCCCAAGAGCTGGCTGGCCATTGCTTTTTTTGTGTTGGTGCTGGCGGTCATCGCCGTGTATGTCGCCAGGCGATGAGATGCGATGAGATCGGCGCGCGGAAAAAAGCCCCCTCGCATTGCTGCGCGGGGGCTAAATCCATCGAAGGAACGATGGAGGAGACAACTGGAAATCGATTTGTCAGTGAAGCTCGTCCAGCTTCTTCGAAGTCACGTAACCAGAGACAACGACAGCAGCGACGGCAACAAGAGAGATCAAGACGGTGAGCATTCGGGACTCCTCAAAGAGCGTGTTGGCTCGATTATAGGGTAAACCCTAGTTTCTTGCCGGCGGTAGCCGCGGCTGCGTCTGTCCTTTCAATAACCAGACCAGGAGACTTCATGCGCAAACCTCTGAGGCAACTGTTCGTCGCCGCCGGCATCGCATTGGCGATGGCGGCCGGCGTCCAAGCCCAACCGATCAAGATCGCGACCATCGTCGAGCTCTCAGGGGCCGGCGCCACGTCGGGCACGAATTTCAAGAACGGTGCGGAACTGGCCGTGAAGGAAATCAATGCGTCCGGAGGAATCCTCGGTCACAAGATCGAGATGACCGTGGCCGACACGCAAAGCAACCCGGGCGTCGCGAAAGGCCTGGCCACGAAGGCGGTGGACGACGACGTGTTCGCGGTCTTCGGCCCGGTCTTCTCAGGCTCGATCCTGGTCAGCATGGCCGAGACCAAGCGCGCCGAGATACCCAACTTCACCGGCGGAGAGGCGGCCTCGATCACGAAGCAGGGCAACCCTTTCATCTTCCGCACCAGCTTCACGCAGGATGCCGCGATGCCGAAGGTGGCCCGCTACATCGCGAACAACCTCAAGGCCAAGACGCTCGCCCTGATCTACGTGAACAACGACTTTGGAAAGGGCGGCCGGGAGTCGCTGACCAAGGCGCTCTAGCCGCTGGGCGTGAAGGTCATCGCCGATATCTCGACTGACCAGAATCAGCTTGATTTCTCGGCGGCGGTCCTCAAGGCCAAGCAGAGCAACGCCGACGTGGTGTTCGTCTACACCAACGAGGAAGAGTCCGCCCGTGCGCTGCGCGAGTTGCGCAAGCAGGGCGTGACCCAGCCCATCGTCGGCGAAACCGTGCTGACCAGCCAAAAGGTGATCGAACTCGCCGGTGATTCGGCCAATGGCGCCATCGCGCACGTAGGACTGACGGCCGATGCGCCGTTGCCGCCCGTGCGCGCGTTCCGCGAGCGCTTCGAGAAGGAATACAAGTACATCCCGGACCACAACGGCGTCAAGGGCTACACCGGCGTGTTCATCCTGAAAGCTGCCGTGGAGAAGGTCGGCAGCCTCGACCGCAAGCGCGTCGCACAGGCGCTGCACGGCCTGTCGATCACTGTCGCGCAGCAGCCGGGCGTGCTGATGGACGTGACGATCGACGCCAACGGCGACCTGGACCGCGAGAGCTTCATGACCGAGGCCCGCAACGGCAAGCAGGTGGTCAAGGAGATCCTGCCCGCGTTGGGCGCGAAGTAGCGCGAAGCAGCGGGCGCGGGCGGTCGGGCTTCCTACAATGGAAACCCCACCCCTCGGAGCCAGCGATGATCGTCGAGCGCATCTGGACCGGTAACGCCTACCGCAACTACAACTACCTGATCGCATGCCCCGAGAGCGGCGAGGCGCTGGCGATCGACCCCCTGGATCACCAGAAATGCCTGGCCGCCGCCAAGGCGAAGGGCTGGGAGATCACGCAGATCCTCAACACACACGAGCATCACGACCATACCGGCGGCAATGCAGCCGTGGTCGCCGCGACGGGGGCCAAGGTGATCGCGCACCATCGTGTCGGCACGCGCATCGAAGGTGTGGACCGCGGCGTGAAGGCCGGTGACGTGATCAAGGTCGGCAAGACCGTCGAGCTCGAGTGCATGGACACGCCCGGCCACACGATGTGCCACATCTGCCTGCGCTCCCACACGGAGCAGCCGGCGCTGTTTTCCGGCGACACGCTGTTCAATGCAGGCGCCGGCAACTGCCACAACGGCGGCAATCCGGAAGCGCTGTATTCCACCTTCGTCGAACAACTCGCAAAGCTGCCTGCCAATACGCGCGTCTATCCGGGCCACGACTACATCGAGAACAACATCCGGTTCACGCTCGCGCGCGAGCCCGACAACGCGGCGGCACAAGCACTGCTGCCCGAAGTGGCAGGGCACGATCCGGCGAAGGCGCGCGTCACGACACTGAGCGAGGAAAAGCAGTTCAATACCTTCCTGCGACTCGCCAGCCCGAGCGTGATCGCCGCATTGCGAGAGCAATTTCCCGATCTGCCCGAGCAGCCGGATCCGAAGACGGTGTTCGTCAAGCTGCGCCAGTTGCGGGACAAGTGGTGAAGCGCCCGCGCGAAGGAAACAGCCCATGCCGCTCCGCAGCCTCCGCGTCGACGACGTACTGTTCCAGTACCTGATGGATCAATCGATCCGCGAGCATCCGGCTCAGGTGGCGCTGCGCGCTGCCACTGCGTCCCATCCCTACGCCGGCATGCAGATCGGGCCCGACCAAGGCCAGTTCATGGCGCTGCTCGTCAAGCTGATGGGTGCGCGCCGCACGATCGAAGTCGGCGTGTTCACCGGCTACAGCGCGCTGACCGTTGCGCTCGCCCTGCCCGATGACGGGCGACTGCTCGCTTGCGACATCAGCGACGAATACACGCGCGTCGGACGCCTGTATTGGGAGCAAGCGGGCGTCGCGCACAAGATCGATCTGCGCCTGGCCCCGGCGCGCGAGACACTCGATGCGGAACTGGCCGCCGGCGCCGCCGGCCAGTACGATTTCGCCTTCATCGATGCCGACAAGACCGGCTACGACGCCTACTACGAACGTTGCCTGCAACTGCTGCGCCCCGGTGGGCTGATTGCGGTCGACAACACGCTCTGGAGCGGCAGTGTGGCGCGGCTTGCGACAGATGCCGACACGGCGGCGTTGCAGCAGTTCAATACCAAGGTGCATCGTGATCAGCGCGTCGACATGGCGCTGCTGTCGATCGGCGACGGGTTGACGCTCGCGCGAAAACGCTGAGGGCGCGTCGCCAGATCAGTCAACGCATGCCCCTTCAGGCCGCTCGGGTCTGGGCGCAGTCACTGCAGAAACTAGGGAAAACCCTTATATTGGCGTTCCACCAAGGTACTGCCATGACATTCCTGCATCGCGCGCTCACCGCGCTTCAACGCCGCTTTCAGACCCAACGAGAAACCGAAGAGACCTATCTCGCCGGATCCGTCGACATCTACGACCTCGAACGTCGGATGAGGCAACTCGAGAAGCGGGATAGCCAGCAACCATTTCACCTCCGCCACTCGATCTGAGGGGGCTCAGGCGCCGTTCTCCTCAGGCGGAGCGCCGGGCTGCTGATCGGTGACGTGCAGGTGCCGCACGACCAATTCATCGATCTCCATCCGTCCGATACGCGCTCGGCCGATCAATATTTGCCCGACAGCGAGGGCGCCGATCGCCAATGCGCCGACGGCAAACGCGCCTAGCGCCAGTGCGCCGACAAGCCGAAGTTCCTTCACCCCGGAGACGACTCGCCCATCGACGAGCTTGTGCCTGTGCAACCTCATTGATTGAACCTCAACCTGCCACGTGCGGCAGGTACCGCACCGACAAGACGCCGTCGATGGAACCGATATCGGCCAGCACCGAATCGCTCACCGGGCTGTCCACGTCAACCAGCGTATAGGCCATGTCGCCACGTGACTTGTTCACCATGTTGTGGATATTGAGGCCAGCGCGCGCCATTGCAGTCGAGATCTGACCAAGCATGTTGGGGACGTTGGCGTTCGCGATCGCCACACGATCGGCCGATTCACGCGCCATGCTCACGCTCGGGAAGTTCACCGCATTCGCGATGTTGCCGTTCTCGAGGAAGTCGCAAAGCTGGTCGGCAACCATGACGGCGCAGTTCTCCTCGGCTTCGCGCGTGCAGGCGCCCAGGTGCGGCAGGCACACGACGCGCTCATGGTGCTGCAGCAGCGCACTGGGAAAGTCGCACACATAGGTCGCGAGGTGCCCGGCCTTGAGCGATGCCAGCACCGCTTCGTTGTTGACCACGCCGTCGCGCGAGAAATTCAGCAGCACCGTCCCCGGCCGCATCAAGCCGAGGTTGTCGGCGTTCACGAGATTGCGGGTGGCTTCCATGAGCGGCACGTGCAAGGTCACGAAGTGCGCATTGCGCAGCACCTCGGACACGCTGCCGGCCCGCTTGACCTGCGACGGCAGGCTCCAGGCCGCATCGACCGTGATTTCCGGGTCGTAGCCGAGCACGTGCATCCCCAGCCTGATCGCCGCATCGGCGACCAGGCAGCCCACCTTGCCCAGGCCGACGATGCCGAGCGTGTGGCCGGCCAATTCGTAGCCGGCGAAGGCGCTCTTTCCGTGTTCGACGGCGCGATCGAGATCGGCGCCATTCGTGTCGAGCTGATCGACGAAGCGCAAGGCATCCGACAGGTGGCGTGCAGCCATCAGCATGCCGGCCAGCACCAGTTCCTTCACGGCGTTGGCGTTGGCGCCCGGCGCGTTGAACACCGGCACGCCGCGCGCACTCATTTCCTTGACGGGGATGTTGTTCGTGCCGGCTCCTGCCCGTGCGATGGCGCGCACGCTGGAGGGGATGTCCATCGCGTGCATGTCTGCAGAGCGCACCAGTATCGCGTCGGGCGCCGCCAAATCCTTGCCCGTCACGTAGCGCGCGTCGGGCAGGCGTGCGAGACCTTTCGCCGAGATCTGGTTGAGCACCAGGACCTTCAGGCGCTCAGCCATGGCTGGCCTCGAACTCCTTCATGTAGGCCACCAGGGCCGATACGCCGGCGATCGGCATCGCGTTGTAGATGGACGCCCGCATGCCGCCCACCGAGCGATGCCCCTTGAGCTGCACCATGCCGCGCGCCTCCGCCCCTTTCAGGAAGGCTTCGTCGAGCGATTCGTCGCGCAGCTTGAAGGGCACGTTCATCAGCGACCGGTCTTCGCGCGCCACGGGGTTGTAGAAGAACGAGGTCGTTTCGAGGTAGTCGTACAGCACCGCAGCCTTCTTGCGGTTGTGCGTCTCCATCGCAGTCAACCCGCCTTGCGCCTTGATCCAGTTGAACATCAGGCCTGCGATGTAGATCGCGTAGGTGGGCGGCGTGTTGAACATCGAGTCGTTGTCGGCCTGGATTTTGTAGTTGAAGGCCGAGGGTGTGATCGGCAGGGCCTGGCCGATCAGGTCGTCGCGCACGATCACGATGGTCACGCCGGCTGGGCCGACATTCTTCTGCGCGCCCGCGTAGATCAGCCCGTAGCGGCTGACGTCGACCGGGCGCGACATGAAGTTGCTCGACATGTCCGCCACGAGCGGCACCTCGCCCGTGTCCGGCGTCCAGTGGTATTCGACCCCGCCGATGGTCTCGTTCGAGCAGACATGCACGTAGGCCGCGTCGCGATCGAGCTTCCAGGTCTCCTGCCGGGGCACGCTCGTGTAGCCGCCCTCCTCGCTGCTCGCAGCGACATTGACCTTGCAGTACTTCTTCGCCTCCTTGATCGACTTCTTCGACCACTCGCCGGTATCGATGTAGTCCGCGCCGCCGCGGCCGTGCAGCATGTTCATGGGCACGATGGCGTTCTCGCCGATCGCGCCGCCCTGCATGAACAGCACCTTGTAGTTCGCAGGCACTTCCAGCAATTCCCGCAGCAGCTTCTCAGCCTCCGCATGGATGGCGATGAATTCCTTGCCGCGATGGCTCATCTCCATCACCGACATCCCGCTGCCGTGCCAGTCGAGCATCTCGTTCGCCGCTTGGCGCAACACGGATTCGGGCAGCGTCGCGGGGCCGGCGCTGAAGTTGAAGACACGTGTCATCGGGGGATCTCCAGGAAGGGTGCGGCTTGCGTGAACTCGCCCGGTGGCGAATTCGTGCAGGACGGTAGCGCATTGACGCGCCTTCCACAATAGTCGACAAGCCTCACCCGACCTGGCCTTCCTGTGTCCCCTGCGCGGAAGATCAGTTCAGCTGGGCCTTGTCCAGCCCGAAAGCCTTGTCGGCCGAGCCGGGAACACTCTTGAATCCGATGCTCAAGCGATTCCATCCGTTGATCGCCATGACCGCAAAGCTGAGATCGGTGAGCTCCTTCTCGGACAGCTGCGTGCGCACGCGGTCATAGATGTCGTCCGGCACGCCGTGCTCGGGCAGCCGCGTCAGGATCTCTGCCCACGCCAGGGCGGCACGCTCCCGCGGGGAGAAGAGCGACGACTCCCGCCAGATCGGCAGGTGATGAATGCGCAACTCGCGTTCGCCGTGAATCCGGGCCTCCTTGACGTGCATGTCCAGGCAGAAGCCGCAGCCGTTGATCTGCGAGGCGCGGATCTGGACGAGGTCGCGGACCGTCTGTTCGATGGCGCTGTCCTTCAAGAGGTTGTTGAACTCCTGGTATTTCTTGAGCAGTTCGGGGGAATGCTGCAAGGGGTTGATGCGTTGACTCATGTTGACTCCGATAGGTGAGGCATCGCGCATGCACGCCATCGATGTTTGCGAGCCTCGGTGATGAAAATTGGCGTCCACCCCCACAAGACGTTGGAGCGGATCGGTTTGTGACATCAGTGCCCGAAAGCCGCGGCCAGCCGGGCCAGTTTGTCGGGATTGCGCTGCACGTGGATGCGCACGATGCGCTCCCCGTCCGTCTCATAGGACTGCGCCGATTCCAGCACGCCGTCGACGAAGCGCAACAGGCCCAACTGGCCATTGACGTTCGCCAGTTCGACGCGCAGGCCATCGCCGTGCCGTCGCTTGGCGGCGAAGTAAAGCTGGGCGATCCGCTGGCTCCCGACGATCGGCTTGCCGAAGCTCGGCACCTTGCCGCCGCCGTCGCCGATGAGTTCGGCGTCTTCAGACAACATCGATTTCAGCGCCGCGAGGTTGCCGCCCGTCGCTGCCGCCGCGAAGTCGCGCAGCAGGCGCTCATGGGTATCGGGCGAGACCTCATAGCGCGGGCGCTCGTCGCGGATCTGCGTCTTCGCGCGATGCACCAGCTGGCGACAGGCGGCTTCGCTCTTGCCGATCACGCGGGAGAGCTCCGAGTAGTCCGCGTCGAAGACCTCGCGAAGCAGGAAGGCGGCGCGCGCCTCCGGCGACAGCCGTTCGAGCAGCATGAGAAACGCGACCGACACCTCGTCTGCGCGTTCGAGCAACTCGTCGGGCGTTGCGGGTGAGTCGGTCAGCACCGGCTCGGGCAGCCAGATTCCGACGTAGTGCTCGCGCCGCGCCTTCGCGGTGCGAAGCCTGTCGATCGAGAGCCGCGTGGTGATCGTGACCAGCCAGGCCTCGGCGCTGTCGAGCTCCGCGTGGTCGGCCTCGTGCCAGCGTAGCCAGGCGTCCTGCACCACCTCTTCCGCCTCGGCCACGGAGCCCAGCATGCGATAGGCGATGCCCTGCAGGCGGGCGCGAAGCTGGTCGAAAGTGTGGGTTGGGTCGTCCATATCGGTTCAAGACGTTGGCTGCGGTGGATTTGTGACAACGTTGGATAGTACGTATCCCTTCGTCGGGAATCCCCCTATTGGGGAGTTCACGACACGCAATCCATCATGGTTCATGCCGCTTCGAAGGCGGGATCAAAAGGAGTTCGACATGAGACCAGCATGTATCGCGCGTTCCTTTCTCCGGGCCGTCCTCGCGGCCACCTCGATCGCGTGCGTACCCATGGTGTCCAGCGCCGCCGGCGGGACCATCCGTTTCGCGGGACGCATCGTCGAGCCGCCCTTCGACATACAGGTCTCATCCAAACCGCAATCCGCCTCTTCCGCCGCATCGCCGAACGGCGTCGTCATCGACTTCCAGAAGAGCCAGCAGAGCGCGAACGTGTTCGTCGATGGACGCGGCAAGACGCCGCTCGTCGTTCAGTGCACGGACGGGAAGCCCATCACCGCCAGTGGCTGTCATTTCGGCGCGGCAGGCGGAAGGGTGTCGATCACAAGGGGCCCCGGCGCCGTGGCCAGCGAGCCGTCCGACGTGCTCCTCATCGTCGCGTACAACTGACCCGGTTGGCGCGCCTCGGGCCGGGCGTGCCCGCGATCCGCTTCGCCGCTAGACTCCACGCCGTGTGCGCCCCCACGCATCAACCCCTTGACGGCAGGAGGCAAACGCCCCCATGGCAGAGTCCCGGTCCCGGCCTTTGACGGTGCACGCGTCGCGCGCGGGCACGCGGGCGCGCGAGCCTTTCGAGCGGCTGGTCCGAAGCGGGCTGCGCCTGAACGAGCTGCGCGCGGAGACCGAGCTGCATTCGTTCCTGGTCGACGAGGCGGCCGATCTCACCGGCGCCCAGCGCGTGCTGCTGGCGCTCGATGTCGATGGGGAATTCCACATCGCCGGCTCGATGCTTCCGAAAGGCGAAGACGCCGCCAGCCTGCTCTCCGCGATCCGGCCCTGGCTCTCGGAAGCCCGCCGTACCCGCGCCGCGAGCCTGCGGCACGGCCCGGAGGGCGCCGAACCGAAGGCCCAGCGCTCGTGTCTGATCGCACCGCTGATCTCGCAGCAAACGCCCATCGGCTACCTGTATGCCGACATCGAAGGCGCTGCCGGCCGTTTCAATGACTGCGATCGCGATCTGATCGCCCTGTTGGCGCAGCAGGCCGCCGCGGCGCTCGACGGCACCTGCGTCCGCGAGGGCCTGGAACGCCGTTTGGCCGAGCTGACGGCCGAGTTGGCGCAACGTGCCGGCGAGCTGACTTTCGTCAACAGCATCCAGCAAGGCATGGTGGCCCGGATGGAATTCCTGGCTGTCATTCGCATGGTGGGCGACAAGCTGCGCGAGATGTTCGACTCCGGCGACGTCACCATCCTGTGGTGGGACGACCGGACGAACTTCGTCCAGGCGCTTTACCGCTACGAGCACAACCGGCCATTGCCCTTGCCGCCGGCCCGGCCGCTGCAGCCGGACGAGCCGGTGGCGCGAATACTCCACACACGCATGGTCGGCGTCACGAACACGCGCGAGGAGCAGACAAAGGCCGGACTCCGTCCGTTGCCGGGCACCGACTGGGCGCATTCGATCGTCGCGGTCCCGATCATCGGCAGCGATCGTGCACTCGGTGTCATAGGTCTGCAGAACCACGAACGCGAATACGCCTTCGGGCGCAGCGAAATCCAGTTGCTCGAAACAGTGGCCGCGAGCATGGGCATCGCGCTGGAAAACGCGCGCCTGTTCGATGAGACTCAGGAGACGCTCGACCGACAGACCGCGACGGCCGAGGTGCTCCAGGTCATCAGCAGCTCCATGGCGGACGCGCAGCCCGTGTTCGACAAGATCCTGGAGAGCTGCCAGCGCCTGTTTTCCGGCCATCAGGTGGGCATCTCGCTGGTCGGCGATGACGGCCTGGTGCACCTGGGCGCGCACCGGGGCTCTGCCCGCGAAGTGCTGGAGCGCTACTACCCGCGGCCCGTCATCAAATCCATGAGCATGTTGGGGCCCGAGGTCTTTCACCTTGCGGATGTGCTCGCCGCGCCGAACGCGCCGCAGTTCATGCGGGAGGTGGCCGAGCAAATGGGCAGCTACGCGGTCATCGTCGCTCCCCTCATGTGGGAGGGTCGGAACATCGGGTCGATCCATGTCACCCGTCAGCCGCCCAGACCGTTCGCCGAGAAGGAAATCAAGCTGCTGAAGACCTTCGCGGACCAGGCCGTGATCGCGATCCAGAACGCGGCGCTGTTCAAGCAGACCCAGGAAGCGCGTGCGGCGGCCGAGGCCGCGAACGAAGCCAAGAGCGCGTTCCTCGCGACGATGAGCCACGAGATCCGCACCCCGATGAATGCGGTGATCGGCATGAGCGGCCTGCTGCTCGAAACGAAGCTCGACGCCGACCAGCAGGACTACGTCGCGACCATCCGCGATTCGGGCGATGCGCTGCTGACCATCATCAACGAGATCCTCGACTACTCGAAGATCGAGGCCGGGCGCATGGACATCGAATCACATCCGTTCGACTTGCGCGACTGCGTGGAGTCCGCCCTCGACCTGGTGAGCGCGCGTGCAACGGAGAAGGACCTCGACACGGCCTACGTCTTCGAGGGTGACGTGCCTGCCGCCGTGAGCGGTGATCTCGCGCGGCTGCGACAGATCCTGCTGAACCTGTTGAGCAATGCGGTGAAATTCACTGATGCCGGCGAAGTAGTGCTGACGGTCAATACACGGCCGGCTCCAACGGGCAAGGTGACACTGACCTTTGCCGTGCGCGACACGGGCATTGGCCTCTCGGCGGAAGGCATGGGCCGTCTGTTCAAGTCTTTCTCGCAGGCCGACTCCAGCACGACGCGCAAATATGGCGGCACCGGCCTCGGGCTTGCGATCAGCAAACGCTTGGCCGAACTCATGGGCGGCCGCATGTGGGTCGAGAGCGACGGCCCGGGCACTGGCTCGACTTTCTTCTTCACGATCGAAGCGCCGACGGCACAACTGCCGCCGAGCCGTCGCCGCGACTTCGGTGGCGTTCACGCCGAGCTTCAGGGCAAGCGCATGCTTGTCGTCGACGACAACGCGACGAACCGGCGCGTGCTTTCGCTGCAGGCCGGCCATTGGGGCATGGAGACGCGCGCCACGCCGTCGCCGCTCGAAGCCCTGCGCTGGCTCGAAGAGGGCGAGCGCTTCGATCTCGCGATCCTCGACATGCACATGCCCGAGATGGACGGCGTCGAGTTGGCCCGGCGAATCCGGGCACGCCGTGTCTCGCTGCCACTGGTGCTCTTCAGTTCGGTGGGCCGGCGCGAGGTGGGCGAAGCCGATTCGCTGTTCAACGCCTATCTGGCGAAGCCGATCCGCCAGTCCCACCTGTTCGATACGCTGCTCAGCCTGGTTGCGCCCGCCGCGAGGCCGCGCGCCGTTGGCGACACCAAGGCCCGAGTCGATCCGTCGATGGCCCAACGGCATCCGCTGCGCATCCTGCTTGCCGAAGACAACGCGGTGAACCAGAAACTCGCGACGCGCCTGCTTCAGCAGATGGGCTATCGGGCCGACCTTGCTTCCAACGGCATCGAGGCGGTGGAGTCGGTGCAACGCCAGGCCTACGATGTGGTGCTGATGGACGTGCAGATGCCCGAACTCGACGGCCTGGATGCGACGCGACAGATCTGCTCGCTGCTCGCGGCGCCGAAGCGACCGCGCATCGTGGCGATGACCGCCAACGCGATGCAGGGAGATCGCGAGATGTGCATGGAGGCGGGCATGGACGACTACCTGACCAAGCCGATCCGTGTCGATCGCCTGGTCGAGGCATTGAACAGCGTACCGACGCGGAGGGAACGATGACATGAGCGACGCGACCATCGATCTTGCGACCTTCAACGAACTGAAGGAAACCGCAGGGGACGACTTCATCCAGGAACTGGTCCAGACCTTTCTCGAAGAAGCGCCCACCATGCTCGACGAACTCCGCGAGTCGCTCGCTACCGGAGACGCTGATACCTTCCGCCGCGCGGCTCATTCGCTCAAGTCCAACAGCATGACCTTCGGCGCGCACACGCTCGGCGAGATGGCGCGCGAGCTGGAACTGGGCGGGCTGCCAGCCGCACCGCAGCTGAATGCGCTCGACGCGCTGGCGCAGGAATACGCGCGAGTCGCCGCAACCCTCACGGAGCTGACCCATGGTTGACCTGCGTCACGCACCTGCCCGCCTTCTCGTGGCAGACGACAACAAGGTTAATCGCCTGCTGCTGACTCGCAGCCTCGAGCTGCACGGCCACGGTGTCTACTGCGCGGAGAACGGACGCATCGCCTTGGAACTGCTGCGGCGCGAGCCCTTCGACCTCCTGCTGCTCGATATCGAGATGCCTGAGATGGACGGCTTTCAGGTGCTGGAGGAACTGACCGCCGACCCGAAGCTGCGTGACGTTCCGGTGATCGTGACCTCGTCACTCGAAGGCCTGGCCAACATCGTGCGCTGCATCGAACTGGGCGCCGAGGACTACCTGCACAAGCCGATCAATCCGGTGTTGCTGAAAGCGCGCATCGGCGCCAGCCTTGAAAAGAAGCGCCTGCGCGACCAGCAGAAGGAAATGGTGCGCCGTTTCGCGACGTCCGAAGTCGCGCAGGACCTGCAGCAATCGGGCTTTGCGCTCGGCGGGCGGCGCGTGCAGGGCACGGTGATGTTCTGCGATATCCGCGGCTTCACGGCGCTGGTGGAATCGCAACCGCCCGAGGAGACGATCGAGCTTCTCAACACCTACTACACGCTGATGTTCGACGCCATCAACGGCCATGGCGGCGTGGTGAACCAGATGATCGGCGACGGCTTGATGGCGATCTTTGGCGCCCCGTTGCCGCTGCCCGGCCACAGCGAGGCCGCCGTGCGGGCAGCGCTGGACATGATCGAGATGATCGAGTTGCTGAACGTCGATCGCATCGCGACGCCGAAGCCCGCGATCCGCATCGGTGTGGGCATCGCCACCGGCGAGATGGTCGCCGGCTACACCGGCACGCAGCAGCGCGCGACCTACACCTGCATCGGCGACACGGTCAACCTTGCCGCGCGGCTGGAAGAACACACCAAGCTCGCGAAGCGGTCGATCCTGATCGATCCCGCGACCTGTGCGGCGCTCGACGGGCGCATTCCGGCCGAGCACCTCGGGCCGGCGATGTTCCGTGGAAAGGCGGCGCCGGTCGAGGTGTATGCGGTCGGGGCGGGACAGCCGAACGTGTGATCACCTCGCAGGGTGCGGCAAGTTCGTACAACTGTTCTTGAACAGAGATTAGGCGCATAGTCTCCATCCCCGACGAGGGACGGAGACTGAAATGAAGAACGCGACGTGGCAAGTCGCGCCCCGCCTTCTGGCATGGGTGCTCAGTTTTCTCGCAATCCTGTGCGTGAGTTCATGCGGAGGAGGCGGTGGCGGCTTCAGTTTCCCGATTGGTGGTGCCGGTTCGGTCACGGTGCCGCCCGCGGGTCTGCACTACGTGCGCGATACGGTCGTCTACCAGATGGGCCAGCCGATCGAACCCAATGTCCCGAGCAGCAGTGGCGGAAGGATCCTGCGCTACACGGTGTTTCCGGCGCTGCCGGACGGCCTCCAGATCGATCCGACGAGTGGCGTCGTCAGCGGCACACCGCGCGTGCTGGCCGCTCCGGCGACCTACACCGTCAGGGGCGCCAACTTCGAGGGCTCGGTCACGACGCGCCTGCAGATCTCGGTCGTTGCCAAGGCAGAGCCGCCCTCGAACTTGAACTACGGAAATCAGGATGCCGAGTACACGGTCGGTCAGCCCATTCCGCCGAACCATCCGTCACTGTCGGGCGGCGACGTCAGCGGCTTTGCCGTGCAGCCCGCGTTGCCCGACGGATTGGTGATGGACCCCGTCACGGGTGTCATCTCCGGCACGCCCAGCCGCGTCGCCGCAAGAACCAGTTTCACAGTGACTGCGAGCAACAGTGCCGGTTCGACCACGACCACGCTGCAGATTCAGGTTGTCGACCTGCGCTTGCCGCCCACCTTGCTGGGCTATCAGTATTCGATGGCCTTGTACTGGGTGGGCACTCCCATCTCGCCCAACTACCCATACAGCACCGGCGGTGCGATCAGCGTGTTTGCGGCAAACACCCCGCTGCCTGCGGGGCTGAGCATCGACGCCGTGTCCGGTGTCATCTCCGGTACGCCACTCAACGATCAGGCTGCAGCCGACTACCTTGTGACGGGCAGCAATGAGGTGGGCTCGGTCACGACCATCGTGAACATCAGGGTCGTAGCTGCGGGCTCTGTGACATCGATCGCCCCGATGAGCCACGCTCGCACCAGCCATACCGCGACCCTGCTGCCCAATGGCAGAGTGATGGTCGCCGGGGGCTACGACGACGCCGGCACTCTGGCCACGGCAGAGTCCTTCGATCCTGGTGCCGGCGTTTGGGTGGGAGTCGGCTCCATGCGCGATTCGCGCTTCTTTCACACGGCCACCCTGCTGCCGGATGGCCGAGTGCTGGTGGCGGGCGGGGAGTACAGCGGCGGCGATTGGGCGACCGCCGAACTCTTCGATCCCGCGACCGGCGTGTGGACGCCGACCGATTCGATGAGCGTTGCTCGCAGCGGCCATACCGCGACCCTTCTTCCGAATGGCAAGGTCCTGGTGGCGGGCGGGTTCGATGGCGCGTCCTATCTCACCACGGCAGAGCTTTACGACCCCGCCACAGGCCACTGGACGGCTACCGGCCCCATGAGCGCAGCGCGAAGCGTCTTCACCGCGACGCTGTTGCCAAATGGCACGGTGCTGGTTGCGGGAGGATTCGCCGGCACCGGTGCTATTGCCAGCGCGGAACGCTACGACCCCGTCGCCGGCCAGTGGTTGGCGACCGACGCCATGGCGACCGCTCGCCTGACCCACACCGCGACCCTGCTGCCAAGTGGCAAGGTGCTGGTCGCAGGCGGATTCGGCGGTGGTACCTCACTTGCCTCGGCGGAACTCTACGACCCAGGCACCGGCCACTGGACGCCGACCGCCTCCATGAGCACTCCACGCACCGGCGATACCGCGACGCTTATGTTCGATGGCAGGGTCCAGGTCGCGGGCGGCTACGACAACGACGTCACTCTGGGGACGGCCGAGCGCTACGACCCTGCGGCCGGGCAGTGGACGATGACCGGATCTTTGCACTCGCCGCGTTACTTCCACACTGCGACCCTGCTGTCGAATGGCAATGTGCTGATCGCAGGAGGGTACGACCTCGGCTCTCTCGCTTCGGCGGAATTGAGCGCTCCGTAGGACCGAGACAAAGGACGCGCATTTCTTGATAGCACCCGCGGGCGCCGCAGGCGGAGGTCGAGAGCATCGTGCTGATGGACGCGTTCTTGCCCGGCGTCGGGGACTGGCAGAAAGTCTGGCTGTTGCGCGACAAGTGGCATTTCAACTTCTACGGAGAGACACCGGAAAAACTCGTGAAAGGCCGCGAGCGCATCTATCTGGAGCACTTCTGGAACGGCTTCGCGGCCGACTCCAGGGCATTCGATTCCCGAAGCCGACCGCCGCTACCGATGCCCATGCCGATGCTCGTGCTCGGCGGCGAGAAGGCATCCCGCGAGTTCCTTGTCACGCAGGGGCGGCTGGTCGCCAGTCATGTGGAAGGTGTGGTGGTCCCGGGCGCGGGCCACTGGCTGATGGAAGAGGCGCTGCAAGCGACGAGGGATGCGCTGACCCGCTTCTTGAACAGCCCAACGCCTTGAACTGAAGGCACCCGCAGCCACCGTGTCAGCGGCGGTGCTTGCGGCGATAGACACGCGGCGTTTCACCGACCAGATGCCGAAGGTCCGCGCGAAATGACTCTGGCAGTAGAAGGCGACATCGAGCGCGATGTCGGCGAGCGGGCGGTCGGTGTTCTCGAGCAGGCGCGTCGCGAGATCGATACGCCTCCGCAGCACGTAGCGATAAGGCGGCGTCCCGACACTCTGCTTGAAGGCACGTGCGAAATGCGGCGGCGAAAGGCCCGCGAGCCCGGCCATCGTCGCGAGGTCGATCTTTTCGGCGAGACGCGCTTCCCCGTGTTCACGGACCCGTCGCAGTGCGCGTGGCGCAAGGCCGCCACGCGGAGGGTCGAGATGAATCACGGGATCTCCATGCGTCACGCGATTCAGTGTTTCCATGGGACCTCCGATGCTGGGCGACGGCGTCGCGTCGGGCCGAGCGTATCGACGCATACATGCCTGTTGGAGAGTTTGGCACGCAGAGGACAGACACGTCGGTGTGCTGGCAGTTTCAGCACAAACCGGCGCGCGCTTTGGGCGAAGAATGACTCTCGCCGCGACGGTGCGGCCCAACCTGCAAGGAGTTCCTACCATGTGCGATCCGGCCGACGACCTCAACAAGATGCCTCTTCGAGCGGCGCAACTCAGCATCGCTGTTGCCTTGACCATCAGTGGCCTGATGGCCGCAACGCTGCCCATTCCGGCTGCTGCCGCGCCGGAGACGATAGTTCCGAACCAGTCACCAAAGGACCTTGTGGACGCATTGCACACGGCCTTCGGCGAGCACCATGCC
Organism: Variovorax sp. 10L426; assembly: GCF_056395305.1. Taxonomy (NCBI): domain Bacteria; kingdom Pseudomonadati; phylum Pseudomonadota; class Betaproteobacteria; order Burkholderiales; family Comamonadaceae; genus Variovorax; species Variovorax sp. 10L426. The sequence goes on along the minus strand of NZ_JBFTJF010000001.1, from coordinate 492,293 downwards.
CGCGCGGTCCACGCCAAAGGCATCATCCTTCAAGGCAGCTTCGCGCCGGCCCAGGGCGCCAAGGCGCTTTCCAAGGCACCGATCTTCGCGGGTGGCGTATACCTGGTGACGGTGCGCTTCTCGGACTTCACCGGTATTCCGGACGTCCCTGACAACATCCCCGAAGCGAACCCGCGTGGCTTCGCCGTCAAGATCAAGGCCAAGGACGGTGAAGCCTTCGACGTGGTCACGCACAGTTTCAACGGATTTCCGACGTCGAACAGCGACGAGTTCGCGGCCTTGCTGCGCAGTGTCGGAGCCAGCGGGCCGGATGCCCAACACCCGACACCGGTGGAGCGCTTCTTGGCCACGCATCCGGTCGCCAAGACTTTCCTCACGACGCAAAAGCCGCCGCCTGTTTCCTATGCAACGGCCGCCTACTTCGGTGTGAACTCGGTCAAGTACACCAACGTTGACGGCAAGTCGACCCACGTACGCTATCGCTTCGTTCCGCGTGCGGGCGAGCACTATCTGTCACCTGACGAGGCCAAGGCGAAAGGGCCGGATTACCTGCGCGAAGAACTCGCCCAGCGCGTCGCGAAAGGTCCTGTCGTCTTCGACTGGTATGCCCAGGTCGCCGACAGCGGCGACAAGATCGATGACCCATCGATCGCCTGGCCGGACAACCGGAAGCTCGCCAAGCTGGGAACCATCACCATCAAGTCGCTGGCCGCCGACCCGGCAACGGACAAGCAGACGCTCTTTCTCCCGGGGCAGCCGCACGCAGGAATCGAAGCCGCCGATCCCATGCTGACGCTGAGGACCTCGGCGTATCCCATCTCGTTCGGCGCGCGGCAGTGAGTCCTGGTCGCCCGCTGGAGGTGGTGCGCTGGTCCACCCAGGCGGTGCCGGCGGCGCAACGATTCGAGTATTTCTCCGAGGCACTGTCGTCCGCGTTGATACCGATGCATGCGGCGTGCGACACGCCGCTCTTGCTTCAAACGGACATCGAATCGGTCACGCTGGAGGGACTCACCGTCATCCGGCAGGTCGGAACGGCGCACCGCTCGTTCCGCCGCGCCACGGACTTGCGCCGCGATCTGGTGCACACCTACCACCTGATCGTGAATCTGGCGACGGAATGGACCATCGAACATCGCACGCGGCTGCAACTGCGGCCCGGCGACGCCGTGCTGACCGACTCCCGCTTCGGGCACGAGATCGACATTCACCACGATTTCGACGTGATCCACCTCAAGCTCGAAGAGGATTGGGTGCATCGATGGCTGCCGGACCCGCGCATGCTCGTGGGCCGCGTCATCCCCAGGGACGCCGGGTGGGGCCACGCGCTGGCCAGTTTCGCCTCGGCGCTGTCACCGCAATGGGTGTCGACGGCGCCCATCGCACCACGGCTCGTTGCCGATCAATTGGGCGCACTGCTGTCGCTGATCGGCGCGCAGGTTGGCGACTCTGCCTGCAAACCATCCGCTGCCGAAAGCGCGCTCCGGGAAAAGATCAAAGCTTGCATCGCACTGCGTTGCACCGATCCTCTGCTCGATGTCGACGCGGTGGCCGCCGCGCTGCGGCAACCTGCAATGACCGTTGAGCGCACGCTGCTCGCATTCGGCGAGAGCTTCCAAGCCGTATTGGTTTCGGCGCGCGTGGACTCGGCCGTACGTATGCTCGAATCGCGCACATTCCGGTCCATCGGCGTTGAGGAGATCGCTGCGCGCGCAGGCTTTTCGGGGACTGCCGCGATGTCCCGGGCCGTTCGGCGCCTGCATGGGCGCACCCCGGCCGAAATCAGGCGCGACGATTTCTGATCTGACCTGGATTCACGCCGAAGCGGCGTCGCATCGTCTGCGAAAAATGCGAAGGATTGCGAAAGCCCGCGCGGCGACCGATCTGTTCGAGGGTGAGGCGGTCCATTGCCGGCGACTGGAGCATGCGCATGGCCGTCTCGCAACGCGCCACGATGAGGACTGTGCCGAAGGCCTCTCCATGCGCTGCCAGCGCACGATGCAGAGTGCGCTGCGAGACATTGAGCGAGCTCGCAACCTGGGTCGCATCGAGTTCCATCTCCGTGCATCGCTGCGCAATGCAATCGTGGATGCGCTCGCGCAGTCCCGCAGTTGACGGCGATGCCGGCACCTGGGCGGCGGTGAGCTCGTGGGCCGTCAGCGCCAGAAGCGATCCGATCTGATCGGCAAGCACCTTGGCGGGCAACGGCGACGACACTGCAAGCTCGGGCGAAAGCTCCCTGGCAAAGGCGACCATCGCCCGACCCCAAGGCGATTCGCGCGGCAAGGCACGACCCAGCAGGGCATCGGGATTGGGCACCCACGTGCGCAGCCAGTCAGGGCTCAGCTTGACGTGGAGGTGCGCATGGTCGTCGCCCAGCCCGAAGCGATGGCCGTAGCGCGAATCGACAAGCACCGCGTCGCCCGCCAACAGCCGGATGTTGCTGCGGTGCTCGAGATCGCAGCGCGCGCTCCGGTTCACGATCAGGTGATAGCTGTGCTCGCTGCTTCGCGCGATTTCCGAATGCCCGCGGACCGCCTTGTGCCCACTCCCGCCTGTCTGCAGGATGGTGATCGAGCCGAGCTCGGCCATCCTGACGTGAGCGTGGAACGGCCCGCTTGCCGCCCCGTGCACCGACATGGGCGTCAGCGAGGACGAGACCGCATCGGCAAAGTAATCTAGCCGCGCGGCGGCGGCGACCTGGTTGGTCGACCAGATGCGTATCGCGGGAAGGGAGGCGTTCATGCGCCGCCGATGATGTCGGCGGCGTTAGGCGAAGTCAATCTTGGATCGCGAGTACGCATTCCAAAATACATCCGAAGATGCTAGTGTCCGCTGCTGTCTCGCAGCACTTGAATGGGAATCGAGATGACAGAAGCGCCCCGCATCCGTCCGGCCAAGTTCGTCCACGTGGTCTATCGCACCTATCGTTTCGACGAGATGATCCGGTGGTATCAGACCGTGCTGGACGCCAAGATCCGGCACCATAACCCGGGGCTTGCCTTCGTCAGCTATGACGACGAGCACCATCGCGTCGCTTTCCTGAACCTCTCGGTATTCGCGCCGGATGGACCGAGGCGCAGGCAGGACCTGGTCGGCGTCGATCATGTGGCCTACACCTATGCGTCATTGCGCGACCTTGCAGAGAACTACGCCCAACTGAAGGAGCTCGGCATCCTGCCGTACTGGTGCCTGCATCACGGCATCACCGTGTCGCTGTACTACGGGGACCCCGACGGAAACCGGATGGAGTTTCAGGTCGACGCCTATTCGACCAACGAGGAGGCCAGCGCCTTCATGGAAGGCCCGGGGTTCGCGCAGAATCCGATCGGCGTGGAATTCGATCCCGACGAGCTGGTCGCGCGACTGCGCGCCGGGGAGCCGGAGTCGACCTTCCTGCATCGCACCGTGCATCTGCCGGTGGCCCCGCTGCGCCATCCGGCCGTTGCCGACTGACCGTCTTCTCAAGTTTCGTCCAACGAAGCGGATGCTTCTCCCCTTTGCGGCCTACGGACCCACTTTCGTCGTCGTGAGTTCGGCGCTCCTTTACTTGTCGCGCGGAGCCATCAGGCGTCCGCGGTCTCACGGCTTCTATCGGTTCTTTGCGTGGGAGTGCATCCTCGGGCTGATCTGGATCAACCTGCCTGTGTGGGGTGACGATCCGCTCACGCCGCGGCAACTGGTGGCGCTGGTGCTCTTCATCACCTCGATCTGGCTTCCGCTGCACGCGTTTGTTCTGTTGAGGCGTTTCGGTCATCCGAGTGAAGAAGCACGCAAGGATGACGCCCTGATCGGATTCGAGAAGACGACCAGTCTGGTGACTGTCGGCGCGTTCCGCTTCATTCGCCACCCGATGTACACCGCGCTGATCTGCCTGACGTGGGGCATCTTCCTCCAGCGGTTCACATGGCTGGGGCTCGTGCTGGCGATGGCGGCGACGGCCCTGCTCTTCATTACGGCGTTTCGCGAAGAGCAGGAGTGTCTCTCGCATTTCGGCGAGGCGTATCAGGACTACATGCGGCGTACGCGTCGATTTGTGCCGTTCGTGTTGTAGCGCGCAACAGTGATCGCGATCGTTAGTGCTGTGCGTCTGCCGACGGAATCGGCAAATCGTCATACCGCTTGAACTCCTGAAGCGAAAAGCTCGTTTGCACTTGCCTCACGCCCGGTAGGCGGTGCAGCTTGTTCTGCAGCAGCTCCGAATAAACATCGAGATCCTTGGCGATCACCATCAGCAGGAAGTCTGCTGTCCCGGTGATGCCATGGAACATCACCACCTCCGGGATGGCGTGCACGGCGTCCACGAACTCGGTGGAGCGGGCCTCGTTCTGGAAATCGATGCTGATGCTGACGAAGGCCACCACGCCGTAGCCCAGACCACGCCGATCGAGGCGCGCGTGATAGCCGTCGATCAGGCCCGACTCTTCCAGGCGGCGGATGCGGCGCCAGCACGGCGATTGCGACAGGCCCGTCATCTGTGCAAGTTCGCCAGTGGTGAGGCGGGCGTTGTGCTGGAGCGCCGTCAGCAACTGGCGGTCGATGTCATCCAGTTCGGAATGCATAAATCAACCTAAAAATTGCTCTATGAAGGTCAAATTATGCAGACGGAAAAACGTTCTTGGCAAAGCTGACCGACTCGAAAAAAATCCACGAATTGCCTTCCTCCACTTCCATCCCTCGTCCATGAACACCGCTGCCATCTCCCTGTTCGACCACGTTCCGCCCTACGCAGGCGACCCGATCCTTTCGTTGATGGAGTCGTTCCAGAAAGACCTGCGACCGCAGAAGGTGAGCCTGAGCATCGGCGTCTATTTCGACAACGAAGGCCGACTGCCCGTGCTCCCATCGGTGCGGCAGGCGGAAGCGGCACTGCTGCGGGATCCCGGGCCGCGCCCCTACCTGCCGATCGAAGGCCTGGCAGATTTCCGCACGGGCGTGCAGCGCCTGCTCTTCGGTGAAGGCCATGAGGCCGTGACCGCTGGCCGCATCGCCACGCTGCAGACCTTGGGCGGCTCCGGCGGGCTGAAGGTCGGCGCCGACTTCCTGCATCGCTATTTCGAGGGGAACGGCATCTGGGTCAGCGATCCGACCTGGGAGAACCATCACGCGATCTTCGAGGGCGCGGGGCTGAAGGTGCAGACCTATCCCTACTACGACGCGGCCACCGGCGGGCTGCGTTTCGACGAGATGCTGTCGACCTTGAGCACCCTGCCCCGCCGCAGCATCGTGCTGTTGCACGCGAGTTGTCACAACCCGACCGGCGTCGACCTGTCGGTCCTGCAATGGCGGGCGCTCATTCCCGTGCTGCGCGATCGCGAGCTGATTCCCTTCATCGACATTGCCTACCAGGGCTTCGGCGATGGCCTGGAAGAAGATGCGTTCGCCGTGAGGGCCATGGCGGATGCCGGCTTGCAGTTCTTCGTCGCGAATTCGTTCTCCAAGAACTTCTCGATGTACGGCGAGCGCTGCGGTGGTCTGAGCGTGGTGTGCGCCAGTCAGTCGGCGGCCGACATCGTGCTGGGTCAACTCAAGGCCACGGTGCGACGCAACTACTCGACGCCGCCCACGCATGGTGCGCGCGTAGTCGCCCGCGTGCTGCAGGACCCGTCGCTCTTCGCGCAATGGAGGAGCGAGACTGCCGAGATGCGCGGGCGTATCCGCGATATGCGCCAGCGCCTCCATGCCGTGCTCAACGAGACATTCAACGGGCGGCGGAACTTCGACTACTTCCTCACGCAGCGAGGCATGTTCAGCTACACGGGATTGAGGCCGGCACAGGTCGACCAATTGCGCGACGAACATGCCGTGTACCTGGTACGGTCCGGCCGCCTCTGCCTGTCGGGACTGACGACGAACAACGTCAACCACGTGGCGCAGGCCATGGCGGCCGTTCTGGGCTGATCGGCGACATGAAGGAGGTCATCGACACCGGACTGCCGCCGCTCAGGCAGCCCTTCTCGTGGGCGGTCAAGGCATCGGGCCTGCTGTTCACTGCCCATGGTCCTGTACGTGCGGACGGGAGCATCGACGTCGGCCCGATTGCCGAGCAGGCGCGGCTGACGTTTGCGAACCTGCAGCAAGCGGTGCGTGCGGCCGGCGGCGATCTCCGCGACGTCGCCCAGGTATTGATCTACATGACCGACGTCAAGGACATGCCGGTCATCGACGAGGTCTACCGGCAATTCTTCGAGGCGCCCTATCCGAACCGCTCCAGCATGGGCGTGGCGGGCCTGGTGGTTCCGGGCATGAAGATCGAGATCGTGGCGTACGCGGTCTTCCCTTAAATCTCGCGCCACGCGTCAATGCAGTGGGCGGCGAGTGCGGTGACCCAGAAGGGCTCATCCGGAACGAAGGCGATTCCGAACTTCGGAGAAATGAGAAAGCCCGCTTTCTCGAATACCGTCGAATCCGTGATTCGAACGAAGGACGCCAGTGCGGCAAAGGGCACTGACAGATTGCCGATATTCACCACGGGTGCTTTCAGAGTGATCTCTTCCAACCTGCCGCAGTCCTGGAATCGGTAGACGACGGATTCGTAGTCGAGCTCATGGAGTCCGATGTCGTTCCGGCATGTGCTTCTTGGCTCGCCTCTTGTCTTCAGGATCTCTTCTCTCGAGGCCGAGAAAGGCGTTTCATCGACGCGAACGAACGGATCCAGGTTCATGACGGTTGCAGTATGCGCCCCGTCATCCTCGCCTTTACCAAACTTCATCTGCTATCAATGTCATAGCGACATATCTCGACAGGTTCGGGGCTTCACGGGCGCATGTTGCCATTTTTCAGGGCAAAGTCGCCTCCGCGAATAACATTCATTCTCATTTGTGAGACTAGAATCGGCGCCTCAAATGATCGCCACGTCTCCTGACAACCGCCGCCGCGCCTATTGGCTCAAGACCCTGCACGAATGGCATTGGGTCAGTTCGGCGGTCTGCCTGATTGGAATGATGATGTTCGCCGTCACGGGATTCACGCTCAATCACGCAGCAGGCATCGAGGCAAAACCCCGTATCACGAGTCGTACGGGCACGGTTGATTCCGCATTGCGCGAGCGACTCGTGCAGCAGGCTTCCGCGGTCAAGGCGCGGAAGGGCAAGTCGGAGCTCCCCGACGAACTTCAGGCGTGGGTGCGCCGGCAATGGGCCGTCGAGACCTCGGGCCGCGAAGCCGAATGGTCGGACGACGAAATCTATCTTTCGCTGCCGCGTCCCGGCGGCGACGCTTGGCTGCGGGTCGGCCTTGCCGATGGGGAGGCCGAATACGAGCGCACGGATCGCGGCTGGCTGTCCTACTTGAACGATCTGCACAAAGGCCGCAACACAGGTGCGGCCTGGAGTTGGTTCATCGACATCTTCGCGGCCGCCGCGCTGGTGTTCTCGATCACAGGCTTGTTCATCCTCAAGATGCACGCCGGCAACCGGCCTTTCACATGGCCGATGGTGGGTATGGGCCTGGTGATACCGATGCTGCTCGCATTGCTGTTCATTCATTGATTTCAGGAGAAAGGTTCCCGTGCAAGTTCGCTATTCACTCGCCCTCGCCGCGCTGTTCGGCGCACCGGCCTTTGCGGCGGGTCTCTCGGTCAACATCGAAGTCCCACGCCTCAATGTCGCGGAGTACCACCGCCCCTATGTCGCTGCCTGGATCGAGCGCCCCGACCAATCGGTCGCGACGACACTGGCCGTCTGGTACGACATCAAGAACAAGGGGAGCGCCGAGGGCGAAGGCACCAAGTGGCTCAAGGACTTGCGCCAGTGGTGGCGGCGGACGGGCCGCGAATTGCAGATGCCCGTCGATGGCGTGAGCAGCGCGACCCGGCCAGCGGGCAAGCATGAGCTCAGTTTCACCGAGGGTTCGGTGGCGTTGCCCAAGCTTGCACCGGGCGCCTACAAGCTCTACGTCGAAGCGGCGCGCGAAGTGGGCGGACGCGAAATCGTCAGCATCCCCTTCCAGTGGCCGCCGACGCAGGGCGATCAGCTGGCTGTCACGGGCAACAGCGAACTGGGCGACATCAAGCTCGAACTCCGGCCCTGATCTGATCATTACTTAGCCACCAAGGGGATTCACCATGAAGTCTGCTTTCCGTACCGCGGCCATCGCGCTTGCTCTTTCCGCCGGCACTGCCGCGGTCCAGGCACACAACGTGTGGCTGCTGCCGTCGAGCACCGTCCTGTCCAAGGGAGACTGGATCACGGTCGATGCGGCCGTCTCGAACGATCTGTTCTTCTTCAATCACAACCCGCTCGGACTCGACAACCTCAGCATCACGGCGCCCGACGGCAGTGCGGTCGCAGCGGAGAACATCCACAAGGGCAAGCTGCGCAGCGTGTTCGACCTGAACCTCGCGCAGCCCGGTACCTATCGGATCGCGGTGCTCAACGATGGCGTCTTCGCGCGCTGGAAGGACAAGGCCACCGGCCAGGTGAAGCGTGCCCGCGGTACGCCTGCCAGCATCGCCGGTCAGATTCCGGCCGACGCGCAGGAGGTCGAGGTGACGCAATCGGCAGGACGCATCGAGACCTTCGTGACGGTTGGCAAGCCGAGCACGCTGAAGCCGATCGGAAAGGGCCTTGAGCTTGTCGCGGCCAATCCGACGGACTTGGTCAAGGGCGAGAAGGCCACCTTTGCGTTGCAGATCGACGGACAGCCCGCGAAGGACATCGAAGTCAACGTGACGCCCGGCAACACGCGCTACCGCGACAAGGTCGACGAGGTCGCGATCAAGACCGATGCCAAGGGACAGTTCACCGTGACGTGGCCGCAGGCTGGCATGTACTGGCTCGAAGCCATCACCAAGGACGGCAAGACCTCGGTACCGCAGGCCAAGGAGCGGCGTCTGACTTACGCCGCAACGCTGGAAGTGATGCCCTGAGCCCATTGGAGAACCCGCCCGCGCAGCGCATTTCATTCGCGACGTGGCGTGCGGGCGGCTATGCGAACGCCGCCGCGCCGCGACGAGCCGACCCCGTCACCTTGCAGACCCTGGCGGGTCGGAGCATGGGCACGACGTGGTCGGTGCGCATGGACAATCCCGCGATGATGCCGCTCCCCGCCGTCCGGGCGAACGTGGAGGCTGCATTGCAGCGCGTGATCGCGCAGATGAGCACCTGGGAGTCCGCATCGGACATCAGCCGCTTCAACCGGGCCGCCGCGGGCAGCCGGCACGCCATCGAAGCGGAGTTCGCCGAAGTGCTCGCGTGTGCAAATCATTGGGCCTCGGCGAGTGGCGGAGCCATGGATCCGACCATTGGCCCGCTCGTTGCTTTGTGGGGATTCGGGGCACACGCTTCAGCATCAGTGGCCGTGCCCGATCAAGGTGAAATCGCCACGGCGCGTGCGCGCGTGGGATGGCAACGCTTGAAGGTCGACGAGGCGGACCGCTCGATCCTGCAGCCCGGCGGCTGCGCCCTCGACCTTTCCGGAATTGCCAAGGGATTCGCGGTCGACCATGTCGCTGCCGCCCTGCATGATGCAGGTCTCCGCGATTTCCTGGTCGAGATCGGGGGAGAACTTCGCGCGGCAGGTCGGCGTCCCGGCGGCGAGCCATGGCAGGTGATGATCGAAACGATGCCCGGGCTGACTCGGCGGATTGCACTGGCCGACATGGCCATCGCCACGTCGGGGGATCGCTGGCATGTGCATGACCGCGGTGGGCGGCGCTGGTCGCACACCATCGATCCGCGCTCGGGTGAACCCTTGTGCAATGCGATTGCATCGGTGTCCGTGCTGCACCCGCAATGCATGCAGGCAGATGCGCTCGCGACGGTGCTCACCGTGCTGGGCCTCGACGAAGGTCTCGCTTTCGCGCGGCGGCACAAGATCCCCGCATTGTTCGTACTGCGCGAAGGCGCCGGTCACATCGAGCGAACCAGCGAGTGGTGGCCGGTTGGGGCGCGTGCCGCATGAGCGAGCCCACGGTGCGAGCGCTGGCCGCGTGCGCGACCGCGCTCGCGTACACGATGCTGTGCCTGGCTGTGTATTTCCGGCAGCGCCAGATGCGAATCGTCAACGCGCAAGCAGCCTCGGCGTTCGCCGGCAGTGACACCAGCGAAGCTGCACTCGTACTCTTCGCAAGCCAGACTGGCCAGGCCGAAGCGCTGGCATGGCAGACGGCGCGATGGCTCCATGAAGGCGGTATGCCGGCGCAGTTGATGCCGCTCAACAAGGTCGACGCCAACACGCTGCGCAACGCGCGCCGGGCATTCTTCATCGCCAGCACTTACGGCGAAGGCGACCCACCGGACGGCGCGAGCGTTTTCACCGAGCAAGTGATGCGCACCGCACCTGACTTCTCTTCTCTCCGGTATGCAGTCCTTGCCTTGGGAGATCGCCAGTACGCCAATTTCTGCGCGTTCGGCCGCCTGCTCGACGAGTGGTTGCATGCCCGAGGTGCGATTCGGCATTTCGACCGGATCGAAGTCGACAACGGAGATCCGGCCACGCTCGCGGCCTGGGAGGCCCAATGCAGCGGCGTTGAAGCGGTTTCCATCCCGTCCGCGTCTCCCTCGGGCACGGCGACACGCTGGCGTCTCGCTGCGCGCACCTTGCTGAATGCGGGCAGCGCGGGCGCGCCCGTCTTTGAATTGGCTTTTGCGCCTTTGGCCGAATCGCTGCCAACTTGGGAATCGGGAGACATTGCGCAGATCACGCTCGCAAAGGATCCTGGCCGTCCCCGGGACTACTCGATCGCCTCGGTGTGCGCCGATGGCAAACTGCAACTCCTCGTTCGCCAGGAGCGGCATCCCGACGGTTCGCTCGGCGCCGCATCGGGGCTTTTGACCTCGACACTGGCCATTGGCGACACAGTGGAATTCCGTATCCGGCCGCACCGCAATTTCCGACTCGACGGCAATGCCGAACGCCCGCTGATCCTCATCGGCAACGGGACGGGCCTGGCCGGCCTGCGCGGCCATCTTCGCGCAAGGGCTGTGGCGAACGAGAACGACAACTGGCTGATCTTTGGTGAGCGCAACGCGGAGTACGACTTCCTCTGCCGCGACGAGATCGAGGCGTGGCGCCATCAGGGCGTCCTGAAGCGGATCGACATGGTGTTCTCGCGCGACCGGGAGCAGCGGATCTACGTCCAGCATCGCCTGCTCCAGGCCCACGACGAAGTGCGTGCTTGGGTCGACCGGGGTGCGGCGATCTATGTCTGCGGGAGCATGCAGGGGATGGCATCCGGCGTCGACGCGGCTCTGCGCCAGATCGTCGGCGCAGAGCGAATGAGCGAGCTCGCGGGCCTGGGCCGTTATCGGCGCGACGTCTACTGAAATCGCACGCATCGTTGCTTGCTGGCAACATTGCGCAACAAATCGTCCTGAATTTCTACACAAAGATGAACGGCAGGTGAAGTTTTGTATTGCGAGTCATTATCATTTGCATCGGACTCGCATTTCATCGCGACTCAGCTCACCCAGCCAATCCCAGACGCCTAGCCGGCGTTCGTCGGGACCCGCCAGTGAAGTTCTCATTTCTTTCCTTTTCGGAGAACCTTCATGGCCTACATCAAGAGCCGCAAGCATGCTGTTGCACGCGCCTTGCCCCCGTTCGGCAGCGCCGCAGCCGCCACTCTCTTTGCACTGACACTGCCCGTTTCCGCTCAGACCTCGACCAACACCCTCAAGGAAGTTCGCGTCGAAGCGGACACCCCCGCCACTGAGTTGAAAGTCGACAACTCGGCCAGCCCCAAGTTCACAGCGCCGCTCGTCGACACGCCGCAGACCGTCCAGATCATTCCTCAAGTGCTGATGCGGGAGCAAGGCGCCACGACGCTGTCCGAAGCCCTGCGCAATACCCCCGGCGCCGGCGCCTTCTACCTCGGCGAGAACGGCAGCACCAGCACCGGCGACTCGATCTACATGCGCGGCTTCGACGCCTCGAGCAGCATCTTCGTGGACGGCATCCGCGACATGGGCTCGATCACGCGCGACGTGTTCAACATCGATCAGGTCGAGGTCGTGAAGGGGCCGTCCGGTACTGACGTCGGACGCACCTCGCCGACCGGCTACATCAACATGATCTCCAAGCAGCCGAACATGGAAGACGCCTTCCTGGGCTCCATCGGCTTCGGCAGCGGCGACTACAAGCGCGGCACCATCGACTGGAACAAGGTCATCACCAATACCGACGGCTCGGGCGCGGCGTTCCGACTGAACGCGGTCATGGATGACTCCGGCGTGGCCGGCCGCGATGAAATTACCACCAAGCGCTGGGGCGTTGCACCGTCGATTGCGATCGGTCTGAACACGCCGACGCGCTTCTACTTCAACTATCTGCACATGGACCAGAGTGGAGTGCCGGATGGCGGTGTGCCGACCGTCGGTCTGCCGGGCTATACGAGTCCGGATCCCAAGCGGCAATTCCTGAGCTTCGCGTCGCCGGTGGACCCGTCGAATTTCTACGGCACGACTTCGGACTTCAACAATGTGACCGCCGACATGTTCACGGCGCGCGTCGAACACAACGTCACGCCCGACGTCATCCTGCGCAACACGACCCGCTACGGCAAGACGTCGCAGGACTACATGCTGACCTCGTTCATGGGTTCGGCAGCGAACCTGTTGACCCCTGTCGTCGCGAACCCGAACACCTGGACCATCGCGCGGAGCAATCCCACGAACAAGGACCAGACCAACGAGTTGTTCACCAACCAGACCAACGTCTCCGCCAAGTTCAACACGGGCTCGGTCGGACACACGATGAACGCCGGCCTGGAATTGATCCGCGAAGAGCAGACCAGCTTGGGCTTCTTCGGCCCCAATGTCACTCCCGCCTCGGGCGCGCCTTTCAATACCGGCGCCTGGCCGGCAGCCAACCTCTACAACCCCAACCCGAACGTCAGCGGCTTCCGCCGTACACCGAGCGGCGCGGACAGCGTCGGCTCCACCGACACCGTTGGCCTGTATGCGTTCGACACCGCAAAGCTGAACGAGCAATGGCAATTGACCGGCGGCGTGCGCTACGACCACTACAGCACTGACTACCGTGCCTCGACGCTGTCGACTGCCACCGCCAATCCGAAGCTGCCAGTTGGAACGCTGATCCCTTCGTCGCTGTCATCCTCCGACGGCCTGTGGTCCGGCAAGCTGGGCCTGGTGTACAAGCCCGCGGAGAACGGCAGCATCTACGCTGCTTGGGGCACCTCGGCCCAGCCCCCGGGCGGCGCCAACTTCGCGTTGGCGGCCAGCGGCACAGGCAACAGCGCCTCGCGGACCGACTTCAAGCCCCAGGAGGGCACAACCTACGAGGTGGGCACCAAGTGGGACGTGCTGCACAACAAGCTCGCTTTGACGGCTGCGCTCTACCGTACGGAGATCAAGAACGAGGTGGTGCAGGATCCGACCTCGCTGCAGTACTACCAGACCGGCAAGAAGCGGGTGCAGGGCATTGAACTCGGCGCGGCGGGGGCAATCACCGACAACTGGGGTGTCAGCGCCGGCTTCACGACCATGGATACCGAAGTGCTGAGTGGTCCCGCGATCACGGCCAGCGGCGAGAACGTATTGACCTACACGCCCAAGAACGCATTCACGCTCTGGACCAGCTATCAATTCCCGTTCGGGCTGACCCTTGGCGGCGGTGCGCGCTACAACGGCAAGCTGAGCCGGGGTACCGACGGCGCCATCGGCACCCCGGCGTACGCCGAAGCCTACTGGGTGTTCGATGCGATGGCTTCCTACCGCATCACCAAGAACGTCGAGCTTCAGCTGAATATCTACAACCTGTTCGACCAGGAATACGTCTCGGCCATCAACAAGAGCGGTTACCGCTACACGCCGGGCATTCCGCGCTCTGCACGCCTGACGGCCAACTTCGCGTTCTGACGCGGATCAACGAGCTCGCGCCGGAGCGGTGCGACACTCGTGCTCCGGCCTCGCGGTCGGGGCTTTTTTCGTTCCGAGGAATCTGCAAGATGATGCTGCATGTACCCGACGTTCTGAGTGCGGAACAGGTTCGCGAGATTCGTGCTGCCCTGGATGCGGCCGATTGGGTGGATGGGCGGGAATCCGTCGGCGCGCAAGGCGCCCGGGTCAAGCGCAACCGACAGTTGCCCGAGCAATCGCCTGTGGGCCGGGAATTCGGCAAGACCATCCTGGATGCGCTGGCTCGCAGTCAGATATTCTTCTCTGCGGCACTGCCGCTTCGCTTCGTGCCGCCGATGTTCAACCGCTATGAGGGCGGTGAGCACTACGGGTTGCATGTCGACGGATCGGTACGCATGGTGCCCGGCACCGGCCAACAGTTGCGGACCGATCTCTCTTGCACGCTGTTCCTTTGCGATCCGGACGATTACGACGGCGGTGAACTCGAGGTGGTCGACACCTATGGCACGCACGAGGTCAAGCTCCCTGCCGGCGACCTGATCCTGTATCCGTCGACAAGCCTCCATCGCGTGCACCCCGTCACGCGGGGCGAGCGTATCTGCTCGTTTTTCTGGCTCCAAAGCATGATTCGTGACGATCGCCAGAGAGGCATGCTTTTCGATCTGGACCAGGTGATCCAGAAGCTGCGTGCCCGCGTGGGCGAGTGCGATGAGACGGTGGCGCTGACAGGCCAGTATCACAACCTGCTGCGGATGTGGTCCGAGGTCTGAGAGGGCGCTGTCAGAGCGCAGCGCAAGGTGCGCTGGAACAAGTAAGCTATCGCGTTTCAGAACGGTATATCATTAAGAAGACTCCCCATCACACCCCCCGCCCCAATCGAGCGACACGCTCTACCCACCCCCGCGCCACCCCCTCCCGTCTACAAGAAATGGCTCTCGCAAGCGCCCAACTGACTCACTCATTCGTGATATACCGCGCATCTGATCCCCCATCGGATACCGCATGTCACGCACCATCGCCATAAGTTCCGCCAAGGCCGACGACCTGCCCTGGTTGCAGAACCCCATCGAAGCCCATCGGCAATGGCGCTCGACGCTGAGTTGGAAGCGCGGCACGGAAACGACCGATGCCGACGCGCCCCTCTACACAGAGCACAGCAACAACCTCTACCGTTCGTTCTGGGGCAAGTTCTGCCGTTGGCTGACGGGCCGATCGCTGAGACTCGACAAAGTCCAGCAGGCGCACATCGAGTCCTTCCTCCAGGCGCTCGAGGGCCGCGGCAATGCCCCGGCCAGTGTGCGCACCATGCGGACCTACCTCGCCGAGATCAACCGCGTGTTCACGCATCTGCATGCGGCAGGGGTCGTTGACAGCAACCCGGCCGCCGCCGTGCTGGCCCGAAAGCGCAGCAAGCCGGAGACACGGTTCGAGACCGACCCGCCGCTCCCGCCCAGCCCGGCCTTCCTCATCGACTACGAGAAGATGGCCAGGAAGATGTTCAACGAGGAACGCGCCCTGCTCCCGAACGCGTGGACGCCGGCACGCAACTTCGCGCTGCGCCTGATCGTGGCGGAGTGCGGGCTGAAGCTCACCGAAGTCTGCAAGCTCATCCCGCGCAACATCACCATTCAACACGACGGCACGGTGGTAATCCGTTCGCCGGGACATCGGCAGGTCGCCACACGCGCGCTGGCCGGTCGGTCGATGCTGGCAAAAGCCCTGCAAGGCTGGCTGGACCAGCGTAGCGGCCTGCAGATCGTCCAGACTCGGCGTGATCACGAAGAAGGCGGTCGCCGCTCGAATCGCCTGTTTCTCGGTCAGGCCGAAAAGGTGCAATCGGCGGACCTGATCGGAGGCGGCCTCGGCGCCGCATGCAGCCCGGTAGCGCCCGACCTCGCCGAGCGGGTCGTGACGAGCTGCGTGAAGCGCACGCTCGAGGCGCTGGGCCATCAGGCCGCATTCCATGGGCCGCAGCTTGTGCGCAACGCCTATGCGGCACGCCTGATTCGCGGCGGCATGAGCGACGCCGAGGTGTCCGACCAGCTTGGGATGAAGACGACGTTCACAGCGCGGGCGATCCGCGAGAAGCTGCAACTGCAACTGCCGCCGTGACCGGCGCCCGACGGTGACCGGATGCCGTCCAACCTTCGAGTTTGTCAAGGGCTTCATACAAAGCTTGAGCCTTCGGGTGACAGCTACTATCCTGTCCGACACTCAAAGGCGGCCGCCGCATCACCTGCGACGCCGCAATCGGGGAAAGGGTGGTCTTGTGACGCTGGATTTCGCAATCGCCTACTGCGGCCCCGCGCCGGTCCCTGCGGACCTTTGGACGCGCTGGAATACGGATCCGCTGCTGCTGGCGGCGCTCGTCGCGTTGTCAGTGATGGTTGCCCGCGGCAAATCGTCCGACGCGCGTGCAGGCTGGACCGCGATCGGACTGATGTTCATCGTCTTCGTCTCGCCGCTTTGCGCGCTGTCCTCGGCGCTGTTCTCGGCGCGGGTGTTCCACCACATGCTGCTCGTCGCCGTCGTTGCGCCGCTGCTGGCTCGGGCCTTTCCGGTACGGCGCGCGGGCTCTCCGGCGATCGCCATGCTGGTCGCTGTCCACGCCGTCGTGCTGTGGCTCTGGCACGCGCCGGGCCCCTATGCCTGGGGTCTTGCCAGCGTGCCGGCCTATTGGTTGATGCAGCTTTCGCTCCTGGGCAGCGCATGGCTGTTGTGGCGGGCCGTCCTGTCGACCGCGACGCCGACCGGCCCTGCGTTGATGGCGCTGGTCGCGACGATCGCGCAGATGGGCCTTCTCGGCGCGCTGATCGTCTTCGCTTCGGTGCCGCTGTATCCGGTGCACATCGCGAGCGCGGTGTCCTGGGGCTTCACGCCGATCGCCGACCAGCAGCTCGCGGGTCTCTTGATGTGGGTGCCCGCGATGCTGCCCTATCTCGGCGTGGGGCTCTGGCTTGCATGGTCCAGCCTTCGACCCAGCGAGCCCGCCCTGTGACGACCTTTCTCAAGTTTGCCCATCTCGCTGCAATTGCAGTCTGGTCGGGAGGGCTGATCGTCCTGCCGTTTCTGTTCTGGCAGCGCAAGGGGCTCGCGCAGGGTGGAGACCTCGACCGCCTGCACCGCATCACGCGACTGGTCTACGTGGAGATGACGTCGCCCGCCGCATTCATCGCCATCGGCACCGGCACTGCGCTCATCTTCCTGCAGGCCACCTTCGTGGAATGGTTCACCGTGAAGATGGTGCTGGTCGGTCTCATGGCCATGCTGCACGTCGTGGCCGGCCTGGTCATGCACCAGCTGTTCATGCCGAAGGGCCACTTCGGCCGCTTCTCATTCGTGGCGCTCACCGTCGCCTATGTGGTGCTGATTGCGGCGATCCTTTGGGTCGTGCTGGCCAAGCCTCACATCGACTCGAACATGTTCGCGGCACACCTGTTCGAGCCCGGCGGGCTCTCGCGTTTGTGGCATCAGTCCTTCGGCGACACAAGGATGCCGATGCCATGATCGAACACCAGCTTGCCGCCGTGCCAGCCGGCGAAGCCCACCATGACCGAAGCGATGGCCGACAGCACCAGGCCGTGCGGCAAGACGGATGCGGGGTCGGTCAGTCGCAGGCCCCAGCTGGCACCGGCGATCGCGACCAGCGTCATTGCAGCGACGGCATGCGACCAGCTGGCCTCATGCAAGCGAATACCGCGGACAAGCAGAAGTTCGCCGGTGCCGACGATGCTCGCGGCCACGCCACTCCAGAACGCCATGCCCGACGCCCACACACCTGCGCGCAGCCAGAAGACGTCGCCCGACCACCAGTACAAGACATCGACACCGAGTGTCGCGACCACGAAGGCGACCGGAAAATGCACCAGCATCACGTGGATCGGATGACCGATCACCGCGACGGCCGAGCCGACATCGAGCCGTTTCAGTTCCAGGAGAACTTCGCTCTGGGACGAAGTGCCGTCGCTCTTGCTCGCCATGCTTCTTCTCCTTTGCAGCGGATGCAGTCAATGCAGTCGATCGGCGGTCATCGTAGCGTCTTGCGCGCAACGCTCCAAGCCGGATCGTTGGCCGCCTTGTCGGGCTGCAGCGGACCGCTGTCGACACTCGATCCTTCCGGGCCGGCCGCCGCATCCATCGCCACGCTCTGGTGGGTGATGCTGATCGGCTCCGCCGTTCTCTTCCTGCTCGTCGTCGGGATCTTCATCCAGGTCATCAGGCGCCCGGGATGGGGCTCCAGTGTCCCGCCGATGCGCTGGATCGTGCTGGGTGGCCTCGTGCTGCCTGCGATCGTCCTGCTGCCGTTGCTGGCTTACGGCCTTGTGACTGGCGAACGTTTGCTGCCTCTGCCGGGCAGCGCGCCGCCGCAGCGCATCGAGGCGGTGGGAGCGCAATGGTTCTGGACCTTCCGCTATCCCGAGCACGGCGGCGCCGAGACGCGCAACGTCCTGCTTCTGCCCGCGGGCCAGCCGGTCGACATGGTGGTGACGAGCAAGGACGTGATCCATGCCTTCTGGGTGCCGCGCTTCGCCGGCAAGATCGACGCAGTGCCCGGTCGGACCAATCGGCTGCGCATCCAGGCCGACCAGCCCGGCCGCTACGAAGGGACCTGCGACGAGTTCTGCGGCATCGGCCATGCGGGCATGCGCTTCGTCGTCATCGTCCATCGACCGGAGGACTTCTCCGCGGCTCTGACACAGGCGCTCGAAGCACCGGAGGCGAAGAAATGAGTGGATCCGTCAACCCGCAACCGCAAGGTGCGCAGGCACTGCGGCTGCATCGCCAGTTGAGCCGGATATGGGCCACGGGGCCGGGATGGCAGCGGCTCGCCGCAGTCAACCACTCGGTCCTCGGAATGCGGATGTTCCTCACGTCCTTCGTGTTCTTCCTCATCGCAGGCGTGCTGGGCATGCTGACCCGGGTGCAGCTTGCAACGCCGCATTCGGGGTTCCTCGACGCCGAGACCTACAACCAGGTCTTCACGGTGCACGGGTCGATGATGCTGTTCCTGTTCGCCATTCCGATGGTGGAAAGCTTCGCGGTCTACCTGACGCCGAAGATCCTCGGCACGCGCGACTTCGCCTTTCCGCGGCTGACTGCCTACGGCTACTGGTGCTATCTCTTCGGCGCCTCGATCGTCACCGTCTCGCTGGTCCTGGGCGTTGCGCCCAACAGCGGATGGTTCATGTACACGCCGCTGAGCTCCAACGTCTTCACGCCGGGCGTGAACGCCGACATCTGGTTGCTCGGCATCACCTTCGTCGAGATCTCGGCGCTGTCGCTCGCCATGGAGATCACGGTCTCGATCCTGAAGATGCGCGCGCCGGGCATGTCGCTCGACCGCATGCCGATCTTCGGCTGGTACATCCTCGTGACGGCGCTGATGATGATCATCGCCTTCCCGCCGCTGATCCTGGGCTCCATCCTGCTGGAGCTCGAACGCGCCTTCGGCCTGCCCTTCTTCGACCCGACGCGCGGCGGCGACTCGCTGCTATGGCAGCACCTGTTCTGGCTGTTCGGCCATCCGGACGTCTACATCATCTTCCTGCCGATGGCCGGAGTGCTGTCGACGATGATCCCGGTCTTTGCCAACCGGCAACTGGTGGGCCATCGCGCGATCGTGGTCGCCATCATCGCGCTGGCCTTCCTGAGTTTCGGGATCTGGGTGCACCACATGTTCACGGTGGGCATCCCGCACCTGGCGCTCGCCTTCTTCTCGGCCGGGTCGGCCATTGTCGCGGTGCCGACTGCCGTGCAGGTGTTCGCATGGCTCGCAACGCTCTCGCACGGCAAGCCGCGCTGGGGCGTGCCGATGCTCTACATCTTCGGCTTCTTCTTCATCTTCGCGATGGGCGGACTGACCGGCGTGATGCTCGCAATGGTTCCCTTCGACTGGCAGGCGCACGACACCTACTTCGTCGTCGCCCACATGCACTACGTCGTGGCCGGAGCGCTCGCATTCCCGATGATGGCCGCGCTCTACTACTGGCTGCCGCTGGTCACCGGGCGCACCGCGGTGCACCGCCTGTCGGTGCCTGCGTTCTGGCTGATCTTCATCGGCTTCAACATGACCTTCTTCCTGATGCACCTGACGGGCCTGCTGGGCATGCCGCGACGCATCTACACCTATCGCGGCGACGAAGGCTGGAACTGGCTCAACCTGTTGTCCTCCGTCGGAGGCTTCGTGATGACGATCGGCTTCGCCCTGCTCCTCATCGACCTGGTGGTGCAGCTGCGCTACGGGCGCCGCGTGCGTCGCGACCCCTGGAAAGCCACGACCTTCGAATGGGCGATGGCGCTTCCGCCGGCACCGTATGCGTTCGCCTCGATCCCGCACGTGGGTCCGCAGACCGAAGACCTCCCAAAGAGCGAGCTTGCCATCTCGCTCGCACGCGGCGAGGGCTACCTTGGATTCGCGCGCAACGGCTGGCAGGAGGCGCTCGGCGTGCACATCACGAGCGGCAAGCCAGACCAGTTGATCGTGCTGCCGAATCCGACCTACCTCCCGCTGGTCACCGCCATCATCACGGGCGGCGTGGTGCTGGGATTCCTGTTCAAGGCCTATTGGCTCTCGCTCGCGCTGACGCTGGTCACGTTCGGCCTGTTCGTCTACGCGGGCAGTCGCGCGGGGCTGCCGCGCGACTACGGCCCGCTGCCGGTCGGGCTCGGCGTCGAAGTGCCGCCGCACACCGAAGTGGCAAGCACACCGTCTCACCTGGCGCTGGTCTGCGCCCTCTTCGCCAACGGCACGCTGTTCACCTCGCTGGTGTTCGGCACCTTCTATCTCTGGCTCGCCGGCGGCGACTGGCAGAAGATGACGCCGCCCACGCCGAGCTGGCCGCTCGCCTTCGGCGCCATCGCCTGTCTCATCGTCGCGGCATTCTCGACGCGCGGCTCGCTCAAGGTGCTGACAACCAGCGGCAAGGCATCGGGCTGGATGGCACTCACCGCAATCGCGCTGATCGCGGCCGTCGCAGCGGTCGTGGAGATGATCCTGGGCGTCACGCCGCATCCGCGCGAGCATGCGCTCGGCGCGACGGCCTCGGTGCTGCTGGGCTATGTCGCCTTCCATGCCGGCGCCGGACTGCTGTTTCTCTTCAGCAACTTCCAGCGCATCCGCAATGGCTACATCTCACAGCGGCGCTCCAGCGACCTGCGCCTGACGCAACTCTGGGTCCACTACACGCTGGTCACGGGCATCATCGCGCTGGGCCTGGTGCTTGCGTTGCCGACGCTGGTGACGGTGCTCGGGGGACGGCCGTGAACAACGTGATCGTCCCGCCCCGCCGCATCTGGTGGCTCGCGGGCGGCTTCGGCGTATGGTGCCTTGCCCTGTCGGTGCTCTACGCGCTGCATGCCATCGGCTGCGCCTTCGGCTGGTCGGCCGGCGCCCTCCGCTGGAGCCTCGTCATTGTGTTCATCGCGCACCTGCTCGTGATCGGGTGGATGTGGCGCAACTTCGCCAGAGGTGCGCCGGACGCAGGCTCCGGCAACACCGGAAGCTTTCTTCACGAGGTCATCGTCTGGACGACCATCGTGGCCTTCGCCAGCACCGTGCTGGTCCTCGGCCCGCCGCTGCTGCTCACGACGTGCATTTGAATCCATGACGAACCGCGATCTGCTGCGAAAGGCCGTCTGGGCCGTCGTCTACCTGCTGTTCATCCTGGCGCCCATGCTCGCGCTGCTGACGGGCACGCTGCCGCCGAGCCGCGATTTCTGGACCGAGTTCTCGGTAGGACTCGGCTACACCGGCCTCGCGATGATGGGCCTCCAGTTCGGGCTCACCGCGCGGTTCAGGTACGTCACCGATCCCTGGGGCGAAGACGTCATCTACCACTTCCATCGCCGGATCTCGCTGATCGCCGTGGGCCTGGTGGTGGTGCATCCGCTCATCCTGATCGCGGCCGGCTCGGACAAGCTCGCGCCGCCCGAGACGCTCAGCGACGTGCCGATGGGCGCGGTCTTTGCGGTGCTGTCGCTCGGCTCGGTCATCACGCTGGTGATCATGGCGCTTTGGCGCGTCCGACTGAGGATCAGCTACGAGTTCTGGCACATCACCCACATCCTGCTCGCGCTCATGGCCATCGGCGGCGGATTGCTGCACATGGTGGGCTGGGGCTTCTACCTGGTCGACCCCATGAAGCGCGCCCTCTGGATCGGCATGACGATCTTCTGGATCGCGCTGCTGGCGTACGTACGTATCGTGAAGCCGCTCTTCATGCTGCGCCGGCCTTACCGCGTGACGGAAGTTCGCCAGGAGCGCGGCGATACGACGACCCTGGTGATGAAACCCGAAGGCCATGCGGGATTCCGCATCCGGCCCGGCCAGTTCGGCTGGCTGACGCTGTGGGGCAGCCCTTTCAAGATCACGGGCCATCCGTTCTCCTTCTCGTCGAGTGCCGAGGCTGCCGACGGCCGCGTCGAGATGACGATCCGCAAGCTCGGCGACTTCACGAACGAGATTGCCAAGGTTCCGGTCGGCAAGCGCATCTATCTTGACGGGCCCTACGGCGCCTTCACCACCGGCAACCCGGCGGACATGCACGTGCTCATTGCGGGCGGCATCGGCATCACGCCGATGATGAGCATCATCCGCACATTCGCCGATCGCGGCGACAAGCGGCCACTGATCCTGATCTACGGCAGCAAGGACTGGGAATCCGTGACCTTCCGCGAGGAACTGGACGCACTGTCGAAGCGCATCGACCTGACGGTGGTTCACGTGCTCACGAACCCACCCGAAGGCTGGACCGGGGAGAGCGGCCGCATCACCGTCGAGGTGTTCAAGCGCCACCTGCCGCCGCACTATGCAGACCACGAGTACTTCATCTGCGGACCGGACATGATGCTTGACGCGATCGAAGCGGCGCTCGGAGAGATGAAGGTGCCGCTGGCCAAGTACCACTCGGAACGCTATAGCTTTGTCTAGACATGATGGTCGCTCGATAGGCGAAGGAAGGCCCGTCTCCGGTATCGTGGATTGCGCACTCTGAGAGTGTGCCGAGCCACATGCGGCGGGTTTCCCCAGCCGCAAACCGTATGGAAACGAGCCATGAACGAGATTATCAAGTTCTTCGTTGGTCTGGATGCGCACAAGGACAGCATCGCCGTTGCCGTGTGTGAAGCTGGGCGAGAGCCGAGCCGTTTCGTGGGCACCCTCGGGCCTGACGTGCAGGGGGTGCTCAAGACGCTGCGCAAGTACGGTCCGGCGCGGCAGGTGAGCGTGGTCTACGAAGCCGGGCCCACCGGCTACGGGCTGCATCGAGAACTGACTCGGCGCGGCTATCGCTGCGAGATCATCGCGCCGTCCTTGATACCGCGACGCGCGGGCGAACGCATCAAGACCGACCGGCGCGATTGCGCCCGGTTGGCCGAGTTGTCCCGGGCGGGCGAACTCAAGGCCATCTGGGTGCCCGGCGAAGCCCACGAGGCGCTGCGCAATCTCTGGCGCGCGCGCGAAGACGCGGTCAACATGCGCTTGAAGGTGCGCCAGCAACTCAAGGCGTTTCTGCTGCGCCAGGACCGACGCTATGCCGGCAAGACGTCCTGGACCAGGATGCATCAACGCTGGATCGCGGATCAGCGCTTTAGCCCGAAGTTCCTGACCGGCCCGTAGTCAGTACGCGGGCGCAAGCCCGCGTGTTTCTTAAGCATGAGCACCCTTGGGGTGCTTTTCTTTGCTTCAATATGTAGTCACTAAATTGACCTTGTAGTTAGCGCAACCTGATCGAGCTCGCTTCGCCCGAGTACCCAGGTGAGCGACTGGTGGCGTGCCGCAACCCCGAGCTGGCCAAGCTGCGTGCGCACAAGCGCCAGGAGCTGCTGGCGGCCACCGAAAAGAATCTGCGCACGATCAAGGAGCGCGTCGACGCGGGCAAGCTCGCTGGCGCCGATGCGATCGGCCTGCGCGTGGGCAAGGTGGTCAACCAGTACAAGGTGGCCAAGCACTTCGAGCTGGCCATCGGCGACAACAGCTTCACGTTCGCGCGCAAGCATGACGCGATCGCGGCCGAGGCCGCGCTGGACGGCATCTACATCATCCGCACGTCGCTCGATGCGCAGCGCATGGAGGCCGCCGACTGCGTGCGCAACTACAAGGCACTGGCCAACGTGGAGCGTGCGTTCCGCAGCCTGAAGACGGTGGACCTGAAGGTGCGCCCGATCCACCACCGCACCGCAGACCGCGTGCGCGCGCACATCCTGCTGTGCGTGCTGGCGTACTACGTCGAGTGGCACATGCGCGAGGCGTGGCGCGAGCTGCTGTTCGCCGACACGGACCAGCAGGCCAAGGCCGAGCGCGACCCGGTGGCGCCGGCCAGGCGATCCATGAGGGCACTGGACAAGGTCGCCAGCCACACGCTCGATGACGGCACGCCCGCGCACAGCTTCTCGACCTTGATGGCCGAGCTCGCCACGATCGTGCGCAATACCTGCCGCACGCCCAGCGCCGGATCCGACGCGCCGACCTTCGACATCGTCACCACGCCCAGCGGCAAGCGGCGCCAAGCGTTCGAGCTGCTCCAGCAGATCCGGCTGTAGACAGAAAGCCGAACCCCAAACTCATGCCAAGTGCTTGTCGCACAAGGGCAAGCTCGTGCGGCGGCTACTGGAACTTCGGGCTAATGACGAGCGCCGGTTCGCCGCAAACATTCTTCCAGCTGATCGCGATCCCGCTGTTTGTGGGTGCTGTGGCACTGTTGCTCGTGCGAATCGCGAGTCGCGAGGTGACACCGCGCTTCGCCGGCGCTGTTGGGAGTTGACTACCGGAACGCGATTGGCCCTGGGTTGTTGAGCCTGCTGCCTTGGGGGCATGGGGGCGCGATGCTCGCTGCCGTCTTCATCGGTTCCCCAAGGATCCCCACCCCCCAAACCCTTCGGGCCCTTATTCCGCCGGTTAAAAGGGGCAGATGTGCTTGAAGGGCATGGTGTCCCTCAGGTTCGCGGAACAGCCGGTGCGCCATGTCCTTGCTGATGTTCGCCTCGCCGGCGAAGCTGCGCACGCTCGTTTGCTTGGCAGGGCGGCTCTGCAGCGCTTGGTTCAACAAGTCCGCTCAATCCAGAGCGAGGCCGGTCAGCTGAATCAGTTCGGCCCACTTGCCAACCTCGTTTCGGATGAATGCGTCATAGCGCTCGGGAGATGAGCTCACGACATCAACGCCGATATTTGATTCCTCCACGCGCATGGAGCCGTTCATAGCTATGCACGCCGCATCGAGCAATGCGTCGACCCGCGATGCGGGCGTTCCCCGTGGCACGGACAGCCCGGCCCAGGCATTGGCCTCGAAGCCGGGAAACCCGCACTCGCTCACCGTGGGGACCGAATCGAGGACCTCAATGCGCTGGAGACTGCTCACCGCGAGCGCACGCACGCGTTGCCGTCGGATCCATGGCAGTGCCTGGTCGGGATTGGTGAACATGAGCGGCACACGGCCGCTCAACACCTCGTTGAAGGCAGGCGCCCCTCCCTGGTAGGGCACGTGGACCATGTCGATGTTCGCGCGTTGCTTGAGCATTTCCATGGCGAGATGACCCGACGATCCGTTACCCGCGCTCGCATACGCCAGCCGGCCCGGATGATCGCACGCTTCGATGACAAGTGCCACCAGGCTTCGGGCCTGCAGCGAGGGATGCACGACAAGCACGTTCGTGGTGGCCGCGACCTGCGTGACATGGATGAAGTCGGTGCGGATGTCGATGATGCGTTCCGGGTGGAGCGCTTGACGGACGGCATCGCCGGACGACGACAGCAGTACAGTGTTTCCATCGGGTGCCGCGCGAGCGACGAATGCCGCGGCAATGGCGCCTCCCGCGCCCGGCCGGTTCTCGACGATCACCGGCCTCCCGAGGGGCGGCTCCATGTCCCGGGCCAACCGACGTGCGAGCAGGTCCGAGGAGCCGCCCGGTGGTGCGCCGACGACGAGACGGACGATGCTCGTGCCGGCTGCCCAGGCGTTGGACGCCCGCACCACGCCCGCCG
This sequence comes from Variovorax sp. 10L426, assembly GCF_056395305.1. Taxonomy (NCBI): domain Bacteria; kingdom Pseudomonadati; phylum Pseudomonadota; class Betaproteobacteria; order Burkholderiales; family Comamonadaceae; genus Variovorax; species Variovorax sp. 10L426. The sequence goes on along the minus strand of NZ_JBFTJF010000001.1, from coordinate 466,496 downwards.
TGACAAGGCCCAGCAGTGTGACAACCGCCGCGCGGCGCCGCAGCCCGCCGTGTCGACGAGCGTGCGTTAGGCCTACGATTGGGGCCGTTGCATCCAACCCCTGATTCCCAATCTTTTCCATGCGAGAGACAGCCTCGGTTCTTCTCAATCGAATACTGACGCGCGGCAAGTTCCGCCACATCCAGGTCCTCCTCAAGGTGGCGGAGTTGGGCAGCGTCCAGCGCGCCGCCGATCAGATCGGGATGGCGCAGCCCAGCGTAACGCAAACCCTCGCCGGCTTGGAAAGCCTGCTGCAGACAAGGCTATTCGAACGACATGCGCGCGGTGTGCGTCCGACCCCAGCCTGCCTTGACCTGCTTCCGATCGCGCGTCAGTTGATGCAGGGCGCTGCGGAAAGCGCGGAGATCGTCTTCGCGCGGCAGGACGAAGGCGCGAGCGTCGTCCGGGTCGTGGCCTCCGCCTCTGCGATGAACGGGATTCTGTTGAACGCGCTGCCGGCCTTCTGCCGCGCATCGCCGGCGATCAGGATCCAGATCCGCGAGGCGGAAGGCGACGATCTCCTTCTGGCCATGACGCGAGGCGAGGCCGACGTTGTGGTCTGTCGGCGGCCCGCCGTGCTTCCTGACGGCTGGTCGTTCATTCCCGTGCAGGACGACCGGCTGGCGGTGATCTGCGCGGCAAGCCACCGCCTGGCGGCGATCAGCCGCGTCACGTGGCGGCACGCATGGCGTGAACGATGGTTGCTGTCGCCTGCGGGCTCGATCGCGCGGCAGGTGTTCGACGGCCTATGCGAACAGGCGCCCGCAGACGTCGGCACCCATCCGGTCGTCACGCGCAGCCACACGTTGATCCGTCGGCTGCTCGAGGAGGAAGGGTTGCTCGGTTTCGTGCCCTGGAGTTTCGTGCGCGACCTGCTGGACGCTGGCGCGATCGTAGAGTTGCCGCTGCCCGGAGTACCGCCGATGTCCGGGCTCGGCGTGCTCGCGCGGCAAGGCGATCTGCGCGACTCCTCCTTGCGCATGCATCGCTTCTTGGCTGACATCTCGAATCACCAGCCATAGGCAATTCGAATAGCTCGCTTCCATTTCTGATTTGTCACCTGTTTGCGCATCGCGAACACTCCGCGGACCCCTTCAATTCATACACAGGAGACAGATGAAATACGAAGCATCGGCCCGATGGGGCCTGAACCGCGCTGTGCTGCCCACGCACAGGACATGGAAGCTGCTGGCGACGGCGACCCTCGCGGGCACGATCGCGGCCTGTGGCGGCGGCAACGGCGCCGGATTTCCCATTGTCACTTCGCCCACGACAGCACCGGAGCCCGTTACAACAACACCGCCGGTCGCGACGAAGCTCGCCTGCGACAACTCGATCGCCACCAACTTCAAGCCCGACGCCAACACAACAGTGCTTGTCGTGCATGCGTTCAAGGCCGGTAACCCGATCGCACTCTCCGGCACGCCGGCGACTCCGACGCCACCGATCGCAGGCGTGGACATGTGCTTCGTCAAGCTGCTCGTCGGTCCCGGCAACCCCGGACCCGCCAGTGCTCCGTCGACTTCGGCAGGCATCGGCATCGAGGTGTGGCTGCCTGCGCCGTCGGCGTGGAACCACGTCATTCGCGCGATGGGCAGCGGTGGCTGGGCCGGTGGAGCGCACGCCGACCCGACGCAGATCGGCTCGCGCGCCCAGTTCCTGCCGGCCGTCAACAAGGGCTACGTCATCTCGGCATCCGATCATGGCCACGCGCTGCTCAACAACGGCTCTTTCGCGATGAACCCCGACGGCACCATCAACACAGTGCTCTGGCAGGACTTCGCGGAGCGCAGCCTTCACGAGATGGCCGTGAAGACCAAGGCGCTCGCCACGGCCTACTATGGCCAATCGCCAGCTTATTCCTACTGGGATGGCTTCTCGACGGGTGGACGCCAGGGCTTCAAGCTGGCCCAGAAGTATCCGAACGACTTCAACGGCATCCTGGCCGGCTCCCCGGCCTTCAATTGGACAAACTTCATCACGGCCGAGCTCTATCCGCAGGTAGCGATGCAGCGCGAACTGGGCGCGCCGATGGCCGCGTCGAAGATCGCCCTTGTCAGCGGCGCGGCTGTCAAGTCGTGCGACACGCTGGGCCTGGGCTTCCTGGCTGATCCGCTGCAATGCAGATACGACCCGACCAAGGACGCGAACGTGCTGTGCGCGGGCGTAACCGGCAACGGCGTGACGGGCGCCAGTGCCAATGCGTCGTGCGTCAACCTTGCCGAAGCACGCGCAATCAGCCAGATTTGGTACGGACAAACCGTCACAGGCACTTTTCCCGATCCCTCGGTAGACAACGGCGCTGGCCCCACACAAGGCAGTCCCGATCAGCTTTGGTGGGGACTGACGCGTGGGACCAACCTGGCCCTGTCGTTGGCCGGCACGACGCCGTTCCCGATCGCAACCGACCAGGTGGCGCTGGAGCTTCAGGATCCATCCTACGCGGGCTCCACTTTCACGAATGCAACAGGCAACGGAACCAGCCGGTGGAAGTCGCTCGACTATGCAGCGCTGGCGGAAGCATCCGCACGAGGCGTCGCATTGCAAGGCGCGTTCAGCAACATCAACACGGACAATCCAGATCTCGGCGCGTGGCGGGATGCGGGCGGAAAGATACTGACCTATCACGGCCTGGCCGACGACAAGATCATGCCCCAAGGTTCGCTCAACTACTTCTCGCGCGTTGCGGCAACGATGGGCGGAACGTCAGCCGTGCAAGCCTTCGATCGACTGTTTCTGATTCCCGGCCTCGCACACGACAGCACCTTCTCGACGAGCGCGTCAATAGATCCGTCCACCAACGCGAACCTCGCCGGCGCCAAGGTGCCTTTGCCGCAGTACGTCAACGGGCGCGACGAACTCTTCCTGGCCTTGCGCAACTGGGTGGAGCAAGGCATTCCACCGAACCGTATTGAAGTGAGCTCGGCGGACGGCAGCATCGCCATGCCGCTGTGCCTGTATCCGCAGAAGGCGACATATGCGGGGACTGGATCGGTCAAGGCGGCTGCCAGTTACACCTGCCAGTAGTCGCGAACAGCTCGACCGCAGTCAAGATTTCACTGAAGACGGCATTCGGGCAAGCCGTCGGGCTTGCCCTCTCCATTGGCTGCGTAACGTGCCTGCTCGGTGAGCACCGACAGCATCATGCTCAAATCGGCGCGCAGGATAGATGTCCGCAGCCGACTGCTTAACCGCCGGGGGAGGGGGGGGAAAGATGCCGAAGACCTTTGCTTCACCTCGACGAGATAACCTGGCAAGCGCTGCGGTCCGGGTACGCCGCAACGATCCGGCGAGCGGCTGCTTCCGGTTGAGCTGCGGACATAGGACTTCAGGGCGCCAACTTCGGCATCGGGCCCTGACCGCCATCTCTCGACATTTGGAAGCAGCCGTTGACATGCCCCGACGCCCACGCCAATCCAATGCCGCTGCGTCCGACCACTGCCCTGCCCCATATGTCCTCACGGACGAAGGTCAAGTTCCGAAGTAGACCAGCCGGTCGCGAAGAAAGGCGCGGATGTCAGCTTTCAACGCTCGCCGTCGTTGGGCGTAGAAATTCGATCGGCAGCAACCAGTCTTCTTGAAACATTCGCTCCCGGGGTCCTGCGCGCGTTGGGACCGATAAGGGCGCGTTATCGCCTACCTGCCCCGCCGCGCAGTGTCGCCCTGTCCCAGCGCTGGCACGATTGGCGTCCGCTCCGGGGTGTCGTCACGTAATCGAATCGGCGCGCGGAAGCACTGCCTCCCAGCCGCGGCATGCCGGCCCAACGGTGCGTGGCACCGGCTTCTTACCGCTGCGGTAGTAGGCGAGCATGCGACGAGACAGGCCAAGCGCTTCCGCGGCCGCGTCGAGCGTCATCTCGTGCCGCGCCATCCAGTTCCAAATGAACTCATGCGAGCACCCGCCCGCCTGTTCGATCGCCCGGGAGCGCAGGTTGTCCGCTGCGAGTTCGAGTCGGTCGTCATCGGCCCAGATCACGCTACCGCCCCTTTCGCCTACCTTTGCCGTCGCGAACACGGCGGGGTCGGACAAGCGAGCCAGCGGACGATGCTTGCGGATGACCGGCTTCAGATCGACCTTGAAGACAGCTCCGTCCGCGAAGCTCAACCCGAGGATGCCTCGAGCCACTGGCGTGATCGAAGTGAGAGTGAAGTGCTTCGTTGTCATGGGTCAAGTTCCCTGCCGTTGCCAGGCACCGGTCCTGGCTACGCAGCATGCTTGAGTTGCGGACAGGCGAACCGCTCGAGCCTTGCAAGCAGACTGCGCAGTCGATCCGCTACGGTCGCATGCAGTTCCCTGAACCTGGGATCTAGCACACCTTCGTCGAGGGACGTCGTCTCGATCAGGCAATCGATGACCTGGTTGAGGCGAACTCGGGCGTCCAGTTCGACTTCATCCTCGAGCAAGGGTCTGACAATCGCTTCGCGCAACGCATCGCCGCGCATCAGTGTGTTTTGAACCGACAGGACCAGCTCGCCTTCGGCATCCACGTGGATGTCTCCGAGCGCCACGAACGTGACCCGTTCCTGACCCGTCCTGTCCGTCGTCCGCAGCACTTCACCTTCCTTCGGCGCAAGGGCAAAGTGCGGAAGCTGCCACTCCGATCGCGCGATCGCGGTGCGATTGAAGACGTCGGAATTGGTTGCGGTGACGGTGGTGTCGTTGACGGTGGCGGTGGCGGTTTGCAGCATCGAGGGCTAGTTCCTTGAGTTTTCGAAGGCCTCGATGGTCTTCAAAAAATGAAAAAGCTCCAAAAAAACTTGTTGCTGCTGAGCTACTCCGGAGTTTTAGAGAAACGTCTTCGACGTGATAGCTGCGCGCGATCATCCCTTCGGCCCGTCCGCACCGATCTCCTCGTCCGGCTGAGTTGCTCGCAGTAGCCATAAGCCGAGGAACTTGGCCATGGTGTTGACCATTTTCAAGGTCGCGCACAACTACTGCTTACCGGACTCGAAGGGCAAAATGCCCGCGATGAAGCTCGGACTTGCCAAGGGGCCGGTGGCGCTGGAAGACATTTTGCACTTCTCTGGCTAACTCATGCCGTTCTGAGGTGGTTGCGTTGGGCATGACGTTCATTCCGTAGCCGTCAGCATATCGTCAGTGCGCGTTCCACGCAGAAGCGATGCGTCGCCTTCAAAGAAATCAGGGCAGGTTGAACAGCCGCCCCGCCCAATCAGGTTTTCGCTGCTCAGGGCAGCAGAAGCTTCACTTTCGCGCTCACGTCCAGTGTGCACTGCGTCGTGACTGAGGCGAACTTCGAGGCATTGCGAGAGCGCCAATCGAGACATCGCACTTGGTCAGTCAAGGCAACTCCAGTGACCTTGCCCGAGGACGGCGTGACCGGCACTTCGAAGGGATAGCCCTTCGCCTGGTTGGTGACCGGGCAGCAGAGCATTAAGCCGCTCTTTCCGTTGTACGTCGCCGGTGAGAGCACCAGAGCGGGACGGCGACCCGCCTGTTCATGCTCCGCTTGGGGGTCGAAGTCTAACCAGACAACATCGCCACGGCCTGGGACGTACGCACCCGTCACCAAGCTTCAGCCCCTACCGCCGGCCCTTCCAGCGCCAAACCATGATGGTTTTCCGGCGTCATCTTCGCCAGCAGGTCGTCGAGGCTTTCGGTCGCCGGCTCGATGACCAGCCTACCCCCTTCAACCCGCAGCTCAAGACTCTGGCCGACCTGCATACCGGCGTCTTTCAGCGCCGGAGCAGGGACACGCACAGCGGCGCTGTTTCCCCACTTTTGAACTTCAACACGCATGTTTCTCTCCTTGCAATGTAGATACATTGCAGATACCTTTGGCGCCGAATGCAAGCTCCCTCGAGGGCATGCTGATTAGCCTCGTCACGTAGTGATGCTCCCGTCGGACCATCCGACGGGTAGCAAGTTACGTGAGGCAACAGCTCAGCTCGGGTAGCAATTCCGACGAGTCAATGCGGCGCTCAGCGTCAACTATCTTGAGCGGTGCGGTCGAGCATGATCATTGAGTTGGGGTTGCGCTGCGTTGCCGGCGAGCCGGCAACGCAGCGCGGCGTCGGTACCGCGCCCGACGGGCTCCGAGTATCGAATGGAGTGACCGGCCGGGCGTGGCGCGTCAGATTTGCGCCAGGCCGCCGTCGACGGCGACCTCGCTGGCGGTCATGAAGCTGCTGTCCTGGGACGCGAGAAAGGCAGCCGCCGCCCCGAGCTCCGCCGGATCGGCCATGCGCTGGAGCGGATTCATCGAGGCGAACATCTTCATGCCTTCCTCGCCTAGCGCTGCCTTCGCGAGTTCGGTCGCCGTCGGCCCGGGTGACAGCACGTTGACCCGGATACCGGTGCCCTTCAGGTCCTCCGCCCAAGTTCGCGCGAGGTTGCGCACTGCCGCCTTGCTCGCGCTGTAGACGCTGAATGCCGGGGCGCCCGTGGTGCCGGCGCTCGATCCGGTCAGGATGATCGAACCGCCTTGGCCCATCAGCGGCAGCGCCTTCTGCACCGTGAAGATCGTGCCCTTCACATTGGTGTCGAAAGTCTCGTCAATGTGCTCGGCGCTGATCCCGCCGAGAGCAAGCGGGCTTCCCGCCCCGGCATTGGCGAAGACGATGTCGAGGGTTCCGCGCTCGGCCTTCACCGCCGCGTAGAGTCGGTCGAGGTCGTCCAGATCGGAGACTGAGCCCCTCACCGCGCGGGCATTGGGCCCGAGGTCGGCCACAGCGGCGTCGAGAGCTTCCTGCCGGCGGCCGAAGATGAAGACGAAGGCGCCCTCCTCAATGAAGCGCTTTGCCGCCGCGAGGCCGATGCCGGTAGCGCCGCCAGTGATCACAGCGGTCTTTCCATTCAGTCTGGTCATGTCATGAATCCTTAGTTGGAGTTGCAGGGAAGCTGAATAAATGCTTGCCTGAGGACAACTATGGAGTTCTGATAACCTGTTGACAAGTATGCACTTTTTGGTAAGTATCAAAAAATGACGATGCCTTCTCAAATCTGCGATACGGGCTGCGGGCTCAACGCGACGCTCCGCGTCATCTCGGGCAAGTGGAAACCGCTGATCCTGTTCTTTCTGCGCGACGGCCCAAAGCGCTATGGCGAGCTCAAGCGCTTGACACAAGGCGTCAGCGACAAGGTTCTGATCCAGCAATTAAAGGATCTGGAGGCCGATCGTGTGCTGGCGCGGACCGACTACAGGGAGGTGCCGCCGCGCGTGGACTACACGCTGACGCCGCTCGGTCGCAGCTTGGCCAACGCGATCGTCCCGCTGTGCACCTGGGGAACCGAGAACGCGGCGGAAATGGCAAGCATCTTCGCCAAGCACGACACCTTGCTACCACAGGGTGCTGAAAAGCCGCTGAGACGGACGCCCCTCCAGTCCTGGGAGGACGGCACGTCGGATACGTCGATCAAACTGTCAAGATGACGCTGACGGGCTATAACAAGTTGGACTTGAAGCGGGAGCGCACGCGCGGCCGGCTACCAGGCGCGATAGCGCCCAGCTTTCTGCCTTGCGCGTCTATTCGCGCTTGAAGCCGTGATGGACAACAGCGGCCGGCATTCGGCGGCTCCTGTTTTCGCGTGAAAACGAGCAGACCTGATTCCTCGCCCAGAAACTCCCGAACCAAGCGGCCGGCGCGATCCCGGCTCACACGCGGAGCAAGAGGTGCAGCCGTGTCTGGTAGCCGCGTCGGCTTTCGAGTAGGCTGTCGAAGCATCGACCGATTTCAAGTTAAGAGCACCCCGTGGTCGGCTGAGACAAGTGCTCGCGTATCGGGGTCGGATTTAGACGCAGACTCAGCCGTCGGTCTCAAATGCGCCTGCCGATCCCGAGCCAGTCGGGACGACTCGGCCTTGTTGCCAAAGGGCCTTCAACTGGTCGACGAACCATTTTCCGGCAGGCCCTGGAGGCGCCGAGGCGCGATGGAATGCGGACATCGTCAACATGAAACCCGTTAAGGGCATCTCGTCCACATCCAGGGTGACCAACGTTCCGGCAGCGACATCCTTTTCGATCATGTGCCAGGGCATGCCGCCCCACCCCACGCAGTCTTTGAGAAAGGCATGTTTCGTGGACAGATCCGCCAGTCGCCAAGTCATCGGCGACGCAACGGCGAAGTCCCGACCGGCCGTGAGGTCGGATCGGTCGGTGAGCACCAGTTGGACGTGCTGCGCCAGTTCGCTCCGCGGCACGCGTCCCCCAAACTTCGCGAGGGGATGACATGCCGAAGCAACCGCGATCAACGGCAGTTCGCCCAGTCGCTCGCTGACCAACGTCGGGAAGGCGCGCGGCAAGGGAGGAAGGACACCCAGGCTACATCGGCCGTCCAGAACCGGTTGATATGCCGCGCCCAAAGCTTCGACAAAAAGCCGAAGCGGCGTCAACGGGAACTGGGTCGCGAACGCTTTCGCGACGGCGCTGACGACGCCGGTAGGGAAGAACACATCGATCACGACGGATAGCTCTGCCTCGACGCCGGACGTCATGAGCTTGGCGCGAGCCTTCAGCGTGTCCACGCTGGAGACGATGTTGCGGGCGTCCGCGAGCAACAGCACGCCCTCTGCCGTGAGCTTCGGGAATCGGCCCGAGCGATCGAAGAGCACCACGCCGATCTGGTCTTCCAGCCCACCGACCCAGCCGCTCACGGCGGACTGAACACGGTTCAGCTTTCGAGCCGCCGCCGAGAAGCTCCCCTCGTCGACCGCAGCGATGAAGGTTCTGAGCTGATCCAGAGAAACACCATCGAGCATGCACACCCCTTCCATCTCGAATGGAGATGAATTGCATCTCAATATACCGTCTTCTCAGATGCCCCGGCCGTCGCCACCATTGGTAGCCAAGCAGCAAGGGGCGTAGGCAACAGCAGCCAGTTCGGCATCGCTCACGGCCGGTCCCCCAACAAAGGAACCTCCATGACTTATTCCATCATCGGCAGCGGCAGCGTCGGCAAGGCCCTGGCCAGTCAATTTGCCCGTCATGACATCACCGTCGGTATCGCCAACAGGCGCGGGCCGGACTCGCTGGTGGCAATTGCCCAAAAGCTCGGCAACTCGGTGGCTCCGATGACGCTTGCGCAAGCGCTCGAGGCCGACGTGATTGTCCTCGCGGTTCCCTTCGAGTCGCATCGCGACGTCGCCAAGGCCGCCACGACGTGGCATGGCAAGGTCGTCATCGACGCCACCAACGCCTATGGCGTGCCGCTGTCCGACCTGGACAACTTGCCGTCTTCGGCGATCGTGGCGAAGGCAATGCCCGGAGCGAAGCTCGTCAAGGCGTTCAACCATCTGCCCGCAGGCGTGCTCGCCCAGGAGGCAGGCACTGCCGCTGGTCGTCGGGTGATCTTCACGTCGAGCGACGATGAAGGCGCGAGCGCGACGGTGGCCGCCTTGCTCGAACGTCTCGGCTACGCGCCAATCAGTCTCGGAAAGATCGCGGAAGGCGGGCAACTCGTTCAGGCGCGGGACAAGAGTTGGGCGCCCCTCATTTTCCAAGACCTGTTCAAGCCGGCGAACTGAACTATGTACGACCATGTCATCTGGCCCAAGCGTTACGACCCGAGGACGTCGGCGATCTACGCACTCAACGACATCGACGTGAAGGCACCGCCTGAAGTCGTGTGGCAACTGCTTGTCGATACCGAGCGCTGGTCCGACTACTTTCCTCCCGAAGATCAAGTCAGGATTCTGTCCGGCGAGACCGCACTGGGACTCGGCACCCACACAGCCGGGTAACGGTGGGTTTTCCGATGAACCTGATCGTGACGGAGTGCGCGCCCTTTCGCAGGCTCGCGTGGGCGACGACGGTCGACGGCGACAAGACCGGTTCGAGCGCATACCACGGCTGGGTCACCACCTCGACGGAAGCCGGTTGCCACGTGCTGACTGAAGAGACGCAACAAGGCGTCTTCTTCCTCGATGAACTCGGACGCAAGCATCCCGGCGCGCTCTATCGATACCACCAGGACTGGGTGGAACGCCTCGCCCATGCCGCCGAAGCCGAAGTCGCGAAGAAGGCTGCTTTGACGACGCTGTCTTGAAACCTGAGCGTGCAGCAACGCGCTCGCATCACCAAAGAGAAACTCATGAAAATCGAACTCAAGGGCCGCAAGGCCATCGTGACGGGATCCACAGCAGGCATTGGTCGCGCGATCGCCGAGGGACTCGCACGTGCAGGCGCATCGGTCGTCATCAATGGGCGCGGGGAAGAGCGCGTCGCCACCGCGTTGCGCGAACTTCGTGCGCTGCTGCCTGACGCCGACTTCGTGGGCGTGGTCGCCGACCTGTCGACGCCCGAAGGCTCAGCAGCGCTCGCGGCTCAGGTCAACGAGGCAGACATTCTTGTCAACAACGCAGGCACCGCCCATCCCAATGGCTTCTTCGAACAGGAAGACAGCGAATGGCTGGACCTGTTCCAACTCAACGTCATGAGCGGTGTGCGCGCCGCGCGGCACTACATGCCCGGGATGGTCAAGCGCGGCTGGGGCCGGGTCGTGTTTATCAGCAGCGAGTCCGGGGTCGCGATTCCGAAGGAAATGATCGACTACGGCATGACGAAGACGGCGCAGCTCGCCGTCTCTCGGGGACTGGCCGAATTGGTCGGGGGCAGCGGTGTCACCGTTAACGCGGTATTGCCAGGGCCGACCCGCTCCGAGATCCTGGGCAACTGGATGAAGTCGACCGCTGAAGAGCAAGGCATCACGCAGGAGGAAGCTGAACAGAACTTCCTGAAGACGATGCGACCGACGACGCTCATCAACCGGTTCACGACGACCGAGGAGGTCGCGAACATGGTGGTCTATGCGTGCTCAGAACAGTCCTCCGGAACGACCGGTGTCGCATTGCGCGTCGACGGCGGCGTCATTCGCGCCATCCCTTGAATTGCCGCGCCTGCTCGCACCACTAGGGACACGCTGATCTATGAGCCACATCGTGCACGCAGAGATCGATCCACGTCGCGCGACGACTTCGACGCGCGCAACGGTAGCGCAAGGGTCTTCGTCGCGACGTTAGAAGCCTCTTTCGAGGCCGTTTTGCACTCCTCAAGACGCACCTCGGCGGCGAAGCAAGCGCTTGATCACAGCTGCTCAGGCTACCGGTGCGACCGATTCATCGCTCCTTCCATATGTCCAAGGGCAAAACGGCCAACCTTCGACAGTTGCCCAGATGCACGCACGAATGCAAGCGATGACGATGCGAGGATCCTGCGCCAAGGGCACATTCTCAATAAAAATCAACATGGCAATCCTTTCCGAGCTGGAGCGTCCTCGACGGTTCTCGTCACCATCACCGGCGATCGACGGGCGCGGAGCGCGCCCAATGGAAGTTCCCCGTCCGATTCCGGCCGAAATGAAGCAGAGATTGCTGACGCCATGCCTGCCGCGGTCATGCCCACTGACATCGGCATGTGCATGGGTACGCCAGCGTGCAAATCAGAAGGCATGACGGATACCCAGGTCGTAGCCCATCGACTTGTTCGGCAGCGCATTGCCGACACTGCCCGGGATCGCGCCGGTGTAGAAGGCCGGGGAACCTGTGACACCCAGAGCAGCGCCACCCTTGTCGTTGATGTACGCAAAGGTTGTGTATAGCGCTGTGCGCTTCGACAGGTTGTGCACGTATCCGATAGCGAACTGGTCAGCCTTCGGTTGCGAAGCGAAGACGCTCACCGGCAGGTTGTTGTACTTCACAGCGGAGTACGACGCCCGGATCAAGCCAACGCCGACTGGAACAGTCACGCCAAACACGCCGCCATTGGCACCGGGCTTCGTGGTACCGAAAGGATTGAACGCGTTGGTCGCATAGGCGGTCTTTTGCTTGTTGTTCGAGTATTCACTGAAGAGTTTGACAACGCCGAGGTCGTAAGAAGCTCCGAGGTTCCAGGTATCCAGGGTGGTCGTGGTACCCGCGTAGTAGTTGGAACTGATGGTGCTCTCGGCATAGGCCAGCGCAAAGTCCAGCGGGCCATTGGTGTAGCCGACGCGCCCACCTACATAACGGCCAGCCCGCGCGTTGTTCGGCGTCAGGGCCAGCGCCGGGTTTGCGACGATCGCGGTGACGCCCGGGGGGGTCAGACCACCCGGGTCGTACGAGACCTGTTCATTGAAGGCATACATGAACTGACCGTAGAAACCACCCAGGGTCGGCGGCAGGAAGTAGCCCACCGAGTTGACGGATCGCACGTAGTTCGGGTTGGACTGGAAGCCGCTGTTGGGAACGCCGAGGGCGGCGCCGCCGCTGGCGGTCGTAATCAAGTTGGTGCCCACGCCGTTGGCGCCGAATGGGTCAAATACGGTGTCGTTCCAGAATGTTGGGCTGAAGTCCTTGCCCAGGCGGACTTCGCCGAAGTTGCCGGACAGGCTGACCGTCGAGCGTCGGTTGAAGCTCAGGCCGCCGCCAGGGGCGGCGCCATTTCCGTTGTCGTTGGTCATGCCGGCTTCGAGCCAGAAGCCGGCAGCCAAACCGCCGCCGAGGTCTTCCGTGCCACGGAAGCCCAGGCGGCTTGAGTTGTAGCCAGAGCTGGTCAAGGCCGTCGCGGTCTTGTTGACGCTCACGCCGAAGGGCGTTTCCGACTGGTTCTTGAAGCCGCTGATTGCGGCGTCCACCACGCCAAATACCGTGACAGACGACTGTGCCGAAGCAGCACCGGCAACAGCCAGAGAAGCTAGGGCAACCAGAGTTTTTTTCATTGCAATTGTCTCCGTTGAGGCTCTAAAGAATCCGATCAGGGTGGCCAGCCCTTGATCGTGGGCGATGAGGTGCGCCGCGGACGATAGAGCTCGCCATCTGGCGGGGTTATCGTCTGTCTATGCTATCGTTAGCATAAATTCTAGAAGAGACATTGCGGGAATGTCAACAGTCTTGATGCACCTTCACTCAAGGTTGTTTGCAGTTTTCTTATGCATCGACGGCTTGGAACGGGAGCCGTTTTGGTTGGCAATCGCCATCCAGTATGCTATCGTTAGTGCATTCCTGCACCATCTCTCCCATGGTCACAATCAAAGACATCGCCGCCCGACTCGAGGTCTCCGCTTCCACTGTTGGCCGCGCCTTGGCCGACGACCCCCGCATCAGCTCTGCCATGAAGCAGAAGGTGCTCGAGATAGCGAACGAGATGGGCTATGTCGCCAACCGTGCGGCGCGCATGATGCGCGGGGTCTCCAGCAATTTGGTGGGCCTGGTCGTTCCCGACATCCGCAACAGCTTCTATTCGACGATCGCGCACGCGTTGTCGAAGTGCCTGGAGAGCGCAGATCTTCAATTGACGCTGTCAGAATCCGACGACGACCGCTTGGTCGAGTTGCGCCACATCCGCGAACTCACCAGCGTCAATGTGGCGGGCATCATCATCGTGCCCACGGCCCGGCCGCATCCAGAGTCGGTGCGCCTTCTCAAGATGACGCCACGCATCCAGTTGCTGCGCAGACATGCCTCGCTGGGGGACCATTGGTTTGGCATCGACGACACGCAGGCGATCTTCCAGGCAACCAGGCACCTGGTCGAACTCGGCCACCGGCGCATCGGCTATATCGGCGGCACCACGGACCTTCCTACTGGAGCCGCACGCCTACAAGGGTTTCACAACGCCCTCGCCGGAAGCAAGGCGGCCACGCATGCGCGAGAGGAACTCGGAGTGCCGTCGTCGACGGATTTCGGCCGTGATGCGATACGACGCCTGCTCGCACTGCGCAGCCCACCCACGGCGGTAGTCCTGGGTTCGGTCCAGAACACGCAGGGCGTTCTGGAGGAACTGCTGGCAAGCGGCGTGCACGTGCCCGAACAGTTGTCCGTTGTTGGGTTCGGGGACGAGTTGGGCTTCAGATGGTGGGGACCGGGACTGACGACGATGAGCCTCCCCGTCTCCGAACTGGCCACTGCGTGCGGCCTGTGGTTCATTCATCAGCTGAAACAGAAGTCTGCAGACGCGGCGCCTTACAGCGCTGTCTCGCCGCCGACGCTCGTTGTGCGCGGCAGCACCCGAGGAATGGAGGCAGCGAACGCCAACCGCGCCGAAACGCATCCTCGCCTTTCCTCGCCAGCTCGCTGACTGATCATTCCCTCGGCAGGCCGAGAACAATGCTTGCGATCGTTCCCCGTCCATGCCCTTGTCTATCGATCGCACCTCAATGACCTCCCATCGCAAAGTGACGCCTACCGACGCCTCTAGGGCGCGTCGGCACAATCCCGTCTAGAACCAGCGGCGGCAGATGTCACTGAGTTCTTGAGATGGGTGCTTGATCAAGCCAACGGCGAAGCCTCTGACCTGATCTTTGTCTTGCTCGTCGGTGATGTACTCGACGGGCGACTTGCCATCGATCCGCGCCAGCAGCAGGCCAGGCAGCAATCGCGCGGCCCGGCGTTGCACTTCGTGCGCAGGCTCCCAACCAACTTGGTCGAGGTAGCCGCGCATCAGTGCCATGAAGGCCCGCGCGAAATCAGCGCTGCGCGACGGCACGACAACCGCCTTCAACACAAGATGGTTGAGGCAGAACGCGAGATCAAACGCCGGATCACCATACCAGGCGCATTCCGCGTCGAGAAGCACCGGTCCGCGCGGACCGGCCAGGATGTTCTTCGGGCTCACGTCGCCGTGGACCAGCGCGTGCGTGGTGCCTGCTGTTTGCGCCACCAGCGCCAACAGCGCCGCCGAGACCTCGGGATAGCGTGCCGCCGTGGCGACGAGGTAGGGCTCCAGTCGCAAGGCATAGAAGTTCTCAATCGTGTCGAAGCGCTTGGCCACGTCGATCCGCCAGGCACTTTCCGCGTGGATCGCTCCAAGCACCTTACCCACCGCAGCGGCCAGATCGACGTCGACCTCGCCCGCTAGCAGTTGCTGCTTCCACACCGGATGGTCCTCCGGCTCCAAGTAGGTCATAGCAAACAGGCCTGCTTCCACATCCTGCGCGATGGGCGTCGGCACATTGGCAGGGCAATGTTCCGACACGAATTGCATCCAAGCCCACTCATAGGCATTGCGAGAGACTGGAGCCTCCCACACCTTGGCGACCTTCAGTTGCTGCAGCGCGCGCTTGACGCAAATTGTGCGATCGCCCAAATCGACCTTCCAGATGTCGGAAGACACGCCTCCGGCCAACTCCTGCCAGTGCGCTTTGACGCCAGGTTTTGTTAAGCCTTGGGCTTCGACGAAGTGGACTAGATCGCGGTCCGGCACGGGTGCATTCGACATGGTGTCTCCTTAGCTGCGGCGAACCGGCTGGTTGCGCCCCTCGTGCGGCGCCTGGCCCGACAGGACGCGCACCACCTCCTGGGCAGCGCGACGTCGCAATTCTTCCAACGACGCGTCGGACGAGAATGCGACATGCGGCGTCAACATCGCGCCGGGACTGGATCTCAGTTCGTCCGGCACCAGTGGCTCCGACTCCAGTACGTCCAACCCAACTGCGGACAGACGACCGGACGTAAGGGCCTCAATCACTGCCGCGGTGTCCACAACGGCGCCTCGGCTGACATTGATGAGCAGGCCACCCGGTCGCATCAGGGCTAGCCGCTCGCAGTCGATTAAATGTTTGGTGACCGGTACCAATGGCGCATGCACTACAACGATGTCGCTGTTGCGCATCAGGCTGTCCAGATCCATCGGCTCGACGCCTGGCTGCGGTGTACCCGGAAATGGGTCATAAGCCAGCATCCGGCAGCCGAACGCAGACAGCTTGCGGGCGGTGAGGCGGCCGATGCGCCCGAACCCTACGATGCCGCAGGTCAGGTTGGCGAGTCGCTTGAGTTTCGCGCTCGCTGGGTTCCAGCGTCCGGCCCGAACCTCGCGATCAAAGTGATTCAGACCACGGGTCCAGGACAGGATGAATCCAAGCGCGTGGTCGGAAACCTCTTCCACGCAATAGTCTGGCACGTTCGTTACCCAGACTCCACGGTCGGTCGCGGCCTGCACAGCAATGTTGTCCAGCCCGACGCCCAGGCGGGCCACTATCTCGAGCGGCAGGCTGGACTGGATCGCTTGCGCGGAGACCTCCGCCCAGCACGTCATGATCCCGTGCGGTTGATGCGCGGCGACCAGAGTATCGATGTCTGACACGTTTGATGGCGCGGCCGGGCCACTCACGAGACGCAGGCCCGCAGATTCAATGACCCTGCGCTCGATGGAGTCATCGGGCCAGGCGTAGTCAGTCAGCAAAACAGTCTTGGTCATGGTCAATACCTACGATGAGACGAGGGCGAGCCCTCGATGAAACAAATGCGTTGGGCCCCTAGGCCGTCGATGCCTGCTTCCACCACGTCGCCGGGATGCAAGAAACGACCATGGTGGCTGCCAAATCCAGCCGGGGAACCAGTGCAGATCAGGTCGCCTGGCAGAAGCGCGACATGTCGCGACAGGTAGGCAATCTGTTCGGCAATGCCGAACACCATGTCGTCCGTGCAACCGTTCTGCATGAGCGCGCCGTTCAGACGCAGCCACAGGCGCAGCGCACCGGGATCGCTCACGTTCCAAGAAGGTACGAACCACGGCCCGACGGGCAGCCAGCCGCGACCACCTTTCGACTGAAGCCAATCCGTACCGAAACGCGGAGGCTCCTCACGAAAAACCGCCGAGCGCAACGTGATGTCGTTGACCACGCAATAGCCAGCAATTGCCGACTCCGCCTGCTCGATCGTCAGTTCACCATCCACGTCGCCAATGATCACACCCAACTCAACTTCCCAATCGAGCGTGGTGTGTTCGCCATTCATCACTAGCGCGCCAGTCGGATCGCGGACGGTCGAACTTGGCTTTAGGCAGATGTACGGGGCACCCACTCGGCGACGCTCCTGGATCGCCCCCAGCGCCGCCTCCCGGCGCGCGCTGGCGCCCGCACCGGCTGGACCGTCGCCGCTGTCTTCGGCGGCCTCGATCAACTGGCCCGAGTAGTTGCTGATCGTGCAAAACACTTGGCGCGGAGCTACCGGTGCGTGCAGGCGCAGATTCTTCATCGGAAATCCTTCGGCAGCGATGGCCTGCAGGACATGCGTCGAGTTGCAAGCGGCCCGCAAGGGCTCGATCAGTCTCGACCACTGACCCTGAAGCCCCGCCAGATCGAGCTCCCCCGCAAGCCCATGGGTCGAAGCGAGGGCCAGGCAACGATTCAGTCCTAGCGCGCGCCCGCCCGTCGCCAGAGCCAAGTAAGGTCGCTCATCACCTATCGAGGCATTGATCATCACGACGCTCACGCAAGCGCTCCCTCTTGTGCTGACTGGCGGCGTCGCTTTGCTGCGCGCACCGTCTCCCGTGCAACCCAAAATTTGGGTACGACTGTATTCACAGCTTCTCTTGGCAGATGAGCGCCGCGTTGCCCTTCAACAAGGTTGAGCAGCCGCGGGGCCAACCGGTCGACGCGGGCATTGGAATGCTCATGGCGGCCGAAGCCCTCAGGGGCACACGACGTAATTCGAGAAGCCCCCGTTGCGGTCCTTGAGGCCGGAGATCGCCTCGTTCACACGTTCCAGGGGGAATGTGACGTCTTCCAAGTACGACAGGTCGATCGTCCCGGTGCTCACCATGTCGGCCATCTCTTGGCCTTGCGTGGCGCTAAACCAATTCGACCCGATCAACTGGATCTGCTCATCCATCAGCCACTTCATGTCGATCGGCAACGCGTCGGACACACCGCCGATATTCACTACCTTGCCGCCGCGCCGCACGCCCTTCATCGAATCCAGCATCGTCTCGACCGGTGCGCGGGCGCCTAGTGCGCTGATCGCGAAATCGACGCCGTCGCCGTCGGTCTGCGCCCTCGCCCATTCCCCGGTGCGCCGTTCCCCCAACGCCATGACTTCGATGCGCTCGGGTGCTAGCGCCTTCACGCGCTCCAGCAGAGCCAGATCCCGGCCGACGCCCAGAATCTTGGACAGTCCCATCGCCAAGCCGAGCACGGTGGCCGCGACGCCCAGCGTACCGGTGATGCCGTCAATCAGGCCGACTTGTCCCGGGCCAGCGCCGGCATTGTGCAGCGCCCCGTAGGAGGTGCCGAGATAGCCAAACCGTCCAGCCTTCTCGAAGCTGAGGTTGTCGGGAATGTTCACCAGCGCGTATTCAGGAGCTGTCATGTACTCACTGAAACCGCCGTACGGGTACAGGTCGAAGATGCGTTGCCCGTCTGTGCTGGTGCTGAAGTAGCCATTGAGCGTGTAGTAGCGGCATTGGCTACGGCGGCCCGAGCGGCAGGCCTTGCACGATCCACAAGAACGCAGCGGGCTCACGTACACGCGATCGCCCGGCTTTGCATTGATCACCGCCTCACCGACCTCCTCGACAACGCCGGCCGGATCCAAGCCGAAGATGGCCGGAAACTTGGCGAGCGGCTGGTGCGGAAACCAGCTCGGCCAGTTGTTGATGACGTTCGCCATGTTGGGAACGATGCCGCACGCCTTCACGCGCACGAGCACGTCGTTGGGCCGAGGCTTTGGCACCGGGATGGTGTCGAGGGTCATCGGGGTGTGCAGTTGGTGCAGCCGCGCCGAGGTCATTGTCCTCATGATTTCTCCTGTTGCGATCCGGGGGTATGCGATGTCACTGGAAGGCGCCACTCGGCGGGCGGAACTTCGCCGGCCAAACGGTCACCCACTTGCCGCCCTGCACCTGCTTGAGCTTGGTGTCGGGCGCGCTACTATTGAACTTGCCTTCGAACGAACGAACGCCGAGCACGGTCTGCACTTTGTTGACCTTGAGCCAGGACGCCATGGCCTTGTCGTCAATCTTGCCGGCGCCATTGGCAGCGGCCTCCAGGATCTGCCATGCAGCAAATTCCGACGCAGCCTGGTATTCGGCCACCGGATACGGCAAGCCGGCCGCCTTGGCTTTTTGCACAAACGCTGTAACGAAGTCCGCGGCACCCGTATTCTTGGTGAACGGGTCGTGGTCTTCGAACCAGGTCAGGCTGGTCACACCGGCAGCGTTGGGGTTCGCCGCCGTCGGACCCGGCGCCGGGAACAGGTAGAAGTGGCGCTTCGGTAGGTAGTCGATGCGCTTCATCGCATCGAGCAGCTGCACCGCCTCCATGCCCACTGCGCCGGACCACAATACGTCTGGGTTGGCGTCCTTGATGCGGGCGGCAATCGCGCCAAAATCCCGCGTTCCGAACTCATACTCGAGCGTTAGCACGTTCTTGAGCCCACGCTTTTGCGCGATCTCTTGGCCTCCCTTCGCCAAGTCGAGCGCCGACGGGAACTTGCTGGTGACGAAGGCGATGGATTTAGGCGGATTCGGCAGGCTGGCATATCCATCGAGGATGAGTTCCGTGTCTGCGAGGCGCGGATCAGGACCCAGGGGCAGCGAAGGGAACTGCAGGTCGTACGGCGCCAGCGCAGGCTCCCCCAGGCTGCTTTGAATGAATAGCTTGTTGAACCGCTGCGCAACGCCCATGGCGGCGATGATCGAACTGGTGCCGTAAGGGCCCATCAGCAGGTCGACCTTTTCCGCAATGACCAGGCGCTCGTACAGCGTACGGGCGTTTGCCGACTGCGACTGGTCGTCCAGTACTACGAACTCGACCTTGCGGCCCAGCAGTCCGCCGCGCTTGTTGATGTCTTCGATGAACACCTCGGCTGCCAGTTTGTGAATCATGCCGACCGACGCCAGCGGGCCAGTGAGTGGCAAGGTGCCCCCGACACGAATGGGGGCGCTACCGGTCCCCTGCGCGAAGGCCTCCGGCAGGCTGGTTGCAAGCACGAGCGTGCCGGCGGCTAGCGCCAGCATGCGACGACGAAAAAGGCTGCAAGTCATGGTGATGCCTCCTGTTGATGTTGTGGGTCGGCGCCGTTGCCGCCGTTCAGTGGCCCGCTTCGAGCTCGATCCCCAGGCCCGCCATGATGCGAACACCAGAGTTGTACCAAGAGACCACCAGCACCAGCGCGATCATTTCCGGTTCGCCAAGGAATGTCGCCGCGCGTGACCAGGTGTCGTCGCTCACTTCAACCTTGAGAGTCGACTCCTTGGCAAATGTCATCACCGCCTTCTCTGGGTCGGTGTAGAGGCTGGAGCTCTCGAACTGCGGAATCGCGTCGAGCTGCGCCTGCGTCAGGCCGGCCTTGAGGCCATGCGACTGATGGTGCGCAATCTCGTAGCGCGAGTTCGTGAGGTGTCCCACAGTGAGGATCGCCAACTCCCGCAGCCGAGGGCTTAGCGGCGACGACCGTAGCGCGTTAGCGTAGGTAAGGAAGCCGTCAAGCAACTCAGGCGTCTGGGTCAGCGCCAGGAAGATGTTGGCGGTGGGCATCTTCCGCTCTTTCTCAAGGCGGTCGAAGATGGCCTGGTTGGGACTGCTGGACCGATTGAGGTATTTGACGCGTGCCATGGGATTCGGTCCTTGGTTAGTTGTTGCTTTGGGTCGATTGCTGCTGAATGAACATTTCCAGCGTCTGCGGATTCGGTTTCTTCTCCGGGTCCTGTGTGGTGGCGTCCTTGAAGGGGCTGGCGTGGAAATACCAGTGCTCGGTCGCCGGAAGGCCCCAGCGCACATTGGTGCTTAGCGAGCCAGCCTCCCAGCGCACCGGCTCGACCTCGGTGTCGATGGTCTGGTAGTGGCCGTCGCATAATTCGACGCGATGTCCGTCCGGGTCCAGGAGGTAGACGTACAGCATCCCGCCAGGGCCGTGTCGGCCTGGCCCGCGATCCACCGAGGCGCCGTAGCCATAGTTGCCCGCAAGGTCGCAGGCTGCGAAGATCAGGTGCGACTCCGGAACGATGTAGGCGAAGTGGTGCATCTTCGGCCCCACGTTCTCCACAATCGCGAGATCAAGACAAGTCCCTTTGCGGAACATGAAGGCGCCCAGCAACTTGTCACCGTGCGCGAGGTATTCCGAGTTGCGGAAGCCAAGTTGGCTATAGAACTCGCAGGCTTTCCAGCAATCGGGCGCAAAGATCTGGAAGTGATCGATGCGCTGAGCGTGCGCGCCGGTGAACAGCTCGAACTTGAGGAACATCCGCTCGCGCACTTCCATGTGGGCGCACAACTCGAGCTTGGTGCCGTACAGGTCCTCGCAATGCAGCGTACGCCCTTGGTAGGGCACCTCGATCCACTTCACCGGCAGACCGCGCCTGGTAAACCAGGCGTAGGCGCTGTCGAGGTCCTCGTCCAGATATACGCGAAAGCCGAGCCGCTGACAGGCGGGGGCTCCCTCCGTCTGCACCAGCACCAGGCTGTGGTGCGCTGCTTCCGACAGACCGCGCAGGTAGCAGGTGGTCGGCGTCTCGTCGGAGACCACCAGGCCCACGATCTTCACGTAAAAGTCTCGGCTCTTTTGGAGATCCTTGACCTCCAGCACTATGTGACTCGCCCGGCTGATGTTGAAGGGCGGGCGCAGGTCGACGGTGGGCAACATGGCAAATCTCCTGTGGGGTTGATTTGAAGGTGAGCGAACGAGACCGGTTTGCACAGGGCTTGAGGCTCGATTTCCGGTGGTGCAGCCGAAGTAACTTCGCCCTACTCGGTTAACGCCCTGCTGGCGCGAATCTCGGTGGTCAATGCCCGAATGGCGGCGAACGCGAACTGGATGTTCGACTCATCCGTCAGCAGCCCGTCCTTCAGCTTCTCGAACACCTGGGGGATGACGACAGCGGGATGGACCGTCACCCGAGACAACGTGCTTGCGAGCGCCTCGCGTAATTGCGCATGCGCCCGAGCACCACCGGTGACAGCAGGTGAGGCGCTGATGATGAGTGCATGCTTGCCCCGCAGCGGTGAAGTCTGCGGCGGGCGTGACGCCCAGTCGAGCGCGTTTTTCATCACGCCCGAAGTACCGGCGTTGTACTCCGGGGTGCACAGAACGAGGCCGTCCGCCTGCCGGATCGCCTCGCGCAAGCGCGCCACCGCGACCGGAGGCTCCTCGGTGTCGAAATCGCCGTTGTACAGTGGGAGGTCCGTGAGCGGATGCAACTTGAGGGCGATCCCCTCGGGCATCCGTAGTTGAAGGGTGCGCAGGACGGCCGTATTGCTCGAAGCGTGGCGCAAGCTGCCGGAGAGGCCGAGGAGGCGAATCATGCTGGGAATCCTTTGGTGGCAAGAAATCAGTGACTGGCCCGGAACGGCAACGCGTCCCAGCCCCAGTAGCGCGCGTCGCCGCCCATGGATTCCTCGATGCGCAGCACCTCGTTCCATTTCGCCATGCGCTCCGAGCGAGCGAAGGAGCCGACCTTGAGTTGTCCGGCGTTCCACCCCACCGCCAGGTGGGCGATCGTGACGTCCTCGGTTTCGCCCGAACGCGCCGACACAATGGTGCCGAACCGTGCATCCTTCCCGGCCTGCAAGGCGGCCAAGGTTTCGGTCAAAGTGCCCGCCTGGTTTGGCTTGATAAGGACGGCGTTCAATTGCGACACCGCCGCGGCAGCGCGGACGCGTTCGGCGTTGGTGACGAGAAAGTCGTCACCGATGATCTGGCATCGCGATGCGTACTTCGAACTGAAGCGCGTGAAGCCCTCTGCGTCGTCCTCGGCCAATGGGTCCTCAATGGACATGATGGGATAGCTGTCGAGCCAACGCCCCAGCATTTCAATCATGGCGTCCGTGTCGAGCACGCGGCTCTCCAGGGCCAGTTCGTAGCGACCGTTCGAGCCAAATTCGGAGGCTGCGATGTCGAGCGAGATTCCGACCTGCGCACCTGGCTTCAGTCCCGCATCGTTGATGGCCTGCATCAGCGTATCCAACGCCTGCTCGTTCGAGGTGAACGCGGGCCAGTAGCCGCCCTCGTCGGCCACTCCTTGGAGCTTCCCGGTGCGCCGTAGCAGCGCTCCCGCGGCGCGATAGATTTCGGCAGTCCACTCCAGCGCTTCGCCAAAACTGGCGGCGGCGGGACACATCACCATGAAGTCCTGGACATCAACACGCCGCTCAGCGTGGGCGCCGCCCCCGAAGATCTGGATCTCAGGTAGCGGCAACCGAACCGGCTGCCCGGCCGCCAGCAGTTGCCAGAGCGGCACACCAGCCGCGGCCGCCCGGGCGTGCGCTATCGCCATGGATGTCGCCACCAGCGCATTGCCCCCGAGCCGGCTCCGGTTGGGTGTTCCGTCCAACCGGACCATCAGTTGGTCCAGCGCCCCCTGGTCGTTGACATCGCGCCCCGCAAGGGCGCCGTCCAATACCTCGTTGATCGCGCGGCAGGCCGATTGCACATCCAACCCACCGAAGCGTGCTCCGCCATCGCGCAGGTCGACCACCTCGCCACTGCCCATCGAGGCGCCAGCAGGCGCGAGCGCGCGCCCCTTCAGGCCGCCACGCAGCCGTACAGTCGCCTCGACGGTCGGTCGGCCGCGCGAGTCCCACATGCGTCGGCCGTGGACGCTTTCGATTGTTGTATCGTTCATTGGTTGCGTTGATGTTGTTTGGTGTTACTCGACCGCCTTGCGCGCACCGATGAGCACGAAAGCCATGGTCGCAGGTCGGTCGGACTTGTTGCGCCATGCGTGGCGTGTACCGTTCTGGACGACGACGTCGAACGGCTTCAGGCGGGTCTGCGCCGCGTCGTCGAGTTCCAGCCACAGCTCTCCGTCGAGCAAGATGCCGTAGTCGACGGTTGGGGTCTCGTGCATGCCGTCGGGCTCGAATCGCTCCGCCAAGCCGGGGCTGACCGCGAGGTTCTCTTCAAACGCGGCTTGGCCGTTGAAATCCGCGGCGGCGAAGACGCTATCTGGTGGGAACGTGACGACCAGCAGCCGCGTTTCGCCCGGGGCGGGTACAAGGCTTGCGACGTCGGCAGTCGGATCTGCTCCGTCGAAGGGAAGCGCCGGCGCGGCGGGTGTCGCCCAGACCAAACGCGACACCATGCCCGGGATATGTTTGAACACGTCAGTGCGGGGCGGCACTGAGTGCATGGCAACCTGGCTGCCGCCGTCCTTTCGCTGCCCCGTCACTATGCGATTCAAGGCGGACGGCACGTGACCTTGGTTGGAACTATCAGACGCCAAGATATGCCTCCTTAATCTTCGGGTCATTCAACAAGGCACTGGGCTTGCCGGAGGTCACGATCCGACCCTGCTCGATGACGTACGCGTGATGCGCCACCTCCAACGCCTGGTGGATGTTCTGCTCGACCAGCATCACTGCCATGCCGCGTTCGTTGATGCGTCGGATGATCTTGAACATCTCCGAAACGATCAGCGGCGAGAGGCCCAGCGAAGGTTCATCCATCAGCAGCACGCGTGGTCGCGCCATGAGTGCCCGCCCGATCGCGACCATCTGTTGCTGCCCGCCGGACATCGAGCCGGCGATCTGCTGGCGCCGATCCTTCAACACCGGCAACAGCGAGAACACCTCTTCCATCGTCTCGCGGCTCGATGCCCGCGCACCCTTGCGATAGGCGCCAAGCTCAAGGTTGTCCTGCACGGTCATGTCAGCGAACAGGCGTCGGCCCTCGGGCACGATGGCAATACCGTGGTCGCACACCCGATGGCTAGGTGCTGCCGTGATGTCGACGCCGCCAATGACCACCTTCCCCTGGCGGGGCCGAAGGATGCCTGCGATGGCGTTGATGAGCGTGCTCTTGCCGGCACCGTTAGGGCCTACCACCGCCACCACTTGACCGGCATCGATCTGCATGCTGGCATCCCAGATTGCGGGTGCGTCGCCATACGAAACGTGCACATTGAGAAGATCAAGCAGCATGTGCAACTCCCAGGTAGACATCGATGACCTTGGCGTCCTGCATTGTTTCTTCGGGCTGACCGAGGGCCAGCAGCCGCCCCTGGTCTAACACAGCCACCCGGTCGGCGAGCGCGACGACCGCCCGCATCACGTGTTCCACGAACACGATGGTGGTTCCGGCGGCACGGATGCGACGGATCATGTCGATGGCATGGTCGACTTCAGTTGGCGTCAAACCGCAAAGCACCTCATCGAGCAGCAGCAGCTTGGGTTTGGCCGCCAGGGCTCGCGCGAACTCGACGAACTTGCGCTCGTGGAGGTTGAGGGACGCAGGCAGTTCGTGTGCCTTCTCGGCCAAGCCCATAAAGTCGAGCCAGTGCAACGCGGAGTCCACTGCATTGGGCGCCTTGACGTCTTGGCCAAACGCGGCACACAGGTGCACGTTCTCCAGCACCGTCATGTGCTCGAACAGGCGCGGGATTTGGTAGGTACGCGCAATGCCGCGTGCCGCGACCATGTGCGGCTCTAGCGCCTCAAGAGACTGTCCATCCAGGCGGATGCTCCCAGACGTCATCGGAAAGTGACCGCTGATCATGTTGATCAGTGTCGATTTGCCCGAACCATTGGGGCCAACCAGCGCCAGGATTTCGCCGCGGCGCACTGAAAGGGATATTCCGCCGAGCGCCCGAAGACCGCCAAAAAGCTTGGTGACGTTCTCGCACTCGAGCAGCGTACCGCTCGGCGCACGGGTGTCGATGGCCTGTATCGGTGGCTCCGCGACTGGCGCCACCGCCGGTTCAGGACGGCTGCGAAACTTCTGGAGCAGTCGTGGCGCGATGCCTTCAGGCAAAAGCAGAATGACTAAGATCAATGCGAGGGCGACCCCGGCGCGGCCCAGCTCGGCGTGACTGCCGCCGACGAACAGGCTGAGCGCGACGGTAATCAGGGTCGCGCCCACTGCCGGCCCTACCCAATGCCGGGCGCCGCCCAAGATGCTCATCAGCACTACGTAGAGGGGCACCGTGATCGAAAACGTCTCGCCAACGGTGACGTAGCCCACGTAGCCCGCTTGCACGGCACCTGCAGCGCCGGCGATGGCGGCCGAGATGGCGAATGCGCCGACCTTGTAGCGGAATGTGGGCACGCCTTTCACCTCGGCCACGTCCTCATCGTCGTGTATGGCCAGCAGACCGCGGCCAAAACGCGAATACAGAATGCCGCGCGACACCAGCAGAGCGATCACCGCCACTGCCAAACCCAGCAAGTAAATCGCGCCGGAAACCGAGGTTCCGAATGTCGGCATCGAGACGCCGCTGAGGTTCACGCCTGCACCGCCATCGATCGGCGTGTTCGAGACAATAGCAGCCAGGACGTACGTGACTGACAGCGATAGCAGAGCAAAGAATTCGCCACGCAGCGTGTGGATGCGAAACACCACCGCGCCGATGCATGCAGCCAGCCCAGCGGCCAGCGCTGCCGCCAGCGGAATGGTCAGAAGGTAGGGCACCCCCAGCTTGACGGACAGCCCGCCTGCCGCATAGATGCCAGTGCCGAAGAAGGCCGCATGGCCAAAGCTCCAGTAGCCGGCGTAGCCACTCAGGATTCCCCAGCTAGTGGCCAAAGCCACCCAGAAGAAGACGACGTATAAGTACGACAAGTAGAAGTCAGGGGCTCCTGCATAAGGCAGCGCGATCAGCACTGCGGCAAGAAGGCCGACGGCCGCTTTGACAGTCATGGAGTTCACAGCCATTTCGGCTTCCAAAGCAGCAACGCGATAAGGATGGAGAACGCGACCAATGGCGCCCAGGCTGGATTTACCGTGGCCATGGTGAGGGCTTCCGCAACGCCGATTAGCATGCCCGCTGCCAGTGCGCCGAGGGGATTTGCGAGGCCGCCGATGATCACGACGGCAAAAACCACGCCGATCCAAGCCTCGATCTGCGACGGCGCCAACGTGGAGGTCAGGGCGATGAACACGCCAGCCACGCCAGCAGAGGCGGAACACAGTCCGGCCAAGCCGTATGACAGCTGACGGGCATTGATGCCGAAGGCTGCCGCGATTGGACCGTCGTGCGCAGAGGCACGCAATGCTCGCCCGAGCAACGTGCGGTGCAGCGCCAGCCAGGCGGAGATCGCGAGCAGCGCCGCGCTGGCAAACGCCGTGAGTTCGAGCACTGGAACGAACAGAGACCCAATCCGGATGGACTCCTGCGCGTAGGGAGTCTCGTACTTCCGAAAGTCCGCCGACCAGATCCACTGGATCAGGGACTCGATCAGCACAGTGATGCCGAAGGTCACGAGCATCGAAGCGAACTCGCTGACGTCGAAGCGGACGAATATTGTGTGCAGCGCCAGTCCGACCAGGAAGAAACCTGGAGCGATGATGAGCAACGAGGCGTACGCCGGCCAGCCGAACTGGGCGCCGAATTGATAGGTCAGGTACGCGCCCAAGAACGCGAGGGCAAAGTGGCTCAGGTTGACCAGCCTTAGCAGACCCCAGCTGAGGCTCAACCCCATTGCGAGAAGTCCGTAGATACCGCCGAGCAGCAAGCCCCCAACGGCCGACTGGAGCAGCAGCGAAGCGCTCACCCTTTTGCTCCCTTAGCGCGCGGCCGGCGCGAGAAGTGCACGTGCTGTGCGCAGCTGACCGCGTGATGGCCCGCCGCTGTTTGGTCTCGAAGCATGTGTTTTGTCTCCAGTGCTAACGTTAGCGCAATTGTTGCCGCTGTCATTTTGTTTGTCAATGGAATAGATGATCAGGGGTTTACCCTAGTCTCCATGACGACCGGCGGAGGATGAAAATGCCAACGTTTGCATAGGAGTTGACATGGATTCACTGACTGTCGTGAGATACGAAAGAGCAGGCCAAGCGCACTACGGCGTTCTGGCAGACGGCGTGTTAGAACGCCTGGTTGGTTCCCCTTTCGAGGGAATCGTCAAAAGCGGAGAGCGGGACCGCCTTGACGCGGTTCGCCTGCTGCCGCCGGTGGCACAACCGCGCATCTTCGGCCTTGGCTACAACTACAAGGCTCATTCGCAAGAATCGCAAAAAGCAGTGCCTGAAATCCCGGTCGTTTTCATGAAGCCAAGCACGTGCGTCGTCGGCCACGAGGACGCGATTGTGTATCCGCCCCACGGTGAAAACATTCACTTCGAGGGTGAGCTCACGGTAGTGATTGGCAAGACGGCGCGTCACGTCGCGGAGGCCGATGCACTGGACCACGTTTTCGGCTACACCTGCGGCAACGACGTCAGCGATCGCGTGCTTCAAAGGCGTGAGAGCAGCTTCGGCTGCCTCCTGGCCGGAAAGGGCTACGACACCTTCGGCCCCATCGGCCCGTGGATCGTGACGGGCCTGGATCCGGCGGACCAGCGGATCATCACACGGGTCAATGGCACCGTGCGCCAGGACGGCAACAGCCGGGACCTTGTATTTTCCGTGCCGTTTTTGATCGCCTACCTGTCCAAATACATGACACTGCTGCCGGGCGACTTGATCATGACTGGCACACCGGCCGGAGTCGGACCTATCAGCGTCGACGATGTGATCGAGGTCGAAATTCCGGCCATCGGCGTGCTGCGGAATCCGGTCGTGGCCGAAGCGCGGTGACGATCCGTCAACGGCCCCGGGGGCTCTGGTGCGAATTTTTCGCGCGGCCGAACGACTTCGACGAGTGTGTTGCGCCGGTCAGGCCGAAAGCACCGCGCTCCAGATCGCGGGCGCAGCTTGGCCTCGGAGGCGCAGCCGGCCGAGATTGAATTGGCCCTTGCGGATGCGATGCAGCAACTCCACGCCGGCGATCGTCACCGCCGCTTGATCGAAGACCCTGAAGCCGAGCATGGGGTTGATGCGCGACTTCACGCCCCGATGATCTTGCTCGATCATGTTGTTGAGATACTTGGATGATCGCAGCCGCGTGTGTTTCCAACGCGTGCTCAGCGCTGGCAGTTCTCGCACCGCATGGTGCGAGGCGGCGTAACCGTCCAATGTGATGCTCAGCGGCGCGCGACCTTGCGTCTGCAGCGCCTTGCGGAAGAACGCCTTCGCCGCCTTCACATCGTGATTGATACTCAGGCGGAAATCCACGGTCTGCCCCTCGCGATCGACGGCCCGGTAGAGGTAGCTCCACTTGCCGCGAATCTTCACATAGATCTCGTCGACGCGCCACGATCGACCAGCCGTGCGAGCGAGTCGATTCCAGCGCTTCTCGAACTCGGGCACGAACCGCTGTTCCCAGCGCATGATCGTCGTGTGGGCCATCGACAAGCCGCGCTCGGCCATCATCTCCGTCAGGTCGCGCAAGCTCAACTTGAAGCGCAGGTACCAGCGAACGCACAGAACGATGATCTCGCTCTCGAAGTGGCGTCCCTTGAACAGTTCGTCCATGCACTGCAGCCTCTTCGCCATCGATACGCCTTCAACTCAAAGGCCGTAGCCTCCCGGAGGCGCGATTTGCACCAGAGCCCTCCAAAACATCAGGTCCGCCGGGTTTGTGAATCTGCACCGCACGCATTGAACTCACCATTTTTCAGCCTTTCAGTCCGGCCGTTGGCGTGGCAAGGCACGCATCCACCAGAACGTCGTCGACTTTTGCGGCTCAAAAGCCATGAACCCTTGCGGTCGAAATTCCACGCAGCACCGCCGCACGTGGTTCATTGCTGTCTCCCGGGGCGAAGGGTCGCGCCGTCAGATGGTCATCGCTGACCATCGTGCACGGATACCTTGTCCTTGGTGAGTCCGCCCAGCCTCGAGTGGATGCGCCCCCCGGTGCCCATTACCAAGGCGAAGAGAATCTCGTTCGGCCGTGGTGCATCCTGGATTCCCACTTCCATGCTGTTGTAATGGCTGCGCACGTACGAGGCGTGGATGTAGTGCAGCGGAACCATGAGTCGGTAGCCGGTAGCTGCGACGGCCTTCGCTGCCGGCACCATCGCCTTGGGCTCGCCGAGCACCTCGCGCATGGCCCAGCCACCGGCCTCGTGCCACACGGCGCCATGCTCCATTTCGCCGTTGACGCCGACGATTGCCGCCTTGCTGTAGACCTCGACCTTGTCGCGTCCAAGCAATTCGACGAGTTCTGTCGCCAGCAGCGTACCCAATGAACGAAGCTCCGCCATGAAAGGCAGGAGGTCCGGCTCATATCGCTCCGCGTAGGGGTTTCGGATGACCGCGCAGGCGGCGGCCAACTTCAAAGGAACCGCCGGTGGCGGTCCACCCTCGTGATAGATCGTTTCGACGTTGAGACTGCGTTTTCGGATTTCAATCAAGGACATAGAACCTCATTGCCTAGGAATGTGTGCATCGTTGACGACCGTGGTCCACTTCTTCAGTTCAGTGCTCACCATCGACGCCATCTCTTCAGGGGTACTGCCACGCGCCTCCCCTCCCATATCCTCCAGCCGCGCGCGTACGTTCGGGTTCTTCAAGGCATTGAGCGTGGCAGTCCTCAGCTGATCGACGATCGGACGCGGGGTACCAGCTGGCACCATCAAGCCGGCCCAGGAAGTCACGTCGTAGCCCGGCACGCCTTGCTCGGCCACTGTCGCGAGGTCCGGCATGGCACTCCAACGCTGTGCGCCGGTGGTCGCCAAAGCTCTCAACTTGCCCGCCTTGATGTTCTGCATCACAGCCGTAGGCGGCGCGATGATCACCGGGACCTCACCTCCGAGCAGAGCTGTGACCGATGCGGCGTCACCTCGATAGGGAATGTGGAGCATGTCCACCTTCGCGCTCTTCACCATCAGTTCACCTGCCAGGTGGTGAGTGGATCCGATGCCAGCCGAGCCGTAGGACACGCTACGCGCGTCAGACCGGGCCGACGCGAGCAACTCAGAGAAGGAGCGGTAGGGTGAGTCGGCCCGAACCACTACCAGGAACGGGAAGTAGGTGACAGTCGAGATCATTTGGAAATCCGACACGGTCTGGTAGTTCAGCTTGTTGTACAGCGCTCCGGCCACGGCGTGCCCGCCCGTCGCCAACAACAGGGTGTACCCGTCGGGTTTCGCACGAGCGACAGTGGTCGCCGCGATGGTGCCCCCTGCCCCGGCCTGTGCCTCGATGACAAAGGGCTGGCCCAGAGTCTTCGTCATCTCGGCGCTCACGACCCGTGCGATCGTGTCGGCATTGCCGCCCGCCGCAAAGCCCTGATAGACCTTGATCGGCCTGTCGGGGTACTGCTGGGAAAAGGACGGAAGAGAGATTCCGCAGGCCAACGCAAGGCCTGCGGCGAGACTACTGCGCCGCATCTGTTGTCTCCTGATTCTGAGAAAAGAGCGCCGGTCCACGCGGCGCCCTGTTGTTCGCCGGCTTCTCAGTCCTGCTGAACAATCGGATTGCGAAGGACGCCGATACCTTCGATCTCGACCTCGCAAACGTCGCCCGGTTTCATGAAGCGTGGAGGCTTCTTACTCCAACCCACCCCAGCCGGCGTGCCCGTGGCAATCACGTCGCCCGGGGTGAGCGTGAAGATCGTCGAGGCGTAGTTGATGAGCTTCGGAATGCTGAAGATCATGTGTCCCGTGTGGCTGGACTGGACGACCTCGCCATTGAGACGCGTCTCCAGCTTGAGTTGCCGCGTCGGGTCGATCTCGTCGGCCGTCACCATCCAGGGGCCGAAGCCGCCTGTCGATTCGAAGTTCTTGCCCGACGCGATCTGCTTGGCGTGAAACTGCCATTCGCGGACGCTGGCGTCGTTGTAGCAAGAGTAGCCTGCGACGTGATCAAACGCTTCCGATTCGGGGATGTTGCGACCTCCCTTGCCGATGATGACGGCAAGTTCGCCTTCCCAATCCAGCGATTCCGACACGTGCGGACGCACGATCGCCTGGTTGTGTGCGCACTGGGACCGCCAAACTCGCAAGAAGATCGGGGGCTGCTCCGACAGTTCGCGATTCATGCCGGCTGCAAGAACTTCCTGGTGATGATCCATGTAGTTGCGCACCGCGCAGACGATCTTCTCGGGCCGCGGGATGACCGGCAGGAAGGTGATTTCAGCCAGCTTGGCGTCGACGGGCAGACCCTCGACGTGCTGTGCCGCCTGCAGGTAGTCCCCGGCTGCGATGTAGTCGGCCAATGTGGCTTGCCGAGGGCGGGCCTTGCCGAGATCCACGACGCCGTCGCCCACGACGGCGCCCCATGTTTCGCGACCTTGATGAACGAAAGACAACAGTTTCATTTGAGCTCCAGAATGGGAAAGAAGAAAGAAGGTCGACAGGCAATCGACTAGGCTGAAGGAGGAGTTGCGCCGGCAGGCGACTTGGCCTCGAACTGTTCTCGCCACTGTCCCAAAGGCATGAAGGTCGGGTCCTGCCGACAGATCGCTTCGGTTTCGCGCATCAGCGTCTCGTCGTCCTTGGACAGATCAAGAGGATCCCCATGCGGCTGCGCCACGTAGAACGGGGTGTCGACGTAGATCTCCACGGTGTTTCCTTCGGGGTCGAGCATGTAGACCGACAGCGCATTCCCGTGATTCAGCCCACGAACGTTCGTTGCACCTCGGGCAACCGCGCGCGCCGAGACATCGCGCAGGTGCTGAATGCTGGGAACGACGAATGAGATCTGCATGACCGTGCTGAACTTGGCCTCGGCCGGCCGCCCCGATGCCAGGACCAACTGATGATGCTGGTCCGGGCTCGCGCTGGTGAACACGAGTTGGTTCTTGAAGGTTCGACCCTCGCCCCGGTCCGTGATGGTCAATTCAAAGGTTTCGGTATAGAACGCCACCATCCGCTCGAGATCGGTCACGAAGATGCCAAAGTGAGAAGGCGTTGGTCGATTGACCTTGAGCATGATGTCTCCGGAAGTTAGGCTGCTGTAGCCCACCCTATGACCCATAGAGGTCAACATGGGCGGGCACGGTTGGAGGCGGCTATTCGGCTTCGGTGGCCAGCTTGAGGGCGGCTGTCACATTGCGCTGCGTGCTCAGGATGTGCTCCTCAAGCAGGGCGCACGCCGTGTCGACATCGCGGCGCAAGGTTGCATCCATGATCTTGCGGTGCTCATTGGATTTACGCCGGCCGGTCTTTCGATACCGCGCTGAGAAGCGGCGATACCGCTCGGCCTGGTCGAACAGGCTGGCACCCCACAAACGCTGCCTCTCGGAGGGGCAAGCGGACAGAAGCGCCAGATGAAACTCTCGATGGAGCTCAGACCAGTTCTCGTCGAGCACCACCGGGCCATCGCTCAAACGGGACTCGACTTTTTCCAACCGATGGTATGCAGAGACCACCGCACCCTCCCAGGCGTCGTCACCTTGGGCGATCGCTTCGCGCAGAGCAGGCACATCCAGCAGCAAACGCATCCGGGTGATGTCCGCCAAGTCTTCCACCGAGATGGGGGCCACGCGAAAACCGCGGCGCTCATCCGCGCGAATCAAGCCTTCCTGGGCCAAACGGCTGAGTGCCTCGCGCAGTGGGCTGCTCGACAGGCCGTAGGTGGCCTGCAGTTCATCGACCTTGAGCTTCGCGCCAGCGCCGAAGGTGCCTGCCAATACGTCACGACGCAGGTTGGCGAACGCTTGGTCAGCCAAGGGCGGCGAGCGGAGTTGAATTTCTTCTTTGTGCATGACTGCGATTTTATGCATAAACTTTCGGTTTTGAAAGAGGCTCATGAATTCGCTCGCGAACACCACTCCATCCACTATCCGTCTGCTGGCCATTTCCGGCAGCATCCGACGTGAGTCGAACTGCACAGCCG
Organism: Variovorax sp. 10L426; assembly: GCF_056395305.1. Lineage (NCBI taxonomy): Bacteria > Pseudomonadati > Pseudomonadota > Betaproteobacteria > Burkholderiales > Comamonadaceae > Variovorax > Variovorax sp. 10L426. Next base: position 433,216 of record NZ_JBFTJF010000001.1, on the reverse strand, counting down.
TGCTTCGAAGCCTCGCGCCGCTGCTGCCAGCCTCGATCACCTGCCACTTGTTTCCTCTCGACGAGATCCCGCTTTACAACGCCGACCTCGACGGCGACACCCCTCCTGCACCGGTGGCGGCCCTCAAGAAGGCAATTGCCGAAGCAGACGGTTTGGTGGTGTGCTCGCCTGAGTACAACTACGGGATGCCCGGTGTCCTGAAGAACGCGATCGACTGGGCGTCGCGCCCGGGGTTCGCTTCGCCTCTCAAGGGCAAGCCGGCACTCGTCATGACTGCCTCCCCCGGCACAGCCGGCGGCGTCCGAGCCCAAGCGCAGATCCGCGACGCCCTGGCCGCCACTTTGGCGCGGCCGGTGGTTCGTCAACACGTCGCCATCGCAAGCGTCACCACGCGAATCCGCGAGGGGCGCCTGGTCGACGAATCGACGCTCGACTTCATCCACTCGGCGCTGCAAGACCTCTTGGATGAAATCAAAATACTCGCTGCTGCGAAGTGCTGATCGTATGGGCATGACGGTGGGATGGGTGCCGGCCTATCCGTTTCTTCTGGCGCCCAGCAGCACGAACAGCATGGTGGCTGGCCGGTCGCTGAGATTGCGCCAGGCGTGCCGGTTTCCATGCTGCACGGCCACGTCGTGCTTGCGCAGCAGCACCTGCTTGCCATCGTCCAGCTCCAGGGTGATCTCGCCGTCCAACACGATGTCGTAGTCGATGCTGTCCGTGGTGTGCATGCCTGGATGGTCGGGCTCGAAGGTCTCGGCGAGGCCGGGGACCAACTTGCCAAACTCCGCACCGAAGGCGGCGCCATCGAAATCGGCCCGCATCATCACTGCATCGGGTGGAAACGTCACGAACATCAGCCGCGACTCGCCTTCCTGCGGGACGAAGCCGACGTCGCCCGTACGGTCGGCAATCTCCGCGCCACGCGAAACCACCTCGGCCGCGCTCGTCGACCACACCAGCGACGTCGCGAAGCCCGGCACCGTCGTGAACTCGACGCCGCGGGGAGCAGCGGCATCCGTGACCACACGCGCCTTCCCGTCTGCGCCTGTGCTCGTCACAACTCGTCTGATCTGCATGATCTTCCTCGTTCTCAAGGGTTGATGACGAAATTGCTGAAACCGCCATTGCGGCTGGCAATCCCGGAAATTGCCTCGTTCACCTGGTCGAGCGGGTGGCACACGTGCTCGAATACGGAGAGATCGAGCGTTCCGGCCTCGGCCATATCGGCCATATCCTGTCCTTCGCCGGCGGTGAACCATGCCGAGCCTTCGATGGCCTGTTGCTCGTCCATCATGGTGTGGAGATCCAGCCCGACCATGCCGGCGATTGCGCCGATGTTGTAGGCGCGGCCACCGCGCTTCAGTGCGCGAATGCCCTGCTGCAACGTCTCGTGCGGGGCGCCCGGCCCGAGTGCGTCGATGAATGTATCGACCCCGAGGCCTTCGGTGCGTGATTTGACCCAGGTGTCAATGGCTTCGCCATTGGCGTTCGAGAACACCTCGATGCGGTCGGGGGCCAGCGCCTTGACCCGATTCAGCAGTTCCTGGTTGCGACCCGTGCCGAGAATGCGGGTGGCACCCATGGCCAGGCCGAACAGAGCACCGCCGATGCCCAACGTGCCGCTGATGCCGTTGATGAGCACGCTGCGACCTGGCCCCACCTTCGCCTTGCGCATCGCGGAGTACATCGTTCCGAGGTAGCCGAAGCGCGCAGCCTGGTTGAACGTCACGCTGTCCGGCAGCTTCACCAAGGCGTATTGCGGCGCGATCATGTACTCGCTCAGGCCGCCGTAGGGGTAGTTCTTGTACAACTTGAGCGAGTTTTGCGAGAAGCCGAAGTAACCGCTGAACGCATAGTGCGTGCAGTTGATGAGGTCGCCGTTGCGGCAAGCCCGGCAACCGCCGCAGTACAGGCTCGGGTTCACGTACACCCTGTCGCCAGGCTTCCACGCATGGACGTGGGAGCCGACAGCCGTGACTTCCCCGGCAGGGTCCAGACCGAAGATTGCAGGCAGGGGCGGCAGGGGAAGCTCGGGAAACCAGGTGGTCCAGTTCGCCAGGATGTTTCCCAGGTTCGGCACGATGCCGCAGGCATGGACGCGCACCTGCACGTCGTTGGCCGCAGGTTGCGGAATGGGCAGTTGTTCGATCTCCATCGGGGCACCTACCTTGTGCAGGCGGGCCGCTTTCATCATCGACATCTCATCTCCTTGTGAAAATGCATAAAACAGACGGTTATGCATTACACGACTTCACTTTGCTCGACGGCCATCGGGATCAACCCTTGGTGCATGATTCATCGTTTTATGCACAATCGTAGTGTTCCCGCACACCAAACTCAACCCATGCCTTCAGAAATCCACGATTCTCTCGACGTTGCCATCGTCGGCTTCGGTCCTGTCGGGGCATCGCTCGCTGCACTGCTCGGGCAGCGTGGGCGACGCGTCGCGGTGTTCGACAAGTCCGAGTCCATCTATCCGCTACCCCGTGCCTTCGCGCTTGACCATGAAGCCATGAGGACCTTTCAGGAGATTGGCATTGCCGGCACCTTGGCGCCCCACATGACGCCATATCGCCCCACGATCTATCAAGGCAGTGACGGCCAGCCAATTCAGCACTTCGACATGGGCCCTTCGCCATATCCGCTCGCGTGGGCGCCCTCGTACACCTTCAACCAACCTGCCCTGGAAGCATCGCTGCGACGTGCGGTCGGGTCCCTGTCGAACGTGCAAGTGCGCCTCGGCTGCGAGGTGGTCGACGTTCGACAATCAGAAGAAGGTGCGGTGTTGACGGTCCGCGAAAGGGACAACACGGAGTGCCAAGTCCGCGCGCGCTACGTCGTTGCATGTGACGGGGGGACCAGCCCGACGCGCAAGCGCTTGGGCCTGCAGCTCAAGAGCCTGGAGTTCGACGAGCCTTGGATCGTGGTGGACATGCATATCGAGGAGTCCAAACTTTCTCAGTTGCCTGCCACGAACATTCAATACTGCAATCCGGCGCGGCCGTGCACCTACGTCGTGGGACCGGGCACCCATCGGCGATGGGAGTTCTTGCTGCTTCCCGACGAAGCCGAGCAGCGCGAGATGCCGCATGAGGCGATCTGGAAGTTGCTGGCGCCCTGGCTCTCGCCGGGCGAAGCACGCATTTGGCGTGCTGCCACGTATCGCTTCCATGCGGTCGTCCTCGAACAGTGGCGCAAGGGGCCGATCTTGCTGGCTGGCGATAGCGCTCACCAGATGCCTCCATTCCTCGCCCAGGGGATGTGCCAAGGCCTGCGTGACGCCACCAACCTCGCCTGGAAGCTGGATTGGGTGCTGACAGGCCGTGCGTCCGATGGATTGCTGGACAGCTATGGCGATGAACGCGGCCCCCAGGTCCAGGACGTTACCGCGACAGTCAAGCGACTTGGCCACATCATTTGCGAGCGCGACCTGGTGGAGGCCAAAGAGCGCGACCGCAAGCTGCGCGAGCAACAAGGAGGACAAGTCAAGATGCAGTTGCGCCAGAGTCTGCTGCCAGGTGTCCACCACGGACTGATCGACCGCGACGTCGCGCCGGCGGGAACTCCGTTTCCCCAGCCTGTCGGACGGCTCGATGCAGATGCCGAAGCGCAGATGCTGGACGACCTGGTTCCGAACGGGTTCCTTCTCGTCCTGCGCGACGCGCCCGATGCTGACCACATTCAACAGTGGGAGGACTCGTTGCTCAGGCTCGGCGTCCAGATCGTCTGCATCAATGGCAAGGCGAACGCGCACAGCGTGTTGAACCTGATCGAATCGGACAACGTGGTTGCGGGCTGGTTCGCGCGCAACGGATGCGCGGCTGCACTGGTGCGGCCCGACCACATCGTCTTCGGCGTGGCCGGCGATTCAACCGAGATCGGCCCTCTCCTGACACGCGCCTGTCGGCAGTTGGGCCCGACGCGGGCGACCGCCGTCGCGGAGTGCACGCCATGACAACCTCACCGCCTTCCCCGCCTGGTCCACGAGCGGCATCCAGGCCCGCTCCGAAGAGCACTCGACAAGATCGGCAATGAAATCCTCGCGCGCAAGGAAGAGCTCGGCACCTTGCTCGCGCGCGAAGAGGTTCCGGCGTGGAAGATCGCGCCCGCGTTGGCCTTCGGCAACTGCGTGGTCTTGAAGCCTGCCGACCTCGTGCCGGGCTGCGCCTGGGCGCTGGCGGAGATCTGAGAGCGAGCGCGTCGGCACATGCATTGCTAGCGAGATGCCCGCGCGATCACGGCGTCAAGGACACGAAGCACCTCGTCGCCGCAATCCTGCTGCGGCGAACCGAGGCTGTGGACTGTCGACACATGGTTGTGATCGCGAAAGAAATGAAAACTCGGGCTGCTACCCATGGCCACCGTGAGCGCCCCGGCCATTGCGTAGGTCTGCTGGGCGATCCAGCCTGGGTCAAGCTCCGCGACACCGAGCCAAATGGGCGTTTCGATGGTCCGCACATGCGTGAGCGGGGAACGCCGGTCATACAGGGAAATATCCTCGCCGAAGTAGGCGCGCGGCCCGGGCGGCAGCGGCGCGGACGCACTGAAGAACCCGCTCATGAGCATGACGCCGTCCACGCGTGCAGCTTCGCCACCGCGTGCGCTGTCGTCGAACAACCAGGTCGCCACATGGCTGGCGCCGGCCGACTGGCCCCAAAGCACCAGCGGAGCCTTGCTCGCATCCAATCCTTCGCGCTTCTCGCTGATCCACTGCAACACCGCTTGAACATCCCTCGCGCCGGCCGGCCATCCATCCGCCGGAGCGAGCCGGTAGTTCGGCAGCACCGCCAGGAAGCCTTGGCGAGCGAGCCAACGGCCGACGTTCCGATAGAACACGCCATCCCCGTTCTTGTCTCCGGCGACGAAGCCGCCACCGTGGACGTAGACCACGATCGCCCGCGGTCGGCTTGCAGGGCGATAAATATCCAGCCGGTGGCGCACATGGCTTCCGTAGACAACGTCGACCTGCTCGTCGGCTGCCTCGCTGAGATCGACAACAGGCCGGTAGATCGCTCGCGTCGCAGCAAGCACTTCAGGATCGAACCTCGAACCGAGTGCGCGGATTTGCAGCGCAATGTTCGAAGCAGCAGTGGGATCATTGGTTGCCATTCATGGGCTCCAGAAAGTTGAAGTCATTCACAGGGGGCACTCGCTGCGGCATCAAGGTGGTGGAGCATCGCAAGCCCCCGGCCTTCGCTTTCCAGCCCGGGTAGCCGCCAACCGTACTCCAGCTCGACCAAGCCGCGATAGCCGCGCCTCGACAACAGCCGCAGCAGGCTTTCGAAGTTGATCTCTCCCGTTCCGGGTTCCAGGCGCCCCGGGTTGTCGGCCAGTTGCACGATCTCGATATGGTCCCAGGCCTGCTCGAGGTGGAACAGCAGATCACCGTCCATCACCTGCACGTGCGACGTGTCGAAGATCAGGCGCACGGCGGGATGATCCACGGCTCTCGCAACGGCCACCGCATCGGGCATGTGCTGCAGCAGCATCCCTGGAATGCTTTTGCGGCTGAGGGTCTCCAGGCACAGCGTGAGGCCGGCGCGCGCGGCAATATCGCCGGCATAGCGCAGGTTCTGCACGAGGGCGGCGTGCTGGTAGGCGATGGGACGCTGCGGATCGGCGCCGCCCAGCACGGCCAGTCGCGTCGCACCGACACGATGCGCGGCCTCCATGGCTTGCGCGAGTTCGCCTGCGATCCACTCGCGAGCTTCCTTGCCATCTTTGGCCCAGCTTGTGTTGCGAAGCTGCTCGAAGGTGGTGTAGAGGATGCAGCCTGCTTCCAGTCCGTGCGCGGCCAATGCGTCGCCGACCCTCTGCTGCTCTGCCGCTGCACGCGCTCGTGCGGCCGCATAGAGGACGCCGGCAAGGCCGTTGTCGGCCGCAAACTTGATGTGTTCCAGGGGATCCTCCGATCCGACCGTTGCGGCGAACAGCGGTTGAAACGGGGGCCGGTAGCCGAGATGGGGCGCGTAACGCAGCGACCAGGTCATGCGGAAGCCCTCGCCTGAAGTGTGGAGGGATTGAGGCAGTTGTCCGAGGGTTTCCGTTCCTCGAGCCAACGCGCCAGCGCCCGGAGCAGCATGATCCCCATCGCCTAACGCGCTTGAATGCGCGTGTTCCAAGGCGGTCAAGGCGTCATGCTCGCTGCGGGTCCGAACTTGACGTCGGGAAAGGCCGCCATCACACCTGCGCCGCCGTCCACGGCAATCACCTCGCCCGTTATATGGGCACTGAGGTCCGACGCCAGGAACAGCAAGGGCCCGGCGATGTCGGCCGGAGTAGCCGGTCGGCCGATGGGAATCACCTTGCTGATCGCATTCCAGGCTTCGTCGCCGAGCCGCTGGTTCAAGCGCGGCGTTCTCACATAGCCGGGTGCAATGGCATTGATCCGCACCTGGCGTCGCCCGTACTCCGCGCCCGCGCAGCGCACCAGGTGGTGCAACGCCGCCTTCGAAACCGCATAGGCCGTCTGGTTCGGCACCGCGCGGTTGCCCGACATCGAGCCGACGAAAGCCATGCTTCCCCCGCCGTCGGCTGCCATCATCTCGCCGCCGACCTGGATGGCCAGGTAGGCATGGCGCAGCACGATGTCGAACTGCAGGTTCCATGCCGTGTCATCCACTTCGGAGAACGGCTTGATGCCGGCGACACCGACGATGTCGACCAGGCCATGGACCCGGCCGAAGCTGCGTCGACCCGTTTCGAACACACGCTGCATGTCCGTGCGAGACGTGACGTCGGCAGCGCAAGGAACACCGCCCACCGACTCGGCGACGTTGCGTGCGAGTTGCTCGTCGCGGTCCACGCACAGCACGCGGGCACCGGCCTGGGCGAGTGCGTGCACCGCTTGCTCACCGATGCCCTGGCCGGCGCCCAGGACCACGAAGCCGCGGCCGTCGAGGCGCAGCAGGGAGGGGTAGTCCGCTGTTGCACCGCCGCCGGGATTGCTCGTGGATGCCATTCAGGCCTCCACCGCTTCGCGGTGCGAGGGCAACAGGGCCTGCCATGCCGCACCGTCCGCCAGCTCCGCGTCGCAGGCGCCGACCCCACGAAGATCGATTCCAACGCCTACCGGTGGCTTGTCGTCCATCACGCGCTTGACGGAGTCGAGCAGTACGCGACGCACTCGCATCACCGCCTGGTCGGCAGGTACGAGATGTTCCTTGGAACGGTCATAGAACGCGCCTTGCGACAAGGCGATGGCGGCGTCTTCAACTTCCACGCCGCGCAAGCCTGTCCAGCTCTCCTGCATGCGCTCACGGTTCTGGCCGAAGGCATCGGCCCACGAGGCCGTGAAGGCACAGGCCTGGCGGTCGTAGTACCGGGTGTCGTCCAGGCCCAGCAACTCGATGATCTTGTCTTCGGACACCGGCGCATCGCCGTGCACCACGATGTAGGTGCTTGTGTGCGTGTCGTCGGCCGGAACCTCCAGCACCGTGAACTGGAACGCGGGCGCCGGAATGACGCGACCGTAGGGCACGATGAAGGGGACCACGCGGGCATTCGACACGCCCGCCTTGCCGGTCTTGCGCAAGGCCACGTACTGGAACCCGAATGCTGTCTCCTCCATCTTCAGGGTCGGTTCGAGGTCGTTCGAAGACAGCGCCGCCGGGTTGACGACGTCAGGGTTCGGCTCGAACTCACCGTCCTTCCATCCGGGACGTGCCATGTTGGTGTGCAGCACGCCCACATGCGAGGAGTCTTCCCCACCCTCGACCAACTGCAGGTAGTTGCAGTGCACGTTGATTCGGAGAACCACGCGATGTGCCGGGTCGGCGTCCATGAAGGCATAGCGCGAGAAGTCGGGCTGCAGTTCCTTCGGCCCGACGTAGGCCCAGACGATGCCCCCTTCCTCGCGCACCGGAAAGGCCGGCGCTTTCATCCGCGTGCGGTACTTCGGGTCGCTGTTGTTCGGCGTTTCCAGCACGGCGCCGGTCACGTCGAATTTCCAGCCGTGGTACAGGCAGCGGATGCCGCCTTCCTCGACTCTCCCGAGCGCGAGAGAGGCCCCGCGGTGCATGCAGAGCTCCTCCATCACGCCGACCTTGCCGTGCGTGTCCCGGAACGCCACATAGTCCTCTCCGAGCAGGCGCACGCGCAGTGGCGGCGCATCGGGCTTGTCCAGTTGTGCGGACGTGCAGACCGGATGCCAGTAGCGGCGCATCATGTTCCCCATGGGGGTGCCCGGGCCGACGCGGCAAATCAGTTCATTGTCTTGACGATTCAACATTTGAAACTCCTGTGTTCAGTGATTGGGCTGCTATTGGCGGATGCCCTGGGCGCCCGACTCGGAAACGATGGTCTGGTGAGGTAGCAGCGTGCGCCAGTCCTGGTCCAACCCGATCTCCGCAGAGATACCGATCGCTTTCCGGACCTCCACCTGCAACGCAGGAATCTCCTGCTTGTCGCGAGCGGCCTTGGCGCACGCCAGCAAGCTGCGATACAGGCGTGCGATGGCGATATCCGCAGCCGACAGCATTTCCTGAGAGCGGTCGCGCAGCGCACCGCTGGATACGCTGCATGCGGCATCCTCCTGCGTGAAGCTGTCGAAGCCGGTGAAATGTCCCGCGCGCTGCAGCGAGCGGTCTTGCCTGTAGCCGTTTCGCCAGGACATGGTCTGATCGCTGTCGCAGGTCGCAGCGGTCATGCCGTACTTGGCCAGGGTGGGTTCGTCCAGACCAACGAACGCAAGCTGCTGCGTCCGCAGCGGTTCCAGCCCGATCGCCTTTTCCGGGTTCCACCAAACATGGAAGAAGTTGCAGCGTTCATCGTTGACCGGTACCACGGCGAACCAGAGGTCGCCGTTCGGGTTCGCCACGAAGCACGGCGACGCGAAGGAGGCGATGCGCGCCATGCGCTTGTCCCCGGCCTTGCGCATGGCGACGTAGTGGAAGCCGAAGTCCGTTTCGTCAGCCTCGATGGCTGGTGATGCGTCGAATTGCATGTGCGTGGTCTTCTTCGCGAAGTCCAGTTCCGCGCCATTGGTCTTGGCCAGCCCGGAAGCGTGCAGGACCGTCAGGTGCGAGGAGTCCACCAGACCCTCCATCACCTGCACGTAGTTGCAGTTGACCACCGCCATCGCATTGATGCGATGGGCGTCGTCCTGCTCCATGAAGGGCCAGGTCGGGAACGAGGGCTGCTTGTCCGCGGGTCCCAAGTAAGCCCACAACAGGCCCCCCGCCTCGCGCATCGGGTGCGTCCGCCCTTTGATGCGGTCCTTGAACTTGGGATCGGCGACGTTGGGCGTGTCGAGCACCTGGCCATCGACCGCGAATTTCCAACCGTGGTAGATGCAGCGGAGACCGTCGCCTTCAGCGCGCGCGAGCTGCAGGGAAGCGCCGCGGTGCAGGCAATGCTCCGCGTAGAGTCCCGCCCGGCCCTGCTGATCGCGCCAGGCGATGAAGTTTTCACCGAGGACTTCGATGGTCTTGGGGTCCCCGCCCGCCGCGGGCAGCTCGGACAGTTGCATCACCGGCAGCCAGAAGCGACGCATCGCGTCTCCCATGGCCGTGCCGCGTCCGGTTCGGCACATCAGCTCGTTGTCTTGATTGCTCAGCATGTGGGTCCTTTGGTTGAAGTGGTCCGAAATGTCTTCCTTGGAAGATGTAAAGAGAAAAAAAAGGGGCGCCAATCAGACGGTCGCCGCCTCGCGCCGACGGATCACCACCGGGGATCCGCCGAGGCGCCTTTGAACCAGCCAGCGTGCGAGACCCATGTCCATCACCGTTGCATGTCGGGGGAACCATTCGGCCAGTGCATGGGCAAAGCGACGGACCACGTGCCCGTGCCCAAGAGCCAGCGCAGCGCGCACCTCGTCCACGGATTTCAGAACGGCCGAATGTTCATCGACGTGGCAGCCGGACGACCCGTAGCCAGTCTCCCGCATGGCCTGGTCCTCCTCGTCGAAATGACGACGCGCGTGATCGGCGAAGGCTTCGAGCTTGGCCGACAGCTCGGATTCTTCTGCCCGCAACATGGCGTCGACGCACTGCACGAACTCGTGGTGGGTCTCGTCCATGGCCTCGTGGCCGACGGCGAAGTCGTCGTGCCAGGTGAACGCTTCCGTCACATCGGGTTTCGCACTCATGCAGTCTCCTTTTCGCCAGTGGTTCGCGGCAACAATTCGCGCCATTCGCGGCCATCCAGCACATCGTTGATGCCGGCCACGCGGGACCCATCGATCCCGCGTTGGATGCCCAGCGGGTCTTCACCCTTCTCCGCGGCATCGGCACACGCGAGCAGCGCCCGGTAAAGGCGGCTGATGCCGATGTCGGACGACGAGAGCACCTCGCTGGCACGATCTCGCAGCGGCCCGGCCGAGACCGAGGCCGCCACGTCTTCCTCGATCAGGCCCGGCAACCCGCTCCAGCTCTCCCCCCTGCGCATTGCGTCGCGGTCCTGCATGAAGTTGTTCCGGGGTCCTGGCTTGTCCTCGCTGCCGAGGGTCTCGTCGGTCAGCCCGAAGCCCTCCAGCACCTCGGGCGTCAAGCCGATGAATTCCAGATGACGGCTGCGCAACGGCTCCCGATTGAGCTGCCGGGTCGCGCTCCAGAACACGTGGATGAACGCCGTCCTCGTATCCGCCATCGGCACCACGAAGGTCGCGATGTCTCCGTTTGGATTGAGGACGATGCACGGCGCGACGAAGGCGGCGATCCTCGCCTCGGTGCGGTGGCCGCTCTCGTCGGTGATGTCGCGAAGCGCCGCGTAGTAGAAGCCGAACGGGGTTTCCTCCACCTCCAGCCGTGGCGCCAGGTTCTGTTGCATCGAGTTCACCTTCTCCGCGAATTCGAGGTCCGCGCTCCCCGACCGGCGCAGGCCGTTCAGGTGCAGCAAGCCGAGATGCGAAGAATCCACCAGCCCTTCGATCACCTGAACGAAGTTGCATTCCTCCACGTGGCGCGTAACCAACCGATTGGCGTCCGGCAGATCCATCCAGGGCCACTGCGGGAAATCGGGCTCCATTTCGCGCGGACCGAGATACGCCCACATCAGCCCCCCCGCTTCGCGTACCGGGTACGTGCGGCCCTTGATGCGATGCTTGAACCGTGGGTCGGCGACGTTCGGCGTGTCGAGGACGGCACCATCCACGGCGAACTTCCAGCCGTGATAGATGCATCGAAGACCATCGCCTTCCGCGCGAGCGAGGCGCATCGAAGCGCCACGGTGCAGGCAGGCCTCGGCATACAAGCCGGCGCGTCCAGCTTCGTCGCGCCACGCGACGAAGCGCTCACCGAGGAGCTCGATCCCCTTGGGATCCGCGTTGGGCAAGAGCTCTGAGGAGAGAAGCACCGGAAGCCAGTAGCGGCGCAAGGCGACGCCCATCGGCTGGTTCGCGCCGACGCGGCAAATTCGATCATTGGATTGCGTGTTCAGCATGATGTGTCATCAGTGATAGACGGACCCGCCGTCGACTGCCAGGATTTGCCCGGAAACAAAGGATGCGTCGTCGCTCGCCAGGAAGGCGACGGCACCGACGATGTCCGCCGGCCAGCCGTCGCGCGGCACGGCCCGGGTGGCGATGGCGGACTCCCGATAGCTGGCGAGAAACTCCTTGTTGCCCAGATTGCCTTCGCTGAGTGTGTAGCCCGGCGACACCGCGTTGACGGTGATGAAGTCGCGCCCGAGTTCCCGCGCGAGGGAGCGCGTCATCGTCATCAGCGCCCCCTTGCTCGCGACATAGTCCAGCATGAAGGGAGCACCCTTGAAGGCCGTGCCGGAAGTGATGTTGACGATGCGGCCGGACTGTTGGCGCCGCATGTGTGGCGCCACCGCGCGAGTACAAAGGAACGGCCCCATCGCATTCACGTCCTGCATGCGGCGCCACTCGGGCACCGAGATCTCTTCGAAGGCACGCAACTTGATGCTGGCGGCAATCGCAGCGTTGTTCACGAGGATGTCGACGCGACCGAACTCCGAAAGGGTTCGCTCGACCATCCCATGGACGGATTGCTCCTCGGCCACATCGACCTTGAGCGCCAGCACACGGGCACCACCCGTTTGCAGTTCTCGCGCCTGCGGCATCGCATCGGCGATGTCTGCCAGCACCACGGCTGCGCCCTGACCTGCCAGGCGTTGTGCGATCGCCAGGCCGATACCGGTCTGCGCGCCGGTGACGATGGCTACCTTGTCCGCGAATTTCATTGCCTTGTTCTCCATCATCAGTGGCTCAAGCCCATCAGAGTGGCGACGCGCCCCTCGTCTCCGGCCAGTTGATCGGAAGCACCTTCGAAGACAGCACGACCCCGGTCCATGACGATGCAACGGTGCGAAAGATCGAGCGCGATGTCGACCCGCTGCTCGACGAGCAGCAATGCGAGCGAGCTGGCCTGAACGATCTTCCGGATGCTTTGCACGAGGTGTTCCACGATGATCGGCGCGAGTCCTTCGAAAGGCTCGTCCATCAGCAGCGCCCGGGGGTTTCCCAGGAGCGCGCGGGCGATGGCCAACATCTGTTGTTCACCGCCGGAGAGCTGGTTGCCGTGGCTTGCGAGCCGCTCGCCCAAGCGCGGGAACAGATCCAGCACACGCTGTACGGTCCAGTCGCCCGGCCTCTGCGCGATCTGCAGGTGTTCGGCGACCGTGAGGCTGGGAAAGACCTCGCGGCTTTGCGGCACATAGCCCAACCCGCGGCGCGCGCGCTCGTGCGATGCCAGCGCCGCGAGGTCGCCTCCGTCCAGGACGATGCTGCCGCCGCGACGTTGGGCGCGCCCGATGATCAACTCGAGCAACGTGCTCTTGCCCACACCATTGCGGCCAATGATCGCGACCGTCTCGCCCGCAGCGACGTGCAGGCTCAGGTCTTCCACCACCAGGGTAGGCCCCCAGCCGCCAGTCAGTTTCCTGGTTTCAAGCATATGCGGCGACTCCCTCGAAGCGCTTTTTCCCGGCCGAGCCGAGGTAGACCGCCTGAACCTCGGGATGCGACATCACGTCCCTCGGTTTGCCGGACATCAGCAAAGCGCCATTCACCAGCACCGCCACCTCGGAGGCGAACATGCGGACCATCTCCATGTCGTGTTCGATCATCAACACGGCGATGTCCACCGGCAGGCTGGCGATGGCGCCGTGCAGCAGGTCGAGTTCATTGCTGGGGATGCCGGCCGCTGGCTCGTCCAGAAGCAACACTCTGGGCCGCAGTGCCAGGGCGATCGCTATCTCCACCAGCCGTTGGCGCCCATAGGCGATCTCCGTCACCTTGCAGTGCCGGTCGTCCTGCAGCTTGAGTTGCACGATCAGCGCCTCGGTGCGCTCCAGCAGGTCGCGCTCGCGTCCGGCCGGACGCCACAGATGGAAGCTTCGCCCCGCCGCCTGGGTGACGGCGATGAAGACGTTCTCGAAGACGGTGAGTTGCGAGAACAGGCTCGAGATCTGGAATGTGCGAACCAGGCCTTTGCGCGTTCGGACGGCTGCCGAGGTACCCGTCACCTCCTCCCCGAACAGTTGCAGCTTTCCCGCATCGGGCTTCAGTACGCCGGTGAGCAGGTTGACCAGGGTGGTCTTGCCGGCGCCGTTCGGACCGATCAGGGCCGTGCGGGTGCCGCAGGGGAGTGCGAGGCTGACATCCTGCGTGACGTGCAGCGCACCGAAGTGCTTGCTCAGTCCGCTGGCCTGTAGTGCGCAGACGACGGCGCTCATGACCGGCCCTCCCGCCCGCGAAGCTTGTCGATGGCGGTTCGGCCCAGTCCCACCAATCCGCCGCGACCGAGCATGACCACCGCAATCAGGAGGACGCCGATGATCAGCATCCAGTAGTACGGGTTCCATTGAGAGGAGAAGTGCTTCAGCAGCATGTAGGCGGGCGCACCGATGAATGCACCGTAGAGGGTGCCGATGCCGCCGAGCACCAGCATCACCAGCACATCCACTGACGTGTCGAGCGCGAGGACTCCGATTCCAACGAAGGCGTTCGCCTGGGTGAACAGGGCACCGGCGATGCCAGCCGCAGCGGCGCTGATGGTGTAGGCCAGGGTGAGATGCGGCAACACACGGTTGCCGATCAGGCGCATGCGCGCCGGGTTCTCGCGCACGCCCTGCAGCATCACTCCGAAAGGCGAGGCCACAACCCGCTTGAGCAGCACGAACACCACCACCAGCCAGGCCAGTACGTACAAGTAGGCCGCGCTGCCACCCAGCCCCCATTCGAACCAACCCAGGATGGGTGCGAACTGGATGCCGGCCAGACCATCGTCGCCACCCGTGATGTTCGTGGCCTTGTGGGCCGCCTCGAACACCAGCACACCGAGCGCCAACGTGACCATCAGCAACGGCAGGCCGGTCAGCCGCAGCAGAAAGGAGCCCACCAGCGCGGCCAGAACGGCCGCTGCGATGCCGGCCACCAGTACCACGCTGAAAGGCTCCGTCCACCCTGCCAGGGAGAGCCAGCCTGCGGTGAAGGCACCGAGACCGAAGAAGACCGCGTGGCCAAAGGAAAGCACGCCGGAAAATCCCAGCAGCAGGTCGTACGACAGTACCAGCAGCACCATGACCAGCACCGAGGTACCGAGCGACAGGTATTGCGGAAACAGGAAATAGCAAGCCACCGCGACGGCCAGCCAGAGGAACTCTCCAACGCGCCAGTGATGGCGGCCGAGGATGGAATGACGTGGAACAGGGTTCATGATGTCAAGCCGTCCGGGCACGGGCGAGCAGGCCGTCGGGCCGCCACACGATCAGCCCGATGAGAAGCAGGTAGATGAGAAAGGCGCCGGACTGCGGGAAGAGGTAGCGGCCGGCTGTCTCGACAAGACCGACGATCACCGCGACAGCAACCGAGGCCGTCACCTGTCCGTGCCCGGCAAGCGCCACGATCACCAGTACCAGCACCAGGTGCTTGAGCGGCCACATCGGCTCCATCGGCAACATGGGCGCCGCCAGGACTCCGCCGAGCGCGGCGAGGCCGCACCCCAGCGCGAAGGTCGCCGAGAAGAGCAACGGTACGTTCATGCCCATGGCCTGGGCCATGCCGCGGTTGTCCACCGCGGCACGAAGCCGTGCGCCAGTGCTGGTGCGCTCGAACACCCACCACAGCGCGCCGATGATCACCAGGCAAATGACAGCCGAGACGACCCGGTACACCTCGAACTCGCGGATCCCGAGATCGATGTTGCCCTTGAGATATGCGGGGAGATCGAGGGGCGTGACGTTCGGTCCGAACCACATGGTCAGCAATGCGATGACGACAAAGTTGAAGCCGATCGTCACCAGCACCTGATCGAGGTCGCTGCGCTTGTACAGATGCACATAGAGCAGGCGCTCGGCGGCGACGCCGAAAGCGGCCACCGCGAGCACCGCCGCCGGCACCGCGACCGCATAGGGCCAACCCTGCTGCTGCATCAGGCTGATCGCCAAATACCCGCCAATGGCGGCGAAGGCACCATGCGCGAGATTGACGACCCGCATCAGGCCCATGGTGACGACAAGGCCGAGTGCGATGAGGCACAGGACGAGGCCATACGACAGCCCGTACAGGAGGATGAAGGCGATGGTGTCCACGGGCGTCCGATCAATGGGAGTCTTCGAAGGCGCTGCTTCAGTTCAGCGTCGCGGGGTTCACCTGCTCCCAGGTTTTCACGACCTTGTTGCGCTTCGTGCCGTCGCTGTCCTTCACCACTTCGCGCAAGTAGAAGTTCTGCACCAGTTCGCGGGTGGCCGGGTCGATGGTCACGTTGCCACGCGGGCTCTTCCACGTATAGCCGGCCAGCGACTTGACGGCCGCCTCGCCGTTGAACGGCTTACCCGCCTGGTCGCGAATCATCTTGTAGGCCAGGTGCATGGCGTCGTACGCGCCGATACTGAAGGAGTTGGGACGCGCAGTGGGCCCGACATTCTTCAGCAGCCAGCCGGCAAGGGCCGTGTTCTCCGCGTTCCTGGCGTTCGCGTCGATGTAGATGATGGACTTGAAGCCGACGATCGAGTCGTCGAACAGTGGCAGGTCGCTGTCCTCGGCTTCGCCCTGGCCGATGATCAACACCTTCTGCGTCAGCCCGCGCGCAGCCAGCGCCTTGTTGAAGCCCACGGAGGCAGCGCCGGGCGGGAGGAAGATCTCCAGCACGTCGGGGTTGGCGTTGGCGATGCGCTCTGCGACAGGCGCGAAGTCGGTGGTGTTCAGCGGCACGCGCACGTTGCCGACCATTTGTCCGCCTTCCGCCGAGAACCTGGCCATGAAGGCCTGCTCCACGACGTGCCCCGGGCCGTAGTCTCCGACCGCGACGAAGCCCCGTGACTTGCCCTGTTGGCGGGCGTAGGTGGCAGCCAGTTCCGCCGGCTGGTTGATCGACTGGCCCATGCGGACAAAGTACGGCGACATCTTCATCAGCGAAGGCGTCGCGGCATTGACGATGAACAAGGGCACCTTGGCGGCGTTTGCAACAGGGGCGGTCGCGGCCACTTCCGGGCTCAGGTAGAAGCCGCCCAGCATGGCCACCTTGTCCTTGACGACGAGTTCTTCCGCCAGGCGCTTGGCGAGCGTGGCGTCAGCGCCTGCACTGTCCCTGTAGATCACTTCCACCGTTCGGTTGCCGACACTTGCGCCATGGAGGGCCACGTACGCCTCGATGCCTTGTCGGAACGACTGGCCTGCCACCGCGAACGGGCCGGTGTAGGGGCCGACAAAGCCGATCTTGATGGGCTCCTGCGCTGCGACCGAAGCGCTGAAGAAAGCGACAGCAGCGGCAAGTCCCAGCAGACGGGCAAATGTCTTTTTCATTGGTTTCACCTCGTGGGGAAGAGATTGAGCGACAGGAAGAATGTCGCGTTCATCGAAATCATCTTCCATGGAAGATAGATGCGCCGCAGCGGAATCTCCATAGGGCAAACCACTAGATTCGTACGGAACATTCGCCTCTTCGCCATTCACGGGTAACTGCGCGTAAGATGGCGGCCTCGAGGAAGTATGTTTCTATGGAAGATCAATACACAACCGATCCACTCGATGCCGCGCCCGGGAACAATGGCTCACGCAAGGGACGACCCGCGAGGCCCAGCATCAGTGAACTCGTCACCATGCAATGGCAGACCGAGCGGCAAGATCTGGATCTGCAGAACTTCCTTCTGGCGATCTACTTCATGCGCCTCGGCACCCTGGTCGACCGTGCCTACGACCGCCACTGCCAGAAGGAATACGGCATCAACGGCGGAGACATGCGCCTGATGTTGGCCCTTCGGCGCAGCGGCCCTCCCTACGTCAAGCGGCCGACAGATCTGTTTCGTGCGCTGCTGGTGACCTCGGGCGCAATCACGAAGAAAGTCGATCGACTCGTAGAGGCCGGCTACGTGGAGCGCCTTCACGACCCGAGTCACAGCGGAGGCTTCCTGGTCCACCTCACGAAGAAAGGCCTGCAGATCGTGGAATTGGCGGTTGAACACCTGGCCAACCACTCCGCACTGGCTCCGGCCATGTCCCAGCTATCTCCTGAAGAGCGCGAGCGCGGGACCCAGTTCGCATTGCGAGTCCTTTCCACGCTGGAAAGCTCGGAAATGGGACTCGAGGATGAGATTGACCCGCCCGAGGCCCGCATGCACAAGGGCCGCAAGCGCTAGGATTTCTTCGGCGCCCCGAAGACCTTCGGAAACGGCGTGAGATTGGTCGAGCCGCCATCGACCACGACGATCTGACCGGTCATGTGGGCGCTGAGATTCGACGCCAGGAAAAGAATCGGACCCGCAACCTCGGCCGGCATCGCCGCCCTGCCGATCGGAATCGATTCGCCCACCACACGCCATGCCTCGTCGCCGAGCATTTGGTCGAAGCGAGGCGTTCTCACGAATCCAGGCGACACAGCGTTCACGCGAACGCCCCTCGGCGCGTACTCGGCGCCAGCCCCGCGAACGAAGTGATGGAGTGCTGCCTTCGAACTGGTATACGCGGTTTCGCGGGGAATGATGCGGTCCCCGGCCACCGATCCCACGAAGGTAATCGTTCCGCCTCCGGCCTTCGCGATCAACTCACCACCGATCTGGACGGCGAGGAACGCATGGCGGACGACGACGTCGAACTGCCGATCCCACGCGGCATCGTCAAACTCCACCAGCGGCCGCAGATCGGCCATGCCGATGATGTCGACGACACCGTGGATGTCGCCGAAACTGTGGACTGCGGTGTCGAAAGCTCGCTGCATGGCGTCGCGCGACGTGACATCGCCTGCAAAGTGCACGCCATCCACCGCCTTGGCGATCCGCACGGCCAGGTCTTCTTCGCGATCGACACACAACACGCGGGCGCCTGCCTGCGCAAGAGCGTGGGTCGTGGCCTCGCCGATGCCCTGCCCGGCGCCGAGCACGACGAAATTCTTGCCGGCCAGCCGAAGCTGTTGGAGGTAGTCAGGGACGCTGTAGTCGGGCGTCTGTGCCGTCTGCATTCGAGTTCCTTTCAGTGGAGTGTCAGAGATCCAGCACGAGCCGCGGTGTGCGCGCACGCGAACAACAGGGCGTGAAGCAGTCGTTCTGCTCATGCTCGGCATCCGTCAGGTACAAGTCGCGGTGATCCGGCACGCCGGCGTGCACGCGCGTGACGCAAGTGCCGCAAACGCCCTGCTCGCAAGAGACGGTGATGGCGACGCCGGAATCCCTCAACGCGTCGGCGGCGCTCTTGTCGGCGTCGACCTTGATGACCTGGCCGCTGCGCTTCAATTCGATCTCGAAAGGTCCGTCGGCCGAATGGTCGATCGGCGCGGCTGCGAAGTACTCTCGATGCAGTTGCGGCTCCTTCCAGCCGAGCTCGCGGGCTGTCTGGAGCACATGGTCCATGAAACCAGCGGGACCGCACACGTAGAGATGCGTGTCGGAATGGGGCGGGCCGATCACGACAGCGGTGTCCAGCATCTGCGCCTTCGGCCCGTCGTCGACATGAATGTGCACGTCGTCGGCATAGGCGCTGGCTTGCAGTCGATCGACGAATGCCATGCGGCTGATCGTCCGCCCGCAGTAGTGCAGTTCGAAGGGGCGCCCTTCCTGCGTGAGTTGCTCCGCCATGCACAGGATCGGCGTAATGCCGATGCCGCCTGCCAGCAGGATGGATCGCCCTGCACGCTTGTCCAGCGCGAAGTGATTGCGGGGAACGCTGATCTCCATCTCGTCACCGACCTTCACGCCATCCACGAGTGCGGCGGAGCCTCCGCGAGATTGCGGTTCACGCAATACGCCGATGCGGTACCGCGCAGGTTCGCTCGGCAGGTCGTGCAAGGAGTACTGGCGCACAAGTCCTCCCGGCAGATGGACATCGATATGGGAACCGGCCTCGAACGGCGGCAGTGCGCTTCCGTCGGCTGCGGCCAGTTCGTACCCGGACGTCCCTTCAGCCAGCTCCGAACAGGCGCTGACCTTGACGCGCATAAGCACTTCCATCATTGAACTCCAACGGGTTGATGCGCGACGGCTCCGGCGCGGGGCGGCAAGGATCGCTGCGCTGTGAATAATATTTCTTCCATGGAAGTATTATTTGCCAAGATCTGTTGAATGCAGAGAAAATCCAATATTTCCTATGAACAATGAGGTCTTTCAGATGAATGGAAGCCTTCTCAACCATCGGATTTATCTTGTTATTATCTTCCATGGAAGTCCCGATGATTCATCGGAGCCCACCCACCATCGGGGACAGGACGCAGGCGCATGTCGCGGCAACAGCGGGCTGGGGCGTCGCTGCCCACTCGACTGAGGCGGTCGGCGGTTGGCCGATATGGCGACCTTGCGTCCCCGCGGTTTCGGCTACCGCGGGGCCGGCATACATAATCCCCGCGCTGCTCAACCTTCTTCTCCAACCATGGAAACACTCACCGGCGTGTTTGACGACTTGATGGCTCTGGTGGCCGTGGTTGACGCCGGTGGCTTCAGTGCCGCAAGTCGGCGTTTCGACATCCCCGTCTCGCGCCTCAGCCGTCGCGTCGCGGCCCTCGAACATCAATTGGGCGTGACCTTGATTTCGCGCAACGCGCGCAAATTCCAGGTTACAGAAGTGGGACAGCGCATCTACCAACACGGGATCTCGATGCGCGCGCAGGCCCAGAACGCGGTGACGATTGCCCGCGAAAGCCTCGACGAGCCCACAGGCCACCTGCGCGTGCAGTGCCCGATGGCACTCGGTGCAAGCCTCGTAGGGTCGTTGTCCATCGAGTTCGTTCGCAAGTACTCGCGCGCCTCGGTGACGCTGGTGACGACGGACGGGCGCACTTCCGCTTTCAGCGACCCTGTGGATCTGCTCATTCAGCCAAGCGCCAGGACGCTGCCCGATTCGAGCCTTGTCGCCCGCAAGCTGGTGGACAGCCACTACCTGCTCGTGGCATCGCCCGCGCTGTTCGACGCGCTGCCCGCGCCTTCCGTACCGCCGGACCTCGGTGCTTGCCCCGTGATTGGTTGGACGTTCATCACGCCATCGTCCCGCTGGCTCTTGGCGCATCCGGAACACGGGACGGCCGAAGTGGTCGTCGAACCACGTTTGACCACCGACAACCTGATGCTTGTGCGGGATGCGGCGCTGGCAGGTGTCGGCGTCGCGCAGTTGCCCGAAGTGCTGTGCGATGCGGACCTGCGGGCCGGGCGCCTGCAGGTGGTTCTCCCGGGATGGGCACCGCCGACCATCACGATTCATGCGCTGTTCCCATCCCGTCGCGTGCTGACGCCCGGCGGGCGTACCTTTCTCGAAATGTTGGCCCAGGCATTTCTCGTCCTGGGGCGAACGCCCGCCTGAATCATTCAACGCATTTTCAGAAAGCTGCGTTGCGCCGCGGCCGCTTTCGTCAGCAGTGGGTGACTCCTAGCATGCGCTGGCCTTGTCAAAGGTCCCAGCGTCCAACAGGAGCCATCGCCCATGAGTCAAGATTTCCACGCCTCCAGGCAGTCGACACCGAGTCGCCGCGGCTTCCTTTTCACCGCGGCCGCGGCAGCCGCAGCGCCTTTGCTTGGTTGCGGTGGTGGTGGCGGTGGCGGTGGTCCGGCTGTTGGAATCGTGCCTGCCCCGTCCGCGGACCTGATTGTCGAGACGACTTCGGGTCGGTTCAAAGGACAGGCCAGCGGCTCGGTCGTGAGCTATCTGGGGGTGCCGTATGCGCAACCACCAGTCGGCGCACTGCGATTCCGCGCTCCGCAGCCCTATCAAGGCCGCAGCGACGTGGTGAACGCCGATGCCTTCGGCGCAGCCAGCATTCAAACCATTCCGCCGAACACAAGCTGGATCTATCCCACGCCCACCGTGCAGAGCGAGGACTGCCTGACGCTCAATGTCTGGACGCCTGACCAGAAAGGCAAGGCACCTGTCATCGTGTTCCTGCATGGCGGCGGATTTCGTACCGGCGCCACGAGCATGCCGCTCATGAATGGCCAATCGCTCTCCGAACGCGGCGTGGTCGTGGTGACGGTGAACTACCGGCTCGGTGCACTCGGCCTGCTGTCGCATCCCGACCTGACCGACGCCGGCAACGGAAGCATGGCCAACTGGCAGCAGCAGGACATGGCGGCAGCGCTGCAGTGGGTGAAGCAGAACATCGCCGCGTTCGGCGGCGACCCCGCCAACGTCTGCCTCATGGGGCAATCGGGCGGCGCGATGAGCGCCGCCATCTTTGCGCAGAAGCCCGCGGTGCGTGCGACATTCCAGAAGGTCATCTTGCTGAGCCCGCCAACAGTGGCCCCACCGAGTGCCATGACGCTCACGGATGCCGCGGCTTATACCGCGCTGGTCGCCGGCCGGTTGGGCACAACGCCGCGCGGACTGCGGGATGTGGACGCCAAGGCGCTCCACGCCGCCGAACTCGCACTGAACGCATTGCCCTTGCCGGCGGGATTCACCTCCGGCTTCGGGTTCAAGCTCGCGCCCATGGTGGACGGCCAGATCTATCGCGCCGACTGGACCCGAAGTGCCTGGCCGGCGGATCTTCCCGTCATGATCACCTACACCCACGACGAGGGGGCCTTCTTCCAGGATCTCGTAGACCCCGCGACCCATGCACGCCTGACCCCGCCGCTGCCCACCAGCAGCGCGGCACTCACGGCCGCCATCATTCCCCAGGTAGGAGGTTCGGCGACAAGCGCAGCAGCGGTCATCGACGCCTACACACAAGCCGCACAGCGCGAGGGGCGTTCGACGGATCCGGGGGACTTGTGGATCGACATCTTCGGCGACCGCCTGCTGCGCAACTACGGAACGAGGTATGCGAAACAACTGTCCGGCACCGGGGTCAACGTTCGCTACGGCACCTACATGCACGCAGTGAAAGCGCCGGGACGCGGCGTACCGCACTGCGCCGACTTGCCTCTGGTATTCGGGACCTTTGGTCTGGACTACTACAAGGACAAGGTCGGCGCCGGCATGGCCGAGGCGCAGCTATCCAACAACCTCGGCAGCGCCATCGCCTCGTTTGCCAGGGATGCGTCCGACGTGCGTTTCGCATCGGGTCTTGCGTGGCCCCGCTTGAGCGCTGACATGAGCACGTCCGCACTGATAGGCGGCGGGGACAGTGGCGATGTTGTCGCGGGGCCCGTCCCGAAGCTGGCACAGATGGGCGTCTGGGACGGGCTATTGGGCTATTGAATCCGAGGCGCGATCACGATCAGACGTAGCTGCCCGCCGCGCTGAGCCAAGGCACCAGAATGGCTGAGCCCGAGCGACGACGAGCGGCAATGTCTTCGTGCGCACGCGCTGCCGCGGACAGCGGGTACCGCGTGATGCCGATCTGCCCGAAAGTACCGGCTCGAAGCGCGTCGAACACCGCCGTCGTCGCCTCGGTCAGCGCGTCGCCCTTCAGGTGCTGCGCCATGGGGCCGCCGAGCAACTTCACGCCCCGGGCTGCGAGCGACGTCGCATCGATGTCGGGCGAGCCTGAAGCCGCACCGATGTTGACGATCGTGCCCCCGTCGCGAACGGCCTCTGTCGATGCCGCGAAGGTCGCCTTGCCGACGAACTCGTAGACGACGTCGACGCCCTGCGGCGCGATCCTGCGAATCTGCGCCGAAAGGTCTTTGTCGCTCGAGACCAGTGCGTGGTCCACGTCGGCCCGCAGCGCATCGCGCTTGTCCGAGCCTGCGGTGCCGATGACCATGGCGCCTCGGGCTCTTGCCCATCGCGCGAGCAACACGCCGACGCTGCTGGACGCACCTTGCACCAGAATCGTCTCGCCGGCCTGAAGCCGATGGAATCCGTTCAAGGCGGCCCAGGCGGTCAGGCCCTTGGTCAGCACCGCGGCGGCCTGTTCGGTCGAGACGTCATCGGGCAGTCTCACGAGCGCATCGGCGTCGATCAACCGCTCGGCCGCGTAACTACCTGGCGCCAGGAAATAGGCCACACGGTCGCCCACTGCAAACTTCTCGACGCCAGGGCCGACCGCCCTGACGACACCGGCTCCTTCGACGCCCGGAACCGAAGGCAATGCAACCGGATAGATCCCCTGGCGAAAGATCGTATCGATGAAGTTGATGCCGATGGCATCGTGCTGCAGATGCACCTGGCCTGGGCCCGGCTTGCCGATCGACTGACTCTCCACATGGAGGACCTCGGGTCCGCCGTACGCGTGAAAACGAATGACTGTGCTCATTGGTAACTCTCCTGTTTGCTACTGGACGAGCAGCACAAGGCCGTGGGCGATGCCTATCGCCATGAACGGGACTACAAGCCTGCCCGCCGTGACGAGACCGTTTACTGAGTGACGAAAGCGCGAGCGGCTTTGGGAGTCTTGTGATCGAAGCTGTACGCACCTGCTCCGTATGCCACGACCTGGAGCAAGCCGCCTGCTATCGCCAGATTCTTGAGGAAATGGAACAGCTGGTTCTGATCGCCGAGCGCGTGATGGAAGATCAGCGCCGAGACAACAGAGAACACGGCGAGGCCGGCCGCGACAAGTCGCGTGCGGTAGCCCACCAGCAACAGGACGCCGCCGCCCAGTTCAATCGCGATCGCGGCGAGGTAGCTCAGCATCGGCGCCGGCGCGGAAGGCGCCTTCACGCCGGCCAGCATCATCGCGACCATGGATGCCTCGCCGCCGCATCGGCATGGACTCAACGTCGGCATTCAACAGACAATGCCTGCGCTCTTCGGCCTTGGCCTCGCGCCCATCGCCGTCACGCAGCTTCTGAAGGTGATGGACTGGCCCTGGATCTTTCTCCTGGTCGCGGTTCCGGGACTGATCGTCGCACTGCTGTCGCAAAAGGTGCTGCGCCAGCCGTCACCACGCCAGATCGCCGCGCACAGCATGACCCACGACGCGGGGCAGCACCGCTGGCATGAGGTCTTCAGGTACCGCAACGTTCCCCTGGCGGTTCTCTGCCAGTTGTTCTGGCTGACGTGCATCGTCGTCGTGGCCGCGCTCTTTCCCAGCTACCTGGTCGACTATCTTCATCTCGGCATGGACCAGATGGGGTTCGTCTTGTCTTCGCTCGGCTTTGGAGGCGCCATCGGCGCGCTGACTTTGCCGGCGTTGTCGGACCGCATCGGCAGAAAGCCCGTCATGCTGCTATCGGCAGTGGGCGCCTTCGCAGCGTTCTGGATCTTCCTGCGCACCGGACCGGAAACGACAACCTTGTTTTTCTGCCTGTTGACGGCAATGGGCTGCCTCTACAGCCTCTTGACGCTGACCGTCGGCCCCATCACTGCCGAAGCAGTTCCCGCGAAGCTCATGGCCACCGGTTCAGGAATGGTGATCGGCATCGGAGAGATCTTCGGTGGCGGACTTGCTCCCGCGTTGGCCGGCTACATCGCCAAGAACATCGGCATTCGGCACGCCGTGACCATGCCGCTCTGGGCCCTCACGATCGGCGTGGTCGTGATCCTGGCACTCAAGGAAACAGCGCCCGCGCGGCAGCGTTGAACGACGCTTGACGCATCGCCTGCCGCGCGCGGTAGAAGTCAATCAAATTAGCATTGACTTATTGATTAGCATCGGCTAATGTGAATCCCGTCATGCAAACCGCCCCCCTCGACACCGTCATGCGCACGCTCGCCGACCCCACGCGGCGCGCCGTCTTCGAGCGGATCGTGCATGCACACGAAATCAGCGTGGTCGAGTTGACCGAGGGCAGCGGGGTCTCGCAATCCGCCATCTCGCAGCACCTGGGCTCGCTCAAGCGTGCGGGCTTGGTCGTCGACCGCGCGCAGGGCCGCAACGTCTTCTACCGCGCCGACCCCAAGGGCCTGGCGCCGCTTGCCGATTGGATGGGCCACTACGGCGTGTTCTGGCGCAAGCGCTTTGCCAATCTCCGAACACTCTTGAAAGAAATCGACCCATGAACGACGCCGCCTTGAAATCCGCCACCCAAGACATCGTGGTGGACGAAGTCTTCCCTCATGCCCCCGAGACCATCTGGAAGACCCTCACCACCGGCGCGCTGATCGCGCGCTGGCTGATGGAGCCGCGCGGCTTCGCGGCCGTCCAGGGCACGCGCTTCACCTACCAGACCAAGCCGGCCGGCGCTTGGGACGGCACCATCCACTGCGAAGTGCTGGAGGTCGTGCCGAACGAGCGCTTCGTCTACGCCTGGAAGGGCGGCCATGAGAGCAACAACGGATACGGTTCGCAGCTGGACACCGTGGTCGCGTTCACGCTGACCAAGGTTCCGGAAGGCACACGACTGAAGCTCGTGCATTCAGGCTTCGTGACGCCGATCAACGACACCGCCTTCCAGAACATGAACGACGGTTGGCGCAAGATCATTCCCAACTTGGGCAACTTCGCCAACGGGCCGCACTGACGAGCGACAGCGAACACCAACCCAAGACAGGAGAGAGAACATGAGCGATGCCTACACCGGCGGATGCGCCTGCGGCGCCATCCGCTACGAGATCCCCGGCGAACCGGTTTTCATGAACCACTGCCAATGCCGCGACTGCCAGCACAAGAGCGGCACCGGCCACGGCTCCTACCTGACCTTCGTCGCCGACGGCGTGAAGCTCACCGGCGAAGCAACTCACTGGGATATGGTCGCCGACAGCGGCAATGTGAAGACCCGCGGCTTCTGCCCGCGGTGTGGTTCACCGGTCTACCTGCGCTTTTCGGCCATGCCGCAGATCTTCACCGTCCACGCGGCAAGCCTGGACGATCCGAGCCGCTACAAGCCGCAGGCGGTGACCTATCGCATGCGCGCCCTCGCGTGGGACCACCTCGACCCCGAACTGCCGGCGTTCGACAAGATGCCGCCGGCATGAGCGGAGAGCTTAGGGCCTGTTCACACTACTTCCGACGACGATTGCGTCGTAGTTCTCGAGCTCGGCGATGGTGGCCACAGGAGCCGCTTGGTCGAGCTTGAAGTGGCTGCCTTGGCGATCTCCGTCGGAACCGTCTCGGGTACGCGCTTGATGTCGACCTGTGCTCCGGCGCTTCGCGCGCCCTCAGCGACAGCTTCGGCCAACTTCTCGATGTGGCCATAGGACGAGTAGTACAGGACAAGGACTTTGCTCATGATGATTTCCCAAGTTTCAGAATGCGCCCCGATTCAGCGGCCGCGGGCTGACGTCATTGCCGAGGACCCGGCGAGTGCCGGTGGGTCTGCGTGAGGCGATGGCATGTCTGAAGGTTATGAGGTCGCCATCTCTCGCGGAAGCCTGTTTGTTTCGATGGCATCTATCGTCAGAGCCGATGGTTGGGCGGCGCTCGACCGATGAAGCTCCCTCCTTGCCTGTCAGCGCCGATTGAACTTTGACCCACCGGGGGTGCGGCAGAAATCTAGAATGGCGCAATCTGCGTGGAAGGTCATGGAGCAGCATAGCGATCCACAGGAGGCGCGCGTCGCATCCGCGCCAATGGCAAACAGACGGCACCGCGTCGTCGGTTTGATCGACTATGTTTGGGGCGCCATCCTGCTGATCCCAGCCCTGACGATCTTTTCATCCACGCACGTCTGGGACCTCGGGGCCGCCTACCTCTTTGCCGCAACCGCCGTGTTCTTTGGCTTGCTTCGGGCAATCCTGGGGCTTCGAGTATTCCTGGTGCTCACCTACGTCCCGGCGCTGTTCGGCGTCTTGGCCGTGGGAGCCAATCTTCTACGCGATGTCAATCTTCTCGAGGCGGCCTTGATCCGGCCGGACCCCCACGAAGCGTGGCCAATGATTCAGCCTCATGCCCAGTGGATAGCCCTGACCGCGGTCCTGCTCGCCGCGCCGATCTGGGTGTTGTTTCGCACTCCGTCAACCCGGACGGCGCGCGGGAAGTGGCCTTCGGCCACCCTTGCGACACTCACTGTCGCCGCAGTCACATGCGGCGCCGTCTTTCATGACACTGCGCTGCGCGCGTGGCCGCTGAATGTGATTTCCGTGGCCGTGGCTTCTGCGATCGGCCGTGACGACTTCATCTCGACGGCGTTGCCTTATGCGCCCATCAATCCTCGGTCGGCGTCCGCGAGTTGGGGCGCCTCGCGGTTGCCGGGCCTTCACCCAAAGAACGAAACATACATCCTCATCATCGGGGAAACAGTGCGTGCCGACCGGCTCGGCGCATGCGGTGGCCAAAAGCAGGTCGGCATCAGCCATCAAGACGCGATCATCTATTGCGATGTGACGTCCGGATCCAGCAGCACGCATACGTCGGTCCCCCTGCTCGTCTCGCGCGAAATGCCTGGCGGTGCATTTCGGGTGAGCAAGGACGCAACATTCCTGAAGGCTTTCGAGGAAGCTGGATTTCACACCTATTGGCTTGCCGTCCAGGAAAGAGGCATTGCGTGGCCTGACGCCAACACCGACATGTTCGTCACAACAAAGAGGACCGATCGAGAAAGTCTTCTGCCATCGCTCAGATGGGTGCTCGCGCAGAACGCGCCCAAGAAATTGATCGTGCTGCATGCCTACGGCGCACACTTTTCGTACTGCGATCGCTATGACCCTGCAATAGCCGCTTTCCAAGCCGACTGCTCGAAGCTTTCTGAACTCCCGGATGATTCCACGCTGCCGGATTTCATCCGCGCCTACGACAACGCCGTAGCCGAATCCCTCCGATTCGTCGATGCTGTGATCTCGGAGGCGGCGCAGGCGGGCGGCTCGTCCTTCGTGATGTACACGGCTGACCATGGCGAGAACCTGCTTGACGACGGACGAAAGCTCTTTCAGCACGCGCTGAAGGATCCGACGCGCTGGGACACGAGAGTCCCGGCCGTCATGTGGGCGAGCGATGATTGGCGCGCCAGCAACTCCGCGCGATGGGAGCGGCTCCGCGCCAATCACGAAGCGAAGGCGATGCATGCCGACCTTGTGCCGACCCTGCTCAGTTCAGCGGCCATCAGGTATGTCGACGAGCGGCAAGTGGCTATCGATCTCGGAGCGATGTCACCGGCTGCTGATAGAACCCGGTGGGTCATGCGACGTCTCGGCGAGAAGGTGGATGGCGATCAACTGCGCCAAGTACAACCCGGACGGCAATAGGCGCGGGAGCCACGAAGGCAGCATCGCGGGCCAAACGTATATGGCGTTCTCGTGTTTCGTCCATGCACACGGCGCCGGTACATTCCATGGTCCGGAACCGAATGCCAACCCCAACGATGAACTGTTCGATCTGCGCACGCCCCTTGAACCAGGAAGACGATCCCATGTCGGTCGCCCCTGGCGCCAAGGCCGTGGAACGAGAGTTTCACCACCACAAGCACTTCCTGGAGCACTGCGAAATTGCGGCGTTGCTCGTGAATCGAGCGGATCGCAAGCACCCGTCAGTCGAGCACCACATCCGGGAGGCTGTGCGCGAAGCCTCGAATCATGTCGCCTTCGGGCCAGGCAGCGCGAAGCACTCAGCGCAGTACATGAGCGTGGACGCTCAGGCACAGATGGAAGCCGGCGATACGACGGGGCTCATCGCGGAGCACGTTGTTCCGGTCAGCCGACTGAACGAACTGGTCTTCAAGGAGCACGAGGAGCACCCAGCGACCGAGGAGTCGATCGCCGGGATTCTGCGCGCGCATACCGTGCGCGCGGTGATCACCAGCGCCGAGGATCAGCGCCTCCGTGCGCTGAAGCTGCACAAGGTGATGCCAGAAGGATCGGGTGACCTGATGTCACGCTACTCGGCGGCGCGGATCGATTTGGTTCCGAACCGGTATGCGGAGCTGGTCAAGCGCAAGGCGATTCGGTGCGGAGCTTGAGCAGGCGCGGCGTGACCGCGCGCCAGATCCTGACCATGAGACGTGAAACTTTCCGGGTCAATCGGAATTCGCAAGTAGCGCTCGCAAGTGCGTATCGACCTGCGCCAAAAAGTCCGGGTCTGTTCCAAAAAGAGCCAGATGGCCGTCGATGCTCGCGATGGGACGGAACTCGCTCCCGGGGATCAGTTCCTGTTCGGCCTGGCAGTCCGCGAGCGGGAAGAACATGTCGTGGCTGATCGGCATGACGATCCTGCCGGGCTCGGCGCGTGAGATCGCCGCCGAGCCGACCCTGACGGCCCGCCCCATCGACGATGCCAGCTTCGCACGGCCAATTGCGCTGATCAAGAAGAAGGGGCGAACACTGCCGCCGGCATCGCTGGCATTTTTGGAGACCTGCAAGCAAGCGCTGAGAGCCTAGGCATGCTCGAAATTTCGTCGACCGGTCTAACGGGATCGCAAGGAGGCTAGGCGCGCGCGGCCCGGCGTGGACGGGATACCCGCGCAGAATCGACAATGGATTTCCTTCACACCAACGGCCTTTGCTTTGAAAGGGGGACCCATGAACGAGGAAGAACTCAGAACGATCCTTCAGAAATTGGAGGCCCAGCAGATTGCGATCGGGCTTGTCGTGGCGCACCTGCTGGACGTTTCTCCGGAACAGGTGCGTCAGGACTTGAGAAACCTGGCGCCGAAGCTTCCAGACTTGCTGATTCATCACCGCCTGACCGACAAGCAGTTGCAGGACATCCAAGTGCACGTTCTCTCATTTCTGAGGGAAGGTGGCGGATCTGAAGGCTAAACGGCGGGCGGCGTTGTGACGTGAGTGCCTGCTCGACGAGGTCACGCTGTTCCTGCACAAGGTGGAGGCCTATCTTTCGACCGAGCGACGGAGCATGCCGAAGACGGCATGACCCTGAGCGGGATCTTTGATGAATGGGGACGAAGCACTCAGGCGCTCATGCCACCATCGACCATCAGCAGACTGCCTGCGAGACAAGTTTGTGGGTTCACGGTGCATCGCTGCGCCCGCACATTGCCTCAGGCAGGGGTGAACTCGGCAAGACCGTAGTCCAGCACCGTGGCATTGCGCAAACGTCGAAGATGAACGCGCTCACGTCCTGCCCGGGAGTCGATCTCCAAGATCGATCCATCAGCGAGATACCTCACGACCGTCCTCAGCGAAGCAGCTTCCATCCGCCATCCACGACGAACTCGCCCCCGGTGATGTAGCCCGCCTCGTCGGACGCCAGGAATGCAATCAGATTCGCGACGTCCTGGGGCGTGCCAGTGGCGCCGAGCGGAATGCGTTGGGCAGAGGCTTGCGCCTCGCCGCTGCCAGTGCCCCCGGCGCGTTGCGCGCGCTGGGTAACGATGCTGTCCAGCATCGCCGTATCGGTCCGCCCAGGATGAACGGAGTTGCAGCGAATGCGCTTTCCGCCCTGGCTGCCGAACAACGCGACCGACTTGGTCAGCTGCGTGACGCCGCCCTTGCTCGCGCCGTACGCAACGCTTTGCGTGGTGGGATAGTAGGACCCAACCGACGACACGTTGACGATCGCGCCCTTGCCCAGCCTGGCCATGGCGGTCATCGCTTCTCGGCAGCCGAGGAAGGTGCCGTCGAGGTTGACCGCCATCACCCTGCGCCATTCGGCAAGCGTGGTGCGCTCGAGCGTTCCGGACACCACGTCGCCGACGATGCCCGCCGCGTTCACGAGCAAGTCCAGCTTTCCATACCGCTCGACAATGTGCGCCACGACGGAAACCCAGCTCTGCTCCGAAGTGACATCAAGCGGAAGGAATGCAAGGTGCGGGTCCTCCGCAGCGAAATTCTCAGGCTCCCGCAAGTCGCCGACGATGACCGTAGCGCCGCGCTGCGCCAGAAGACGAGCCGTCGCGGCGCCGATGCCACCCGCGCCGCCCGTGATCAATGCTACGAACCCCTCAAACTGTCCCATGCCAATCTCCTGGACTCATTCGAACTTCATGGCGGCATCGACGGCAATCTTGCGCCAGGCCTGGATGTCCTTGGCGTTGTCCGCATTGCGTTGCTCACCGGGAATGAACTCGGCCGTGATGCCCCAATCGAGCAGCTTCGTCGCAACCGCCGGATCGCTGATGGTGTCCTTGACCGCCTTGGCAAGCTTGTCCAGAACCGGCTTGGGCATCTTCGGCGGCGCGAACATGGCCCATCCGGTCCATTGGTCGAAGTCGACGCCTTGAGCCTTGTAGGTGCCGACGTCCGGGAAGCCGGCGGTGGGCCGGGTACACAGCGCCACGGGGTGAACCTTGCCGCTACGGACGGCGGCGGTGCCGGTCGCCATGTCGAGCCAGGCGGCCTTGATCTCGCCACCGAGCATTGCCGTCATGACCGGCGCCGACCCCTTGTAGGGCACATGGCTGAGCTTGACGCCGGTCTTCTGGCTCAGAACCTCTGCACAGAAGTGACCCGTCGAGCCCAGTCCCCAGCTTCCGTACTGCACGGGATCCGGGCTCTTGCGTGCGTAGTCCAGGAACTCCTTCAGATTCTTGATCGGCAGATCGTTGCTCACCAGGAGAACGATGGGCGACGTCCCGATCCCGGCGATGGTGGTCAGGTCCTTCACCGGGTCGTAGGGCAGCTTCGGATACACGGTCGGGGCCAGCGTCGTCGACGTCATCGTGCCCAGGCCGATCGTGTAGCCGTCGGGCTGGGCCTTGGACAACTGGGAGATGGCGATAGTCCCCGAGGCGCCGGCGTTGTTCTCGATGATCACCGGTTGACCAAGGCGCTTGGACAGACCGTCTCCAATCAACCGCCCGACCATGTCGCCGCCGCCGCCCGGTGAGGAAGGCAGGATGAACTTGATGGGTTTGTTGGGGTAGTCGGCGCCTGGCTGTGCATAGCCGGCGGCGCCTGCCATCAACAACGCAGCGACGAGTCCGAGCTTGGCGAATGCATTCATGTCATGTCTCCTTGATCCGTGGGTGAATTTGCGTGGAGCCATCTATGGCTGCGTGACCACGATCTTTCCGAAGTGGCCATTGGCCTTCATGAGGTCGAAGGCTTCCTTGACGCGCTCGATCGGCAGCGTCGCGTCGATCGGAACGCCTAGGCGCCCTGCTTCCAGCGCCGGCCAGAGATCGGCCTGCACCTGCTGCTGGATCACGTGGACTTCATCGGCCGTCCTCGTGCGGAAGGTGGTCCCCAGGTACTGGATTCGCCGCATCGAATGCAAGTCGAAGTCGAAAGGACCGGACTCGCCCGCCATCCGTCCCACATTGACGATGCGCCCCCCCACCTTCACGGCCCGCATGCTGTCGTTGATCAGCGGACCGGCAAGGAAGTCGATCAGCAGATCGACACCGCGGCCCTCCGTATGCTGGACCACCTGATCGGCCCAATCGGCATCGTTGCTGTCGATGGCGAAGTCTGCGCCGAACTCGCCGAGCTTCGCTCGCCGATTGGCCTTGGTGGATGTGCCGATCACCAGGCCCGCGCCCAGCAGCTTCGCCACCTGGAGGCTCATGAGGCCGACCCCCGACGAGGCGCCCAGGACCAGAACCGATTCCCCCTTCTGGAGCCTGCCCGTCGTGGCGATGGACACATGCGTCGTGCGCAGCGATACGGGCAAGCACGCAGCAGCGTCGTAGCCGAGATCGCGTTGCGGGAAGGCAAAGGTGCGCCGCCAGTCCGCGACGGCATATTCGGAGAGCCCTCCGATGCCGGAGCACATGACCCGATCGCCCACCTTGAAGGCGGTGACATCGGCACCGGTCGCGACCACGTCGCCGGACCACTCCAGGCCCAGCGGGGTCCCTGTCCCGCCGTGGCCGCCGTGCGCTTTCCCTTCCGCCAGGAACAGGTCGGCGCGATTGAGTGAACTCGCCCGTACCTTGATGAGCAACTCGTTGGCGCCAGGCCGGGGAACGGGCAATTCCTGAAGAGCAATGCCTTGCGGCGTCAGCGCCGCACCCTTCATGCGCTCTGGAATCACCGGCGTCCGACTCGCGACTACTGAAGACATTGCGCTCATTTCGGCGCACCAATACGCCGGATGGGGTCCTTGCCGTCCCAGTTCTCGGCGGCGCGCTTCACCTCGGCAAAGTACTCGGCCTTCCCGCCGCTGGAGTCGGAGATCTCGAACATGCCGCTGGGCAGGTCGGGATGAATGAAGTAGGCGTACGGTCCCCGGTTGGCCCCCATGCGCCCGCTGTGGCCTTCCACATAGCCCTGTTCCAGCAGGTGCTTGCAGATCTCGTCGAAACGGTCAGGGGTCCAGTAAGCGACGTGCTGGGCCCCCTCCCCGTTCTTCTTCAGCGAGTCGAGGTACAGCGAGGGCGCGTCGTCATGCTGCTCGATGAGCTCGATCTGCAGGTCTCCCGAATTGGCCAACGCGATGGACAGCTTCGGGATTCTCGAATCCTTGCCGTAGTAGCGGAACTCGGTCGACCCGACATCCTCCTTGTAGAACCACGGGCCGACGCCCAGCTTGACCCAGTGGTCCATCGCCTTCTCGATGTCCTTGACCACATACCCGATCTGGCGAACGCCGCCAAAAATGGAACTCATGATGAAATCCTTTCAACCAGTTGTTTGAAATATGGATGTGCGAAGTCGGCTTCTCCGCAAGGCTCGTCGCACCTCTTCAGCCGGACCGATCCGCCTTCTGGGTCGCCTTTCGCGCGCCTGCGCCGGCCGCCTTGCCCTTGAGCACTTGTGCAGATGCGCACGACTCGCGCAGAACCATCTGGGTCGTCAGCAAGACACGCTCGGGTTCCGCTTTCACATCGCGGTCGAGTCGCTTGAGAATCAACTGAGCCAGCGCAGTCCCTACCGCTTCGAAGTCCCAGGTCAGCGAAGTGATCGCGGGACTGAACAACTGCGATAGATCCGTGTCGCCGATGCTGAGGACGCTGACATCGTCCGGCACCGAACGACCCGAGTGGCGCAGCGCCTGCAAGACGCCCGAGAGAATGCGCGTTCCCAGGCACATGAAGGCGGTGGGCGCCTGCGGGGCTGACAGCAATCCGAGCGCTTCGCTGAAGGCGTAGTCCATCGCGGACCGCTCCGCGCGAATCAACTTGGGATTGGGCGTCAGGCCACGCTCGCGGAAGGCGTCCTCGAAGCCGGCGATGCGATCGCGCCCCGGGCGCAGAACGCTGCCGGGCGTCAGGAGCGCGATCTCCGTATGACCAAGGTTCAGCAGGTACCTCGTGGCCTGGAGAGCGCCGTGATAGTGGTCCACATGCACACCGGTGCCGGAGGCGGAGAAGTCGCGATCCAACGCCACCACAGGCAGGTCTGCATCCAGGCGCTCCAGGAATTCCGGCGCCTCGCCTTCGCACGGGCCGAGGATGAGGCCGTCGACCCGGCGGCCGCGAAAGGTCTCAACCAACGCCTTCTCGCGCTTGCGATCGTTGTGTGTGTTGGCCAGCAGGAGCGTGTAGCCCGCGGCCTGCATGGACGCTTCCACCGAGGTAATGATCCGCGCGTACAGAGGGTTGGCGAAGTCAGAGACCAGGAGACCGATCACGCCGGTGGAGCGGGTGCGCATGCTCTGCGCCACGGCATCGGGTTCGTAGCCGAGTTGCCGCGCGGCCTTCGTCACGGCCGCGATGGCGTCTTCGCTCACTCTGCCGGCACGGTTGAGGGCGCGAGACGCCGTGCCGAGAGAAACGCCCGCGGCTTTTGCGACATCACGGATGGTTGCGCGCGCCTTCATGCCTTGGTCCCCTCGTGTGCGGTATCCATGAGGGCTTGGACATGGGAGGGCGGACTCGCAAAGGGGCTTGTGGTTTTCGACATGGGTTGGATCCTAGGTTTTTTGTGGAAACGTTTCTACTTAGGGGAAGCACCTAGTTGGGATCTCGACGGGCTTGCCGATGTGGAGTGCCCCAGCGATGAAGTCATCTCAAGCAGTAAGGACTGCAGCCGACGGCCCAAGGACCTAGGGAAGACCCGCATATGAAGCAAGGCAGAACAATCCAGAATTGCGGAAACGTTTCCACCACCTACGAGTATCCACATGACTGAAGACCAACTGAGGCAGGCCCGACTGCAGACCGTTCGCGACCACATGGCATTGGAGTGCGAGCAGGACTGGGATGGCGTCATCGACACCTTCGAGCATCCCCGCTACGAGATGTACGGGAACGGCCAGGTTCACGATGGCGAAGAGGAAGTCCGCAAGTACTTCAACACCTCGCGCACGGCATTTCCCGACCAGAAGAATGAAATCATCTCGCTGGCGGCTGATGACGCGGCCCACTCCGTGCTCGTGGAGTTCTATCTGACCGGCACCCACCTGGGCGAATTCAAGCTGAAGGGCAAGACCTACCCCGCGTCGGGACGGTCGTTCAAGGTCCGCATGGCGGCGTCCTTCCAGTTCCGACCCGGCTCTTCCAAGATCATCTGCGAGCGCCCCTACACGTCGCCTGATCTGAAGCTCCAGCAGTTGGGCCTGGACTAAGACCGGAAGGAGCACGACATGCCCTCCCCCAGTTCCATCACCCGGCAAGACGAGTTGCTTACCGTGAACATCCATGACATGACATACGTGCCTGGCGCAGCGCCAGGTTCGGAAGTCATCCCCCTCTTCCTGGACCGCGAGAACGGCATCTGGGTGCTGTATGGCAAGTTTGCGCCCGGCACCCGGCTGCCGACGCACTTCCACACGGGCACGGTTCACTTTTTCACGACGAAGGGACAGTGGGCCTACCTGGAGCACCCGGACAACCCCCAAACCGAGGGCAGCTATCTCTACGAGCCCGCCGGGTCCATCCACACATTCTCCGTTCCTGAGGATGCGGCAGGACCCGCCGAGGGCTTCATGGTCGTGCAGGGAGCGAATGTCAACTTCGAAGATGACCAATTCCTGGATGTTCGCGACGCAGGGGCCATCGAGGATGGGATCCTGGGCTACCTGCGCGACCGGAACCTGCCGATCCCGGCATACATCGCGCCGAAGGCATCCGGCTTCAAGCATCGCGCGACCAGCTAGACGGTTGGCGATATGCGAAGCGAACTTCACCAAGGCGAACTGGGCAAGACAGGCGTTCGCGTGACGCGCATGGCGCTGGGCTGCTACTCCATGAGCAATGCCTATGGCAAGCGTTCGGACACCGAATCCGTTCAAGTGATCCAGCGCGCGGTTGATCAGGGGATCGACGTCATCGACACCGCCGACTTCTACGGCTGGGGACACAACGAGGAACTGGTGGCCTCGGCCCTGCGCGGACGCCGCAGCGAAGTTCTGCTTTCGTCCAAGTTCGGCTACGTCCCGGTGGAAGGCGCCACTTTCGGCGTGTGCGGTGAGCCATCCTATGTACGCAAGGCGTGCGAAGCATCCTTGAAGCGCCTGAACACAGACTACCTGGACCTGTACTTCCAGCATCGTCTTGATCCCAACGTGCCGGTGGAAGACACGGTCGGCGCGATGGCCGACCTCGTCAAGGAAGGGAAGGTCCGCTACCTGGGGCTGTGCGAAGTATCCGAGACCACGCTGCGCCGTGCGTGCACGGTCTTCCCCGTCACCGCGGTCCAGGCCGAATACTCGCTGTGGACCCGGGACCTGGAGGAGCACATGCTTGACGTCTACGACGAACTCGGCGTGACGCTCATGGCCTTCTCGCCGCTCGCGCGCGGCATGCTCTCGGGCAAGGTCCGCAGCCTCGATCAGCTGGAGCCGAACGATGTGCGTCGGAAGTACCCACGGTTTTCGCCAGAGAACTTCCCCAAGAATGTGGCCCTGGTCGACCGTCTGGGTGACGTCGCGCAAGGACTGCGCTGCAGTCTGTCCCAACTGGCCCTTGCCTGGCTCTTCAACCGCAACCCCCGAATGATGGCGATCTGCGGCTGCGACACGCTGGACTTTCTCGAGGAAAACCTGGACGCGCTACGCATTCCTCTGGACAAGGAGACCATCCGGCAGATCGACAATATGTTCGCTCCCGGGCAGATCAGCGGTGATCGCTACCACGCTTCGATGATGAAGATGCTCGACCGCGCGTAACGCCCGTCTGAGTGAGCTCAACCGACATCAACTCCGGCATCCCGCGCCAACTCGACAAGCATCTGCGCGCTCCCGACCCTCCCTGGACTTCAACATCAGGTGCTTGCTACGCGGGCATAGCGAGAAATCCACTTCAATGCAACCGCCTCTGCGAGGCGCTCGGCGATGGCCTCAGCGACGCCGAGCTCGTCGGTCAAGCGCTTGACGCGATTGCGGGCGAAGAAATGGACGGTGCCCCCGATGTTGTCGGAGCCCAAGGCAGCAAGCACATCTTTGGCGCGGGCCAGCTCGGCACGAATGACGTTGATGGGGCGAAGATCGTGTTCCATGTCGTTCTCCTTGTGTCTGGCACTGAGTTGCAGCAACCTCTGAATGGGTTCAGCTTGATTGGCAAAACAGCGCCCGAGCCACGCTGGCAGCAACGCAACGGTCTGCCTGACGTCTAATAGAGCGAGCCTGGAGGCGGCGCTGGCAGCAGGCCCGCGAGTTCACGGCTATCGAACATTTGAAAGGGCAACTCATGCGATCGTCCCTTGCATCCGCCTGTACTCTGCCGATCGCGGTTCTCGTCGCGACCGCCTGTGCGAGCAAGTTCTCTCCCCCTGCCCCGCCTGAAGTTCCGGCCAACCTTCGTCCGCCCGCGGGGCAGGTCATGTTTCTCGAGGCGCTCGCCTCCGGGGTCCAGATCTACGAGTGCGCGCCCAAGGCAGATCAACCTTCCGCCTACGAGTGGGCGTTCCGCGCGCCTGAGGCATCGCTCGCCGATCGGCAAGGTCGCCCACTCGGCAAACACTACGCCGGTCCGACATGGGAATCGACCGACGGCAATACGGTGGTCGGCGAGGTCAAGGCTCGCGATCCGGGCCCGGATCCGACCGCCATCCCATGGCTGCTTCTCAATGCCAAGGCATCCGCCGGCGCCGGCGTGTTCGGCCCGACGAAGAGCATCCAGCGCATCAAGACAATGGGTGGGCTTGCCCCCACCCAGCCTTGCAGCGCCGCCAACGCCACGCAGTCGGCACGCGTGCCGTACACGGCAAGTTACTACTTCTATCGCGCCGCGCCGTAGACCGCCCGGGAGTCGACTTTCACGAGATTCGCTATGAATCGGACAGAAACGCTATATTTCTTCACCGCCACCCGCACCCTCCGCCCGCATGGACAACGACGAGGTCAACCAGTTGCTGGTACGCAT
This sequence comes from Variovorax sp. 10L426, assembly GCF_056395305.1. NCBI lineage: Bacteria > Pseudomonadati > Pseudomonadota > Betaproteobacteria > Burkholderiales > Comamonadaceae > Variovorax > Variovorax sp. 10L426. The sequence goes on along the minus strand of NZ_JBFTJF010000001.1, from coordinate 394,990 downwards.
CGGCCGCGAAGACCAGGCAGCGTTTCGTCAGCTGTACAAGGCGTTCAGCCGCAAGGTGTACGCGTATGTGTTCAACATGCTGAGCGACCATGCGCGAGCCGAGGAAGTCCTGGCGGACTCGTTTTACGAAGTTTGGCGCCATCCCGAGCGCTTTCGCGGCGATTCGCAGTTTTCCACGTGGCTCATCGGAATTGCGCGCAGAAAGGCGCTGATGGTCTACCGTGCGCGGCGGCCTGACGAGGTGCATGGAGATCTCGAAGACATCGCCGAGACCACCGCATCCGACACGCCCGACGCCTACGCGGAGTTGGCTGGAAAGCAACGGCGTGAAGGCGTGCAACATTGCATGGGCAAGCTGTCGGACGAGCATCGAGAATGTCTGCACCTGGTGTTTTACGAGGGCATGAGCCTGGCTGAGGTGGCAGAGGTACAGAACTGTCCCGAGGGCACCGTCAAGACGCGCCTGTTCCACGCCCGCCAGAAGATCAAGAATTGCCTGCAGGCGCTGCTGCGCAGCGAGGGTGGTGCCCCTGATGCCAGAGGCGCTCTCGCATCCTGAAGCTTGTGGCGTGCCTGGCCATCGCGCGAAAATATATTTGAACCGTTCGCCGAGCTCGCGCAACCCAGAGCCGACACGGGTTTGTCCCGTGCAGGTAGATCGGGGTCTCGGTGCGGTCGGTCGCACGAGCTGATAGGGTGTGCGCACGCCGCATTCGGGACAGCGATCGGGGTCAGTCACAGGTTCGCGAGAGGCGAAGAATTCTGGTGGTCATCATGGTCGAAATCTTTTCATCGCTGCTGCGCCGCAATAGTGCGACCGTTGCCGCCGGAGCACGGTCATCATGAACGAACGCTTCGAAGAACTGCTCCCCTGGTACGCCAACGGCTCGCTGGGAGCCGAAGACCGCGCCTGGGTCGACGCATACATGGAACAGCATCCCGAGGCCCGCAGCGAGTTGGACTGGTATCGCTCGCTGCAGGCACGCGTGCAGGAAAACGTGCCGGCCGTGCCGACAACGATCGGCCTGGCCCGCACCATGCGCCTGATCCAGGGCGACCGTCCGACCCTGGCCGAGCGCATCAGCGCCTTTTTCGGCAACCTTGGCATGCGCCCGAGCTATGCGCTGGGCGCGCTGGCGGTCATGGCGGTTCAAGGTGGCTTGATCGTGGCCCTGCTCGGCGACGCCCGCGACAGCGCCGACGAAATCCGCGCGCTGCACTCGGTTCGCGTGGAAGAGGGCCCGATGCTGAAGGTCAGCTTCGCGCCGGACGCCAAGGAAACCGATATCCGCATGCTCATGATCCAGATTCATGGCGAACTGGCCGGCGGCCCTGGCCAGCTCGGCGATTACTACCTGCGTGTGCCGGCCGGCAGCGAAGCGGCGGCGCTCGCCCGGGTGCAGGCCGCCCCGATCGTTCAGGCCGCGGTGCTCGCGCCCGGCGTGCCGCCCCGGGAGTAGCCGCCATGGCCACACTGCTGACCCGTCGCCTGCTGCTGCGCGGTGCATTGGGTGCCGCAGCCCTGCCCTTCGGTCCCGCCATAGGCGCCCCGGCCGATGCCAAGGACGCAGGGTCGCGCATCGCATTGGTGATCGGCAACGGCGCCTACCGAAGTGCACCGCTGAAGAACCCGCCGGGCGATGCCGTTGCCGTCGCGGCGGCGCTGCGCGGCCTTGGGTACGAGGTGAGCCTGCGTCAGAACACGCGACTGCCGGAACTGATCGAATCGCTGCGCGAGTTTTCGATGCGTGCGCCGAAGGCGGCGGTTCGCGTGTTGTTCTATGCCGGTCACGGGGTTCAGGTCAAGGGTCGCAACTACTTGGTGCCGATCGATGCCGACCCGCAGTCCGAAGAGGACATCCAGCGGCAAAGTGCGGACGTCGGCGAGTTCGTCGACCGACTCAGCGCCATTGGCACCGGTGCCAACATCGTGGTGCTCGATGCCTGCCGTGTGAACCCCTTCGCGGGCGGCGTCATCGTGGGCCCCGATGGACGGCGCCTGAAATTCCGCGGCGCGACGCCGGGTGGCCTGGCGACGCTCGATGCGCCCGTGGGCACGCTGGTGGCCTTCTCGACCGCGCCGAACGGCGTGGCCCTCGACAGCGCCAACAGCGAGCACAGCGTCTATGCACGTCACCTGCTGGCCAACATGGCGATGCCGGGGCTGCAGATCGAGCAACTCTTCAAGCGAGTGCGCATCGGCGTCGCCGAAGACACCGGCCGCGTGCAGGTACCCTGGGAGTCCTCGAGCCTGACCGCCGACTTCTGCTTCAAATCGGACGACAAGGGACGCTGCGGCAGCTGAGCCGCTCACGCGTGGTCGTCGATGAAGCGCTCGAGCTCGCGCGCGAAGCGCAGCGGCTCGCTGACATGCGGCGAATGGCCTGCATGCGGGTAGATCGAAATCTGCGCGTGCTTCACCGTGTCGCGATACCAGCCATCGAGCGGCACACCGGCGTAGTGCGGGCTGCGCGCCCCGAGCACGACAAGCAGCGGCGCGTCGAGGCGCGACAGCGAAGTGCGGAAGTCGGCCTGCGCCATCGACTCGGCGAGGTCGAGCAGCGGCCGGACATCGATGCGGCCCAGACGGCGGCGCAGCATCCGTCCAAGTGGTGCTTCGACACTCAGCTGCCGCTGCAACCAGGCGCCTCCGAGCGCGCCGACCTCGTTCAACAACATGCCGGCCAAATCGCGGCGCGCGCCAGCGAGCAGCCCGGACAGCATCGCCGCGCTGCAGCCGCCGAACAGCCCCAGTCGCCAGCTGTCGTCCGTCACGATGCGCGGCGACTGGTCGACCAGCGCCACCGCAGCGACCCGCTGCGTGCCGTGCAGACGCAGGTATTGCATCAGCGTCAGCGCGCCCATGGAATGCCCGACCAGGATCGAACGCTGTAGCCCGAAGTGGTCGAGTACCTCGGCCAGGTCGGTCGCCAGTCGCGCCAGCGTGATACTGCCATTCACCGACCGGCAACTGCCATGGCCGCGTGCGTCCCAGGCGAGCACGCAATGGCGCCGCGCCAGCCTCCGGGCTACGGGCAACCAGTCGCGATGCGTGCATCCGAACCCATGCACCAGTATCAGCGGCGACCCGCCGCCGAGCACGCACACGGGAACCACGTGGCCGTCGCTGGCCGTGAAGCTGTCGTAGTCGCTCGCTCCGGGCGTGCCGAGGCCCATCAGCCCGAAATTGCGCAGCGCGTCGAAGGCGCCGCGCAAGCCCGTCAGGCGTGCGGGGCGTGGAGGCGGATCAGGCGGCGCGCTGTCGGGCATCGCGGGCGATCCTACCCCGGTGCGCCCTTCATCCGAAATCTGTTTGAACCGAATCCGGACGGGTCGCAACCCAAGGGCGGGAAGGCAAGCAATTCGGCAAGCCCGACCTCAACCCCTGTCATCACTCTCTGGAGATCATCATGCAAATCGTTCGCAAAGCATCCATCCTCATCGCCCTCGGTTTCGCCTTCGGTGGCGCGATGGCCGGCGAAATCGCAAACACCACGGTGTTGTCGACCAACGCCAACAACAACGCGTCCGGCTTCCTGGCCTCGGCGGCCCAGAATATCGGTGTGTCCGAGCAAAACTCCAAGATCTCGAACAGCACGGTGCTCGTCAATGGCGCAAACAACACCGCCTCGGGCTTCCTGTCGTCGGCGACCCAAAACGTCGGCCACGCCCAGGACAATGGCCAGATCGCCAACAGCACGGTTCTCGGCACGAACCTGAACAACACTGCTTCGGGCTTCCTCAGCAGCGCCACGCAGGAAGTGGGCTTCGCCAAGGGCAACGGCACGGTCACCAACAGCACGGTGCTCGCCAATGGTGCAAGCAACTCCGCCTCCGGCTTCCTGTCCTCGGCCACCCAGCAGATCGGCGGCGCACAAGGCAACGGCAAGCTGACCAACTCGACCGTCATCGCCACGGGCTCGAACAACAGCGCAAGCGGCTTCCTGTCCAGCGCCTCGCAGTCCATCGGAGTCGCCAAGTAACCACGCGCAGTGCTTTCGCCCCGCGTCCGCCAGCGCCACCGGCGCTGGCGGTCTTTTCAGCAAGGAGAACTCACCATGAATGCAACCCTCGTTCGCACCTCCCGCATCGTCCTTGTCGCCGTCACGCTGGGCGCCTGCGCCCATGCCTTCGCGGGACAGGAGCTGCTGGACGTCGACACGCGGTTCCGCGCGAAGATCGCCAAGGAGAAGGTCCGCATCAGCGCACAGGAGCGCAAGGCTGAAGAACAAGGGAAGTCCGCGGATCCAAACCAAGGCAGCTGCGGGAGCCAGAGCATCGGCAACATCGACACCGGCGGACGCATCGGCGCCGCGCCGCGCGAGGTGTTCGTGTTCGCACCCAATGCCATCAACATCGTCGGCCGCGGCGGTTGCCAGTGAACTGAATTCCCACACATCGGAGATGTCATGAAACCGCCCCGCATCGCGCGCTTCATAGCGCTTGCCGCACTCGCAGCACTCGCGGGCTGCCAGACGCTCGAGGTCAAGCAGCAAACGGTCGAGCAGACCGCCGAGATCCGCGTCGGCCCCGAGCAACTGCCGCAGCGCTCGATCACGGGCTTTTCGCCGGCACTGCGTTGCATGGACACGCTGATGATCGACTACGGCGTGCACGACGTGACGATGCTGACCGAGGAAATCAATGACGAAACGAAGAAGCTGAACGCCGGAACGCGCGACATGTTGATCTCGGCGGTGTCGGACATGTCGCGGCGCAGCCGCGCGGTGCGTCTGGTCGCGTTCGGCAAGGACACGCTGAACGTGGTCAGCTTTCTCTCGGCGGCGCAAACCACGGCGGTCTACCAGGCGATTCCGCGGTACGACATCAAGGGCTCCGTGTCGCAGTTCGACGAGAACCTGATCAAGAACCAGAAGGACCTGGGTGTTGGCTACTTCCCGTACCTCAACCTCGGCGTTGCCAAAGATGCGTCCACCAGCATGCTGGCGCTCGACCTGAGCATGCTGACGACCAGCGACATGGGGGTATTGCCGGGCGTCACGTCGCGCAATGCCGTGGTGATCATGAAACAAGGCAGAGGCATCGACGGCGATGCCGCGTATCACAAGTTCGGCATCAACTACAGCATGAACCTGGCGCGTTCGGAAGGCCAGTCGCAGGCGCTGCGCGGGCTGGTCGAACTGGCGGTGGTGGAACTCATCGGCAAGCTGACGAAGACCCCCTACTGGACCTGCCTGGGCGTCAGCGACCCGAAAGCGAATGAGGAAACGCGTCTCGAGATGCTGGATTGGTACGGCGCGATGGCTGCGACGCGCGTCGAGCTGATCGCCTACTTCCAGAACCAGATGAGGCAGCGCGGGTTCTACGACGGCCCGATCGACGGGGAATTCAATCCTGCCATCGACGAGGCGATCTCCAACTATCGCGCCCAACTCGGCCTCAGCCGCGAGCCCAAGCTCGACGAGAAATTCTTCAGTGCCTTCCTCGCCGCAGACCACAGCAAGATCCAGCGACCGGCCCAACCGGCACGCTACGTTGCGCCTGGCACGCTTGCCACCACGCTCGGATCTCCGGCGGCTGCGACAGCCCCAGCATCGTCGTCGTCGTCGTCGTCGTCGGCGGCGGCTGCGGCGGCGGCGCCAGCGGCAGCGGCAGCGGCGGCACAAACCCCCGCATCGCAGGCGGCGCCGCTGAAGCTGTCAGTGTCGGCCCCGAACCAGCAGACGCGGTTTGCCCGCGGCGAAGCGATCAGCCTCGCCCTTGCGCCGTCGCAGGACGCGCATGTCTACTGCTATCTGCAGGATGAGGACGGCAAGATCGTCCGCTTCTTCCCCAACCGGTTCACCCGCGACTCACGCATCGCTGCGGCCAAGCCGCTCACGTTGCCCGGCCCGATGCGCTTCCAGCTCTCGATGAATTCGAAGGGCGTGCCCGAGACGGTTTCCTGCTTCGCCACGCCGCGCGACGTGATGCCTTCACTGCCCCAGGCGTTGGTCGGCATCGACTTCGAACCCCTGCCCGGCGCCTCGCTCGACATGATCCACGCCGCCTTCGCCAAAGCCAGCGGCGGCACGCTCGCCCAGGAGAACTTCCATGTACAAGCCAAGTGATTTCCATCCCGATCACCAGAAGCAGCGCGGCGCCCGCCTGGCAGCGGTGTCCCTGGTGGCCCTTGCCGCCGTGACCGGCCTGGTCCTGCAGTTGCCCCGCGGCGCGACCGCAGGCGCCGGCGCAATCGGTGGCGACGACCGTGTCGCTTCCCGAGTCGCGCCTGCGCCACGGGCCGCGAGCAGGAAGGCACCCGCCACCTATCAACTCCGCTGCTGGCAGAACGGTTTCCTGCTGTTCGATGAAGCGCCGGTCACCCTCGGCGCCGAAGCGCGGCAGGGTGCAAAGATGGTGGCGATCGACCGCCATGGCAGAGACTTGATCGTCACCGCCGATCTCAACGGGACGACCTGCCTGGCGCGCCCTGCCCCACCCCCGCCCAGCCTCGCGCTGCCGCGCTGAGCCCACCCTCGCCCCAGCCTGGAGCCCCATCATGAACTGGTTCATCCAAGCCTTCCCGGTACCGCCGTCGCTCCGAGTTGCGGCCCTTGCCGCCGGCTGTGCCGCGGTTCTTGCCGCGGCCCCTTCCGGGCCCGCACAGGCCGCCACGGAACCCCGCAGCGTCGCCGACTTCGACGAAGTCGTGTCTACCGTCTCCGGCGACGTCAGCGTCGAACAGGGACCCCGTGAGTCGCTGACCCTGGAGGCCGAGCCTGCAGTGCTGAGCAAGATCACGACCGAGGTCCACGGTCGGCGCCTGGTCATCGGCCTTGCGCCTGGCCGGGTCGAGACGCAGCAGCCGATCCGGATGAAGCTCGGCGTCCAGGCGTTGCGAGCCTTCGAGTCGCGCGCCGTCGGTGCGATCACCATCGGCGCGCTGCGCAGCGATACGCTCACCCTGGTGCTGGCAGGCAGCGGCTCGATCCGCGTCGATCGCCTGGAAAACGCGCGCAACCTCGACGTGCGGATCACCGGTGCCGGCGATGTCGCGGTTGGCGGCGGCAAAGTGACGGCGCAGCAACTCGCCATCACCGGCGTTGGCACCTATTCCGCACCCAAGCTCGCCAGCGAGCGCGCCGACGTGGCCATCGATGGCAACGGTGAAGCGCAGCTCGCCGCCAGCAACACGCTGGCGGTGCGCATCGGCGGTGTCGGTCACGTGCGCTATCACGGCGACCCGGCGGTGACACGCTCCATCCGCGGCATCGGCACGGTCGATAAAGATTGAACCGGGCAGGCGGCGCGCGCAACCCATGGTTATCGACGACCCAACGCCCAAGGAGCCCTCAAATGATCCGCTACCTCAGCACCCTCGCCCTCGCCCTCGCCGCCGCCGCTGCAATGATCGCCCCCGCCGCCAGGGCCGAGAAGGTCGTGATCTACCACGAAGGCCAACTCGTGGTCCCGCAGGACGTGGCGGACGTGCTGAACCGTTCGATCCGCCTGCTCGACGATCCGCCCGCAGCCCCGGCGAAGACCACGGCGGTGGCGGCGAGCTCCCGGGTCAATGCATCGGCGCGTCCCTCGGAAACCGCACATGTCGCGCGCAATGACTCGAAAGCCGCCGCCTCGGCGCTGTCCTTGCCGGTGCGGTTCGCTTTCGATTCCGCCGAGATCCTCCCGGCCGCACGGACCCAGCTCGACGCCCTCGCCAAGGGCATCGAACTGATGGCGCCTGGAAGCAAGGTCACGATCGAAGGGCACACCGACGCCGCGGGCAGCGCGGCCTACAACCTCGAGTTGTCGCGCAACCGGGCCCGCGCCGTGCGTGACTATCTCGTGCACCACGGCATCGACGCCGCACGCCTGAAGACCGTCGGTTACGGCCAAGGCCGGCCGCTCGAAGACACCGACCCGTACGCCGCCATCAACCGTCGGGTGCAATTCCGCGGCGCCTGATCAGTCCTTGCGAGTGCTCACGGCGGGGCCATGACCGAATTTCGGCGGCCCCGCCTTCCCCTTGTGCCGCCGCAGCGCACCGCCGAGAATGGGATGCGATCGCCAGTGGAGTCCCAGAGGTCCGCAGCATCCATTCATCCGGCCGTACCATGATTCGCCGTCGCCTGCTCGCCTGCCTTGGCTTCGGTTTCGTGCCCGTGTGGTGGAGCCGAGCCGGCCACGCGCAAGCGCAGGCCATGGTCGACTCGCCTGGGCAACGCCGTGTCGCACTCGTGATCGGCAACGCGCGGTACCCCGAACTCCCGCTGAACAATCCCGAGCACGACGCTCGCCTGGTCGCGCAGACGTTGCGCAGCCTCAACTTCGAGGTCGGCGAGTATCTCAACCTCAATGCCCGCGACTTCAAGCGCGTGCTGCGGGAATTCGCGCGCCGCATGGACGACGATCAGGTCGCGTCGGTTTTCTATTACGCCGGCCACGGCGTGCAGATCGGCGGGCGCAACTTCCTGCTGCCGGTCGACATCGCGTTGCGCGATGAGGCCGAAGTGCGCGACGAGGCCATCGACATGCAGGAAGCGCTGCTCACGCATGTGGATCGGGTGCGTCCGCGCGCCCGCATTTTCATCATCGACGCTTGCCGCAACGACCCCTTCGCGGCGCGCGGTGACGCTTCGCGCAACGCCAACGGCTTGGCCGAGATGGCGGCGCCGGGCGCCCTCATTGCCTTCTCCGCCGCGCCCGGTCGCGTCGCCGAGGACGGCCCGGTCGGCGGCAACAGCATCTACACGCGCTATCTCGCCACCGAGATGCGAACCCGTGGCGTGGATGTCGAGGAAATGATGAAGACCGTACGCATCAAGGTGCTGCGCGACACCGCGGAGCGCCAGATCCCCTGGGTCAACACCTCGATGGTCGTGAATTTCATGTTCAACCCAGGTCCTGCAGCGGCGCTGGCCGGGCCAAAACGCAACCTGCAGCTGCTCGTACAAGCGCAGCGCAGCCTGAACACCGATGCGCGCGATGCGTCGGCCTCGTTGGCGCTGCGGATCTACGTGCTGAGTGATGCGAGCGGGTTCGAAAAGGCGAGTTTCGACAGCCTCTACGACGATGACGAAGCGACCCTCGGGTCGAATATGCTCGTTCGCCAGAGTCTGTACCTCCGCCCCGGCGAAGCGCGCGAGCTGGACCTCGAGTTGCGCGGCGACGCGCGTGCCGTCGCGGTGTTCGGTGCGTTTCGGGAGATCGAGCGCTCGGAGTGGCGTGCCGTGCTGCCGTTGCCGGTTGGATCGTTGGCGCCGCGTGCGCGCCTCGATGCGCAGGCGCGCCGACTGCAACTGGGGTGGGCCAAATGATGCAACCCGGCGCCGCGCCTGGGTCGCCGGCTTCCGGTGCTTCGGATGGCGTCGACGAGCCGGCTGCCGCGCGCGCGCTGCGCGCCGAGGCCCTCCCCCTCATTGCCCTGGTGGCACGCTTGCACGACGCGACGTCGGTCGACCCGGCCGAATTGCGCCGCACGCTGGCCGCGGTGGTGGCCCATTTCGAAGCCAATGCGCGCGTCGCAGGTGTCGACGAGGCAAGCGTCGCGGCCGCGAGCTACGTACTCTGTGCCTGGGGCGATGAGCAGTTTGGCGCCGCGCCGTTCGGTACGGGAGGCGCCGGACTGCTGCAGCGCTTTCACGGCGAGGCCGACGGCGGCGACAAGCTGTTGCGCCTGCTGTCGCGGCTGGCCGAAAAGCCGCGCGAGCATCGCGCGCTGCTCGAACTCTTCCATACCTGCCTGAGTCTCGGTCTGCGCGCGGGCATGGCCCCCAACAGCCGCGAGCATGAAATGCTGCGCGCACGGGTGCACCTCGCGCTCGAACAGGTGGCGCCGGCTCCGGCGTTGGTGCCTTCGTGGCACTGCGCGGCTGCCGCGGCCAGCCCACCGCGGGCGCCACGCGTCGCGTTGCCGGCGGTCCTGCTGCTCGGCGTGCTTGCCGTGGGCATCTACAGCGCCAGCCAACTTCAGCTTGCAGCGCGCGTCGACGGCGTGCTGGCATCCTTGCAGCGACTCGTACCGGCACCCACCGTCGCCGTGCAGCCGGTCGCGGGCGCGGCGACGGCGCCGCCGCGGCTGGCCTCGAGCCTGCGTGGCGACATCGATGCGGGCCGGTTGTCCGTGCGCGACGAGGCGCTGCGCAGCGTGGTCGTGGTCGACGCCGATGCGCTCGGCGATGCCACCGCGCCGTTGACGCACCTGGGCGAAGCGCTGAAGAAGCTGCCGGGCAAGGTTCTTGTCGTCGGCTACACCGATGGCAGCGATCCCCCGACGGCTCGCACGCCGTCGGCTTGGCATCAGGCGATGGAATGGGCGCGCGGTGCCGCCGACGTCTTGCGGCCGCAACTCGGCGATGAGCGGCTGGCGGTCGAGGCCCGTGTCGACACCGCGGGCCGCGCGCCACCGCGACGCGTCGAGATCGTCCTGTTCCCGCAATGAAGGCGTCGCCACGCTTCGTGCAACGCGCCGTCAACCTCGGTGCGGCAGGCACCCTGTTGTGGTTTGCGGCACCGCTGTTCGCCTTCGGCAGCTGGCACCCCTTCGACGGCACCCGTGCGCGCGTGGCCTTGCTGGTGCTGGTGGCGCTCTTGCTGGTCGGCCTGAGCGGGCTGCGGGCGTTGCTGGCCCGGCGGCGCAACGAGCGGCTGCTGAAGGGCCTCGAATCCGGCGATGCCGGCGTTGAGCTGAGCCAGCGTTTCCACGAGGCGCTCGCGATGCTGCGGCAGGGAGTCGGGGCGCAAGGCACGCGTCGCTGGTGGCAGCGCCGGCGACAGGTGCAGCAACTGCCCTGGTACCTGATCATCGGCGCGCCCGGGGGCGGCAAGACCACCGCAATCTTGCATTCGGGCCTGCACTTTCCGCTCGCCGAAAAGCTCGGACGCGACCCGCTCGCGGGGATCGGCGGAACGCGCCAGTGCGACTGGTGGTTCAGCGAGGACGCCGTGTTCATCGACACGGCAGGACGCTACACGACACAGGACAGCGACGCCGCGGTCGACGCCGGGGAATGGCAGCAGTTCCTCGCGCTCCTGCGCCGACACCGGCCCGTGCAGCCCATCAATGGCGTGATCGTCAGCGTCAGCGTGCCCGACCTGCTGCAAGGCGGCGCAGAACTCGCGCGCCAGTCGGCAGCCGTCGCATCGCGCCTGGAAGAACTGCGCCGCGAGCTCGATCTCACCTTTCCGATCTACCTGCTGGTGACCAAGGCCGACCTGCTCTCCGGCTTTGTCGAAACCTTTGGCGATCTCGATGCCGCACAGCGCGAGCAGTTCTGGGGCGCGGTGTTCGACGCCGATGTTGCAGGCCTCCCGGCCGATCTCGGAACGCGCCTCGACGACCTCGCGCAGCGCTTGACACAGCGCAGTCCCGAGTTGCTGCAGCATGAACGGACGCCGCAGCGCCGTCTGCCGATCTACGCGTTTGCAGCACAGTTCAAGGCGCTGCTCGGGCCCCTCGAAGGATTCGTGCGCGAGGCGTTCGCGGACATTGCAGCCGAACCGGCGCAACGCTTGCGTTCGATCGCGTTGACGAGTGGCACACAGGAGGGCAATCCGATCGATCGGGTCATCGGCGAACTCGCGCGCAGTCACGGCCTGGCGCTGAAGCCGCTGCCGCGCCCTGATGCCGGTGGCAAGTCGTTTTTCCTGAGCGCGTTGCTCAAGCGGCTGGTGATCGCGGAGGCGCCCCTGGCAGGTCAGCGACTGCAGCGGCTGCGTTTGCGTCGGCGCGCCATCATGTTCGGCGCCGCATTTGCCAGTGCCGCGCTGCTCGCCACCTCTGCCCTGTGGTGGCAGAGCTATCGACGAAACCTCGACTATGTCGACGCCGTGCGCGCGCGTGTCGAGCAGTTGACCCGGCGCATCGGTCCCCTGGAATCGGCAGCTCTTGAGCAGGTGCTGCCGCTTTATTCGCTGCTCGAGCACCTGGCCGCGAACGACGGCATCGACCCGGATCAACCGCCCGCCGGCTTCGGCTTCGGCCTGTTCCAGGGACCGCGCCTGGCGCGCTCGGCGGAACAGGTCTACCGGGAGATGCTCGAACGGAGTCTGGCGCCGCTGCTCATCGAGCGATTGCGCAGCGACCTGCGCGAGGCCGAGGACAGCGCGACACGCTACGAGGCGCTGCGCGCCTCATTGATGCTCGCCAACCCGACACGGCTGGTCCGCGGCGAGTTGCGCGGCTGGGTCGAGCAGACGCTGGCACAAACGAGCGGCGCTGGTGAACGCGGCGAGTTGGCGCGCCATGTCGAGAACTTGCTCGAGCGCAACGGGTTGCCCGAGGCCATGCGCCCCGACGATGCCGGCGTGCGCGCGGCGCGCAGCGCCCTCGCGGCGCTGCCGCTGGCACAACGCGTGCACGAGCGCTTGCTGCGACGCGTTCCTGATCCCGAGCCGCCGCAGGATCTGCCGACACGCCTCGGCGCGGCCAGCGCTCTCGTGTTCGCAGCCTCGAGCGCCGGACCGATGCCGGCGCATTCGAGCGCCGGCGACTGGCGGCGCAATCTGGTGCCGGCGCTCGAGGGGACGTTCGATGAGCTCGCGAGCGAGGCAGACTGGGTGCTCGGCGACACCGGCGGCGAAGTTCGACGACTGCAGAAGGACCGCGCCTGGCGCGACGAAATCGCCGCGCAGGTCGGCAAGCGCCAGGCCGAACGCGTGATCGCCGCCTGGTCGCGTCAACTCGATGCCCTCGTGCTGGCGCCCCGCAGCGACGCGGGTGAAGCCTCGCGCCAGGCAACAGATCTCACGGCGCCCGATTCGCCGCTGCGCCGCCTCCTGACACGCCTGGCCGACGAGTTCAGCGCGACCTCACAGGGCGGTAGCGCGGCGGAGGTCGCCTTCGAAGGCACGCTGCGTGCACGCTTCGGCTCCCTCGGGGACTACGCGGCAGGGCCTGGACCCCAAGCGCTTGACCGCCTTCACGCCCTGGTCACCGGCAAGCGCGACGAGACCGGCGGTGCCGAACTCGACGCGACGTTGCGCACCGAGGCTGCCGGCGCGCCGGCGGCGCTGCGGAAGGCTTACCTCGACCTCGGGACATTGATTCGCTCGCGCGGCGGCGCCAAGCCGAGTTTCGACGCCGCCCTGGTCGAACTCGCGCAGACTTGCAGCGCGTTGACGCGTGAGCGCTTTCCGTTCAGTGCCAACGCGGCGCGGGACATGGCGCCGTCCGACTTTGCGCGCCTGTTCGGACCCGGCGGCCTGTTCGACGAATTCCGGCGCAACCAGTTGACCGAACGCGTCGACACGTCGAGCCGGCCGTGGAAAGCGCGCAGCGCAGGCGCCAATGCGAGCAATTCGGAAGCATTCGAGCGGGCGGCGGCGATCGGCAGCCTGTTCTTTCCCGAAGGTGAACCGATGCCCGAGCTCAAGCTGCGCCTCACGCCGCAGCGCATGGATGCCGAGCTGCTGCAGTTCAGCATCGATGTCGATGGCCAGCTTTTGCGATTCGAAAACGGCCCGCCGCGTGCCAAGGAATTGGCCTGGCCGGGACCGGCTTCGACGCAAAAAGTGCTGATGCGCGTGTTGCCGCCTGGCCCCACCGGGGTCGGCGCCGAAATCCATGAAGGTCCGTTCGCCTGGCTTCGGGTGCTGCTGCACGGCGACTGGAAGGGCGAGCGCGGCGCACCGGCGCGGCTGACCTTCGTCGTCGACACACGCACCCTCGACGTCGAGGCGAGCGCAGCCGGGGCGCCCGACGCCGATGTCTGGACCCTCCGGGAGCTGGCAGGTTTCCATTGTCCGCAGGCATCATGGTGAAGTCGTCATCGCGTCGCGTGTCCTGGTATGGCAAATTACCCGCGCGCGGAGACTTCGTCGGCCGCGGCCTGCCTGCACGCTGGCGCAGTGACTGGGATGGCTGGCTGCAGCGCGGCCTCGCCCTCGCCGCGACCACGCTGGACGCCACCACGCTGCGCGAACGCCTCTGTACCTTCGCGCCATGGCGCTATCTGGCGCTGCCGGCGCCCGGCGAGATCTGGTGCGGCATCATCACGGCGTCGCACGATCGTGTCGGACGCGCTTTTCCGCTGACGTTGGCGGAACGCTTCAACGCGGCGCCTTCACCGGACGAAAGCGCCGCACGCCTCGCGTCGCTGCTCGACGCGGTCTCGGAAGGACCCGAAGCGCTCGAGGCTGCGATCGCCGCCTTGCCGCCCCGTCCGGAGCGGGAATTCAAACTTGCCGAGGCCTGGCCGCCGGAGCCGGCCAGCCTCTGGTGGCCGCTCGCCGCCGCACACGATGTCGCTGCGCGGCCTGCGGCTTGGCCACCGGAGCCGGCACTTCTGCTCGAACTGCTCGGTGTTCAACCGGCCTCGCACCAGATCGCGAGCGCGGAATAGTTGTCCTGGTCGCTGCGATCGGCTCGCTGCACACCCGCTTCGAGGCGATCGAGCCAGGCCTGGACGCCGCTGCAGCCAGCCAGGCTGCTCGCCATGGCAGCATCGTCGAAGGCCGACCAGAGGCCGTCGCTGCACAGCAGCAGGGCATCGCGGGAAGCGAGCATCTGCGGCGTCTCCAGGACCTCGAAGTCGAAGCCTTCGGGCGAGCCGAGCGCCGAAGTCAACTGCCCGGGGGCGGCGTCGGTCGCATTCAGCCCGGCATCGCGCAAGCTCTGCGCGAGGCTCTGATCACGCGTGCGCCCGAGCAATCGGGCGTCATGCCAGCGGTACAGGCGCGAGTCGCCGGCATGGGCCCAGAGCGCCGCGCCGCTGCGGAGGTCGAGCAGCAGCACGACGATGGTGGTGCGCATGTCGGCCGTCAGGGTGCCGGCAACCTGCTGCGCGACCACTGCGTCGTTGGCCCCTCGGACAAGCCGTTTCAGCGCGTTCGGGCTGACCTCGGGTTGGAGCGCGAAGGCTTCGAGCACATGCGTCACGGCTGCGCGCGAGGCCGCCTGGCCGCCGCCGTGCCCGCCCGCACCGTCGCACAAGGCGGCGACGAGGGAGTCGGCGCCCAGCCAATAGCCGAAGGCGTCTTCATTGCACTCGCGCCGCCCGGTTTGCGAGAGCGCCGCGACCGAAACGTTCAACGCGCGTTGGGCCATGGAGGCTCCGGCGGTGGATCGTCGGCGTTGACACGCGACTGGGCCTCATAGGCGCGCAGGAATTCCCGTCCGAAGATGGTCTCGAAGTCGTCATCGAGGTGCTCGAGCAGGTGGGCGTGCTGCAGGCGATGGCGTTCCCAGAGCGCCGCGGCGCGGAGCCTGGGAAGGCGCGAATGAAGACCGCGCGGCGGCCCCTCCGCGTTCTCGGCGGCCTCGGGACCCAGGCGGGAGAAGAGCTCGAACACCGCGGCGCGCATGCCGGCGACCATCGCCACCTGGTGCACCAGCAAGTCACGATTCGCGTCCTGCAACGCTGCCACGGGGTCGAGGAACCCGGGTCTCGGGTCACGCTGCAGCATGCGGGTCAATGCTTCGGTTGCGTTCGGCGAGAACTTCAGGGGGTTGTTGTGGCGCGGCGCGATCACCGTACCCTCGGCGCGCATGTGGCGTTTCGCGATCGAGCGGCTTTGCAGCAACGCGAGCGTGCCTTCGGCGGTCGCCCTCAGCAGCGCGCCCAGATGTTCCATCCAGTCCAGCGTCAACAGCGGGACTTGGGCGGCGTCAAGTCCGGCGCCGCGAGCGAATGCCGCTGCAAGTTCGGTCAGGTCCCGCGACCCGCCCTCGGCAGCCAAAGCCGAAGTCGACGAAAGAGGCGCCGGCGCCGTCGATTCGGCTGCCACAGCGGTGGGTGGCCCCGGCACGGCCGATACAGCGGCTTGCACGGGCGGCGAAGCCGGCGGCATCGAGGGCGCGCTGTTCACAATCGGTGTGCCGGTTCGCACGGACAGCCCACTCGTCTTCCAGGACACGACCGCGCTCGCTGACGCCGCCTCGGGCGGCGGCGCCAGGGCGGGCAGCGGCGATTGCGCGGCGAGCGGATCGAGCGCGTCGTCCAGATCGAACCAGCGATCCAGACGCGCGCGCGGCGCAGCGGGCGCCGCGACGGACTCGACAGCGAGCTCGAATCCGCCGATGCGCAGGCGATCGCCCACCGACAGGGCCAGTTGGTCACCCGGGGCAAGCTGCGTGCCGTTCACCCACAAGGGGGTGGTGCTGCTGATGCAGCGCACGCGCGCGTCCTGGCCGACCATGGCGACTTGTGCGTGTTGGCGCGAGACCCCGCGCAGCGGGTCGGCCAGCACCAGGTCGCATTCGAGAGAACGGCCGATGATGAGGCCCTCGGGCGGTAGCGGAAGCGCCGTCGCATCGGGCTCGGTGGCGCCGGGGCGGCGCATGACATGCAGCGCGATCACGGTAGGTCCGTTCGAATTCAGCCCAAGGCTCGCCACAGGTCGGCCAGCACACGGCGGGCATCGACGGTTGGCGCGAGCTGTTCCATGATGCTGGAGACGAATTGCTCGCGGGTGGTCGATTTCGCGGCGCAGCGCTTCGCGACGATCCGCGCAATGGGACCCATCGAGGAAAGCAGCGCGGCCGCTGCCTTGTCGACATCGCCTTCGCGCATCGGCGCGCCGCTCAGCGCTGCGCCGTCGACTCTCGAGGCCTGGGAACCAGGGGCAGCTGCCGAAACCGCGCCATGGGTCGGCGGCGCGCCGGCCTTGGCCAGGAAGCGCTCGCGCGCTTCAATGTCCACGATCGCACCGGCAACGGCATGGCGCACTTCCGCCAGCGAGGACAACCCGCGCGCGGCACGACGCACCAGTACGCGCGCCACCGCGCCCACGTGCTCGGCCAGTTCGCGTTCGACCCCGGCCAGCGCGGCGGTGTCCCATCCGGTGGGCGGGGGGATCGAAGGCGGGCTTGTGCCGGGCTGCGACTTCGAGGGTGCCAGGGGGATCCGCGTCGAGTCGGGCACCGTCGGCACGAATGGCAGATTGGGCGCGGGGATGTCGGACGCGTCGCGCACCTTCGGGGGGGCCGGGCTCGCCTCTTGGCCTTCGAGGAGAGGCGGCATCAGCATATGGGCCGGGAGCACCTCCGGCAACGTCTCCGTGGCGAGCGCCACCAGCGCCGTTCGCATCGCCATCGCGCTCGGATAGCGTTGCGCCGGATCCTTCGCCAGCGCCCGGTCCAGCACTGCATCGAACGGCTTGTGCACGGGGTCGTTCGTCAATTCGCTCAGCGGCTTGTGTGGCTCGTAGACGATCTTGTACATGATCGCGTCGTCCGTGCCGACAAATGGCGTCGTCCCGCTCAGCATCCGATAGAGCAGCACGCCCGCCGAGAAAACATCGACGCGGCGGTCGATCTCGCGGTCCGTGTACTGCTCGGGCGCGATGTAGCCGGGCGACCCGACGATCGAATTGGCGCGCGTCAGATTCGACGTTTCGGTTCGCGCTATGCCGAAATCGGTGATCTTGAGGCACCCATCATCAGCAATCAGGAGATTCGCCGGCTTGATATCCCGGTGCACGATGCCGCGCTCGTGGGCGTAGTGCAAGCCGTCGAGCAGTTGCATCATCACGCACAGCACCTGCGGCACCTCGAGCTTGCGCGGCGCCTGGACATAGTCGCGCAGGTTTCGTCCGGCAACGTATTCCATGACGATGTACGCGCAGTCGTCGTCTTCGCCGAACTGGTAGATCGGGACGATGTTGCGGTGGTTCAGCCGCCCCGCCGCCTTGGCTTCCACGCGAAAGCGCGCCGCCACGCTCAGGTCGTCGCCCGATTCGAGCAGGCGGCGGTGGATCGTCTTGATCGCCACCGCACGGTCGATCCCCGGATCGTGCGCCAGGTACACGACGCCCATCGCGCCCGAGCCGATCACGCCACGGATCGGGTATGGACCGACATGGGTGGGCGGCGACATACGGGTGACGGACCTCAGGTGTCGATCATCTTGATGGCCTGATCGAGGCTGCGGCGCATGCGCGTGAACGAATTCGCCAGGATCCCGATTTCGTCGCGGCCACGCGTCGGGAATTCCGGCACATCGGATTCGCCCAGGCTGACGCGGTTGGCCACCTTCGACAGCGCCGTCACCGGTCGGATCACGAGCAGGTAGAGCATCACATTCAGCACGATGCCGATGGCCACGAAAATGCCGATGAGCGAACCCATGAAGACCTTGAAAGTCTGTTCGGCGCGCGCCAGCGGCACCGACATGGGCACCGAAACGACCTGCGCGCCGATCACCTCGTTCATCTGCCAGCCGAAGCCGTTGGCCGGCCCGTACTTGTCGATCACGGTGTGCGGCGCCGCCTCGACCGTGCTGTGGCATGCCAGGCAGGCAGCGTTCGTAATGCGGATCGGGCGCGCAATGTAGAGCGCCCGCCCGGTGCCCGACTCGCGCTCACCAACGAACTCCTTCTGATCGGCCTGGCTGCGAAAACGATTCACGATGTCGGCTTCCCAGTCGACCGCACGATCGCGCGGGTTGGTCGGATTGAGGGTCGCTTCCTTGTAGGTGTAGTCGGGGAAGCTCTTGGACAGCGTCGCCAGCACTTCCGTGGCGGAATAGGCTGGCACTGTCTGGGGCAGGAAGGTGTACTTCATCTGCGTTTCAAGCAACGGGCGGATCTGGTCATTGGTGTAGGCGCGAATCGCCAGCGCCTTTTCCATGGTCAGGCGCGATTGGTTGAGCACTTCCTGCTTGGCGTTGCTTTGAAGCAGGTCATGGGAAATCTTGCCCGCGCCGGCCACGCCGCCGACGAAGACCACCAGGAAGATCAGATTGAACTTGAATAGAAGGCTCATGGGATTCTCCAGTCCTGGCTGTCACTGGTCGTTGAGTTGCGGCACGACGTGGGACGGTTCACTGAGACTTGCCCCGCCCGGCGCTGGTGCCGCCCGAGGCTGCCGGTACAGGTGTGGGTGCGGCTGAAGCCGCAGGTGCGGCCGCAGCGGCTGCTGCGGCTGCGGCGGCGGCTGCCGCTGCCCGGTTGGCCCGCGCCGCTGCAGCCGCGGCCTCCCGCGCACGGCGACGTTCGGCCTCTTCGGCCAGGCGGCGCGCATAACCCTCCGGGTCGGCATAGGGCTCCCATTCGGGGTGCTGTGCCAAGTCCGCCTTGGCGCCCGCACGGAAGCTCAGGTCGGCGGCCGCGCGCGACTTCCACAGCGGCAGCAGCTGCAGCCGCAGCGCCGGTTCGGTGCGCAGCCACGCGGCCACATCGGCGTACGTGACATCGCCGCGCGGCTTGGGTGCGACGTTGCGCTTGGCGAACTGCTCACCGCGTGCGGGCAGCCGATCGCGGAACTGGCGCGGCACCTTGCTCAGGAATTCGGGCGTGGCGCGCGCGCCGACCGTCGGACTGCTCCCTTCACGCCGCTGCGCGAAATCGCCGCTGGCCAATTGCGCAATCGTCTGCGTGCCATCACGCAGCGTCAGCTTGGCGCTGCCGGTTTCGACAAACAGTTCGTACTGCGCGCCCTTGGTGTGGATGACGGTGGTGGCGGCTTGGGTCGCGACCTCGACGCTGGGGCCGACGTAGCCGAAGGCCCCGTTGGCGCTGGTCTTGAGCCAGCCCTCGAGCAGATAGAGCGGCGGCGCCGTCAGCCCCTTGCCGACGCGAGGCCGCAGCATCAGCCGCGTCGATTCACCAATACCGACAAGGACGCCGCCGGGCAGTTCGATCTGGGCAAATGCGCCGGGTCCTGACTCGATGATGTCCTGCTCATTCAAGACCACGCCCTCGGCGAGCGAGTAGCGCGTGGTCTGGCGGATCAGCGCAACGTCGCCCTCGACGATGCCGACGACGCTGTTGGACCGCGCCCAGGCCGACGTGGCGTCGGTAGATTGCGCGCAGGCAAACGACGAGACGAACAGGTTCGCGACGCACAGCAGCAGGAACCTGAACAAGATCTTTGTGCGCCGCAAAGAGGTAACTCCGCTGGCATCGGGCATCGTGGAATCTGGCTGCAAACAACTTCCATATTACTCACCCTCCCCCGTGCAGTGGCCGTCTTTTTCGGCCTAGGAGCCCCTGTCAGGCGTATTCCATTTGACTGGGTGCGCGAGTCAGTTGCCAGGATCAAAGCGAGACGGCATACACCGATCGTCGCGATGCAACCCTGGATTCCGGCCGGACAGGTCGGTCATGCGTCGACCTTCACCTTGCCGTCCTTGACGACGCGCGCCCACTTGTCGATCTCGCTCGAAATGAACTTGGCGAACTTCTCCCGCGAGCCACCGCCGTCCTCGGCACCGTAAGTGTCGAGCCGCTCCTGCACGTCGGGCATGGCAAGCACCGTATTGACGTCGCGATTGATCTTGTCGGCGATGCCGGCGGGCAGCTTGCCGGGGCCGGCGAGGCCGTACCACGTGGTCGCTTCGAAGCCGTCGAAGCCTTGCTCCTGCATGGTCGGAATGGTCGGGTGGCCCTTGGCGCGCTTGAGCCGCGTCTGGGCGACGCCGATCACTTTGCCGCTCTTCACGTGCGGCGTGGCCGCCGTCATCGTCTCGAAGCTGTACTGGATCTGGCTGCCCATCAGGTCGGCCAGCAAGGGCCCGCTGCCTTTGTAGGGCACATGCAGCGCGTCGACCTTGGCCTGAAGCTTGAACATTTCCAGCGCCAGATGCTGCGCGGAACCGGCCCCGGCCGAGCCGAAGCTCACCTTGCCGGGCTCCGCGGCGCACAGGGAGACGATGTCCTTCACCGTCAAGGCCTTCTGCGTGGGGCTCGCGATCAGCAGGTTGGGCGTGACGCCGACCAGCACGATCGGAACGAAGTCGCGCTCGACGTTGTAGCGCAGCTTGGGCTGCAGGCTGGGCGCCAGCGCATGGCTGTTGATGTGCGCCATCAGCAGCGTGCTGCCGTCGGCCGGCTGCGTCGCCACGTATTCGGCCGCGAGCACGCCTGCGACGCCCCCCTTGTTGTCGACGATGACAGACTGGTTCCACATCACGGACAGCTTCTGAGCGACCACGCGGGCCAGTGCGTCGGTGCCGCCGCCCGGCGGAAAGCCCACCACGATGCGCACGGGGCCGGAGGGCCACTCCTGCGCGAACACGCTGGGCACGCCGAGGGTGGCTGCGGCCGCGCCTGCGGCCTGGATGAAGGAACGTCGTTGCATGTTGTCTCCGTTTTTTGAATGAACGCGCCTGCGCTCAGGCCGCCTTCTGCAGGGCGGCCGGCGCGACATGGCCGGCGAAATAGTCCATCGTGGCCTGCACGCCGCTGCCGGCGAGCTTCACGCCGGAGAGCTTCAGACCCATCTCGACGCCGGCGATCATGGCGACCAGCGTCAGGTCGTTGCTGTCGCCGAGGTGGCCCATGCGGAACATGCGGCCCTTGAGCTTGCCCAGCCCCGTGCCCAGCGACAGGTCGAAGCGCTGGTGGATGAGTCGGCGCACCGCGTCCGCATCGACGCCTTCGGGCGTGATCACGCCGGTGAGCACCGGCGAGTACACGGCCGGGTCGGCGCACTGGATCGGCAGTCCCCATGCATTCACCGCTGCGCGCACGCCGGCGCCCCACCGCTGGTGGCGCGCGAAGACGTTGTTCAGGCCCTCGCCGAGGATCATGTCCAGCGCCTCCGAGAGGCCATAGAGCAGGTTGGTGTTGGGCGTGTAGGGCCAGTAGCCGTCCTTGTTCATCTCGACGATCTCGTCCCAAGCCCAGAACGAGCGCGGCAGCTTCGCGCTCTTCGCGGCTTCGAGGGCGCGCGGCGAGATGGCGTTGAAGCTGATGCCCGGCGGGAGCATCAGCCCTTTTTGCGATCCGCTGATGGTGACGTCCACGCCCCATTCGTCGTGGCGGAAGTCCGCGCTGGCGAGGCCGGAGATGCTGTCGACCATCAGCAGGGCCGGGTGGCCCGCCGCATCGATGGCGCGGCGCACGGAGGCGATGTCGGAGGTGACACCGGTCGAGGTCTCGTTGTGCACCACGCACACGGCCTTGATCTTCTTCTCCGTGTCCTTGCGCAGGCGCGCCTCGATCAGATCGGCCTGCACGCCGCGGCGCCAACCCGGTGCCTGCGGCAGTTGCTCGTCAGTGCCGTTGAAGGCCAGGAACTCGGTCGAGATGCCCAGTCGGGTGGCCATCTTCTGCCACAGCGAGGCGAAATGGCCGGTCTCGTACATCAGCACGTGATCGCCGGGGCTCAGCGTATTCGACAGCGCGGCCTCCCAGGCGCCGGTGCCGGACGCCGGATAGATGATCACGGGATGCTGCGTCTTGAAGATCTTCCGGATGCCCGTCAGCACCCGTCGGCCGAGCGCGCCGAATTCGGGCCCGCGATGGTCGATGGTCGGCAGGCTCATCGCGCGCAGGATGCGGTCGGGCACCGGGCTCGGGCCCGGAATCTGCAGGAAATGCCTACCGGTGGGATGAGAGTCGAGTTGAAGCATGTGGCCGTCCTTTCGCCGGCAGTTTTGCATTCAAAAGACAAATGTGGATGATGGTTATCCCCTAAGCCAATCGCTTGAGGGGCCAAAACTTTGCATTCAAAATGCAACTCAAGGAAATGAACCCATGGCGGAAATCATCGAAATCTCGCGTCTCGCGCTGCATGACCAGGTGGCGTCGCGGCTGCGCACGATGCTCATCGAAGGTCAGATCGCGCCCGGCGCCAAGCTCAACGAGCGCGAGTTGTGCGAGCAGTTGCGCGTCTCGCGCACGCCGTTGCGCGAAGCGATCAAGCTGCTGGCCGCGGAGGGACTGGTCGACCTTTTGCCCAACCGGGGCGCGGTCGCCGTCAAGCTGACCGAGGCGGATGTGGTCAATACCTTCGAACTGCTCTCGACGCTCGAAGCCTTGTCCGGCGAACTGGCGGCGCAGCGCGTCACCGACGAAGAGCTGGCCGAGCTGCGTGCGTTGCACTACGAAATGATGGCCTGCTTCGCGCGCCGAGACCTCTCCGGCTACTACCGCATCAACGCCCGCATTCACGCCGCGATCAACGACGCGGCCAAGAACCCGGTGCTGACGAGCACCTACCGGTCCATCAACGCGCGCGTGCAGTCGCTGCGCTTTCGCACCAACCAGAACGAAGCCAAGTGGGCTGGTGCGGTGGCCGAGCACGAACGGATGATCGAAGCCCTCGGTGCCCGCGACCCCGCCGCGATGCGCCAGGTGCTGATCGAGCACCTGAACCGCAAGCGCGACACCGTGCTGGAGCTCCTGCGCGCCGGCGAAATCTATCCACGGTCCAACGCGGCCAAGACCTGAAGTCCCACCCATGCGCATCGAGCCCGCGAGCCATCTCCAGCCAGCCGGCACCGTCCTGCCCCCTAACGAGACCTGCGAGGCGCTGGCAAGACGCTTGGTGGCCGAGACGCAAGGCGAGGTGCTGTTCGACGACGCATCACGCGGCCGCTATGCGACCGATGCGTCGATCTACCAGATCATGCCGGTCGGCGTCCTGGTGCCGAAGACCGAGCGCGACATCGCGACTGCCATCGACGTGGCGCGCGACCTCAAGGTGCCGGTGCTGGCACGCGGCGGTGGCACCAGCCAATGCGGCCAGACCACCGGCGCCGCGCTGGTCATCGACAACAGCAAGCATTTCCGGCGCGTGCTCGATCTCGATCTCCAAGGCCGCACCGTCACGGTGGAGCCGGGCATCGTTCTCGATCACCTGAATGCGCAACTCAAGCCGCACGGCCTCTGGTATCCGGTCGATGTGTCCACCAGCGCGCAGGCCACGCTCGGCGGCATGGCGGGCAACAACTCCTGCGGCTCGCGCTCCATCGCGTACGGCAACATGGTGCACAACGTGGCAGGCGCGAGCGCATGGCTGTCCGACGGCGAACTGGTGGACTTCGGGCCGGTGTCGAAGCTGGGCGCGCGGGCGAGCGACATCGCGCTGCACGTGAAGCAACTGGCGGTGCAGCACCGCAGCCAGATCCAGTCGAACTGGCCGAAGGTGCTGCGTCGCGTCGCCGGCTACAACCTCGACATCTTCGACAACCAGAGCGAGAAGCCCTATACGGCGGACGGCAGCGTCAACCTCGCGCACCTGCTGATCGGCGCCGAAGGCACGCTGGCCTACACGCGCAGCCTGACGCTCAAGCTCTCCGAACTGCCGCGCGCGAAGGTGCTGGGCGTCGTCAACTTCCCGAGCTTCCGTGCCGCGATGGATTCGGCGCAGCACATCGTGAAGCTCAGCCCGAGCGCGGTGGAGCTGGTCGATCGCACGATGATCGAGCTGAGCCTTGCCAACCCCGCCTTCCGGCCCACCGTCGAGACCGCGTTGATCGGCCATCCCGCCGCGATCCTGCTGGTCGAGTTTTCGGGTAGTGACAAGGCATCGCTGCTGCCGAAGCTGAAGGATCTCGTCGACCTGATGGGCGAACTCGGCCTGCCGGGAAGCGTGGTCGAGATGCGCGACGACGCGCCGCAGAAGAACCTGTGGGAGGTGCGCAAGGCGGGCCTCAACATCATGATGAGCCTCAAGGGCGACGGCAAGCCGGTGAGCTTCATCGAGGATTGCGCGGTGCCGCTGGAGCATCTGGCGGAATACACCGACGGGCTCACCGAAGTGTTCGCCAAGCATGGAAGCCGCGGCACCTGGTACGCGCACGCTTCGGTGGGCACGCTGCACGTGCGGCCGATCCTGGACATGCGCACCGACGGCGCGGCCAAGATGCGCGCGATTGCCGAGGAAGCAAGCGCGCTGGTGCGAAGGTTCAAGGGCGCCTTCAGCGGCGAACACGGCGACGGCCTGTGCCGCGGCGAATGGATCGAGTGGCAGTTCGGTCCGGCCATCAATGAAGCCTTCCGCTCCATCAAGCAGAAGCTCGACCCGATCAATCTCTTCAACCCCGGCAAGATCATCGATCCGCCAAAGATGGACGATGGCGCGCTGTTCCGCTTTGCGCCGGCGACTGCGCCAAGGCCTTACAAGCGCATCCCGCTCACGCCGGTCCTCGACTGGTCCGCATGGAACGTGCAGGCCGACCCGGTGACGGAAGTGACAACGGCCCCAGGCACCGGCGGCGACATCACGGGTGGCTTCGCCAAGGCCGTGGAGATGTGCAACAACAACGGCCACTGCCGCAAATTCGACGCCGGCACGATGTGCCCGAGCTACCGCGTGACGCGCGACGAGCAGCACCTCACGCGCGGCCGCGCCAACACACTGCGCCTCGCGATCTCCGGCCAGCTCGGGCCCGACGCCTTCACCAGCGAAGCCATGCACGAGACGATGGACCTGTGCGTCGGCTGCAAGGGCTGCAAGCGCGATTGCCCCACGGGCGTCGACATGGCGAAGATGAAGATCGAGTTCCTGTCGCACTACAAGAAGAAGCACGGCCACACGCTCAGGGACAAGCTCATCGCCCGGCTGCCGGACTACGCCCACGTGGCCAGCCGCGTGCCGTGGCTGCTCAACCTGCGCAACACCGTGCCGGGTGCGCGCTGGCTGGGCGAGAAGGTGCTGGGGCTTTCCGCGAAGCGCTCGCTGCCCGAGTGGCGCAGCGACACCTTCTGGCGCGCCAGCGATCCTTCGATGTTCGCGAGCCGTGAACAGGCGCTTGCCGCGGCGCGCGAAGGTCGCAAGGTTGCCGTGCTCTTCGTCGATACCTTCAACGGAACCTTCGAGAGCGAAAACGCGCTGGCTGCCGCGCGCGTGCTCAAGGCCGCCGGCTACTCGCTGCACACAGTGCGGAAGGATGGAGGCCACCACTGCTGCGGTCGTACCTATCTCGCCAATGGCATGGTCGACGAGGCCAAGGCCAGGGCCGGTGCGTTGATCGACGCACTGCTGCCGTTGGCCGATGCAGGCATCGCGATCGTGGGGCTCGAACCCTCATGCCTGCTGACCTTGCGCGACGAGACGCTGGTCATGGGCCTGGGCGCGAAGGCCGAGACAGTCGCAGGCCAGGCGCTGCTGTTCGAGGAATTCATCGCCCGTGAGGCGAAGGCCGGGCGCTTCCAGGTGGCGCTCAAAGCGGTCGACAAGCCGATCCTCTTGCACGGGCACTGCCACCAGAAGGCCTTCGGCGCAGTCAGTCCGATCCTCGACGTGCTCAAGCTGATCCCCGGCGCCAAGCCGGAGTTGATCGAAAGTTCATGCTGCGGCATGGCCGGCAGCTTCGGCTACGAGGCTTCTCACCACGAGGTCTCGATGCAGATGGCGGAAGCCACCCTGCTGCCCGCTGTGCGCCAGAACCCCGACGCCATCGTGGTGGCCGACGGCACCAGCTGCCGTCACCAGATCGCCGACGGAGCGCAGCGCGAAGCGGTTCACGTGGCGCGGTTGCTCGACGCGCAGCTCGCCTGATGCGGGCTACTCGCTCCGGCTTGCCAGGACATTCCTCACCGCGGCTAAAACCGCTTGGAATATCCGATCGTCAGCCCCCGCGGCAAGATCATCACCGAAAAGGGCGTGTCTTGGAGCGTCATCCAGTAGCCCACCGCGCTGCCGATCGCCCAACCTGCCAGCACGTCCGTCTGCCAATGGGCTTGGCTTTTCATCCGCGCGACCCCATCGTAGAGAGGCAGGACCTCCAGCGCCCAGACCCACGGGTATCGATCCGCATAGTTGACGATGATCGGCGTGATGAAGCTCGCCTGTAGCGCCACTTCTCCGCTCGGGAAGCTCTGGTTGCCGCGACCCTTGAACCAAGCGTCCGGGCCCTCGCCTGTGATGGGCCGCGGCCGCCCCGTTGCGAGTTTGAGAGCTTCCACTCCCACCGCAGATGCGACGGACGCATCCACGGATTGCCAGAGCACGTGACCGAATTCGTCGTCGTTGCCGAGCCACACGGCACCAGCCAACTCGAAGACGACAACACCGTATGCAAGGCCTGTCTGGTAGCGACGCGCCCAAATGCCACTCTGGTCGAAGGCCAACACGTGATCGATTCCAAGCGGTCCCCCTCCAGCGCCCGCTGTACCGCCCCAAAGCGCGAAAGCCAGGATCAGCAAGGCCCGCTTCGGAGCGGCCTTGATACGGCCCGCACGGGCCGGGACGTGTAGCAACGCGATCGGCCAATGCGAGGCTCTCGCCCAACGGGCGGCACGCGCGCGCGACTGCTCAAAAAACGCGTTCGCCCAGCCCAGGGCACGCGCAAGGAATGAAGACATGGATACCCCCTTTTTGACCTGGAACAAGGAATCCAGCTGCGCCTGGGCGCAGCAGGGACTCGACGTCAGGCGACGTCGCTTGTCAGGCCGTCAGGGGAGGAGCAGTCTCGGGCGGTTGCCTTCGCCAGGGCGCCTTGGGCGGCGGGGCGCCGCTCGTGAACAGAATGCGTTCATGGACGATCGAATCCGACGGCACCAGAATCCTGCCCAAGGCCACCGTCAACGGCAGCAGCAGGAGGACCAGCGCCATCAGTGCATCGAGGCCATGCGTGAAGGTGTCAGGAACATCGATGTGCGCGCCTGCCGGTGCATAGAGCGTGGTTTCGAGATCGAGACTGTGCTCGGCCCTGACATCTGGCGAAAACAACGCCATCGCCTCTACGTTGCGAACACGGAAGCCGGGCTCGTCCTCCCACCCGTCGCGCTGGAAATGGATGAACAAAAAGGGCTGGAGGACAGACAGCAAGAGGCCCGCAAAGCACCACCATGAAAAGTGCGATGCGACACGGCGACGAAAGCGAGCGAGTTCCACTTTTGCATTGTGCAAGGCACCTTTCGGACGTACCTGAACAGGTAATCAGGTTCGCAAGAATCTGCTGATGGGCCCGCGCCGCAATTCGCCTGTCAGTGAGTGCCCATTTATCGAGGTGACAAGCGGCGGTGCAACCATTCGTTGCGATTCCCTTGGCGACCTTTTGGAGAACGATTTGTACACTTTGCGCCGGATCGTCCGGACTCCTTCCAAGAGGCGCAAATGACACAAGAATTCCAAGGCGCAGTGTTGATGCTGATTGCAATGACAACGGCTGGATGGGTCGCCCCGTGCGCTGCTCAGGACTGGCCGACGCGTCCCGCGGATCTCGCGAGTGGCTCTGGCACAGCGCCAAGCGGGTCGCCCGGTGCTGTCGACTTTGGTCCGGCGTTGTCCGGCAACGGTGCGGGGAGCGCGGTTAGTGCTGTTGGCCTTGCCTCGCCGCTCGCTCCTTCAGGTGCAGGGGTGGGCACTCAGAGTGGGGCCGCGACCATCACCCTCGGCGGTAGTCCCAGCGGTACGACGGCAATCGGTATCCAAATGGGCGGCAATGGCGGTGGACTGGGCTGGCGAGAAAGCCTGGGTATAGGGCGGCGATGACCCGACGCGCAGCGAAACGATCGTCAAGGCGCACCTTTGACCCGTCGCGATTCCGTGATGTCTGCGCAAGCATCCCTCACGCGGCCGCGCAGCCATCGATGCGCAAGATCGCCGTCCATTCGCGGGTGCCAAAGCAATGACACAGCGACCTCCGGTCCGGAGAATGGGAGCGGAAAACTGTGCAGCCCTCCGCGCAGGCCTGCGGTGTGGCGCTCGGGAACACTTGCGATCAAGTCAGAGGCCCGCGCCAGTGCCAATGCCGTCGAGAAGCCGCCGACGACGGTCGCGATTTCCCGTTCGAGGCCGAATGGCTTCAGTGCCTCGTCGATCGGGCCCTTGTCGAATCCGCGCCGCGATACGAGAACGTGCCTTCCAGCCGCGTAGCGTTCCGGTGTGATCTCTCCATGGCACAGCGGATGCCCGAAGTGCACGACGCCAATGAAGCGATCCCTGAACAACGCCTGCACACGCACTTCGGGGCTTGTCGTCTCACCGATGACGCCGGTCTCCAGTTGAACAGTGCCGTCCCGAAGGGAGGTGCTCTCCTTGTCGGTCTTCTGCACGAAACGCAGGCGCACACCGGGCGCTTCCTCAGCGACCCGCTCGAGAAGGCCGGGGCCGAAGGTCTCGACGAAGCCTTCGCTGGTCCGCAGCGTGAACGTCCGGACGAGCTCCTTGAGATTCAGCGCCTCGGCAGGGCGCAGGACCGCCTCGGCATCCTGAACAAGGCGACTCACGCGCTCGCGCAATTCGAGCGCGCGGGGTGTGGGCACCAAGCCGCGTCCGGCCCGGACCAGCAGCGGGTCTCCCGTCGTTTCCCGTAGTCGCGCGAGCGCGCGACTCATCGCCGATGAACTCAGCCGCAAGCGCCGGGCCGCGCGCGCGACGCTGCCTTCGGCAAGCAGGACATGCAGGGTGACAAGCAGATTCAGGTCGGGCGCGGACATGCCCGGACCCTAGCACCAACTGCATGACATGGCGTCAGACGCACGAATAAGTTGCAACCGCTGCGTCTTCCGCTATTTCAGGCGAAGTTCTATCGTTCCCCTCACGTGCTCGAACAGTTTTTCGTTCGAGCTGAAACCGAAGGAATCAAGCATGGCCACCCATACGTTGGAAGCATCGATCGAAGGGATCAAGTCGGTCTGGGGACCTCTCGGCGACGAGGTGATTTCCGGTTGTCGCCGGCACTTGGAGAACCTCCTCCAGGCGCCCGGCACGGAGGAGTGGTTGGCGGCGTTGCATCGGGAAGCTCAGGCCAACAAGGAGTTGTATCGGGACGCGACGCACGGATTCGTGCTCCTGGCGCACACGGAGTACGCAGGGCTCTACAGGCCGCCGCACGACCACGGCCGAGGATGGGTCATGTACGCGATTCAACACGGTGAAATCGAGATGACAACCTATGGCCGCGTGGTGAACCCGGACGGCAGCGTTCGACTGGTGAGACGTGATTCGAGCGTGATGCGACCGGGACAAGTCCAGGTGTATCTGCCAGGCGATATCCATGACACGCGGTGCATGACGGAGCGCGCGCTCCTGTTCCGCTTCACGGAGCGAGACTTGAAGAAGGAGGACAAGGAGGAACACCGCGTAGCGAGGTTCGTGGAGCGGGACGGCGTCTGGACGTTCGGGACGCCATGCTCGGCGTTGCCGTGTTGACTGCTGCATCTCCGGACTCAGCCTCTTCCTCCACGACCATTCACCCCAGTCGTCTCGCCCCGGCGCGCCTTCACGCCATCCAGGTAGTTGTAGATGGTGAAGCGGGTCACGCCAAGGGCAGCAGCGGCGCGTTCGACACCGCCGCGGACCATGAAGAGTCCCCGCTCGAGCATCATCTCGACGGCCGCCGTCTTCTCCTCCTTGTCCATTTTCTGCACGGGCTTGCCATAGCGGCGCACCGCGCTGGAGATGATGTCGAGCATCAACGCCTCGGTGTCGAGCACTTCGACCTTGGGCTCTTTCTCGGTGTCGTTCCTCGAGGGCAACATGCGCGCGAGCAGCGCCCGCGCAGTCTCGATACTGTGAAAGTCCGCGTTCAGGCACAGGGCGGCAAAGGTGTGGCCCAGCGAATCGCGGAACATCGCCGTGGCAGACACTAGCGAGCGACCGTCGCGCGCAAAGGTCGGATAGGGAAACACCGACACGTGCTCGGCCGGCTGCGCCAGCGCCTTGCCATTGGCCAGGATGGCCAGGGCCTTGTCGTTGCCCGGCCCGGCCAGCACCGGGCTGCCGGGCCCGCGCCCGGTGACATGGCCGTTGGCAATGCGCAGCACCGAGCATTCGGGCCGAGTCAGGTCGTGCAGCACCACCTCGATGTGATCGCCCACCATGGCGCCCAGCATAGGCACGACAGTGCCGAGTGCGGACAGGATCACCTCGCGCTCACGCTGCACCTCGGGCGGAAGTCTGGGCGCGCGCTTGCTCATCCCTCGAAGTTCTCCATGCGGTCTTTTCTTTCCCTGGATTGGCTTGACACCCGTGGTGCTCGCATTTAAATTGCATCTTAAACAGCTTGTTGATTCGTTTCAACTAAATATCAACCCAGATCAACCCAGATCAACCCAGTATGGCGCCCATCTCAGTCGTCGACTCGAGCGCTCGAATACGCGAGTTCTTTCCCTATGTCGCGCAGCGCGTCTACCTCGACACGGCCGCCGCGGGACTCTGCTGGAAGGGCCACGGCGCGGCCGTGGCGCGCTTCTACGAAGACGTGAAGAGCCGCGGCTACGACGCGCGACCCGAGTGGTGGGCCAGGACGAACAAGGTTCGCGCGCGGCTTGCGCAGTGGCTGGGCGTGACACCGACAGACATCACCTTCGTCTCCAACACCACCGAGGGGCTCAACCTGGCGGCGAACAGCATCGAGTTCCGCGCCGGCGACCGCATCGTGTGCGCACAGGACGAGTTCCCCTCCGTCATCCGCATCTGGAAGGCCGCCGAGCGCGAAGGGGCCGAGGTGATGCACGTGCCCATCCCGCGCGAGGATGAGCGGCAGGCCCGCCTGATGGACGCGGTGAGCGCCGGCACGCGCGTGCTCGTCGTCTCGCACACGCATTCGAGCACCGGCACCACGTTGGATCTGGCAGCGCTTGGCCGGCACTGCCGCGAGCGCGGTGCGCTGCTCATGGTAGACGGCATCCAGGCCCTGGGCGCGGTGCCCACCCACCTGGCCGATGTCGACATCTACGCATCGTCCTTCTTCAAGTGGATGCTTTCCGGCTTCGGCTTCGGCATCCTGGTGACTTCGCCGCGCGCCCGCGAGGCCATGGCACCGGCCTGGCAGGGCTACGCCAACATGGACGATGCGCGGCAGCTGCAGTACGCGCACGTCAACACGCCCGCACTGTACGGACTCGACGCGACGCTGGACCTGCTCGAGGAAATCGGCTGGAACACCATCCATGCGCGCGTGCGGGCGCTGGGCGACCAGCTCATCGCCGAGTCCGATCGGCTTGGCCTTTCCCTCGTCACCCCGCGTGCGCAGCGCGCGGGCATCTTCGTCTTTCGCGCGCCGGACGGCGAAGCGGCGCGGCTGCGCCTGGCCGAGCGAAACATCAGCGTCTCCGCGCGTGGCGAGGGCGTGCGTGTCTCGCCCCATTTCTACAACAGCAGCCAGGACATCGAGCAATGCGCTGCCGCACTGGCAGAAGTGCTCGCGGCCTCCTGAACCAGCATCGCCTTCGACATCTCGAGGAGTCTCACCATGCCCCACCCGCACGCCCGCCGCCTTGCACTGGCCAGCCTGCTGCTCACCGCCGGCCACGTTGCCTTCGCGCAGGCAGCAGCGGCTCCAGCGCCGGCGCCGGCGTCTTCGCCCACGCTGGCAGCGGTCAAGGCGCGCGGCGTACTCAACTGCGGCGTGATCGGAAGCTCGCCCAACTTCTCGCTGCCCGACAGCACCGGCGTCATGCGCGGCCTGGATGCGGACCTGTGCCGCGCCACGGCCGCCGCGGTACTGGGCGATGCGAACAAGGTGAAGTTCATCAACCTCACGCCGGCCCAGCGCCTGGTGGCAGTTCAGTCGGGCGAGGTGGATCTGTCCTTCTCGCAAATCACCTGGACGCTGGCGCGCGAATCCAAGTCGGGCGTGCAGTTCACAGGGACCTATTTCTTCGACACCTACGGCGTCATGGTGCCCAACGCGCTGAAGGAGGCAAGCACCACCAAGCTCAACGGCGCCAGCGTCTGCATGATCACCGGTCCCGGCGAGACCAACGCCGCCGAGTATTTCGGCAAGATCAAGGTGCGCTACAAGCCGGTACCGTTCTCAGAGGGCGAGCAGATGCGCAAGGCCTTCCTGGCAAAGCGCTGCGACGCCATCTTCCACAGCCTGTCGGCCCTCGCCACCTTCAAGGGCACGCTGGGCGCACAGGCGGCCGACTACCAGCTGCTGCCCGAGACGCACGCCCGCGAGCCGCTGGCGGGCGTGGTGCGCAAGGGCGACGACCGCTGGTTCGATATCGTGCGCTACACGCTCAACGCCATGATCAACGCCGAGGAGCTCGGCGTGACTTCCAAGAACCTGAAGACCTTCGCCACCTCCGCCGACCCCGACGTGAAGCGCCTGCTGGGCACCGAAGGCGACCTGGGCCCGTCGATGGGCCTGGACAAGGAATGGGCGGCCAACGTCATTTCGCAAGTGGGCAACTACGGCGAGACCTTCGACCGCGCCTTTGCTGCCAGCGGCATGCCGCGCGCGCAGAACCGGCTCGCCGAGAAGGGCGGCCTGCTCTACGCCGTACCGATGCGCTGAACCTGCCCGCATGAACCGTCCCGCGCCGCCGGTCCGCTGGAAGTGGAGCGCCGTCCTGCGACAAGCGGCCGCCTTTGCGGTGCTGGCGGGGCTGCTGGTGCTGATGTTCCGGGTGACGGGAGCCAACCTGCATGCCCGCGGCGTGCACACCGGCTTCGACTTCCTGGGCAAACCCGCGATCACCCCGGTGTTCAATTCGCCGCTCGAATTCGAGCCCGGCGTCGACACCTTTGCCACGGCCTTCGTGGCCGGCGCGCTCAACACACTCAAGCTCACCGCTTCATCCATCGTGCTGGCCAGCAGCCTCGGCCTGCTGGTGGGGCTGGGCGCGCTGGCGCACAACCCGCTCGCTCGCTCTCTGGCCAGGGCTTACGTGGAGCTGATGCGAAACATTCCGGTGCTGCTGCACATCGCCTTCTGGTATGGCCTGCTGCTGGAGCTGCCGCCGGCATCGGACAGCGCGGGCTCGCTGCTGCTGGCCAGCAACCGCGGCATCTTCCTGCTGCCCACGGTGGACGGCCTGGACGTGCACGGCGTGGTCTCCATGTCGCCCGAGTTCGCGGCACTGCTCGTCGGCATCTCGCTCTACACCGCGGCCTTCATCGCGGAGATCGTGCGGGCCGCTGTCGGCGCCCTGCCCCGCGGCCAATGGGAAGCCGCCTCGGCGCTGGGCCTGTCACGCGCCGCCACGCTGCGCCGCGTGCTGGGGCCGCAGGCGTTGCGGGTGGGCCTGCCGCCGCTCGCCAGCGAATACATCGGCATCTTCAAGAACAGCACGCTGGCCGTAGCCATCGGCTACCAGGACTTCATGGCAGTGAGCGAGACCATGCTCACCGACACCGGCCAAGCCGTGGAGATCATGGCCATCGTCATGCTGTTCTACGCCTGCGTGAGCCTGTTGGTGAGCGCAGCGATGCACGCGTTCGAGCAGCGCCAGCGCCGATGGGGGCTCGCTTGACCCGGTACGTGGCCAGCACCCGCATCGAGGCTGCGCCGCCGCCCGCGGCGCGGCGCGACTGGATGCACCGCATGAAGGCGGGGCTCTTTCCGACGCCGGCCACCGGCGCCGTCACGCTGGTGCTGGCCGCCTTGTTCCTTGCGTTCTTCTGGAAGCTCATGGACTGGGGCCTGCTCCACGCCGTGTTCAACACCCACGGCCGGGGCCCCGATGCCTGCCGCGTGACGGGCGCCGGCGCCTGCTGGGCGGTCATCGGCGAGAAATTCCGGCTCATCGTCTTCGGCATCTATCCCTATGCCCAGCAGTGGCGCGCGGCGCTGGCGATGGCGATCCTGGTGGTGATGTACGTGCTCTCCACACGGCGCACCTGGTGGAACCAGCGCCTGGCCGTCGCCTGGGCCGTGGCGCTGGCCGGCTTCGGCGCGTTGATGTGGGGCGGCATCCTCGGCATGCCCTTCGTGCCCGACGACCAATGGGGCGGCCTGGCAGTCACGCTGATCCTGGCAACCCTTGGCCTGGCGGCGGGGTTTCCGCTGGCGGTGGCATTGGCATTGCTGCGTCATTCCAGCCGTCCCGGAGTCGGCAAGGCGCTGGCCGTGGCCTACATCGAGATCGCGCGCAGCGTGCCGCTGCTGGCGGTGTTGTTCCTGGCCAGCGTGATGATCCCGCTCTTCCTGCCGCAGGGCACTGACCTGTCCAAGCTGTTTCGCGTGTTCGTGGCCTTCTCCCTTTTCACCGCGGCCTATCTGGCCGAGGTGATCCGCGGGGGGCTGCAAGTGGTGCCGCGCGGCCAGTACGAGGCGGCGGCGGCGCTGGGCCTGAGCCGGCGTGTGACCACCTTGCGGGTGGTCCTGCCGCAAGCGCTCACCGCCGTGCTGCCGGCGCTCGTCAACGTGTTCATCGCCTTCTTCAAGGCCACCTCGATCGTGGTGATCGTGGGCATCTTCGACCTGATGACGGCCGCCAAGCGCGCCATTGCCGATGCGCAGTGGCAGGGTTTCGGCACGGAGATCTACCTCTTCGTCGGTGCCATCTACTTCGTCTTCTGCTTTGCGATGTCCCGCTACAGCGCCCGCCTGCATGCCTCGCTCGATGCGGGGCGGCACCACTGAAACCGCCATGTCCTTGACGCAGCCTTCCATGCCCCCCATCGTGCGCGCCGACGCACTCAACAAGTGGTATGGCGACTACCACGCGCTGCGCGAAATCAGCCTGGAGGTTGGCGAGCGCGAGCGCATCGTGATCTGCGGCCCCTCGGGCTCCGGCAAGTCTTCGCTCATTCGCTGCTTCAACGGCCTGGAGGGCTTCGACACCGGTCGACTCCAGGTCTGCGGCGTGAGCATCGGTCCGGCCTCGGGTGACCTGGCGACGGTGCGCCAGCAAGTCGGCATGGTGTTCCAACAGTTCAATCTGTTCCCGCATATGACGGTGCTCGAAAACTGCACACTGGCGCCGACGTCCACACGCCGAATGGGCGCGCGCGAGGCAAACGACGTCGCCATGCAATTGCTGACGCGCGTGCGTGTTGCCGAACATGCACACAAATACCCCGCGCAACTCTCCGGCGGACAACAGCAGCGCGTGGCCATTGCCCGAGCCCTGTGCATGCGGCCCCGCCTCATGCTTTTCGACGAGCCCACCTCGGCGCTCGACCCGGAGATGGTGAAAGAAGTGCTCGACACCATGATCAATCTGGCGGGCGAAGGCATGTCGATGGTGTGCGTCACCCACGAAATGGGCTTCGCACACGAGGTCGCCGACCGCGTCGTCTTCATGGACGCCGGACAGATTCTCGAAGTGGCAACGCCTGCCGAATTCTTCGCTGCACCGAAGCATGAGCGAGCCCAGGCCTTTCTGGGCGACGTTCTTCGCCACTGACCGCACCTTCCCCTTCGGGCAGTAGACAGCGAACGCCCTGCAAGTCCACAGTGCGGATGGGACTCGCGCGCGCTTGAGCTTGAGGAAGCGACGGACCACGCGTAGCTTCCGGAGGAACGCTCAATGACTCAACGAAGAACCTTCCCGGGACGTGTCGATCTGGATGGAGGCCGGCTTCTGTGCCGCGCGCTGGCGCATGCATGCGGGCTACGGTCATCGCCACGCGAGCGGACGAGCTCGCAGAAGGCAAGTGCAGCGGTCGCCGCCGCCAGGATCGAAAAGAACAAACTCGGCCAGGCTACCCGGTCCTTCACCCACACCGGCAAATGCACGGCAGTCAGCATGAGGCATGCGGACCCAACCATGGCCCAAACTATGGTGACCCAACTCATGACAGCTCCATTCGGTGACCCAGTCCAATTCTCACCTGGGCTCGCCTTGGGCCGCATGACGAGAGTCGAGGAGCCGACTCCGCGTCAGTTCATCGGTTCGAATTCGCCCGGCTTGCAAGTCTTGTCGAACCGCGATTCCAAGGAGCCGTAGAGGCGCAGCACGACGTTCCAGTCTGCCCTCCCCCTGGCATCAACGAGTGCATGAACAGTTTTCGGCGGCATCGGCCTGGCCTATAGTTGCGTGAGAACGCGGCCATCCCTGGGAAGCCACTGAAAATGTTCGCCGCGTTCCCACATCTAGCAGGAGGTCCTGATGCGCCGCTTGTTTGCCAACCGGCTGGCCCTTGCCACGGGGATCGTCGTCGTGCTGATGTCGGCGGTCTTTGCGCTGGTGCGTGTGCTTTGAATCTCGCGGCGAGCGCTCAGCCTGGCAGGTTGTGACAGGCCGTGCCTCAGTCGACTGTCGGCACTTCGCGCCAGTTCAGCAAGCGGATTCCTTGACCGGCCGGCATCGTGAAATCCTGCTTCTTGAGGTTTGCCTTGACGTCACCCGTCACCAGCCGCGGCGTGCCGTCGACGGCCAGGAACTTGATGTCCGTGAGCGCGTTCGGGTATGAGACGTATGCAGTTCCGGTCGGCGCCAGAACCGACTGTCCCGTCGCAAAGTTCAAGGCATAGAGTCGGCTTTGGCCCGAAGGGCTGCACGCATCGGCTGTCGTCAATAGCGGTGCAAACGCCACGATGCCGCTGTAGGTCGTCGAGTTGTTCACTACCCGCCAGGCAATGCCCGTCGCCGTATCGACACCCAGGTCTACATACCAACCGAGCGAGGAACTCGTCATCGTCGCGCCGGCCAGTACGTCCGTGACCGGCGTCAATTGGGATCGCGCAATCGGCATGCTTGCGCTCGCCGCCGCAAACGAAGTCGCCGTGCCGTCGAGGATGCCGTAGAAGTCCTGCTGCCTGGTCGAACCGATGTCCACCGCGTCCAGCAGTTGACCCGTGCCGAACAGTACGAAGCGCTGTTGAGTTCGGGGCTGGATTTCGATCAATGGCGGCGTCGTGATGGGTTGCGTGTTGGACGCACTGTCCGTGACCACAGCGAGCTTGGTGCCTGCCGGATATGCCGAGCTGCTGCCTTTGGCCGCTGTCACGTCGAAGCGCCACATTTGCCCGTTGAGATCGCCAGCGTAGATGGCGTCTGCTGTGTTGTCCGTGAAGTCCTGGACGTAGGCTGAGGCTTCCGACATGCCATCGGAAGCGGAGCCCGTGGGAACCGGCGGCTCCAAGAGCGTGCCTGTTTTCGGATCGAGGAAGTAGAGATAGCTCTTCCCACCGCCGCCGGTGTTGTTGTAGCCTGAGGTCAGCACCACGACCCATCCGTACTTCTGGGTCTTGATGACATTGGGCGCTCCAAAGCTGAAGCCCATCGTCGGATCGGTGAACTCCCAAAGAACCTTGCCCGCGACAGCGCTCTCGGTCGTCATGTTGGCCGGATCGGTGATGTCGATGGCATAGAAGCTCCGGCCGCCCTTGCCCAGGCCGCCGATCAGGATCGAGTGCCAATCGGAAGTCGCGGCGGACGTGGTCGCGAAGTTTCTGCCGGATGTCATGTTGAAGTCGACATCGAAGGCTTTGGCCGTCGCATCCACGTAGTAGTGATGCTGGTAGTTGGGGCTGCCGAGTTGCGCGAGACCGTCGACTTGCGGTGTGCCGCTCGGTCCGCTCATTACAGCGCTCGGGACATAGGCAAACTGCTCGACACCAGCCGTTTGGCCTGTCAGCGCACCGTTGAAGGCGTGCAGCATGCCGTCGTTGGCGCCCACGTAGACCATGGTGGAGCGGTTGGCCTTGGCGGTCTTGAATGCCGCATAGCCCGGATTGACGGCATCCGAGAAGGTTTTGTTCGGCGACCCGACCGGCGTCACTTTGGCGTCGACGATATCGCCCAGCAAAAGTGAGCGCTGCCGATAGGGCTTGGTGGCGTCGGAATTGGACTTTTCGTTGCTGCGATCACCGCGCAGATAGTTCAAGTAGTTGGCACTGTCGTCGCCTGAGACATACGGAGTGTCGAGGTCGCTAGGCTTGACGAGGCTACCGATGCGAAACGGGGTTCCGGTCTTGGTCGAACCGTTCCACGTCACGACGCGACGGTTGGTATCCCAGCCGGTTCCGGTGAGTTGATTCTCGAGGGTGGTCGAGCTCGTCCAATTTTGGGTGACGCTCGATGGATTGCCCGAGGCGTCGAAGACGATGTCGCTCGCGCTCACCACACCCGTCCAGGTCGTGGCGTCGTACTGCGCGCCGTAAGACGCCGCGCCCGCCGACTGGACTTGCACGGTCGACAGCGAGAACGACGTCGTATAGGCATCGATTTCGTTCGAGATCCGCTGGAACGCCCGGGTCAAGCCCGCCAGCATCGTGTCAGGCCGCCCTGCCGCAAAGTAGTTATCGGGGCGATCCACCACACCGCCGGTGCGCGGATCGGTCAATTTGTCGCCGCTAGTCGACCACCAATCCAGCGGGATAGTGCCGGCAAACGTGTAGGGGTCGAACCCGGCCGGAAGCTTCTTCTGGTTCAGTCCGCCGAACTTGGCCGCAAGGTAGAACTTGTTGTTGGTCTGGAAGGGTTGCTCCAGCACGTCCACCCAGTAGGTCTGCACAGTCTGCACGCCCGTCAGGTCCGGCCGAATGTCCTTCGTATTGGCGTCGTAGGCCAGGCCGGCCATGTAGTAGCTCGAGCCGCCTGCGCCTGTTGCCGCAGCCGACAGGTTGGAACCCATGCCTTGCAAAACACCGACCGCATCAGTCGCCGTCATCGCGTTGACGGTGGTGTCCGCGCTCACCTTCGCGGGCATCGTCGGCTCCGCATCCGTGCGCGTATTGCCCGGGACGTTCTTGTCATTCCACGTGTAGATGTCGCCGATGCCCAGAATGAAGTTGCGCTGGCAGGCGTACTGGATGGGGTCG
The DNA here is from genome assembly GCF_056395305.1 of Variovorax sp. 10L426. NCBI lineage: Bacteria > Pseudomonadati > Pseudomonadota > Betaproteobacteria > Burkholderiales > Comamonadaceae > Variovorax > Variovorax sp. 10L426. The sequence goes on along the minus strand of NZ_JBFTJF010000001.1, from coordinate 355,985 downwards.
TTCCAGGCCTTGATCACAGGAAAGCCATCGATCCAGGTCTTCCTGGTATTCGTGTCGCTGGTGGTGCTGGTGTCGCTCCATTCCGGAACGTTGCCAAGGTTGCGGAAATAGCGGAGCGCGGCGTAGTACAACTCGTTGACCGGGTCGTAGTTCTTGTACGGACCCGGAATCAGCTGCCCGAACTTGTTGAGATAGTTCATCACCCCACTGTCGCTGACAGTGACGCCAGCGTCGGACGACGTCCTCGTGGCGTCGGCTGCGTCGGGGTTCTGAGTCATCGTGCCGTCGACCGAGCTCCATTCCTGTGCGGCATTGGTCGCAGGCAGTGCGCCTGGGACCGGATAGGTAGGTCCGACGAACTTCTGCTGCGCACGCAGCACACCGCCGTCGCGCTGGCCATTGCTGTCGTTCAGGTAGCCGAATGCGCTGAAGCGCATCTTGTCGGAGTACTGCTGGATCAAGCCCTCGGGCTTGTAGTTGCTTCCATATGCCTTGCAGTTGGCTTCGAGCAATGCGACGCCCAGAGACGGGTCGCACACCTTCACGCGCATCGTGTAGTCGTTGACCGAGGAGTCGCTGGTGAAGAGGGTGTAGGCGTTGGAAGAAGGCTTCTTCCAGAACAACTGGATCTGGTCGCCACCACCGCCCTGGTAGAAGTTCACGACAACCGAGAAGCTCTGGCCGTTGCTCAGGGTGACGGCAGAGCTGGTATCCGTCGTAGCCCCATGGTCCGTCCAATTGTTGATCACCATGGTGCCGTTGACCGACACCTGGACACCGTCGTCCGAGGTTGTCTGGAAGTAGTAGGTGCCGTCTTCCGGGGCGGTGAATGTTCCGGTGTACACCGCCGAGAAGTTCGTTCCGTTCACACCGGGCGCCGGATTTGCCCCGTTCCAGATGTGGTTCAGGGAGTCGTTGGAGACGATCGCGACAGGCGTTCCCCCGACGGTCTTGTAGTTCGAGTTCTGGTAGTAGGTGGCCGTGAACGATCGTCCGGTGCTCGGCGCGCCGGCCGTCAACTCCATCATGAAGCCCCGGCCGTTGATCGACACGTTCAGGCTGGTGGCTGAGCTGAAAGGCGTTGCGCCGGCGATTTCGCCTGGCGTCAGCATCCGGTCGTCAAACAAGCCTTGCCCTGCGTGATACGCCTTTTGCAGGATCGTTTTGTCGGCCGTGTCGACCACGCGATATCCACCGGTCATCGCCCAGCGGAACGGGTCAATGGTCGGCGTGGATGCCCAGTTCAGGAAATTCCCGCTCCATGCATTGGCGCACTGGCGATTGGTTGCGGCACCTGTCGGATAGAAGTAGCTGGAGTCGCCCTTGTCGATTGTCGTGACGCCATTGGGTGTCGGGTCACTGAAGTAGAGGTAGCACTTGTTCGGATCGAAGTACCCCAGGAAAGTGCTTGCGCTGCTGTAGCTGTCGGTATGCGCTGTCCGCGAGGCGGTTGGCCACTCGACCGAGAGCGTCAGTGCGAGGTTGCCGGGCACGCTCGATGTCGAGAACACCGGCTGGTCGGCCAGCGATGCGGCCGACGCGATCATCGAGGCACCCAGTGACAGGCCCACTGCGGTGGCCAGCGCCCAGCGCAGCAAAACCAGACCGCCTTGTCGAATCCGTTTGTTCATGGAAGGCCTCGGCTATTCGGGCTTGCTGAAGGACGACTGCAGGTAAACCTGCGTTTCGCGTGGACCATTGACTCGAACGCTGACGCGATAGAGGGGCGGCGAGGTCACCGGAGGACGGTCTTCACCGGCGGTGCCGCCGGCCGCAGCGCTGACGGGCGAATAGACGCAACGGCCGTTGCCCAGCGATGCGAAAGTGCCGGTCGTGTTGCACAGGCGGTCGATCACGTAGCGGATCGTCACTCCGTCGCGGCCCGTGATGTCGCCGGCTGTTGGCGTAAAGGTGGCGCCGGTGACGTCCGGTCCGCTAGGGGTGGCACTGTTCTGCAAGAGCACCTTCGGGATGCCCTGCGAATTCGTCTGGAGTTCAATCGCGCTGTAGTTGGCGGACGGAAGGTTCGTCGCCGTCACGTTCGGATATTTGGCGCCATCCAGAGCGGCGCCACCGGCGAACGATTGCAGCACTTGGGAGACGGCCTGCTCGCCCTGATTGACCAGGTCTCGCCGAAAGGCCAGGTTGCCTGCGCTGAACATCGAAGCGTTCATCGACCGCACCACAGCGACGCCCGCGGCAAGAAGGACGACGAGGATGATCAGGCAGAACAGCAGGACGACGCCGCGTTGACGCAACGTCACGTGGGCGCGAGGAGGACGCAAAGGACGCTTCATGATGTGGGCAGCAACAGCATGTTGCGCAGCGGGATGGTCGTGTCGATGACGCGCAGGCGAAAGTGGCGGTTGTCGTCGCCCGCGGCATAAGGCACTGCGGCGATTGGCGTGGCCGTATCGGTGAACAGCTCTGGCCGTTCCAGGGTCACGTCTTCCTTCTCGTAGTTCGAGGAGCGCATGACGATGGCGACTCGAACAGCCACGATCTGCCGCATCAGCGTGGGCTGCGTCACCACCTGGCCGATGTCCCACGCGCCTGCGGGCAGTTGCCAGCTATCGACGATGTTGTCGTGCGAAGTGTCGACGCCATACATCGCGTGAATCTCGGCCACCCCGTCGGCCAGCGGCTGGATCGGATCCAGGTTGCCCGCGACCGCCGCGCCGCGAAGCAGGTCGTAAGCGACGAGCGTGCGATGGGTGTCGACGCCGAACAGTTGGAACTGCAGGTTGCTGGCGTTGACGTTGCCAAGCACCGAAAAGGTAGCGGTCCCGCTGTCGGCCATGGCGCTGATAGCGACGGTGTTGCCGTACTTGCCACCCATCGGAAGCACATCGTTGCCCGCGGCGTTGAACGCCGTGGGGTCCGTGACTGCAACTTGATCGAGCAAGCAGGTCGCGCTGCCGGGCTGGGTCACCAGGCCGATATCGCCGTCCTGCAATCCCACAGTGTTGTCCAGTCGCAGGTTGGTGCCCGCTACAGAGGAGCGGATCGGCCGCGCGATGTCGCCGGCCGAACCATTGCCGCTCACGACCATGATCACGTCGGAGCCGCCTGCAGACTGGTTCTGGCCGATCAACACGGGAGCCAGGCCGAGCGCGCTGCCCGTGCCACCGAGGAAGCCTTGAAACGGCGCCGGGAATGCGCCTGTGCGCGGCAGGATCGTTGCGCCGACGGTCGTGGACGACGCACTCGGCTTGCAACCGAAAACGGATTGGTCCCATGCCTGCGCGAAGCCCGAGCCGGCGCTGCGCATCGCCTTGTCCAGCGCGTAGGCGGCGAAGGCACCACTCTGGCCGATATCGTTCGTGCTGTTGGTGGTTCGCTTGTGCGCTTCGCCGATCACCACCACGTTGGTGGCGACCAGCACGACGAGCAGGCCGATGACGATGGCCACCAGCAATTCGATCAGCGTAAAGCCACGCTGGCGAGGCGAAGGAGTTTGCTGGGTACGGTTCATGGCGGCGGAGGAAGAGTGACGCGCGTCGTGAGCTGGCTCGTGTCCGACTCGGTCGTGGTGCGCTGCGGCGGCTTCCAGCTGATCGTGATGTTCGCGCTGTTGGTCACCGTGGTTTCCTTCACGATGGCGACCGACCCCTGGGGAAGCGAGTAGGGCGGGGCGGCGGCGCGGTCGTTCCACGAAGGCGTGCCGGCGTCGGGATCGATCACCACATTGTTGGAGAGCCACATCGCGCTCGCGATCTCGTTGGCCAGCAACGCCGCGCGATTGCGGTCCTCAGCCTCGACCGAATACTTGATGGCTTGGGCCTGCAAGCCCACCAGGCCGAGGATGCCCAAAGAAAAGAGCAGCACCGCCACCAGCACTTCGATCATCGCCACGCCGCGTTGCTGCTGTGGCCGGCGTATGGAGCAAGGGGACTTTGTCATGTGCTAGCACCCGTCCGGCGTGCTGGCCGAGAGCGTCTTGTTCGGGTCGCACATGCGGACCTGACCGCCGACAGCCACATTGACCTGCAGGTTGCGATCGGCGCCCGCCAGCGTGATGCTGTAGGAGGCCGGACCACCGGGGCAGGCAGATCCGGTGCCGGGTGTCGGGACAGCGATCATTCGGCCCAGCGAACTGAAGCAGATGGATGCTGCGGTACCCGTGATCTGGACGCCGTTGCCCGCGCCGCCCAGCACGCCCGCCTCGACGAACTCGGCGACATCGGTCGTCTCGCCTTGAATGGCGATCGTGTTGACCGACCAATACTTGCCGGTCAACACCGCTGTCGGGCTGGTTTGAGGCGATGCACTGTTGGTGAGCGAAAACACCGTCTTGCGACTGCGTCGAAGTGCATCCGTCTGGGCCAGCCGCAGTCCGTTTTGCAGGGCCTCGGCTGTCGCCCGCACACTGCTGTTCTTGATCCACGTCATGAAGGAAGGCATCGCGAGCGCCAGCAAGATCGCGAGCAACGTCACCGTGATCATCAGTTCGATCAAGGTGAAGCCGTTGACAAGAGCACGGCGCGTCATGGGCACGCCATGCCCTTCTGCGTCACCCATGCGGTCGCGCATGAACTCCACCCGGCACCGGCATTCGGTGTCGCACGCGTGTTTTGCTGGTCGATGGTGAAAGTGAAGCCAGCAGTCCCGCCGCTGCCTTGGGCTTGGGCGGTAAAGGTGCTCGCCGTCAGCGTGGGACAGGTGACGGTGAAGCTGCCTGCCGGCGCCGGCGCATCGCAGGGCGAAACGAATTTGCCCGCCGGTGCGGTCGCCGGCGTCGTGTACTGCCGGTTGTCCTGGAACTGCCGTTCCATGTTCGCGCGCAGTGTCGACAAGGCATTGGTCGCCTGCGTGATCTGGCCGCGCAACACATAGTCCCGATAGGCGGGCATTGCGATCGCAGCGAGGATGGCGACGATCGCCACGGTGATCATCAACTCGATCAGCGTGAAGCCACGCGTTCGGCTCGGTTTCGTCGACTTGCCAGAAATTTCGTGGGACATGCGCGGGGACCTGGTAATAAAAAGGACCGCATCGGCGGGTGTCTGTCGACGCCGATTGTGACCATATGTTACTTACCAAGGTTACCGCTTATCGGTTACTTTTTACCGTTTATCACCTTTTTGGTTACAGGCGGGAATTCCCGTATTTTGCTGAATTCGAGTGCTAGCAAGCCTTTATCAGAGTGTCAGTACACACTCCTATTTTTTACCCCACCACGGCTGTTTCGCCGGCTCATCCCTTCGTTCGTGGCGCGGCGATACCCGCCCTCAGGGTCGTGCCGTGCTTCAGGCTTTCCTGATTCTGGTCTTGGTCCTGGTCATCGTCGCTGTCGTCCTGACTGCACGCGTTCATCAAGGGACCAGGGCACTCCGAACGAAACTGCACGAATCCCAAAGTGCTGCCAACCACTGTCAGGCCCAGAAACAACACCCATGCCGCCGCGGACGGCCAGCGGCGTGCTCTCCATCGGCGCCCGAAATGCTTCTGCAACCTGTCGGGGGCGGTGGTTTCGCCCTCCAGTTCCTCGAGGTAGCCCCCGAGTACCGCGATATGCCTGCGGATGGCCAGCGCCTTCAGGCTTCCGTACACCGCAATCGTGACGGGGAGCAGCCACACGAGTCCGGCAAAGCCGACCAGGACCTCGGCGTTGATCGCCACCCATGCAAAGACGGCGAAAGCACCGACGACGCATGAACGCTCGAGCAGGGCCAGTTCCGCCATGCATCTCGTCGCTTCGTTGTGAAGCGCTGCGTACTCTTCCTTCTGCAGTGTTGGTTCGGTCATGGCGTCCTCCTCCTTGTTTGCCGATATCGCGCGTCGCCAGCGACCGCGAGAGCGCCGCTACCGATTCCTGGAATTCTTGATTGTCTTCGCAGGCCGCACGTACGGTTCGACCAAGTCTTGCTCCGCCGGATGATTCCTTGCGACGACGGCGCGGGCAGGATCGGTCGCACTCAGATTGATGGCCTCGTGCGGCACTCCAGGCGGCACGAAGAGGAAGTCGCCGGCCTGGCTGACGACTTCGTTTTCGAGTTCGGCACCCCACCGCGTGCAGACGGTCCCCTCCAGCACGTAGATACCCGTCTCGTAGCCCACATGGACGTGGGGCTCCGCACGGGCGCCGGGCGGGATGACGACCAGGTGCATGGATCAGCCCGACGCGTTCACCGTCTGGCCGGAAATGCCGACGAAGTAGGGAAGTCGCTGCTTCGTCATGACTTCTCGGTCGGGACGAAGGCCTTGGACTGCAGGTGTGCTCGGGTTCATGGCGATGCGTGCTCCACTTGGGTTGATCCGTGGGCGGCTGGGCTGACAGCCGCTCAACGCAGGTAGGCCTGCACCAGCGCGACCCAGTAGCTCGCGGTGCTCGGCAGGATCTCGTCGTTGAAGTCGTAGCCGGTGTTGTGCACCATGCAGCCCGGACCGCTCCCCGGCTTGCCGTCGCCATTGCCGACGATGAAGTAGCTGCCCGGCACCGCATTCAGCATGAATGCGAAATCGTCGCTGGCCTGCAGGGGCGCCATGTCGGGGATCAGCGCCTTTTCGCCCATGGATTCGACGGCCACCTGGCGCGCGAAGGCAGTGGCGGCATCGTCGTTCACGCAGGGCGGCATCTTCCACTGGTAGTCCACCGTCGCGCTGGCGCCATGCACGGCGGCCTGGGCCTGCGCCATCGCGATGATGCGGTCGCGCAGGAATGCGCGCACTTCCGGTTTTCGCGCCCGGATCGACAGCTTGAGTTCGGCGCTCGTGGGAATCACGTTGGGCGCCTTGCCGGCGCTCATCGCGCCCACTGTGACGACCGCCATGTCGTTGGGGTCGACCTCGCGCGACACCAGCGTCTGCAGCGCGAGGATCAGGTGCGCCGCGACCATGATCGGATCGACCGTGGTGTGCGGCATCGCGCCGTGTCCGCCCTTGCCTTCGATGGTGATGACGGCGGTGTCCGACGAGCTGTAGATCACGCCCGGCAGGAAGCCGAACTGCCCCGCCGGGAAGCCGGGCTCGTTGTGATACGCGTAGACCATGTCGCACGGAAAGCGCTCGAAGAGGCCCTCCTCGACCATCTTCTTCGCGCCCATCAAGCCTTCCTCGGCCGGCTGGAAGATGAGGTTGAGCGTGCCGTTGAACGCCTTCGTGACCCCCAGCAACTGCGCCGCGGCGAGCAGGGTGGCCGTGTGCCCGTCGTGCCCGCAGGCGTGCATGGCGCCGGGCTTGCGGCTGGCCCATGAGAGGTTGGTGGTCTCGGTCATCGGCAGCGCATCCATGTCGGCGCGCAGCCCCAGCCGCCTGGCGCCATCGCCGACCTTGAGCGTGCCGACCACCCCGGTACCGCCAAGGCCGCGATGCACCGAGTAGCCCCATCGCGCGAGACGCTCGGCCACCAGGTCACTGGTCTGGAACTCCTCGTAGCCGAGTTCGGGGTTTGCGTGGATCCGGCGCCGCAGCCCGACCATCTCCTCGGTCGAGGCCTGGATGCCGGGATGGATGGGAACTGAAATCATCGGGAGGCCGCCTTCAAAGCACTGGCTTCGCATTTTCCACGCCAATAATGGAGCCTGCCGCGATGGCCTCGATATTGCTTCCAGAAGCGGCTGCCTCCGAAGGCCTCACCTCCGACGATGACTCACCACTTCCAGAACCCCACCCTCCCCTTCCTGACCCGGCGCCAACTGACCCTCGGCGCGCTCGCCGCGGCCGGCGGCCTCGCCACCACGCGCTACGGCCGTGCCGCCACCGGCAAGGGCACCGCCGTGCTCGCCATCGACGCCGATCCGCCGACGCTGAACCTCGGCACGACCACCGACTTCGCGGCCGGCGACGTCTCGGCCAAGATCCTGGAAGGCCTGGTGTGGCTCGACCCGCAATACAACCCCAAGCCCTCGCTCGCCACCGCGTGGACGATCTCGCCCGACGGAAAGACGTACCGCTTCACATTGCGCCCCGGCGTGAAATGGCATGACGGCAAGGACTTCACGAGCGCCGACGTCAAGTACACCTTGACCGAAGTCGTGGGCAAGCTGCATCCGCGCGCCGCCCCGGTGTTCAAGACCCTCGGCATCGAGGTCGACACGCCCGACGCCCTGACCGTGGTGGTCAGGTTGCAGAAGCCCTATGCGCCCTTGCTGTCGCAAATGACGGTGTTCGACGCACCGATGCTGCCGCGCCATCTCTACGAAGGCAGCAACATCGGCACCAACCCGGCCAACCAGAAGCCGGTCGGCACCGGTCCTTTCAAGTTCGGCGAATGGAAGCGCGGCGCCAGCATCAAGCTCGTGCGCAACGACCAGTACTGGGACGGCGACAAGCCCTTTCTCGAATCGATCATCTTCCAGGTGATCCCGCAGGCGGCCAACCGCGTGCCCGCATTGCAGACGGGTGAGATCGACGAGCTGCTCGACTTCTACACGCCCAAGCCCGAAGTCCCGCGCATCCTTGCGGACAAGAACCTGGCGCCGCGCCGCGGCGTGAACATCCCGGCGGTGTACTTCCTGATGTTCAACACGCAGTCGCCGCTGTTCTCGAAGCTGGAAGCGCGCCATGCGGCAGCCTTGGCGATCGATCGGCAACGGCTCGTCAAGCAGGCCATGAACGGCATTGCGCGGCCGGGCGCGGGCGCCTTCGGCGACGGCTTCAAGTGGCTCTTCAACGACGACGTGAGCTATGCGAAGAAGTACCCGCTCGATCCGGCACGCGCCAAGGCCCTGTTCGAAAAGGCCGGCGTCAAATCCGGCAGCACGACGGTGCGCATGCCCTTCGACGCGAGCCGTGCGCAGATGCGCGCGCAGTCGCAGATCATCCAGGACAACCTGCGCCAGATCGGCATCGAAGTGAAGCTCGAACCGCTGGAGCGCTCGGTGTACTACGACCGGGTGTTTGCCAAGCGCGACTACGACATGATGCTGGGCTCGTACTTCTCGGCCGGCGATCCGGCCATCGGCTACACGCGCCTGTACAACACCTACACCGGCACCTCGCCCAACACCAACGCCAGCGGCTATTCGAATCCGAAGGTCGACGACCTGCTGGGCCGCGCCGCCACAGCCACGGATCGCGACCTCCGCGCCAAGCTCTACAAGGAATTGCAGGTGATCCTCAACGAGGACCTTCCGACGCTGGTGTTGTTCGATGAGGAGACCGTCGACACGGCGAGCAAGAAGCTCACCGGCGTTTTCCCCGCGCTCGATGCACGCGACCAGTGGGCCGGCGTGCGACGCACGGACTAACCGGCATTCAATGTCTTCTTTCATCCTGCGGCGCCTGCTGCACGCGATTCCGCTGCTGCTCGCGGTGGTGGTGCTCAACTTCCTGCTGATCGCCTTCACACCGGGCGATCCGATCACGCTGCTGGTGGGCGACTTTCCCGCGCCGCCCGAATACCTCGATCAGATGCGCCGCGAGTTCGGGCTCGACCAGCCGGTATGGATCCAGCTGCTGCGCTATCTGGGCAAGGTGGTCCAGGGCGACTTCGGCTATTCGTTCGCCAACCAGCAGCCGGTGGCGACGCTGATTCTCGAACGGCTGGGCGCCACGCTGGAACTCACCATGACCGCGCTCGCGTTCGCGAGTGTGCTCGGGATCGTCTTCGGCGTCGTCGCGGCCCGTTCGGCCGCACGCTCGGGTCGCGGGCTGGTCGACTCGGCGATCCAGGGTGTTTCGTCGGCGGGCTATTCGATTCCGGATTTCTGGCTCGGCCAGTTGTTGATTCTCGTGTTCGCGATCTGGCTCGGATGGCTTCCTTCGCAAGGCAACAACCCCGTGCGCGGCACGCTCCCCGGCTTCGATGGCTTCGTGCAGCACCTGTCCTACCTGGTGCTGCCGGCCTTCGCGTTGTCGCTGCGCTACCTCACGCTGATCACGCGCATCACGCGCGCCGCAATGCTCGAGGTGATGAATGCCGACTTCATCCTGGCTTCGCGTTCGCGCGGCGCGTCGGAATGGACGGTCGTCGTGGTGCATGCGCTTCGCAATGCCGCGGCACCGGTGCTGACCGTCATTGGCTACAACGTCGGCTTCGTGCTCGCGGGTTCGGCATTGATCGAAGCGGTGTTTGCATGGCCCGGCATCGGGCGGCTGCTCTATGAATCGATCTCCAAGCGCGACTATCCGGTGATGCTGGCGATTCTGCTGATGGTGTCGGTCACGGTGGTGATTGCGAACCTGGTCACCGACATCATTCACCGACTGATCGATCCGCGGATCGAACGCTCATGACCGACGCAACGCTGACGCCGATCACGATCCCTCCAGTCGGCACGCCGTTTCGCAAGGCCGGCTTCTGGCGCCGCCTGCTCCGGCGGCCGACGACGCTGCTCGCGCTGGCCTTCCTCGCGCTGCTCTTCGCGCTGGCAGTCTTCGCGCCGCTGGTCACTGCCTACGACCCGCTCGGCGGCGGCGACAGCTCGCTCCTCGAACCGCTCTCGCCCGGCCATTGGCTCGGCACTGACGACCTGGGCCGCGACATCTGGGCGCGCGTGGTCTTCGGCACGCGCATCTCTCTCACTGTCGGCGTCTTGAGCGCGCTGTGCGCGGTCGTCGTCGGCGTCATCGTCGGCGCGCTGGCGGGCTACTTCGGCGGCTGGCTCGACACGCTGCTGATGCGCATTGCCGAGTTCTTCCAGACGCTGCCGCGCTTCGTGGTGGCGTTGATCGTGATTGCTCTTTTCGGCACCAGTGTCTTCAAGATGATCGTGGTGATCGCGGCGCTCTCGTGGCCGCAGCTTGCACGCGTGGTCAGGGCCTCGGTCGCAGCGCTCGCGCAATCGCAGTTCGTCGACGCGGCGCGCGTGGCGGGCATGGGCCACGGCGCGATCATCGTGCGCGAGATATTGCCCAACGTGGCGGCGCCCATCATTGTGCTCGGCTCGCTCGACATCGCGATGGCGATCCTGATCGAGGCCAGCCTGAGCTTCTTCGGACTCGGCGATCCCAACCATGTATCGTGGGGCGCAATGCTCAACGACGCGCAGCAGTACCTGCGCAGCGCGTGGTGGATGTCGGCCTTTCCGGGGCTTGCGATCGCGCTCACGGTGCTGTCGTTCAACGTCTTCGGCGACGCGCTGAACGACGCGCTGAACCCGAGGGGGGCGAAATGAGCGCAGCGCCGGGCCGCCCCAAGCAAGCTCGCGCCCCCTCGGGGGGCAGCGAGGACACGAAGTGCCGAGCGTGGGGGCCGAGATGAACGCCGATCTGCTGCTCGACCTGCGCGGCCTGTCGGTCGACATCCGCCAAGGCGCGACTGCGCTGCGCGTGGTGAACGACCTTTCTCTTACAGTGCGCCGCGGCGAGGCGGTGGGCCTCGTTGGCGAATCGGGCTCGGGCAAGTCGATGACTGCCTTCGCGATCATGAATCTCTTCCCCTCGCCCCTGGCGCAGGTCGCAGCGGGGCATATCCTGCTCGAAGGCCAGGACCTCGCGCAGTTGAAGCCCGCCGAACTGCGAGCAGTGCGTGGCGCGCGCGTGGGCATGGTTTTCCAGGACCCGACGAGCTACCTCGATCCGCTGATGCCCGTCGGACGCCAGATCGCCGAGCCGTTGCGCGCGCACGGACGCACAGAGGGACTGGAGGCGCGCGTGCTCGAACTGCTCGACATGATGGAGCTGCCGAACGCCGCACGGGTCGCTCGCCAGTATCCGCACGAACTCTCCGGCGGCATGCGCCAGCGCATCCTGATCGCGACGGCCCTCGCGATGCGGCCGGCGCTGCTGATCGCCGACGAACCGACGACGGCCCTCGACGTCACCGTGCAAGCGGGCATCCTGAAGCTGCTGATGCGGCTGCGCAAGGAGCTCGATCTGGGCATCCTGCTGATCACCCACGACCTCGCGGTGGTGGCCGAGACGTGCCAACGGGTCAACGTGATGTACGCAGGCCAGGTGGTCGAGTCGAATGATGTCGGACCGCTCTTCGCGGCGCCGCGTCACCCTTACACGCAGGGGTTGCTTGGGAGCATCCTGAGCCCACAGTCGCGGGCGCATTCGCTGTTCTCGATTCCGGGCAACGTACCGATCGCCGGCCATTGGCCGGACGGCTGCCGCTTTCATCCACGCTGCCCGATCGCCCGTGCCGGTGTCTGCGACAGCACCGCGCCGGCGCTGCGAGCCCACGGAACCGGCGCCGACCGCTGCCACCTGAGCGATGAACGGATCGCCGCCGACGCGTGGCAGCGCAACGAGGCCACGTCCCCATGAACACCGCCACGACCACGCCGCTTCTCGAAGCCCGGGACCTGAGCCGGCTCTTTCCCGTGCGCGCGAGCGGAGGGTTGTTCCGCGCCCGGCAGATGCAGCGCGCGGTGGATCGCGTGTCCCTGTCGATCCGTGCCGGCGAAGTCCTGGCCCTGGTCGGCGAAAGCGGCAGCGGCAAGACCACGCTCGGCCGCATGCTGCTGGGGCTCACCGCGCCGAGCGAGGGAACCATTCTCTACAAGGGCATGGACATTGCGACGCGCTCCGGCGAAGCGGCGCGCAGCTTTCGCCGCGAAGTCCAAGTGGTGTTCCAGGACACCGGCGGTTCGCTGAACCCACGGCGCACCATCGGCCAGAGCGTCGGGCTTCCGCTGACCTATCACCGCGGACTCGACCGGCGCGCCGCGTCGGCCGAGGTCGATGCGCTGCTCGACCAGGTCGGACTGCCGGCCGCGCACTTTCGCGACCGGCTTCCGCACGAACTCTCCGGCGGTCAGCGCCAGCGCGTGGGCATCGCGCGTGCGATGGCATCGAATCCGGCGCTGATCATTGCCGACGAGCCTGTGTCTGCGCTCGACGTCTCGGTGCGCGCGCAGATTCTCAAGCTGATGTTCGACCTGCAGCGGGATAGAAAGCTCTCCTACCTCTTCATCACGCACGACCTGGGCGTCGTGCGGGCCATGGCCGATCGCGTGATGGTGATGCACCAGGGCCGCGTGGTCGAAAGCGGCGATGCGGACGCGGTGCTGAACGCGCCGCGCGATCCCTACACCCAGCGGCTGCTGGCCGCCACGCCCGTTCCCGACCCGTCGCGCCAGCTCGAAGCGCAATGACCCGACGATGACCCGTCATTTCACCGAACCCACCACCGACCACTGGCAGCGCATCGTCGCAGCCGACGCAGTCGAGCGGCCGGAAGCGCCCTGGCAGTTCGGCTACCCGGCACGCCTGCCGGACGGGCGCGTGCTCATGCTGCCGATCAGGCAGCTCGCGAACGAACCATCGCATGCCGTGGCTTCGCTGATGGTCAATCACGCGTCGCTCGACGTGGTCGATACGCTGGGCGCCATGCTCGCGCAGCGCCTGTCTGCGGAGGCACCTGATCTGGTGATCGGCTTGCCCACACTGGGGCTCGCGCTGGCGCCCGTGGTCGCACGTGCACTGGGCCACACACGCTACGTGCCGATGGGCTACTCGCGAAAGTTCTGGTACGACGAGGCGCTGTCCACCCCGGTGCATTCGATTACCTCGCCGACACCGGGCAAGCGCATCTACCTCGACCCCAACCTCCGACCGCTGCTGGACGGCAAGCGCCTCGTGCTGGTCGACGACGCGATCAGCACCGGCACTACGCTTCTCGCGGCGTGGGACTTGATCGAGTCGCTCGGCGGCAACGTGGTGGCCTGCGGGGTCGCCATGCTGCAGGGCCGCCGCTGGCTCGACGCGCTCGGCGCAGAACGCGCCTCGCGGGTCGTCGGCGTGTTCGAGAGTCCCTTGCTGAAGGTCGTGCCGGACGGCTGGGTGCTGCGCGACTGATCAGCCCGCGGCGCGCGCCAGTGCGTCCAGCACCACGCGCCGCAGCAGAGGCTCGTCGGCCACGCAGGCTACCTGCGCGTTGGCCTTGGCGCGCTTCGGCACACGCCACTCGACCACCGTCATGCCGCGCGTGTGCTCGCCCTTGCATTCGGCCACCACGTACGCGGGCCTGAAGCTCATTCCTTCCGGCGCCACCAACGCGGCCGCGGCGGTCGGGTCGTAGAGCGACATCGGCAGCGCGCCGACAGGGCTCGCAATGCGCACGTAGCCGAGCAGCAGGTCGGCCAGCACGTCCGCCCTGTCGGAACCGAGCGCACGCAGCGCTTCCGCATCGCTTGCGTGTACGCGCACCTGCCGGCAGGCATCGAGACCGACCATGTGCAGCGTCACGCCTGCGTCGAGCACGACGTTGATCGCTTCCGGGTCGACCGCCGCATTGAATTCCGCCGCCGCCGTGTGGTTGCCCGGCCCTGCACTGCCGCCCATCCACATGAGCCGCCCGATGCGCGCTGCGAGGTCGGGGAGCGTCTGCAGCACGATCGCGATGTTGGTCAGCGGCCCCAGCGCGAGCAAGGTGGCCGGCTCAGCGGACGAGGCGAGATGGTCGATGAGCGCAGCCACCGCATCGGTCGATGCCAGTTCCGCGCGCGCCTTGGGCAGGCTGCGACCGGCGGAGGCCATGGCATCCGCCCCGAGGACGTACTGTGCCGTGACCAGTTCGCTGGCGATCGGCTTGGCGCTGCCTGCGTGGATCGGGAAGCCCCACCGGAAGAAAGCGCCCGAGCGCAACGCGTTGTCGATCACCACTTCGAGCGGCGCGTTGCCGGCGACGAGCGACATGCCGGCGACGCACCAAGGCGGCGTATGCGTGACTGTCAGCACGGCCGCGAGGTCGTCGAAGCCCATGTCGGTGTCGATCCAAATGCTGTTCATGGGGTGGGTCATAGGTTTGGGCTGACGCGTATTGTCCCTGCATCGCTCCCGATGGGGGCGGCTTCTCTGGCTCTTCAATTCGGAGTAAGGTTTGGCGCCCCGGCGACACCTGTCGCCGCCCCGTCGGCCTTTGGGAGACGCGCATGATCACGAATCCGCAATCCGGAACCAACGTGCAGGAAATTGCTTCGGGCATCTTCCGCATCAATACGCCGGTGCCGCTGCCCGACGGCAACCTGTTCAGTTTCAACCAATATCTCGTGGTCGACGACCAGCCGCTGCTTTTCCACACCGGGCTGCGCCAGCTTTTCCCGCTCGTGAGCGAGGCCGTCGCGAGCGTGATGCCTCTGGAACGTCTGCGTTATATCGGCCTGTCCCATGTCGAGGCGGACGAGTGCGGCGCGATGAACCTGTTTCTCGCCGCGGCGCCGGAGGCGGTGCCGCTGTGCGGCAGCCTCGCGGCGATGATCTCGATGGGCGATCTGGCCGATCGGCCGCCGCGCGCCCTCGCCAATGGCGAAGAACTGACGCTCGGGACCCACACCATCCGCTGGTTCGACACGCCCCATCTCCCGCATGGGTGGGAATGCGGCCTGATGATGGACACGCTCACGCGTACCTTCTTTTGCGGCGACCTCTTCACGCAGCCCGGCAACAGCGAGAAGGCGCTGATCGAGACCGACATCCTGGGCCCCAGCGAGGCGTTCCGGCACCAGATGGACTACTACGCGCATGCGCCGCAGACCGCCACCTTGCTGGCCGGACTCGCGAAGCAGGAACCCCGTACCTTCGCATGCATGCACGGCAGTGCGTGGCAGGGCGATGGCGCATCGCTGCTCCGCCAGCTTTCGGAGGCGTTGTCGGAGACAGCTTGATCACTGCCAACCGGGTGCAATCAGGGCGATGCGTCAGCCCTCTTCCGCATCGTGATCACATGAAAAGGGCACTTCACGGCGCAATCGCTGCAGCCCGTGCATTGATCTGCGTTGTGCAGCGTGGCGGCTTTTCTCCATTGCACGACTTCAAGGCTGAGCAGATGGAGGTCGCACGCGGCGACGCACCATCCGCAGCCCGTGCAATGCGCGGTGTCGACCGCTGGCAGCCAACCCGGCCGAGCCGCGCTCGATGATGATGATGCGGCTGGAACGGCGGAAGCGCGGGCAGTGGCAGTCGAAGACATGGCGTGGGCGCGGAACGTCGCGCGATACAGGAACAAAGAGGCGGATCGTAGCGGTAGCATCCAAGCCTGTCGCGCGCCGTTCGGGCTGCGAGCGAGTTCTTTCGCTGAAGCTTCGCAGGCGCTCGCCTTTCACTTGCCCTTCATTTGCCTTTCGCCTGCTTGGCACTCAAGCGGTCATAGCCGCTCAGCTCGAGGAAACCCTGGCCGTCGAGGCTGCCCGTCACCTTCACGGGCCCTTCCCAATAGACATTCGCGGTCGTCCCGCCCGAATCGAATTCGCTGTTGGGCAGGAAGGGTTTCACGTTCAGGACGCCCGATGGAAGCTTGATGCCCCACTCGACCACGTAATTGATGTTCGTCTTCGGACTCGTCCACGTGGCGCCGGGCACCAGTTCGACCTCACCCGGCTTGATCGGCACGGACTCCTTTGCAGTCGAAATCGTGCCCGCGGTCATGACTTTCCGCTGGTCCATGTCGAAAAGCTCATAAAGCATCAGGTCGGATCCATCCGACAGGTGCAGCGCGAACCAGTTCCAGCCGAGCGACAGGACGTCGAATTCGCCCCACTGGTGATCGAACCACACCTCACCGCTCACCGGAAGCGACTTCCCTCCGACGGCAATGGTGCCTTGCGCCGAAAGTCGGGGGCGCGAATAGTAGTAGCTGATTCCGCTCTTGCCGAAATCGAGCACGCCCGGCGTCTCGGAGCCGGGCGCGCGATGTGCAACCGTCGGGCCGGAATCCTTCAAGTCGACCGCGATCGAGGCATCGTCGAAGCTGGCGCGCACCACTTGGGAGGCAGGCGACGACGTCGCCTGCCATCCCTCCTGCTTGAAGTCGAAACCGTTGGGGACGTTGGACCATGGGATGCCGGCGGTACGGGTCTGGCTGACGTAGCGTTTGCCAGTCTGAAGATCGGTCAGCGCCGCGTGCATGGCGGTGTGCTTGACCAGCCCGTTGGCGACGAAGACGACCATGTGAAACGCGTAGCGGGGGCCGTTCTTCGCGTCGAGGATGCCGTTGTAGTACCACCATTCCATCGCGGAGCCGTGGGGCGCGTCGTCGGCCGGCAAGTTGAGCGGCGGAAGTGCCGCCGTTCGCTCCACCGGCTTGCGGCTTTCCGGTCCGGAGGCTGCAGCTGCAATTGGCATCGGCTCGGTGTCCGAGAGATAGAACACGCCCGCGCCGATGGCGGCCCCGACAACCACCACGGTTGCGAAAAACACCATCAATCCCTTTCGCGAGCGCCTCCGACGGGAGCGCGAACTTCCCGAGGCGTAATGCCTGTGGCTGTGGCGCCGGGGAGCGGGGTCGTTGGCGTTCATGTTCAGGGCGTCCTTTCGTCTTGCGGCCTGTACTGGATCGGCGGACATCTTAGCGACGCACTGTGGAAAATCGTACTAGCTGGAACCAACGGCATTCTTGCGCGACGATAGACGCACTCATGACCACCCTCGACGCCCCTGCCCTTTCACTCACCGACACCTGCGCGCAGGCCTCGCTCGATCTTCTGGAGCGCAACCTCACGCCGCACGGCATCCTGGCCGCCAGCCGCACCGAAGCAGCCGAGGCCCGGCGCTACACGCGCATCTTCGGACGCGATGCGGCGATCTGCGTGATGGCGATGTGCGGGAGCGGCGTGCCCGCATTGGAGCAAGGAGCGGTGGCCAGTCTCGACGCGCTCGCCGCGCAGCAGGCAGCCAACGGGCAGATACCCAAGTACGTCGATCCCGAGGGTCTCGATGCCGACTTCTGGTACCTGGGCTGCATCGATGCCACCTTGTGGTGGCTGATCGCGGTGGACCATGTGCGACGCCACGGACGTGTCGGTCTGTCGCATTGGGACAGCGAGGTGAAGCGTGCGATCGGATGGCTGCTCGCGCAGGAGCACCAGCACTTCCGGCTGCTGCAACAGAACGAGGCCAGTGACTGGGCGGACATCATGCCGCGCTCAGGCTATGTGCTGTACACCAATGCGCTCTGGTACGACGTCAAGCGCCGCTACGCGCTCGACGATGCCGAGGCAACGCGGAGCCACTTCAATCACCTGTTCAACCCGTTCCAGCGCGACTTGCCCGAATACCACCGCGCCCGACTGCTTCAGCACTATGCGCGCCGCGGCCGTCGCGATCCCGGCATGTACCTCAGCTTCGTCAATCTCTCGGTCGTCGGCGACGAGGGCGATGTGTTCGGCAACGTCCTGGCCATACAGAGCGGGCTGGCCGATGCTTCCATGGCGGCGCGCATCGTCAAGACCATCGTCGCTGCACATGCCTGCGAGCCCTTTCCAGTGCGCGTGGTGCTGCATCCATTGACGCGTCAGGATCCGCTGTGGCGGCCCTACATGGCGCGCCATCAGCAAAACCTCGTGCATCAGTACCACAACGGCGGCATCTGGCCCTTCGTCGGTGGCTTCTGGGTGATGGCGCTGGCCCAGTTGGGCATGCGCGAACTGGCCTGGCCCGAGCTTGCGAAACTCGCGCGCGCCAACGAACTCGACGACTGGCGCTTCACCGAGTGGTTTCAAGGTCGATCGCTGGCACCGATGGGGATGGCCGGCCAGAGCTGGAATGCTGCGACTTTCCTGCTCGCCCGGCGCGCCCTGCTGGGCGACGGCACGGCTTGGTGACACCGCGCCCTCGGGCGCTTGTGGAATTTTCCCTATTGCGTAAGACGCTTCCGAAGCCTTTCGGAACTTTCCCATGTCTCGCATCGCAGTGACCGCGAACAATCGAGACAGCGGGGCATCAGCACGCATGCCGCCGTTCACTCATTGAGAGGTTGACAGGTTTGGCGCCTGAGCGCCCACCTCGTCCACTTCAGCCGCACAGAATTTTCCCGGAGGTTTTTATGCAAGAACGCCGCCTGTTCACGTTCAAGACTCGTCGTCGCGTTCGCCGATCGATTCGATTCGCAAAGCGCCGTTCGGCCCTGACGATCGCAATCACGGTCACGGTTGGAATCTCGGCAATCGCGTTTGCATCAGGCATCGCGATCGGCCTCAGACTCGCCACGGCGGAATCCGTGGCTGACTATTCCGAGCATCACGCCGATCACGAGCATGTGTGCGACGAAGATGAAGGGGAAGATCACTCCGACCACGCCGCTCACGAGGGCAGCGGGGGTCCCGAGTTGCCGGCCAGGCTGATCAACACGTCGCTGGCTTCTCACGAGCAGGGGGCAAAGGCACAGACCGTCGCCTGGGCAGCATTTCCCGGGCGCCTGCCGGTCGACAACGCCCGCATCGGCTCGAAGTACGGCAATCGCGTCGATCCATTCAAGCGCCGCGTGCGCTTTCATTCGGGCATCGATTTCGTCGCCAACAAGGGCACACCGATTCGCGCCACCGCCAGCGGCCGCGTCAGCTTCGCCGGGAAAAAGCGCGGCTACGGCAACCTCGTCGAGATCGATCACGGCAACGGACTTGTCACGCGCTACGGTCACGCATCGCGCCTGATCGTGCGCAAGGGTGATCGGGTGTCGCCGAGCCAGCATGTCGCGGACGTCGGATCGACAGGTCGCTCGACCGGCCCGCACTTGCACTTCGAGCTCCTGGAGAACGGCGCATACATCGATCCGACTTCGTATCTGGACGTGTTCGCCAAGGATTCCGGCAGTCGAGATCTCTCCGCGTGATATCAAGCTGATTCGCCCTTGCGGCGGCCGGGGAGTTGGAGAGACGCGCTCCGCCAAATGGACGGTGTATTTGACATTGCGATCCAGCCGGCGCCAACTTCGACCTCATGAAATTCGTTGACGAGCAGGCGGTGCACCGGGTCTTGCGCATGGACGCGCTGATCCCGGTCATGGAACAAGCCTTGCACTTGCTGTCTTCCGGACGCGCCATGCAGCCTTTGCGCAATGTGCTGCCCATCGATGCGCATGGAGGATTCTTTCTGTCGATGCCCGCTTATGTATCGGGTCATCTGGGTGCCAAGCTTGTCACCTTCTATCCCAGGAACCAGGGCATGCCGACGCATCACGCGCTGATCATGCTGTTCCGGCCCGAGACGGGTGAACCCCTGGTGGTGATGGACGGTCGCCTGATCACCGAGATGCGCACCGCAGCGGTTTCCGCCGCGGCGACCAAGCTCCTTGCTCGGCCCGACGCCTCTTCCCTGGCGATCCTCGGATCCGGCGTACAGGCCCGGAGCCATCTGGAGGCGATGCGGCTGGTTCGGAATTTCGACGACGTTCGGGTCTGGAGTCCGCACAACGCCGCCGCCTTCGCGCAAGAACACGGCGTGCGCTCGGCGGCATCCGCGGAGGACGCGGTCCGCGGCGCCGATGTGGTGGTCGTCGCGACGACTTCGGGCAAGCCGGTGCTGTCGGGGCGATGGCTGTCACCCGGCGTGCACGTCAACGCGGTGGGCGCCCCGAGGCCCGACTGGCGGGAACTCGACGACGAGGTGCTGGCCCGTTGCAGGCTCTACGTCGAATCTCGCGAAGCAGCCTCGCGGGAATCGGGCGACGTGATCGCCGCGGGAAGCATCTTTGCGGAAATCGGCGAAGTCATCGAAGGCACCCATCCGGGCAGGCGGCACCCCGACGACATCACGCTTTTCAAATCGGTGGGCGTTGCCGTCGAAGACATCGCCAGCGCCGGGCTGGTGTACCGGCAACTGGCGGATGCAGACAAACCACCTGCGCAGCCTTGAGGCCGATCAGTCCTCGACCCAGCGCACGGCCTCCGCGAGACTCGCGCGCGAGGTCCGAAAGCGGTTGGCCGGATGCTCCGGGTCCTCGTAGCCGAACCCGATGCCGCACACCACTTGCCGGTCGTCCGGAACGTCGAACCACCGATGCAGGAATTTCGCGCGCGAGGCGACGGCCGCCTGCGCAATGCAGGCTACGCCGCGGCTGCGCGCGGCAAGCATGAAGTTGCTGACATAGGCGCCGCAGTCGAGCACGCCGTAGGCGCCGAGCGCGGCTTCCGTCGTGATGAGCGCCATGTGCGGCGCGCCGAAGAAGGTGAAGTTCAGTTCCGCTTGTCTTGCGGAAGCGACCCGATCGCCGTGCGCGATGCCCACGCTGTCGTAGAGGCTGAAGCCGCATTCACGTCGTCGGTCGCGATAGACGCCGCGGTATTCGGCCGGCGGCGCAATGTCGAAGCCCTGGTCAGCCAGACCTTCGGGCGATGCCATCGCCTCGCGGAGCCGATCGGTGGCGGCCGGGCTGGTCACCGCCACCTGCCAGGGCTGGGAGTTGCACCACGAAGCCGTGCGCTGCGCGCTGCGCAGGATCGCCTCGACGGTTTCACGCGGCACCGGTTGCGGCAGATAGCCGCGACAGCTGTAGCGTGCATCGAGAATGGCGTCGAATGCCGACGCCACGGCAGGTTCGGTGTCAGGGGCTGAGTCATCCATGGTCGGGCCATTCTAGGGAGCCCATCGAATCGCATTTCTTCGCCAGCGCGCGCGGCCCGCGCTACGATGGCCCTGGTCTTTTCGAATTGCGCTTTCATTCATCCATGACCAGGAGACGATATGAGCAACGTACGGATCGAACACGACCTGCTCGGCGACCGCGAGGTTCCCGACGATGCCTACTACGGCGTACACACGCTGCGGGCCAAGGAGAACTTCCAGATCTCCGGCACGACCGTCTCGGCCTATCCCGAACTGATCAGCGCACTGGCCTCGGTGAAACAGGCAGCGGCGCAGGCCAATACCGAGCTCGGCCTTCTCCCCGAGAACCTGCGCGACGCGATCATCGACGCCTGTCGCGAGATCCGGCGCGGCTCGCTGCACGACCAGTTCGTCGTCGACGTGATCCAGGGTGGCGCGGGCACCTCTACCAACATGAACGCCAACGAGGTGATCTGCAATCGCGCGCTTGAAATCCTCGGCCACCGTCGCGGCGAGTACCAATACCTGCACCCCAACGAGCACGTCAACATGGCGCAGAGCACCAACGACGTGTATCCGACGGCCATTCGCATCGCCACCTGCTTTGCGATCGAGCGGCTGCTCAAGGCCATGGAACATCTGCGCGTGGCGTTCGCCGTCAAGGCGGAAGAGTTCGCGCATCTGCTGAAGATCGGCCGTACGCAGTTGCAGGATGCCGTGCCCATGACGCTGGGCCAGGAGTTCTCAACCTACGCCGTGATGGTGGAAGAAGACATCGCGCGGCTGACCGAAGCCTCGGCGCTGATCCGCGAAATCAACCTCGGCGCGACCGCCATCGGAACCGGGATCACGGCGCATCCGGAATACGCCGGCAAGGCGCTCGCCGCGCTGCGCGAGATCACCGGACTGGATCTGTCCACCGCGCCGAACCTCATCGAGGCCACGCAGGACTGCGGCGCCTTCGTGCAGCTCTCGGGCGTGCTCAAGCGCATCGCGGTGAAGCTGTCGAAGACCTGCAACGACCTGCGGCTGCTCTCCAGCGGACCGCGCTCGGGCTTCGGCGAGATCAACCTGCCGCCCATGCAGGCCGGCTCGTCGATCATGCCCGGCAAGGTGAATCCGGTGATCCCCGAGGTGGTCAACCAGGTGGCCTTCGAGGTCTTCGGCAATGACGTGACCGTGACCTTCGCGGCGGAGGCCGGGCAATTGCAGCTCAACGCCTTCGAGCCGATCATCGCCAACGCGCTGTTCCGCAGCTTCAAGCACCTGACCAACGCCTGCATGACCCTGGCCGACCTGTGCGTGAAAGGCATCACCGCCAATCCCGATCGCCTGAAGGAAAGCATCGAGCGATCGATCGCGCTGGTCACGGCGCTCAATCCGATCATCGGCTACAAGGAAGCGACCGAGGTCGCGGCCGAAGCCTATGCCAACGGAACCAACGTCCGCGAAGTCGTGCTGCGGCGCAAGCTCATGACCGAGGCGGAGCTGGAGCACGCGCTTCGCCATGAGGTGCTGACGCAGCCGCGCGTGTATGAAGAGGCGCGGCGCGGGGCCTGACCCTCCGATGACCATCCCCGCACCTTCGCCTGCGACGCCGACGCGCCCCGGTGCCATCGAATCGTTGCCCGGCCCGAAGCGAGCACCCTTCGTCGGAAACCTGCTGCAGTTGGACCTCCCGCGTCTGCACCTCCAGTTGGAAGAATGGGCGGCGCAGTTCGGACCGCTGTTTCGCCTGAAGCTATTGAGCCGCGACGTCCTCGTGATCTCGGATCCGGCGGCGATTTCGGCGGTTCTGCGGGTGCGTCCCGATACGTGGAGACGACCGCGGAACTTCGAGCCGATCTTCCGAGAGTCCGGCGGCCACGGACTGTTCAGTGCAGAAGGCGACGACTGGCGCCGCCAACGGCGCATGGTGATGACGGCATTCGATCCGGCGCACCTGCGCAGCTTCATGCCATCCCTGGTCCGCGTCACGGAGCGCCTTCGCGATCGATGGGGTCGCGCCGCTCGCGCCGGCATCGACATGGACCTCCAGACCGAGCTGATGTGCTTCTCGGTGGACGCCGCGTCCAATCTCTCTTTCGGGGTGGACATCAACACGATCGAGGACGAGCGCAGCGAACTGCACGAGCATTTGGCGAGCGTCTTTCCGATGCTCATGCGCCGAATCAACATGCCATTTCCGTATTGGCGCTACATGCGCCTTCCGTTCGATCGCACCTACGATCGACACAAGGTGGAGATCCATCGAACCATCGAAGGGCTGGTCTCAAAGGCGCGCGATCGACTCGCGCAGCGCTCGAAGGAAGGCGAAGGACCCACCGATCTGTTGGAAGCGATGCTCCTGGGGCGCGATGCCGACGGCAGCACGCTGACCGAGGACGAAGTGACCGGCAATGTGTTCACAATGTTGAGCGCTTCTCAGGACACCACCGCCAATTCGCTGGCCTGGGCGATCTACCTTCTGCGCACCCACCCGGCCGCCTGGAAACGGCTGGTCGACGAAGCCGACACGATCCTGCACGAAGTGACGGTACCGCAAGATCTTGAACAGGCACGATCACTGAGCTATGCGGAGGCCTGCGCGAACGAGGCGATGCGCTTGCGACCGGTGGCGCCGGTGCTGTTCCTCGATGCGGTGCACGACACGCAGGTCGGCCACGTGGCCGTTCCCAAGGACACCACCGTTTTCTGCGTGATGCGCCCGGCGGCGGTCGACGAGGCAAACGTCGAGCATGCAAGCGAGTTCCGGCCGGAGCGCTGGCTGGGAGGCGAGGGTGCCATGTCGACGCAGTCGCCCAAGCGCGTCTCCATGCCCTTCGGCGCCGGACCCCGACTTTGTCCGGGGCGCTACCTCGCGATGCTCGAGATGAGCCTGGTATTGGGGATGCTTGCGCGAAACTTCGAACTCCTGGAGGTCGCCACGCCGGGCCGGGCTGCGCCCGAAGAAACCCTGGCGTTCACGATGCATCCTGTCGGCTTGCGCATGCGCCTGGCCGCTCGCTGAAGCGGCGAAGCTTCGCCGAGCGATCGCCGACGTTTCGACGATCTCTCGATTTTTGCCCCACCAGCGGCAGACGGTCACGCTGGGCCACTCGCTCAACAGCTTTGAGGGTACTTTCACCATCGATCAATATGCGACAGACGAGACCACGTTGCTCCAACACATTGGCGGCAAGATAACCGGCACGCGATTCACGGTGGATTGAGCCGCAGGCGACGGCGCCGGTCGTCCCGTGTCCTTGGCATTGCCCCGCAAATCACTGAACGGATTCCGGCAGGCCCGCCTTGCGGAGTCCCTCGGCCAGCCGAGCGCGCTGGCTCAGGTAGCCGGGGGCGTCCCCGTGAGTCAGCAGCAGGAACGAGCTCATCCTGTCGTTGGGCAGCAGCTCGCGGTGCCTCACCATGTGCGCAGCCGCCTCGGCATTGTCACCGCGCAGCGCCTCGATGGCAGCCATCATCGCGTAGGGAAGCCCGCTGTTCGGATACTCGGCCGCCCATTTCTGCCACCAGCCGTAGGCCTCGCTGTCGCGCCCTTGCGCGAAGGCGGCTTCTGCCGAGGCAGCGTAGAACATGTAGAGCATGCGCGTGTCCGTCGGGCTGAGCCCGCGCGCCTTGTCGATGTGCCGTTGCGCTTCCTCGAACTGGCCGTGCCTGATCAGCGCGCGTGCGAGGTCGATGTGGCCGGTGGCGTAGCTCGGGTTGATGTCGAGCGCCTTGTTGTACACCTCTATCGCCGCCGTCGTCTGTCCGCGAATCATCAGCAATTCGCCCCATGGCACCAGGTTTTCCGGGACATCAGGCCCGAGGTCGAGCGCACGCTTGAGCGTGCGCTCACATGGGTCGAGCAGGTCTTGCGGATTGGCGTTGAATGAATTGCCGAGCTCTATGAGATAGGAAGAGCCAAGTCCCTGCGCGGCCGCCACGGATGTGGGGTCGATCCGCGATGCCGCCTCGAAGCGGCCGCGGGCCCTCAGTACCTCGTCTCGCGTCGTGAACCGGTTCAGGTCCCGCCAGCCCATCAGCGTGAGATCGACCGCATCGGGCTTGTGACCGGGCTGGCTGGCGCGCGCGCTCTCGATCTCGTAGTAGCGCACTCTGAGCATGCTGGCGATCCGCTGGGCCAGATTCGAGCGCACCGCGTCGCCGGCCGTCGCAAACGTGGAGCGGTTCAACCGGATCACCTCGCCCGTCTCGACCGAAGTCAACTCCGAGTCGACGGCGATGCCGCTGCCGTCGCGAACCACGCGGCTGCCAAGCACATAGCGCACCTTCAGTTCGCGGCCAATGCGAGCGATGTCGGGCTTCGCCGCGTCGTAGGGCGCGGCAGCGCCCGGACCCATCACCCGCATCCATTGGCGCAGCGAGATCTGGGTCGCAATGTCACTGCCCAGTGCATTACCAAGGGCCAGCGCACCTTCGACTTCATCAGGAACGATCACCGGCAATACCGCAACGGCGCGGCGCTTGGCGATCTCGGCATCGATGTGAAGCGGCGGATCCGCGTTCATCCGCCAAGCGGCGCCGGCAATGGCCAGCAAGAAGACGCAAAGGCTCCCCACCAGCCACCACGCCAGCATCGGCCGGCGGCGCGCACGATGGGCTTGCGTGGTCGGCCTCGTGCCAGGCTCTGGTCGCGCCTCATCGATCGCGGTGTCGAACATGTAGCCGCGGCGCGGCAGCGTCTTGATCAATCGCTGATCCCGATCCCCCAGCGCGGCGCGCAGCTCGGCAACACATTGCACCAGCGAATCGTCGGTCACCACCACGCCGCCCCAGATGGCGGTGATCAGTTCATCCTTGCTGAGGAGCCGCCCCGGATGCCGCAGAAAGTAACGCAGCATCGAGCGCGGCTTGGGCCGAAGGGCGATCGGGACACCACCCTTGCACAGCTCATCGCGCAGGAGATCGAACTCGAAGCCCGCAAAGCGGAGCGCACCGCCTCCAGCGCCCGGCTCACCGAACGCCAGCGCATTCCCGATTCCTCGACTGATCGTCGATGGCTCGTCGCTCATTCCTCCACCCCTCGGAGTTGCAGCGGCGCCGGCATTGGGGCTGCGACGGCGGTCGCGCTCCGACATTTTGTGCCTCTCGAAACGCGCGCGGGACGAATTTGTCAGTTTTCAGCACCGCCCCCGGGCGCCAAAAGGTCCTCTGCGCGTTCCGGCCGCCCCGGCGCATCGTGCGGCCGGGGCATCCATCGGCGATATATCGGCAATTCATCAGCGTCTTCTCGGGCCGCAAGGACGGGCTGCGCCAAAGAATGATCCTCGCCAACCGGCCGCACGCCTCGAGGAGGGCATCGATGAAAGCTGTCTGCGCCGCGTGCAAGGCGGAATATGAACTCGGCCGGAAGTTTTGCGGTGAATGCGGTGCCGGGCTCTCGCTTGCACCCGCGCCACTGGGCCCAGGCGGCAATCCGCGCATGACGCGACGCCAGATGACGGTGCTGTTCTGTGACCTGGTCGGCTCGACCGAATTGGCCGGGCGGATCGATCCCGAGGATCTGCTCGATGTCTTGTCGGCTTACGGCGATCTGGTCAGGCGGGTAGCCGCCCGCTTGGGAGGACTGGTCGCGAGAATCGTCGGCGATGGGGCCGACGTCTATTTCGGCTACCCCATGGCCAGCGAGGACGATGCAGTGCGCGCTGTGCATGCCGGCCTTGCGATTGTCGAGGAAGCAGCGCATCTGAAGGAAGCGGCCCAACTTGCATCCGCGGTGCAGGTCCGGGTTGGCATTGCCACGGGGCTGGTCGCTGTTGGTGTGCAGGAGACGCTGGCAATCGCCGGGGGCACCCCCAACCTGGCAGCGCGCATTCAGGCGCAGGCACAACCGGGACAGGTCGTCATCTCGCCCAGCACGCGGCGTATCGCGGGCAGCCAGTTCGAGTATCAGGATCTGGGTATCTTCGCGTTGAAGGGGTTCGACGAGCCTGTTCGCCTGACTGCAGTCATGGGGTCCGGTGCGATGAACAGCCGTTCGGCCTGGAGAGGTCACGACGCCGAATCCCCATTGGTCGGGCGCGACGCCGAGTTGGCGGCGCTTCTGGATTGCTGGAATCTCGCAAACTCACCGCAAATCACGGGTACTTTGGTCGTTGCCGAGGCTGGATTGGGCAAATCGCGGCTCGCCACTGAGCTCGATCGGCAGCTGGGCTCGATCGTGCACACGACCATGCGGCTTCAGTGCTCGCCCTTTCACGCCAACAGTGTGCTGCATCCATGGGTCCAGCATCTGGCGCTGGCCGCAGGCTTTGCGCGCGAGGATACGTCGCTGATGCAACTCGAGAAACTGGAAGCGCAGCTGGCAATTGCAGGCGTCGCGGCGGACCTGGATCTGAGTCTTGTGGCGTCGTTGGTGGGTCTTCGCAGCGCAGATCGCTATCCGCCAGTCAGCTTGCCGCCTCCGGCACAGCTACAAATGACCAAGGATGCATTGCAGCGGTATTTCGTGGGGCTCGCCTGTGGGCCATCCGCGATGGGAGACGGCAGGCCTGCGCCGCTGCTGCTGATCGTCGAGGATCTGCACTGGATCGATCCAACGTCCCTGGAACTCATCGACCAGATCCTGGCCGGACCTCAGACCGCGCCGATCCTGCTCTTGATGACCTCTCGACCCGAGTCAAGACCGGCACTCAAGACGGACCCGAGGGTCATCCCGCTTGGCCGCCTCGATGATCAGGCCTCACGCGCGATCGCGATGAGAGTGGCCGCCGAGATCGGACTCCCGGATTCGGCGATCGACACGATCATTCAGCGCAGCGATGGCGTGCCGTTGTATGTCGAGGAAATGACGCGGATGGTGATGGATTCGCACGGCGGCCTCGGCGGCGGCGCGGACCTGCGCCTGACCGACATCCCCGACACGCTGGTGGACCTTCTGATGGAGCGCCTGGATCGCCTGGGCGCGGCAAAGTGGCTGGCTCAGGTGGGTGCGGTGATCGGTCACGAGTTCCGCCGGCGCTTGTTGTTTGCCGCCGCGGACATGGATCGCGTCGCGTTCGACGAAGCATTGAATGCGATGCTGGATGCGAGTCTCATCCTGCCGGGCGACAACACCGGCGAGCGGTTCGCCTTCAGGCACGCGTTGATTGAAGACGCCGCCTACGGGTCGATTGTTCCGAAGACCCGGACCGCGTTGCACGGGCGCGTCGCCGACGTATTGGTGCGCGAATTCGCAGAGGACATGGCGCGCCAGCCCGAGCTTGCCGCGCGCCATCTGTCGAGAGCCAGCAGGTACCTCGAAGCGAGCCGCCAATTCCTCCAGGCAGGCAAGCAAGCCCTTGACCGTGGCGCCCCACGCGAGGCCGCCGCGCACCTGTCAGATGGAGTGGCGACCCTTTCCGCAGAGCCACGCGGCCTGGAACGTAGCGAGTCCGAGCTTGCGCTGCTCTCGGTACTCGGGCCGACCACGATGGTGCTCAAAGGGCCGGGTAGCCAACAGTTCCACGACGTTCAGAGGCGCGCGTTTGCGCTGTGCCATGAGTTGCCCGGCGCGCCGCGTCAGTTTCCGATCACCTATGGTCTGTGCCTCTACCACTGGGGCCGCACCGAGCTCGAGACTGCACGCGTGCTGGCATCAGACCTTCTCAGAGTCGCCCAATCGAAGGACGATGATGCCGAGGCGGTCATGGCGGCCAACACGATGATGGGGATGATCAAGCTGAGCTTGGGCGACGCGCAGGCGGCGCGCGCACATCTGGAGCGCTCGGTGGCGCGCTATGACCCGCAGCGTGACGTCGCGCTCTATCCGATCTATCTGATGGATTTCGGCGTCTTCGGTCGCTTCTATCTGGCGGTGGCCACCTTGATCACGGGCGACGAGGAGCGTGCAAGCATGCATGCGCGCGACGCCTACGAACTGGCGGGTCGCCTGAATCAACCGCACACCCTGGGTTTTTCAATGGTGGCCAATTGCACGATCGCACTGATGCGCGATCAGCCGGCGCTCGCTCTTCAGTTTGCCGAACAGTGCATAGACTTCTCCTCGCGCTTGGGCTTCTCCGAATTTGTCGGGATGGCGCGTATCGCGCGTGGATGGGCCACCGCACGCCAAGGTCAACTCGCCGCCGGCCTGGACGACATGGAGGCAGGCATTCGACTGTGGCAAGCAACCGGCTTCGAGAACTGGCAATCCTGGTTTGCGAGCCTCAGGGCCGAAGTGCTGATGAAACTCGGCCGCGGCGAGGAAGCGTTACGCGACATCGAGCATCAGATCGAGCGGATCAATCTCAGTGGAGAGAACGTCTTCCGCAGTCTTCTCGTTGCCCAGAAGGCCGAACTCCTGAGCAATGGCGCCGCCACTGCGATCAGCCTCTAGTCTTGTCAGTCCGTGTCGCCGAACCAGGGCTTGGAACCCGGTCTCGGGTTGAAGCCCTTGCCACCCTTGTGGATCTCCGCGTGGTGCAGTTCCCATTCGGTGCGCACGACATCGACGACGACCTTCAGGTTCACGCCCGAAGGAATCCGCCTGACCGTGAACGTGTAGGCGGACGGGCGCGCGATGCTCTCCTTCGCCATCGCGATCGCCTCGCTGTCAGTGGGAGGGGTCTCCGCCGTGATGTCGACCGGGCCGTTCTTGAACTCGTCCTTCGGCGTGAAGGTGAAGACCGTGTCCTTCCCGACGACGCGGCTGGAACCGAAAGTGAAGTCCTTCACGTTGAGCTTCTTCGCCCGGGCCTTGAGCAGATCCATCTCCTTGCCCCTTTGCGGGAACATGCCGTCGAACGCTACCTCATGGCTCTGGTCGGTGGTGCGCCTGAGCTTCTTTCGCATCGCAGCCCAGTCGGTGATGAAGGCGTACTCGGGCTTGGCCTTCATCTGTTTGAAGGCGTCCTCGTCAGACAGCTTGCTCGCGCCGGGCTCCTCGTAGAACGGATCAGCCAGTGATTCGGTGCCGCCGCCATAGCGCTGGCCGTGCGTCGGTGCAATCACGCGCGCGCTGCCGCCGAAAGCGGTACGCACTTCGCCCAGCATTTCCTCGCTGCGCCCGAGGTTGCAGCCCCTGATGAGGACGTTGGTCCAGAAGCCGACCAGGTCCGACTGGGGCTTCGTGATGTTGCCAGCCTCGTTGGCCTTCTTCAGTTCACCGTACTCCACCTTGCCCGGCGTCGCGTCGTGCGCATCGAGCGAGAACTGAAGGGTTCCATCCGGGTGCGCGTGCGAGACGATGATCAGATCCGCCACCGGCCTGCCCCCGTCGTTGACGCGCTGGTTGATGCCGTCGAGGTCGCGCACGTCCTCCACCAGCGTCGCGCCGGGATATTCGGCCTTGAAGAACTTCTTCGCCTCCGTATAGAACTTGTTGTCGCTCTTCTTGACGTCCTTGCCCATGATGAAGACGTAGTCGATGGCACCGCGGGCCGTGTCGACCCGCCCGATCTGCGCTTCGATTTCCTTGGCGACCGCCGGTGCGTCACCCTTGGCAATGCGCTGCAATACGTCGGGGCCCGCGACGATCGTGCCCGTGGTCCTCGGCCCGCTGCCCTTGAAATCGACGAGCACGCCCTTGCGGCCCTTGTCGTATCGGCTCCCGTTCAATTCGAAGTGCATGTCGAGCCCGTAGGCATTGATGAGCCGCCACACGACCTCGTGCACGGCAAACTCCGGCTTGCCGGAAGCCAGGGCGCGCTTGGCCAGCGCCGCGAGCGCCGTTTCCTCTTTGGTGATCGCGGCGGCCTCGTCGGGATCGCGCGGTCTCCGCTGCAGTTGCACGCCCGCAGGAGACGCGCCGCGCTGTTGAACGACGTGGGTCAGTTCATGCGCAAGCAATCGCCGCCCTTCGCCCACATCGCCCGCACGCCGGCCCGCTCCGAATACGATGCTGTGGCCCACCGTGTAGGCCTGGGCGTCGACCTCGCTCGCCGACGCCTCGGCAGCAGGACCGGAATGAATCCGGACCGACGAGAAGTCGGCATCGAAGCGCCGTTCCATGTCGCGTCGCAGGGCGGGTTCGATAGGGCTTCCCGGGCCCTGCAGAACTTGATGCACGCTCGCCGGCGCTTCGACCTGCGAGGGTTCGAACGCCGCAACCCGTGCGGGCACGGGCCGCCTTGCAGGCGCCACACGCGGAGCTTCCAACAAAGGACTTGCGCGATGCATGGAGCGGACCCCCGGCGAATGACGAATCCCGTGCAAGCACCGTCATTGCTTGCTGCGTGGGTGTGCATCGGATGGTGCGCCGATCCGCGTTGCCTCGCAAGGGTCGGGGGCCGCGACCTGCCGTTGGATCGATGGACCCCCGACCTTCGGACTATCCCCAAGCGGCAACCACAGGGCTAATATGCCAACCGTTCTTCTCGTCGCCCGCCACTTCGAAGAGGAAGGGATCGATCCATGTACGCGCCACAGATCGCCAGGGCACGGACAAGAAGCTCTGCGGGCCGGACACCGCCTGTCATGTCCGCGCCGCTGCGAGGCGTGATCCAGCGCAAGCTCACGATCGGGTCGGTCGACGATCCGCTCGAACACGAGGCCGACAGCATTGCCGAGAAGGTGATGCGATCACCCGACAGCGAGCTCTCCTTCACCCGCGCGCCACCTCGCATCAGCCGCGCATGCGCCCACTGCGAGCGCGAGGAAGAGCAGGAAAGACTCCTGCAGCGGTCGTCCGAGCCGGGCGAAGCCGTCACGGAGACGCTCGCGCGCGGCCTCGGTACATCCGGCGGCGGCCGCGCGCTACCGCCAGCCGCACGCGTCTTCATGGAACGACGGTTCGGGGCCGACTTCTCCGCCGTGCGCATTCACGCCAACGCCGAAGACAACGAGCACGCGCGCCAGTTGAACGCGCAGGCCTTCACGATCGGCAATCACATCCACTTCCGCAGCGGCAAGTTCGATCCCGATCACCACGCCGGCCGGCTGCTGCTCGCGCATGAACTCGTGCACACGCTGCAGCAGGGCCACGGGGTTTCGCTCGTGCAGTGCAAGACCAATGCCGAATGGCAATCCGACGCGACCGCGCTCGAAACCCGGATCCTGGCCACGTCCGAATACAAGGCCCTGAACGGCGAGGCCAAGGGCAACGTGGCCTGGATCATCGCGCAGGCCAGGACGAAGCCGCTCGGCGATGCCAAGAGCCAGCGCCTCTACTACCTGAACAAGCTGCTGAAAGCGATCACGACGCCCTATCACGGGACCACGACGGGATCGGGCTACGGCTGCTCGCCGGACACCGCGACGAAGAACCGCAAGGTTGTCGACGACGCCCTGAAAGAGGAAGAGCGCTGGGGCGGTGCCTACAACGATGTCGACGAGCTAGCGGTCGCCACGGCAACGCGCATGGTCGAGAGGACCGGCGAACAGGGGAAGAAGTACAAGGTGGACCGTAGCGACCCGATGAACATCCGCGTGAAGATCAAGGTCAAGCTCAACGGCGCACCCGACGAGGTTTCCAAGGTCAAGGGCCTCGAGGATGCGATCGAGCGCTCGATCTCCATGACGACGAAGGGCTACTACGTCGACATCGTGTTCGTCAACAGCACCGGCCCGGACGTGTTCGAGTTCACTGTGAAGTTCTGCGAATGGCCGAACTCGGGCAACTGGGCTTCGAGCCCGGTCACGCTCTCGCACGAGGTCCATCACGCGCTGGGTCTCGCGGACCGCTACGACTACATCGAATCGCACGCGGGCAATCCCGACATGAACCCCGAGATGCGGCTGCACTGGTTCGTCGAGCAGATGAAGAAGACGGCCGGCGCGCGCGACCTCTACAGCAAGATGGCCTACAACAACAACCCGCTCCTGGCCGAAGATGTCTGCGCGGTGGCATTTCCCGCAGGCGCCGATCGCAACAAATGCATCGGCGCGCGCAAGAGTCTCGATCCGGCCAACGTGCCTCCCTGAGCCAGTGCGAGTGGCTATGTCTATGGCCCTCGTTCTATTGCGGTCCGCCATTCCCGCGGGTAATGTCGGCTCCCCTTTTTCATGTCGATCGATCGGCCTGATTCGAAACAAGGAGAGTCGACCATGCCTTCCGCATTGCTGTCCCCTGGCGTCTATATCGAGGAAGTGCCAAGCGGGGTGCGCACCATCACCGGCGTGGCGACCTCCATCGCCGCGTTCATCGGCAGGACATCGCAGGGACCCGTGAGCGAGCCGGCGTTGATCACCAGCTTCGGCGATTTCGAGCGGCTGTTCGGCGGTGTCCAAATGGACTATCCGCTGAGTTATGCGGTGCAGGACTTCTACCTCAACGGTGGCAGCCAGGCCGTCATCGTGCGGCTGCAGTCGGGCGCCGCGGCCGCTGCGGCAGCGCTCGTCACTGGCGGTGCCAACAGCGAGGCGCTCGACCTCGTTGCGTCGAGTCCAGGGACATGGGGCAATGCGTTGAAAGCCGTCGTCGACGACGCGACGCGCGACCCGACCGACACCACGCTCTACAACCTCACGATCACGCAGGCCGGCGGCGCCACCGAGAAGTTCCTGAACGTCTCCTCCAGCAGCGCCAGTCCCCGCTTCGTGCCGCGCGTGCTCGACAGCAGCTCGCTCCTCGCGAAGGTGGCGCTGGACAGCAGCGGCCACTGGATCGCACCTGCGACGCGACCCCTGCCCGGCACCGTTTCGTTTGCCGGCGGGGTCGACAGCGCCCACCTGGCGAACGCCGACTATCTCGGCTCCGCGAGCCTGAAGACAGGCATCTTCGCGCTCGACAAGGCCGATCTCTTCAACCTGATGTGCATTCCGCCGGACACGCGTGGCGGCGACACGCCCGCGGCCGTCTACCAGGCGGCGATGGCCTATTGCGCGACGCGCCGCGCGGTGTTGCTCGTCGATCCGCTGGCCGCCTGGGGACAGGTCAAGGAAACCGCGGCCGCGAAGGCTTCCGATCCGAACACGGGCGTGGCCAGCCTCGGATTGACCGGCGACGCGGCGCGCAATGCCGCGATCTTCTTTCCGCGCGTGATCAAGTCCGATCCGCAACTCAACGGGCAACCCGACGTCTTCGCACCCTGCGGCGTGGTGGCCGGCATCATCGCGCGCACCGACGGCACGCGGGGCGTGTGGAAGGCACCGGCCGGCCTCGATGCGGCACTCAACGGCGTGCAGGGGTTGCAGGCCAACCTGAGCGACGGCGACAACGGCGTATTGAACCCGCTCGGCATCAACTGCCTGCGCTCCTTCCCGGTTTCGGGGCGCGTGGTCTGGGGTTCGCGCACGATGCGCGGCGCAGACCTGCTGGCCGACGACTACAAGTACCTGCCCGTGCGCCGGCTCGCGCTCTACATCGAGGAGAGCCTCTATCGCGGCACCCAGTGGGTCGTGTTCGAGCCCAACGACGAGCCGCTGTGGTCACAGATCCGGCTCAACGTCGGCGCCTTCATGCAGAACCTCTTCCGCCAGGGCGCCTTCCAGGGCCAGACACCCTCGGCGGCGTACTTCGTCAAGTGCGACAGCGAGACGACGACGCAGAACGACATCAACCTCGGCATCGTGAACATCCTTGTCGGCTTCGCGCCGCTCAAGCCAGCCGAGTTCGTCGTGATCCGCCTGCAGCAACTGGCCGGCCAGATCGCCGCCTGAGGAGAAGACCATGGCCCAGTTCACCGTCAACACCTTCCGCGTCGACCCCTACAAGAACTTCAAGTTCAGGGTCAAGTGGGACGGCAAGTACGTCGCCGGCGTGAGCAAGGTCGGCATGCTCAAGAAGACGACGGAGGTGGTCAAGCACCGCGACGGCGGCGATCCCAGCACGTCGCACAAGTCGCCGGGACGCACGGAGTTCGACGCCATCACGCTGGAGCGCGGCGTCACGCACGACCCCGAGTTCGAGCAGTGGGCCAGCAAGGTCTGGAATTTCGGCGGCGGCCTCGGGGCGGAAGTCTCGCTCAAGGATTTCCGCAAGGACATCATCATCGAGGTCTACAACGAGGCGGGCCAGAAGGTGCTGGCCTACAACGTGTACCGCTGCTGGGTGTCCGAGTTCCAGGCGCTGCCCGATCTCGACGCGAACGCGAATGCCATCGCCATCCAGCACCTGAAGCTGGAGAACGAGGGCTGGGCGCGCGACACGTCCGTCACCGAACCGACCGAACCCACCGTCAACGTCTGACGAGGACGCTCGCTTCGCAGCGCCTCTGCCATGCACACCCTGGCCGATTCCGACCTGCTCCACGTGTGGGAGACCATGCGGCGGCAGACACTCCCGCGCCGCGCGGCCGCGTTGCTCGCCATGGCGACACCGGACATGTCGCACAGTCAATTGGCCGGCATGACCCTGGGCGAGCGGGAGCGCCGGTTGCTGGATCTGCATGCGCGCTGCTTTGGGCCACTGCTGTCCTGCGTGGCGGACTGTACGCAATGCGGCGAGACTTTTGAATTCGAACTCGATGTCCGCGCCCTCTCGACCGGATGGCCTGCGCCGGCCGAGGTGGCGCAACCGCAGTCGATCGAGACACAGGACTATCGCATCGACATGAGGCTGCCGACCGTGGAGGACAGCATCGTGGTCGGCGACGGCCACGACGCCCTGCAGGCCTACAGGACGCTGCTGGAACGCTGCCTGGCCTGCACGACGCGAGCGGGCGAGGCCGTCGCGCCGGACGCGCTGCCCCCGCCGCTGCTGCAGGAAGCGGCCGCGCGAATGGAATCCGCTAACCCCGCTGCGGAGCTCATGATTTCCATGCCTTGCCCTTCGTGCGAGACGGTCTTGAACGAACCGCTCGATCTCGCGGCCTTCTGCTGGGCCGAGGTCGAGACCCGCGCGCCGCGCCTGCTCGCCGAAGTCCATGCATTGGCGTCTCGCTACGGCTGGAGCGAGGCAGACATCCTCGCGATGAGCCGCGTCCGGCGCGACGCCTATCTCGGAATGGTGTTGTCGTGACCAGCTACCTCGACCGGCTCGCGGCGCGACTCGTCGAGCCTCGGAGCCACATCAGGCCGCGTCCCTTGTCGCGCTTCGAGGTTGCCGATGCGCCCGCCACGTGGGTGGAAGAGGTTGGCATGGCCAGCGAAGGCGACACGTTGCGCACACAGCCGATGCGTGCCGCGGACGATCGAGGCGACGTCGTCCGGCAGGTCGCGTCGACCACGCCGCCGCTGCCCACCGAAGCGGCGGCGACCCATGCAGATCCGCACCCGGCTTCCGCCACGAATGCGAACGACATCACCGCTGCGCCCTCCGCCCGCGATGCTTCGACTGCCGAAGCACGCGACGTTCGCGCGCGGTCACGCCACGACCTTGCCTCGCCGATGGCCGAGCCGTTCGAGGCGCCCCCGGCGCGTCGTCCCGCAGCGGTTCCCACCATCCCCGCTGCGATGCCCGCTTCGTTCGCAGCCCAGCCGCCGCCGCAAGACGCCATCGAGCTTCCAGGATTCGAAGACCGCATCGCCCCCTGGCGCGCTCCCACCGAACGGCCTGCAGAGCCTGCGACCGACACGCGCACGGCGACGCAAGGTCCCATCCCCACTGCCAAGCCGCAGCAACACGGCAAGGCAGGAGCAGCACCCGACGACAAGCCCGCCGTCGTGCAGGTCACGATCGGAAGGCTCGAAGTCCGCGCGCCCGAGACGCCGCGCCGGCCCATCGCGAAGCCGACGCGCGCCGCGCCGCGCATGAGCCTGCAGGACTACCTTCAGCGCCGCACCGAAGGCCGCGCAAGATGAGCAATGCGCTCGCCATCGCCAGCGTGACGCGTGGCCTGCGCGCATTGGTCAACCAGGCCTTGCAGGCGCCCCTGCCCGCCAACCTTCCGGCCGACACCGTGCCCACCACGCAGATCCAGGTGACGACGCTGCCGCTCGACAAGGTGCGCACCTTCTCGGCGAACGGCAATCTGCTCAACCTGTACCTCTACAGCACGGTGCCCAACCCGGCACTGAGCAACGGCATGCCTCCGCGCGGCGGCCCCGCGGGCGGCGAACCGCCGCTTGCGCTCAACCTGCACTACATGCTCACGGCCTTCGGGCAGGACGACAACGAGCTCATCGCGCAACTGTTGCTCGGCCGCGCCATGCTGGCGTTGCACGACAACCCTTTGTTGATGCCGTCCGACCTCGCCGACGCCCTGGGCGCGGCCGACGTGCAGGACCAGATCGAGCGCGTTCGCATCACGCCGCATTCGCTCGGCTTCGAGGAAATGTCGAAGCTCTGGATGGCCTACCAGACGCAATACCGCCTCTCTGCCGCGTACGAGGCCTCCGTGGTCCTCATCGACAGCGCCCGGCCCGCAAAGGTCGCGCCGCCGGTGCGCGCTGCAAGCATCGTCGTCGCGCCGTTCCGTACGCCGACGATCGACCAGGTGACGCCGCAAGTCGCCGCGTCCGGCGCGACGATGACGCTCGCGGGATCGAATCTCGGCGCAGCGACGACACAGGTGGTCGTGGCCGGCCTGCGGGTGACGCCGTCGACGATCGGCGATCGCACGCTCTCCTTCACGCTGCCCGCGGGCGTTCCGGCCGGCGTGAACACCGTGCAGGTAGTGCAGGAAGTGCCTCTGGGATCGCCGCCGGTGGTGCATCCGGGCGTGGGCTTCGAGTCCAACGCCGCGGCCTTCATGCTCAGTCCGAGCATCACCACGGCCTCGCCGATCAGCGTCGCGCGCGGTGCGGTGCTGCAACTGGCCGTGGCGCCGCCGGTCGGCCGCAGTCAACGCGCCGTGCTGCTGCTGGACGACCAGCAGGTCGCATCGGCGCCGCATGCACCCGGGGACCCGGACACGAGCGGCACGGTCTCGTTCCCGATTCCCTCGGCCTTCGTCGCGCGCAGCTACCTGGCCCGCGTGATGATCGACGGCGCGTGCAGCGCCCTGGTGACGGACACCACGCCCGCAAGCCCGACCTTCAACCAGTTCGTGGGCCCGACGGTGACACTCACATGAACGCCGGCGCCACACCCCTGCAGAGCAACGAGCTCGCGCTCGGCACAGCGCTCGCGTGGCTTCGCGAACGCCTGCAGCGGCTGGCTGATCGGAGGGAGCCTCCGGTTGACGGTGAAGGGGAAGACCTCGTTCCCGTGCCGACACTCGCCGCGCTTCAGCAGCGGCTGGGGCTTTCGACGTTCGAGCGCAACGTCTTGCTGCTGTGCGTCGCGGCGGCGCTCGACACGCGCATCGGTGCACTGTGCGCGCAGGCGCTCGACGAGCCTTCGCGGTCGAGTCCGAGCTTTGCGCTCGCGATGGTCCTGTTCGACGATCCCGCGTGGGAGGCCCTCTCGCCCGACCGGCCCCTGCGCTACTGGCACCTGGTCGACGTGCACGCCAGCGGTGCGACGCCCTTGACGATGAGCGCGCTGAGGGCGGACGACCGGATCGTCGACTACATCAAGGGCCTCAATCGCCTGGACGAACGCATCGCGCCCGCGTTGCTGCCGATCGCCACGGACGACCTGCAACCGCTCCCGCCCTCGCAGCAGTCGGCAGTGGATTCCCTGCTCGCATTCGTGCACAGGTCCGACGACGCGGCGCTCGCGCCCACCCTGCAGCTGACCGGCATTGATTCGGCGAGCAAGCAACTGGTGGCAGGCCACGTTGCGGCGAGCCTGGGGTTGCGCCTCGAACGCATCGGGCTTTCCGCGCTGCCCGCGCAAACCGTCGATCTCGACGCTTGGTGCCGGATCTGGCGGCGCGAAAGCCTGCTGATGCCGCTGGCGCTCTACATCGACGCGCACGATGTGGCGCCGGGAGAGTCGACGGAAGCGAGCGCCGCCGTGCTGGGGCGTGTGCTCGACCGGCTGCAGG
Organism: Variovorax sp. 10L426; assembly: GCF_056395305.1. NCBI lineage: Bacteria > Pseudomonadati > Pseudomonadota > Betaproteobacteria > Burkholderiales > Comamonadaceae > Variovorax > Variovorax sp. 10L426. The sequence goes on along the minus strand of NZ_JBFTJF010000001.1, from coordinate 317,157 downwards.
CGCTGGCCCTTGTCGCGACGCGGGACGCGCACGCGCTCGGCGCCGGCGGCCGCGAGGGCCTCCTCGTGACGTCGATCGACAGGCCCACGGCCACCGAACAGACGCAGGCCTGGCTCGACCTGCTCGGCCTGCCCGGTGACGAGCGCGACACGCTCGCGTCGCGGCTGGCGAGCCAGTTCAACTTCAACCTGCCGCAGATCGCTTCCATGGCACGCAGCGCGGGACTCGCGAGCCGAAACGATCCTGGCGAAGTCGCCACGGCGCTCTGGACCGCCTGCCGCCAATGCGCGCACTCGAAGATGGACCTGCTCTCGCAACGCATCCAGCCCAAGGTCGACTGGGACGACATCGTGCTCCCTGCGGATTCGCTGTCGCTGCTGCACCAGATCGTGGCCCAGGTCGCCCTGCGTCGCAGGGTCTACGGCGACTGGGGCTTCGAGCGCAAGATGAGCCGCGGCCTCGGCCTCAGCGCGCTCTTCCATGGCGAGAGCGGCACCGGCAAGACGATGGCGGCGGAAGTCATCTCGAACGCGCTCGAGCTCGACCTCTACCGCATCGACCTCTCGGCGGTGATCAGCAAGTACATCGGCGAGACCGAGAAGAACCTGCAGCGCATCTTCGATGCCGCGGAGGACGGGGGCGGCATCCTCTTCTTCGACGAGGCCGACGCGCTGTTCGGCAAGCGCAGCGAGGTGCGCGACAGCCACGACCGCTACGCGAACATCGAGACCAACTATCTGCTGCAGCGCATCGAGGCCTTCCGGGGGTTGGCGATCCTCGCAACGAATCTGAAAGGCTCGCTCGATGCGGCCTTCATGCGGCGGCTGCGCTTCGTCGTGCCCTTCACCTATCCCGGCCCGCGCGAGCGTGCGTTGATGTGGCAGCGCGCCTTCCCGGCGGACACGCCGACCGAACGGCTCGATGCGGTGCAACTCGCGCGGCTCGACTGCACCGGCGGAAGCATCCACAGCATCGCGCTGAACGCCGCCTTCCTCGCCGCGCACCGCGGCAGCAGCGTGACCATGGACTTGGTCTACCAGGCTGCGCGCAGCGAGCTTCTCAAGCTCGGCCGGCCCATCAACGAAGCGGATTTCCGGCCAGCGGCCGTGCAAGGAGCGCACGCATGAAGATCGAACTGCACATCGACCGGCTGGTCGTCGACGCGGCAAGCGGCGCCGCGCACGATCGCGAACGGTTGGCGCGCGAGGTGTCGCAGGCGCTCGCGCAGCGCATGGACGCCCGAACGGCGGCGCAACACGTCCCGGCGTCGGGGCAGCCCCTCGCGCACCGCATCGCCGCCGCAGTGCATCAAGCCATCCCGGGCGCACCGCGCGGAGGCCGGCCATGAGCAGCTTCCCCGGTTCACCACGGCTCGTGAAGGGCGCGATCGTCGGCATCGATCCGTTCAATCCGCTCGCGAGCATCATCAGCTTTCAATACAACCCGGACACGATGACGCGCCAGATCGAGGCGCAGACCACGCGCTCAGATGACGGCGATCGGGGCGAGGCGCTGCGTCTGAAGGGCGCGCCGGTCGAGACCATCTCGCTCGACGTCGAGATCGACGCCACCGACCAGCTCGAACAGGCGAACGCGCTCGCCGTGAGTTCCGGCATCTATCCGCAGCTCTCGGCGCTGGAAATGCTGGTCTATCCGAAGAGCAGCCTCGTGATTGCCAACACGATCCTGCTGGCTGTCGGAACGATCGAGATCATTCCGCCGGCTGCCCCCTTCACGCTCTTCATCTGGGGGCCGCAGCGCGTGCTGCCGGTGCGCATCAGCACCTTCTCGATCACCGAGGAGGCCTACGACGTCAATCTCAATCCGACCCGCGCCAGAGTGCAGCTCGGCCTTCGCGTGCTCAGCTACAACGACCTGCCGATCACGCATCCCGGCTATGCGCTCTTCCTCGCACACCAGGTGGCCAAGGAGACGATGGCCACGCTCAACACGGTCGGCAATGCGTCGGCGTCGGGTTCGCTGTCGTTCAGCGGCGGCGTCAGCACGGGGATGTAGGCCATGGCCACGACAAGCCGCTATGCCAGCCTTCCCGTGCTCACCTACATCGGCGCGGACGGGCGCGCCGTCAGCTATTTCAGCCGGCGCTTCCTGCCGCCGGGCAGCAGCATGCCGCTCGTGATGAACGTCACGGTCACGCAAGGCGACCGGCTCGACCTGATCGCCGCGCGCACGTTCGGCGACCCGGAACAGTACTGGCGCATCTGCGATGCCAACGATGCGCTCGACCCCTTCGAACTCACCTCGACGCTCGGCCGTGTGCTGCGCATCGCATCACCGCAGTTCTGAGCATGGACTTCCTCGGCATCCACCTGACCTTGCTGATCGGCCCCTCGGTGCCGCTGCCGGCGCCTGTGGACCTGATGGAGGCGCTCGAGGAGGTGGAGGTCCACACCGGCGACGACCGGTCGGGCTTCCAGATCCGGTTCCAGGTCGGGCGCTCCGGGCCGGCCGACCTGCTCGACTACGCCCTGCTCGCCAGTCCCTTGCTGCAGACCTGGAACCGCGTGATCGTGATCGTCACCTTCAATGCCACGCCGCGCGTTCTGATGGACGGCTTCGTGACGCAACGCGAGTTCTCCGCGAGCGACGAGCCCGGGCGCTCGTTCGTGACGCTGACGGGCGACGACGTGAGCGTCAAGCTGGACCTGGAGGAAAAGAGCGCGGAGCACGTGGGCCTCGACGACGGGCTGGTCGCGTTGAAGCTCATCGGCAGCTATGCCGGGTACGGGCTCATTCCGGACTGGCTCCCGCCGCCGGTGATCGATCCGCCGCTGCCCATCGACCGCGTGCCGGTGCAGATGCGCACGGACCTCGAACACCTGCGCTTCCTGGCGCTTCGCCACGGCTACGTGTTCTACATCGTGCCCGGTCCCGTGCCGATGACCAACACGGCCTATTGGGGCCCGCCCGTGCGCGTCGGACTGCCGCAGAGCGCGATCACGGTCAACATGGGGCCGAACAGCAACGTCTCGGACTTCAGCGTCCACAGCAACGGCCTCGGGCCGACGCAGGTGAGCGGCAAGGTGCAGGACCGCCTGACCAACCAGGCGTTGCCGATCCGGCTCTTCGCGAGCCTGCGGCCGCCCCTCGCCGCACTGCCTGCGTGGCTCGTGGACCAGCCCAACGTCCGCACCACCCAGTTCCGCGAGACGGGCATCGACGGGATGCAGGCCTACGGGCGCGCGCAGGCCCTGCTGGAGGATTCGATGGACCTGGTGGTCGCCAATGGCGAACTCGATGCGCTGCGCTACGGCGACATCCTTCAGCCGCGCGGGCTCGTGGGCGTGCGCGGAGCGGGCTACCTGCACGACGGGCTCTGGTACGTGAAGAACGTGAGGCACCGCATTCGCAAGGAAAACTACTCGCAGTCGTTCACGCTCGCGCGCGAAGGCTGGGGATCGACCGTCCCGGTGGTGAGGCCATGAGCGCTGCGCCGGGCCGCCCCAAGCAAGCTCGCACCGCAGTGCGAAGCACGGAGGTCATCCAGTGAATCCGTTCTACGGCAAGTACCGCGGCAAGGTCGAGAACAACGTCGATCCGATGATGCTCGGGCGCGTGCAGGTCAGCGTGGCGGCGGTGCTCGGAGAGGGCACGCTGTCGTGGGCCCTGCCCTGTGCGCCCTACGGCGGCTCGGGCGTGGGCTTCTTCGCCGTGCCGCCGGTCGGCGCCAACATCTGGGTCGAGTTCGAGGGCGGCAACCCCGAGCAGGCGATCTGGAGCGGCTGCTTCTGGGGCGCTGGCGAGGTGCCCGCGATGCCGGCCGTCGCGGAGATGAAGGTGTTCAAGACCGACTGCATCAGCCTCCAGATGAGCGACCTTCCCGGCGTGGGTGGCTTCATCCTGGAGGTCAGTCCCCCGGCGGTGGGGGTGCCGCTCAAACTCACGCTCGATGCCGATGGCATCAAGCTCGCGATGGCCGCGTTCAGCATCGCGATCGGAGCCACGGGCGTGTCGATCAACGATGGCGCGCTGGAGGTCATCTGATGCCCGGCTTCCTGCTCGACCAGACTTCGATGGTGACCTGCATGCATGCGGGACAGGCGAAGGCGACGGCGCCGTTTCCGCGTGTCACCTTGAACAAGCAGGCGGTGGTCACCCAAGCCGCGGCCTACATGGTCTCGGCCTGCGCCTTCAATGTCTCGGGTGCACCGAGCCCGTGCGTGAGCGCGATGTGGACGACCGTCGCGACCCGCGTCAAGGCCGGCGGCGCGCCGGTGCTGCTGGTGGACAGCCAGGCGCAGTGCGTGCCCAACGGCACCGGCGTGCTGGTCGCGCCGTCGCAGGTCCGTGCAAGGGGAACGTGATGCAGCTCGGCTATCCCTACGGATTCGATGCGCAGGGCCGTACTGCGCAAGCCGCGGGCGATGATCACATCCGCGATCTCATCGAGCAGGTGCTCTTCACCGCACCGGGCGAGCGCGTGAATCGCCCGACCTTCGGCACGGGGCTGGCGCAACTGCTCTTCGCGCCCACGAGCCCCGAACTGGCGACCGCGACCCAGTTCCTGGTGCAGGGCGCGCTGCAGCAGTGGCTCGGGGACCTGATCAAGTTCACCGGCGTGCAGGTCGAGAGTGTGGACAGCACGGTGACGGTGACTGTGCAGTACGTGGTGCTGGCAACGCAGCAGCGCATGTCCGCGGAATTCACCCGGGGCGGGGGCTAGCATGAAGACCAGTCATTCAGATCCGGAAGGGATGGGGCGGGCTCACGCCGACGGCGTACTCTGCTCCGCGAATGTCCCCCGGCCTTCGGCCTCCTCCTTTATTTCGCTGCGCAGAGCACACCATCGTCGTGATCCATCACGGTCGTGCTTGATCGGCCGGCACAACACAGCGGTTCCCGTGGCGAGGATGCCGGGTGATCCCCGCAGCGAAATAAAGGAGGAGGCGAAGCCGGGGGACATTCGCGGAGGGGATCACCCGGTGTCCTCGCCACGCGCCCCGGACGCCTGCGCCGAATTCAAGCTGCATTCCATGCGTAGCAGGTCACGCAGAAGCGTGGTGGAAGACTGAGATGGACCAGACGATCTGCTGCGACGCCCAGCGACGCATCGACGTCGCGAACTCGACCACGCTCAACGGCATCGACTTCGTCGAGGTCATCGACGTGGGGGCGCAGTTTCAGCAGGGTCTGCGCTTGCACTTCCTGCGAGCCCCGGCGCCCGCGGGCATTTCCGCGGCCAACGTGCGAATCAGCGGCGGCGAGCGCTTCACCGACATCGTGGTCGACCAGCCGCCCACCTACGACGCCAACGTGCTGGTGCTGCACGTCAATCAGCCCGGTGACTTCTCGACCTACACGCTCCAACTCGTGCAGCCGGACGGCAGCGGCCTGCCGATGGCGGGCATGGACCCGGTGCTGTCGTCGGTGCAGTTCTCGTTCAAGGTGGATTGCCCCTCGCCTTTCGACTGCCAGCCGGCCGCGACCTGCGCCCCCACCGTGGCCGCCGTGCCGGAGCTCAACTACCTGGCGAAGGACTACGCGGGATTCCGGCAGCTCATGCTCGACCGCCTCGCCACGCAGGTCCCCGGCTGGCAGGAAACCCACGTGGCCGATCTTGGCGTCGCGCTGGTCGAGATGCTCGCCTACGTCGGCGACTACCTGAGCTACCAGCAGGATGCCGTGGCGACCGAGGCCTACCTGGGCACGGCACGCCTTCGCACCTCGGTGCGGCGACATGCCCGCCTCGTCGACTACTTCATGCAGGAAGGCTGCAGCGCCCGCGCCTGGGTGCAGGTGCAGGTGCAGGCGGACAACGTGGTGCTGCCGGCGCATACGCCGATCCTCGGCGGCAAGGCAGGCGCCACGCCGGTCGTCGCGAAGGCCGGTTACGCCGCGACGTTGGCGGGCCAACCCGTCGTGTTCGAGACGGCGCAGGCCGCGACGCTCTTCCAGGCGCATCAGCAGATCGGCTTCCATACCTGGGGCGACCGCCGCTGTGCGCTGCCCCGGGGCGCGACGCAAGCGACCCTGCGCGGGCGCTTTCCCCAACTGAAGGCGGGCGACGTGCTGGTCTTCGAGGAAGCGCTGGGGCCCGAGACGGGACTGCCCGTTGATGCAGACCCGACCCACCGCCAGGCGGTGCGACTGATCAGCGTCACGATCAACGACGCCAAGGGGCAACCGCTCCAGGACCCGCTCTACAAGCAACTCGTCACGCAGATCGCGTGGGCCGCGGACGACGCGCTGGCCTTTCCGCTGTGCCTGTCTGCGCGCATCGCGAAGAACAGCACCGAGACAGACGTGAGCGACATCAGCATCGCCCGCGGCAACATCGTGATGACCGACCATGGGCAGCGCCTCGCGGCGGCCGAGGTCATCGGCGAAGTGCCCCAGCCGACGCTCTATCGCGCGCCGGTGGCGAGCGGCACGATGTGCACTGCGTCGCAGCGGGAGCCGGTGCCGCCGCGCTTCCGCCCCCGGCTGACCCAGTCGCCGATCACCTGGGCCGTGCCCTTCGATCCCGCGGACCTCGGCGCTTCGGCGGCGGCGCTGCAGCAGCCCGATGCGGCGAGCGCCGTGCCCGCCATCCAGCTCGCCGGCAGTCTCGAGGGACAGTCGGTCGACTGGTTCGCGCAACAGGACCTGCTCGGAAGCCATGCGGACGATCCGCACTTCGTCGTCGAGCCCGACGACGCGGGCGTGGCGTGGCTGCGCTTCGGTGATGGCACGCACGGACGGCGCCCGGCGTCCGAGACGGTGCTCAATGCCAGCTACCGCGTCGGCATGGGCAGCGCCGGCAACGTCGGCGCCGGAACGCTGGTGCGCATCGTGACGGACGACCCGGCCATCGTCGGCATTCGTCAGCCGCTGCCGGCCAGTGGCGGCACCGAGCCCGAAAGCATCGCCTCGGTGCGCGCGAAGGCGCCGTATGCGCTGCGCACGCAGCAGCGCGCGGTCACGACCGACGACTACGCGCGCCTCGCCGCGAAGCTCCCCGGCGTGCAGAGCGCGGCCGCCACGATGCGGTGGACCGGGAGTTGGCGCAGCGTCTTCGTCACGGTCGATCCCTTTGGTGGCGGCGCGCTGGATGCGGCAGCGGAGTCCCGGCTCGCTCAGTCGCTCGAGAGCCTGCGCATGGCCGGCCATGACCTGGAGATCGAGGCGCCGATCGCAGTGCCGCTCGAGATCGCGATGCAGGTCACGGCGCGGCCGGAGTACTTCGGTGCCGAGGTCTCGCAGGCGCTGTCGGAGGTCTTCAACAGCCGCGTGCGGCCCGATGGGCGGCTTGGCCTCTTCCACCCGGACAACTTCCGCATCGGCCAGGACGTGTATTCGAGCCCGCTGTATGCGGCGGCGATGGCGATCGACGGTGTCGCGTCGGTGCAGATCACGACCTTCCAGCGACGCGGCGACGCGGGCCGCGCGGCGCTCGATGCGGGCGTGCTGCCGATCGGGCGCCTCGAAGTGGCGCGCCTGGACAACAACCCGGACTTTCCGGAACGCGGCGTCTTCAGCTTCGTGGTGAGGGGCGGGAAATGAGCACCACCTCCAACCCCTCGCCGGGCGGGCTGGACGCCTGCGGCGCATGCGCTGGCGTGTCGCCGCAGACGCCGGGGGTCGTGGCCAACCGCGCGGGTCTGTCGTCGATCAGCTACCGGGTCGGAACGCAGCCGCTTTTCAAGGAAAGCATGCAGGCGCGCCTCGGCACGCTGCCCGAACTCCGCACACGCGACACCAGTGACTTCACGCTCGGGCTGATCGACGCCTGGGCCAGCGTGGCGGACGTGCTCAGCTTCTACCAGGAGCGCATCGCCAACGAATCCTTCCTGCGCACCGCCACCGAACGACGATCGCTCGCGGGCCTCGCGGAACTGGTCGGCTATGTGCCGCAACCCGGCGTGGCCGCGAGCACCTGGCTTGCATTCACGATGATGCAGGCGCCCGGAACGCCGTCGACGGCGGTCGACATTCCCGCGGGCACGCGCGTGCAGAGCATCCCGCTGCCCGGCGGCCTGCCGCAGACCTTCGAGACCATCGAGACCGTTCCGGCCAGGGTCGAGTGGAATGCGTTCCGGCCGAGCCTGAGCTTTGCGCAGACGGTGGGTGCCGACACGCCGGACGTCCTGCTGAGCGGCGTGTCGACGGGCCTCAAGCCCGGTGACAGCGTGGTCGTGACACCCAGCGAGCCGGGAAGCCGCCCGGTGCTGCGCACGGTGTCCGGCGTGACGCCGATGGCGGCCGAGCAGCAGACCCGGGTGTCGCTGCGGCCGGCGATCTCCGGGGCCCAGGTACCGGTTCCCGCGCCGCCGCCGCCGCACAGGCTGCGTCCGTTGATCGCCATTGATTCGCTGCGCGTCGACACGGTGCCGCTGAACGTTGCGGCCACGTTCGCGGCCCCACGCAACTGGTCCTTCGTGACGCAGCAGGTGCTGGCCGCCAACGTGCCTTTCATCGCGCGTGCCGACGACCTGAATGTCTTCGGCTGGCGCTTCGGACTCAAGCTCACCCAACTGTTCAGGACCCTCGCGGCGTACTCTCCACCGGTCGCGCCGAGTGTCCATGCGTTGCGCACGAAGGCTTCGCTCTTCGGTTACAACGCGCCCGATCCGCGCAGTCTGCCAGCCGCCATCGCGGGCCAGTATTCGGACGACCGCGGGACCGACGGCGATTGGCAGCCACCCTCCGACACGCTCGACCCGCTGCTCGATGCCCCCTACCCGCGCATCGCGCCGGGCGGCGATGCGGCGCCCAGCTTTGCGGCGCTGAGATGGAGTGACAGCCAGGGCGAGCACTGGGTCGTCGCCAATGTCGACGGCGTGGCCGAACACGGCATCGCGAAATACACGATGAGCGGCAAGGTGACCCAGCTTCGGCTGTCGGTGGTCGGCCAGAGCGACAGCGGGCCCGTGTCGGTCTCCTATCCGAACTTCAGCAACTACCGCGGCGCCACCCTGCAAGCAGAGAGCGAAGCCCTGCCTCTGGCGCGCCTGCCGAACGAAGACCCGCTGCCAGCGGATAGCCAGATCGACCTCGACACCTGGGTCGACGGCCTCTACGCCGGCCAGCTGCTGATCGTCACGGGCGAACTCGCCGACTCGCCCGGCAACTACGCGAGCGAGATGGTGCAGATCCAGTCGGTCGAGCATGCGATCGGCGCCGACGGCGGCACCACGCTGTCGCTGGTCAGCGCACTGACACAGGCCTATGTGCGAAAGACCGTCACGATCAACGGCAACGTGGCGTCCGCCACGCACGGCAGCGGCGTGAACGAAGTGCTGGGCAGCGGCAATGCGAGCCTGCCTTCGCAACGCCTCACGCTGCGGCAATCGCCGCTCACCTACGTCAGCGCGGCGACGCCGAGCGGTGTCGCATCGACCCTCGCACTGCGCGTGAACGGCGTGCGGTGGAGCGAAGTCCACGACTTCTACGGCAGCGCCGCGAGGGACCGCGTCTACATCGCCCGCCTCAATGACGACGGCAGCACCAGCCTGAGCTTCGGCGACGGCGTCAACGGCGCTCGGCCGGCAACCGGCACGGAGAACATCGTCGCCAGCTACCGCAAGGGCATCGGCGCGGTCGGCAATGTTGCTTCGGGCCAGCTCACGCTGCTGCAGACGCGCCCGCTCGGCGTGCAGGGAGTCATCAATCCGACGCCCGCCACCGGAGGCACCGATGCCGAGACGGCCGACGACATCCGCACGAACGCAGCGCTCGGCCTGAGCACGCTCGCCCGCATCGTTTCGCTGCAGGACTACGAGGACTTCGCCCGCGCCTTCGGCGGCATCGCCAAGGCGCTCGCCACCTGGACCTGGTCTGGGCAGACCCGCGGCGTCTACCTCACGGTCGCCGGCATCGACGGCGCCGACGTGGAATCGGGCGGCGCGGTCTTCGGCCACCTGCTCACCGCGATCGGCGATTCGGCCGAGCCGAACGTCCCGGTGCGGCTCAGCAGCTACCGGCGCGGCGCCTTCACCTTCAGCGCGAACCTCATGGTCGATCCGGCCTTTGACATGGATGCCGTGCTGGCCGCAGCACAGCAGGCCGCACGCGATGCGTTCTCCTTTGCGCGGCGCGGCTTCGGCCAGGCGGTGACGCGCAGCGAGATCATCGCGCTGCTGCAAGGTGTGCCGGGCGTGGTGGCGGTGCAGGTCTCGGCGCTGCGGCGCACCGACACGGCGCTCTTCGTGCCGGCTGCGCGCATCGCCGTGCTGCGCGAAAACGCGCAGATCGACGCGGCGCTGCCCCAGGTGGGCTCCGGCGCGAGCGTCCTCGCCGCCGAGTTGCTGACGTTGGACCCGAGGCCGTTGAACCTGGTCGCGACCTGGGCGGAGGCCCCACCATGACACTCGACGGCGACGCCCTCCTTCAACTGCTGCCTGCGATCTACAGGCTGCGCGATGCCGACCAGGGCGGCGCGCTCGCGCGGCTGCTCGACGTGCTGGCCGAGCAGGTGCAGGTGCTGCAGGAAGACCTGGCCCAGCTCTACGACGACCAGTTCATCGAGACCTGCGCCGATTGGGTCGTGCCCTACATCGGCGACCTGATCGGCTACAGGCAGCTCAACGGCGTGGCCGCGACCATCAGCAGCCCGCGCGCCGAGGTGGCCAACACGATCAACCTGCGGCGCGGCAAGGGCACGATCACCGTGCTCGAGCGGCTGTCCCGCGACGTCACGGGCTGGGATGCCCATGTCGTCGAGTACTTCCTCGGGCTCGCGGTGACCCAATGCGTGAAGCACGTGCGCGCAGGCGCCGGCGGCACGGTCGACATGCGGCGCCAGCCGGTGCTCGAGCGCATCGGTTCGCCCTTCGACAGTGCGGCCCACACTGCCGAAGTGCGCGGGCTCGGATGCGGCGGACGCTGGAACCTGCCCAACGTCGGCATCCACCTGTGGACCCAGGAAAGCACCGGCCTGTCACAAGCCACGGCTTTCGCACTGGATGATCTGCGCTTCTTCTTCAACCCGCTCGGCACCGACACGCAGCTCTTCAACCGCCCGCAGCCGTTGCCGGGCGACGCGCCGCTCGCGCGCGAATCGAATCTGCCGGTGCCGATCAGCCGCCGCGCGCTGGCGGCCAACCTGAACGGCTTCTACGGACAGGACCTGTCGATGTTCATCGGCGGCCTGCCCGCCGGCACCGAGCTGCTGTCCGCCGATCTGTCGGACCTCGATGCCGGCGGCACGAAGTGGGCCCACGTGCCCGTGGCGGGCAGCGTGCTGATCGATCCGCAGCGCGGGCGCATCGCATTCGCCGCGGCGCCGCCGAAACCACTGCAGGTCTGGTTCCATCGCGCCAGCGCATCGGACATCGGCGGCGGTGAATACGAGCGGCTGTCGACGCTTTCGCTCGGCCTCCAACCCGTGGTCGAAGTCCAGTCCGCGAGCGGCAGCGTGCAGACGGCCCTCACCGCCGTCGCATCCGGTGGCGCGGTGCAGTTCCCGAGCAGCGCGACCTGGGCCGAGACGCCTTCCGTCGCGCTCGCGGCCAATGCCGTCGTCGAGCTGCGTGGCGCGGACCAGACGCGGCCGGTCCTGCGACTGTCGGGCGAGCTGAAGATCAGCGGCGCGACCGGTTCCGAACTGACACTCAACGGTCTCGTCATCAGCGGCGGCGCACTGCATCTCGCGGCCACGGCCAACGGACAAGGGCCCGACACCCTGCGGCTGGTGCACTGCACCCTCGTTCCCGGGACCTCCGGCCTGATCGTCGAGACCAAGGGCACGCGGGTCGAACTGGACCATTGCGTCGTCGGCACGCTGCGCATCGCTGCGGAGTGCAGCGTGAGCCTGACGACCTGCATCGTCGATGCCGGCGACCCCGCCGCGGTGGCCTTCGCGGCCGTCGACGGCGACGCAGCGGGCGGCGCACTCCAGGCCACCGACTGCACGCTCATAGGCCGGGTCCACAGCACGGCGATCGCCTCGGCCTCGAACTGCATCTTCCACGCGCGTGCAAGTCTCTCCGGCGGCGGCACACCGTGGCCGGCACCGGTGTGGTCCGAGCGGCGGCAGGAAGGTTGCCTGCGCTTCTCGTACCTGCCGCTCGAATCGATCGTGCCGCGTCGCTACCGCTGCCAGCCCGCGTCGGCGGCCGATGCGAGCCGCGTCGTGCCCCTCTTCGATTCGCTGCGCTACGGCGACGCTTCGTATTGCCAACTTGCCCGCCGCTCTGCGAACGAGATCCGCACGGGCGCCGACGACGGCGCCGAAATGGGCGTCCACCACGAACAGATGGCCCAGCAACGCGAAAGCAACCTGCGCCTGCGCCTGGCGGAGTACCTGCGCGTCGGTCTCGACGGCGGCCTGCTTTTTGCCGACTGAGCCAAAGAGGAGGAACAACATGAAAGCCGACTTCAGCCGCAATACCTTCAATCCGCGCAAGCACTACAGCGCCGTGCTGCAGCAGCAGGGCCGGGTGCAGGTCGACGCCGACTGGAACGAACAGCAGGCCATCAACGCCCACCGCGGCGAGCGCCTCGGCATCGACGTGATCGGCCCGAGCGGCGCTCCGCAGGACAACCCGGGCTTCGGCCTGGGCTTCACCACCGACGGCAGCGACCTGACGATCACGTCAGGCCGCTACTACGTCGACGGTATTGCGTGCGAGATCGAGCCGGGCCAGACCCTTGCCTTCAGCAGCACCGGCGACAACAAGGCGCAGGTGGCCTTGCCGCGCTCCGATCTCGCGGACTTCCACGTTGGCCAGTGGGTGCTGCTGAACGTCACGGCGGATGCGTCGCAGATCCTGCGCATCACCACCGTGGCCGCCTCCGACGGCGCGCTCACGCTGACGCTCGCTGCCGCGATCACGCGGCCCCCGACGCCGGCCACCGGCGCCTTCAACGGCGTGCTTCGCCGAATCACGACCTACCTGACGCAAGCCGACTTTCCGAACCCCGACTTCGCGACGGCTGCGGCCGGCGCCAATGCGGCCGCACTCGTGCTACCCAAGGGGCTCTACGTCGCCTACCTGGACGTCTGGCAGCGCCTCGTCAGCGCGTTCGACGACCCCGCCATCCGCGAGTCGGCGCTCGGCGGCCCGGACACGGCCGTTCGCGCGAAGACCGTCTGCCAGCTGAAGCTGCTCGCCGTCACGCCGCCCGCGACCGATGCGCCGGCCTGCGGCACGGCCTTCCCCGAATGGGACGCGCTGACCGGCGGCGGCAGCGGCGCGCTCTCGGCTCGCGCGGCCCCTTCGCTGGGGCAGACCGGCCCCTGCCTGATCCCGCCCGGCGGGGGCTATCGCGGGCTCGAGAACCAGCTCTACCGGGTCGAGATCCACACCGCCGGCACCGACGGCAACGCGACCTTCAAATGGTCGCGTGACAACGGCAGCGTCGTCACGCCCATCCAGTCGTTCAGCGGCAGCACGCTGACCGTCGACAGCACCGGCCCGGACGATGCGCTGGGCCTGGCGAACGGCCAGTGGGTCGAGATCCTCGGCGATGCCGACGAATTGCACGGCAGGCCGGGGCAGTTGATCCAGATCGCCACTGTCCAGCCTGCCACCTCGACGGTGACTTTCGCCGCGTCGCCGACGCCGATCGATGCATCCCTGAAACCGAAGATGCGGCGCTGGGACGGCACCGCCACCGTGGTGCCCGCAGGCGGCGGCGGCTGGCTGGACCTCGAACTCGGCGTGCAGGTGCAGTTCACCGCGGGCCGGTACGCGACCGGCGACTACTGGCTCATTCCCGCGCGTTCGGGCGCGACGGCCACCGTCGAATGGAACCATGCCGCGCCGCAGCCGCCGAGCGGCGTCGTCCATCACTTCGCGCGCATCGGACTGCTTCGCTGGGCGGGCACCTCGGCGGGCAGCCTGATCACCGATTGCCGCCCCACCTTCGCGCCCCTGACGGACGTGCCTGCCGCGCTCCACATCACCGGGATCAGCTGGCAGAACGACGACGTGCTGCAGCTCTCGCAGTTCGTCACCGGCCTGTCGATCTCGATGGATGGGGCGCCGATCGGGCAATACACGGTCAACCTCGACCCGGGCACCGGCACGCCGGTGCCGACGAACGTGGCACTGATGACGGCTTCCGACAACTCGATGATCGTCACGGTCGAGATTCCAACCCCCGTGCCGAACCAGCCCGCCAATGCCCAGCCCGCGTTGACGATGTCGGTGCCGGTGGTGCTGCCCGGCAATCCGATCAGCTGGCAGGCGAAATCCAGCACCCTCCTGTGGGTGCCCAGCCCCGCGGCGCAAAGCGTGGTCAACGCACTGAGCGGCGGGCAGGCGCGCGTGCGCGTGCGGATGAAGGGCAACTTCATCTGGGGCGACCTTGGTCAGGAGCGGCTCTATCTCGACGGCGAAGTCCGCGGCCAACCGGGATTGAGCGCATCGCGCACCAACAGCCTGCGCACCGACCTGGCCTTTCCCTCCGGCTGCGGTCGCCGCTACAGCGATTTCGAGAGCTGGTTCACCCTGCAACTCGCCGCCACGCCGGTCTCGCTGCGCAGCTTCGGACTCAACGCGGCGGTGCTGCTCGGCGACGGCGCGGTGACCGGACAGGTCGTGCTCGCCAGCGTCGCACAGGCGCCGGTGACGGTGACGCTGGTGGCCAGCAGCTCGCCGACCGTCCCGGTCGTGCTGAACGGCGGCAATCCCCTGACGATCCCGGCGGGGCAAACCACCGCGACCTTCCCGATCACGGTCACGGCACCGGCGTCGAGCAGCGTCGTGAACGTGACGGCCAGCGTGCCGGCCATTCCGAATTCGCAGTTGACAACCTCGCTCACGACGAACTTCACCGTCGTGGTGCTCAGCGTCGCCGTGTCTCCGCCGACAGCGCTGTTGCTCGCCGGCACCTCGCAGCAGTTCACGGCCAGCGTCGGCAGCAGCGGGGTCGCCATCCCGGGCGGCGTCGACACGGGCGTGACGTGGAGTTGCAATGGCGGCTCCATCAGCGCGTCGGGCAACTACGTGGCACCGGGCGCGGCCGGCGTGTTCAACGTGGTCGCGACGAGCGCCGCCGACCCGCGGCGAAGCGCCCAGGCCACGGTGACGGTGCGCGTCAAGGGGAAAGACAAGGACAAGGACAAGGAGGCCGCGGTCGACAAGGCCGTGCGCATCGACAAGGTGGTACTCGCCGAGAAGGTCAGCGACGTGGTGGTGCGCGCGCCCGTGGCCAGTCCCGTGATCGCGGGCCCCGCGGTGATCGCTTCGCCGGCGATCCCGCAGCGCTCCTTCATCGCTCCTGCGCAACGGCCGGACGTCGGCCTTCCCGCGGCGCCGGCAGCGCCCACCAACCCGGGCACGGGCGGCGGTGGCTGAGCGGCCGCTGCTCGTGCTCGCCGATGAGCGGGATGCCGCGGCGCAGGCCTTCGTCGCACGCCATCGCAAGGATGGCGCGCGCCTGCTGAAGCCCTCGGACCTCTCGTGCGCGGGCTGGTGCCATCGCGTGGACGATCCGGCCGCTTCCGTCGCCGTCGTGGAGGGTCTCGCCATCCCCGGGTCGGTGCTTCGCGGGGTGATCACGCGGCTCGCCGCCATCGCGCCGGCGCAGCTGCCGCACGTGGCCCAGGCCGATCGCGACTACGTGGCGAGCGAGATGACTGCCTTCCTTGGCGCCTGGCTGTCGGCGCTGACATGCCCGGTGATGAACCGCCCCTTCGTCCCTTCCCTGTCGGGGCCGGCGTGGTGCAGGGAACACTGGGTGAAGCTTGCGCTCGACCTGGAGGTGCCCGCGGCCCCGGTGCGGCGTGCGCTGCGGCCCGGTGCGCCCATGCCGGGCCTGGAAGCCCTGCCTGAAGCGCGCGTTCGCCTCGACGTCGTCGGCCCGACGATCCTCGGCCATGCGCACCCGCGATTGCGCGCCCATGCACGGCGGCTCGCCGATGGCGCCGGCATGTCACTGCTCGGCGTGCTCTTCGATGCGGAAGACGGCAACGCACGCTTCGTCGGCGCCGACCCCTGGCCCGATCTCTCCGACGAGCCGATCGGCGATGCCTTGATGGATTGCGTGCCATGAGCGCCGTCCGGCCGCCCGAAGGCGCTCGCACCGCAGTGCGCAGCACGGAGGTTGGCTTATGAGCGCCGCGACGGGCCCCGTGCTGCTGTGGGGTTCTCCATTCGATCTCCCGATCGCCGCTGTCTGCACCGCGCTGAGCCGCCTCGGGACGCCGATGTTCCTCGTCGACCAGACGCGCTCCGGCGAAACGTCGATCGACATCGAGATCGATGGCGTCCCCACGGGCTGGATCCAGGTTGGCGACCAGCGCTGCGCGCTGGACCGCATCCGGTCGATCTACGCGAGGCCCCTGGACCCGGTGCGCGCAGAGGACGCATCGACGCTGGGCGCCACCGGCGCCAGGCTTCACGCCGCCGCGATCGACGAGGCCCTGGGCAGCTGGCTCGAGCTGACGCCGGCGCTCGTCGTCAACCGTTTGTCCGCAATGGGATCGAACAGCTCCAAGCCCTACCAGGCGGCATTGATCATGCAGGCCGGGCTCGCAGTGCCCGACACGCTCGTGACGAACGACCCCGACGCGCTGCGCCGCTTCTGGAAGCGCCATGGCAGCGTCATCTACAAGTCCTGCAGCGGCGTGCGCAGCATCGTCTCGCGCCTGTCGCCGGACGACGCCGACCGGCTTGCGCACCTGCCCACCTGCCCGACCCAGTTCCAGGAATACGTGCCCGGAACCGACTACCGCGTGCACGTGATCGGCGACGAGATCCACGGCCACGCCATCGAATCGGACGCCGACGACTACCGCTATGCGGGCGCGGCCGGCGTTCGATTGCGGCCCTGGCAAGTGCCCGACGAACTCAGGCCTCGCCTGCGCGCGCTGGCCGCTTCGCTGGGACTCGTCATGGCCGGGATCGACCTGCGTCGCAGGCCGCAAGGCGACTGGGTCTGCTTCGAGGTCAATCCCTCGCCGGGATTCACCTTCTACGACGACGAGGATGACGAGCCGCTCGCGCGCGCCGCGGCACGCTTGCTCAGCGAGGCCTGATGGTCGGGCCAAGCCGGGCGCGGCACAGCATGGTCGATATGTTCACTCGTCGGCCGCCTCCCTCATTCTGGGGACAAGAAACGGTGCTCCCAACTTTTTGAGTGCGCCAAGGCACATCGCAAAAGCGTCTGTCTTCCTACGATTCCAGACAGTTCGAAGCGAAGTCGCGCGAACCCTTGCACTCAACCTTGTTTCACCGGGAGTCGATCATGAAGTTGTCAACTGCGTTGCGCTCGTTCTGGCGCGTGCCAGTGGCCATCGTTATCACCAGCGCCCTGGCCGGCGGAGCATCCCTGGCTTCCGCCCAAACAACGCGCGCCTCATCTCAGGTGCAGGGCGCGCCGCTCACGCTCTTGCTGAGTGGCCCCACGGGCAATCCTTCGACACTGGTCTATACCGCGGAAGCCGGCTGGCGCCTTCATGCCGGGCTGGACGCCGATGCGCAATCCCTGAAGACTGCGCTCAATCCGCCCCCGATGCCGACCGACGAGCAACCGCCACTGGAGCGTCCGCTCACCGTATTCATTGACGGACCGACCGGCTTCACCTTCATCTATGTATTCGACGAAGGTTGGAAATTCGTCGGGCAGATTGCCAGCGCGAGCCGCTAGCGACCGCAACATGCGATCAAAGGCGCCGGCACTCGTGCGTATCGGCGGCTCCGGCATCACGCTTTGCGCGGCAACCTGGACCGTGGCGCTTTGCGCAGGACTCGCACCATGGGGCCGACTCTCTGCGCAGGAAGCGCACCGTCCAATGGACGATCCGCGCATCGCCAGCGCGTGGCAAGCGCTACGCACCGTCAATTGCGAGCGCTGCCACGGCAAGGGTTACGAGGGCCTGGCCGCGCCATCCATCGTTGACTACGCCCGCACCCAAAACCGCGAGTCCTTTGTGCGCGCGGTGCTCGACGGCAATCCGCCGCGGGGCATGCCGGGCTATCGAGGCAATCCGCTCATTGCCGAGAACATCGACGCCATCTATCTCTACTTCCTGGGGCGAGCCGATGGCTCGATCGAACCAGGCGCCCGGCCCGCGCCGCGCGTCGCGGACTGACGCACCAAGGCCCGCATGCAGGCTTTGCACCGGTCGACGACACTGTCGGCATGAACGACAGCGCGCAAGAAAAAGACAACCCGGCCGCCACCACTTCCTCCCGCATCGCCCTGACAGTGGCCGCCGCGTTCTTCATGGAAACGCTGGACGCGACCATCATCGTGACGGCACTGCCCGCCATTGGCACGGGGTTCGGCATCACCACGCTCGATGCCAGCATGGGCGTCACGGTCTACCTCATCGCGATGGCGATGTTCGTGCCCGCCGCCGGGTGGTGCGCAGCGCGCTTCGGTGCGCGCACGGTGTTCGCCACGGCGATCGGCATCTTCACCGTCGCCTCGCTCATCTGCGGGCTCGCACCGTCCTTTGCGGTGTTCGTCGCCGCACGGGTGCTGCAAGGCTGTTCGGCCGCGTTCATGTCGCCCGTCGGGCGTCTGGTCGTCCTGCGAGAGACGCCCAAGCACCGGCTCATCGAGGCCATCGGCATGATCACCTGGCCCGGTCTGATCGCGCCGGTGATCGGGCCGCCGCTCGGAGGGCTGATCGCGACCCATGCATCGTGGCGCTGGATTTTTCTGCTCAACGTGCCGATCGGATTGGTGGGTGTGTGGCTGATCCTGCGACTGTTTCCGCGCCGCGCAGGCGACAGCAAGGCGCGCTTCGACGCGCCTGGATTCGTCCTCACGGCGCTCGCACTGGGCCTGCTGGTCGAAGGCTTCACGCGCCTGGGAGAAGTCCATGACGGCAACGGTTTCACCATGGCGCTTCTGGCCGTCGGCGCATCGGCGGCGGTGGCGTCCGTGCGCCATGCCCGGCGCGCCGCCCATCCGATGCTGGACCTGCGGGCGCTCCGCGTGCCGACTTTCACGCTCGCCTCCGCCACCGCCGGCTTCATGTCGCGGGTGGCGATCAACGCCTCGCCCTTCCTGCTGCCGCTGATGTTCCAGATCGGCTTCGGCATGAATGCCTTCCAGGCCGGCTCGATGCTGCTGGTCTACATGGCCGGCAATCTGGTGATGAAGAGCGCGACCACGCCGGTGCTACGCCGCTTCGGCTTCCGCCGTGTGCTGTCGGTCAACGGCGCGCTCTGCACCATCACGCTGTTTGCCTGCGGACTGCTGTCGCCGGGCGATCCGCTGCCGCTGGTGTGCGTGCTGTTGTTCGTCGCCGGCATGGTGCGTTCGATGAACTTCACCGCAATCACGACCCTCGCCTTCGCCGATGTGCCGGACGACATGCGTGCCGGCGCGAGCGCATTGGCCACCATGCTCCAGCAGGTCTCGATGGCGCTGGCCGTGGCGTTGGCCGCTTCGGTGCTCGGGGCATCGCAGGCATTGCGCGATGCTTCCGCACTGTCGCTGACCGATTTCCGGCACGGGTGGTTCGCGATCGGCCTGCTGATGGCGGCGGCCACCCTCATGACGATGCGCCTCGATCCGCTGGCGGGAGCGGCAGTGTCGCAGCGAAACTGAGCCAGGATACCCGCATGGACACGACCATCTACGCCGCGCCGAAGATCGATTGCCACTGCCATCTCTTCGACCCCGCAGCCTTCCCGTATCAGCCCGACGTCTTCTATCGCCCCACGGGCGGCGAGCTTGCCTCGGTCGACTACTTCGTCGAGGTCATGGCGGCGTACGGCGTGAGGCATGCGCTGCTGGTTCAGCCCAACTCGGGCTACGGCCCCGACAACAGTTGCATGCTCGACGCGATCCGCCAAGGCGACGGACGCTTCAAAGGCATCGCCGTCGTGGGCAACGACGCGTCGATGTCGCAGTTGCAGGACTTGCAGGCCCAGGGCATCGTCGGCATCGCGTTCAACATGGCGCTGCTGGGTCTGCCGTACTACGCCGATGCCGATCCGCTCTTCGAGCGTCTCGGCGCGCTCGGCCTGTTCGTGCAGATCCAGGTGCAGGACGACCAGATGGCGGACCTCGCGCCGCGCCTGCTGGGCAGCGGCGCGAACATCCTTGTCGACCACCATGGCCGGCCCGATGTGGACAAAGGCATCGACGGCAAGGGCTTCGATGCCCTGCTCCGCATGGCCGACAGCGGGCGCTGCACCGTCAAGCTGTCGGGTTACGACAAGTTCGCGCACGACGCGCTGCCCTTCGCGGACGCGCAGCCCTTCACGCAGGCGCTGCTGGCGGCCTTCGGGCCGTCGCATTGCCTCTGGGGCTCCGACTGGCCGCATTTGCGAGCGACGCGGCGCCTGGACTACGGGCCGCTGCTGCGCGTGTTCGAGCGCAGCGTGCCTTCGGCACAAGACCGGAACGCGATTCTGTGGGAGACGCCTCGGCGGCTGTTCGGCTTCGGCGAACGCGTCGTCTAAACCATCGCTGCGTGGATTCCTGCCAGGCCAATCGCCACCGCCATGGCAAAACTCGCCAGCGCTGAAGGCGTGCGCGATGCGGCATTGGAAGCCAGCACACCCACGCACCCCGCGAAGAGGAACGGCAACGGGACCAGCACCGGAATCGCGAGCAGAGCGACATCGTCGAGCACCGCGCCCATTTGCGCCCCCTCCGGCGTCGTCCACCGGATGCCCACCAAGGGAAGCGCGGCAACCGCCATGCACAAGAGGAAGCCCCAGAAGAGCCATTCCAGCGACGCCGGATCATCCATTCGGCGCGTTGCGGCCGGCTCCTGTCAGTGCGTGTCGTCCCAATCCTCGGGATGCGTGAAAGCCCGAGTGCCGAAAGTGAAGGAGATGGGCAATGTCATGGCCGGCAATTTATCCACGCCGGTGCCCTCTTGCGCCCTTGCGGTTGAGGAGTATCGGCGCACGCTACCGGGCGTCGTGGCGCACGCGCCCTCGCGTCGATCCCCCCACGCTTGACCCGGACCGCCGCGCCCGCGAGCATTGACCCCATGAATCTCCACACTTGGCTCATCTACCTGCTTGCCGCAGTCGGGCTCTCGCTGTCGCCCGGCCCCAACGGGCTGCTGGCCCTGACGCACGGCGCCCTGCATGGCCGGCGCAAGGCGCTCTACACGATCTTCGGCGGCGCCCTGGGTTTCGTCATCGTGATCGCGCTGTCGATGTTCGGCATCGGCGCGCTGCTCAAGGCTTCTCTCGTCTGGCTGACGGTGATGAAGTGGCTGGGCGGCGCCTATCTGGTCTGGCTGGGCATCCAGGTCTGGCGCGCTCCGCCGATCGGCATCGAGGTGCGTGAATCGACGCCGGCCCGGCCCGGTAGTTCGCTGTTCCGGCAAGGGGCGCTGTCCGCGCTCACCAACCCCAAGGGGATCCTGTTCTTCGCGGCTTTCCTGCCGCAGTTCATCGATCCCGCGCGGAGCCTGTGGCTGCAGTTCCTCGTCATGGCCGGGACCTTCGCGGCCATCGAGATCGCGACCGAGCTGCTCATCGCCAGCATGGCGCATCGCATCAGCCCGTGGCTGCGGCGGGTCGGGCGGCGCTTCAACCAGGCTTGCGGCGGCGTGTTCGTCGCCATCGGGGTCGCGCTGCCTCTGCGCGCCTGAGCATCAGGTTTTGCCCAAAATGGCTAAAATGCCCAAATTGGGTAAAACAGCCATTCAACGGAGCTTCTCATGTCCAGCAGCAGTGCAGCCATTTCAAGGCCCGAAGCCATCGATCGCTTCACGCGCGGCCTGCCCGCCTTCTCGGCCACCCGGCTGGTCGCCGGCATGCAAAAGGTGACCAGCGCGGTCATGGCGCACGGCGCCGTGGTGGTCACCCGCCATGACGAACCGGCCATGGTGCTGATGTCGATCGACCGCTACCTGGCGCTGGAGCAGGCGGCCGAGCCCGACCTGGATGCCCTGACGCAACAGTTCGACGACATGTTCGCCCGCATGCAGGGCGACCAGGCCGCCCAGGCCATGGAAGACGCATTCGCGATGCCCCCGGCCGAACTCGGCAAGGCCGCGGTCCGCGCGGCCGGCGGCAAGTCCGCCAAGAGGTAGTTGGTCGGTAGATGGTCGCCCGCATCTTCGTTCTCGCAGGCGTCAACGGCGCCGGCAAGAGCAGCATCGGAGGCGCAGCACTCCAGGCACGCAAGGTTCCCTACTTCAATCCCGATCTCGCGGCGCGCACGCTGCTGGACACGAATTCCTCGCTCACGCTCGAGGCTGCCAACGCCCAGGCCTGGGAAATGGGGCGCGCCGGCCTGGAGCGCGCGCTCGCCGAAGGACTCAACTTCGCTTTCGAGACGACGCTCGGCGCGAGAACCATTCCTGATCTGCTGCTGGCAGGGGCCCGGGGCGGCGCCCAGGTCCATGTCTGGTATGCGGGCCTCGACACACCCGAAAAGCACATCGAGCGGGTGCAGGAACGCGTGAAGGCCGGCGGCCACGCCATCCCCGAAGCCAAGATACGGGAGCGCTACACGAGCAGCCGTGCCAACCTCATCAAGCTGCTGCCGCATCTTGCGAGCCTTCGCGTGTATGACAACAGCATCGACGGCGACCCCAAGGCAGGCATGAGGCCGCAGCCCGTCCTGGTCCTGCACATGGAGGCTGGCCGCATCGTCTCCCACATCGGCCTCGAGCAAGTGCCTCAATGGGCGAAGGCCGTCGTCGCGGCGGCCTTCGAAGTCACTGAAAGAAAAACAAAAGCGCCGAAACCTCGGCGCTCCTGAAGAAGCCGGAACGCGGCGTTTCTCAATGTCCCGGCTGCGCGCGCACAGGGATCAGGGGTTCATCGGATCGCCGCATGGCCAGCAGGCAGATGGCGGCAATCACCGCCGGAACGCCGATGACCGCGAAGAGCGTCGGCAGGCTCCAACCCAGGGCCAGCATCCAGCCGCCGGCCATCGAGCCGAGCACCGACCCGACGCGGCCGATTCCGTTGGCCCAACTCACGCCGGTCGCGCGGCTCGCCGTGGGATAGAAGCCGGCAGACAGCGCGTTCGCACCCACCTGGGCGCCGGAGATGCACACGCCCGCGCCGAAGACCGCGAGCACGAGCATCAGGGTGCTGCCGGTGCTGCTGCCGATCAGCGCCGTGAACGCGGCGGCCAGGGCATAGGCCACCGCCAGCACGCGCTGCGGGTTGAACCGGTCCATCAACTGACCCAGTCCGATCGCACCGGCTGTTCCGCCGACCTGGAACATGGCAGTCACCAGCGAAGCATCCTTGAGCGAGCGCCCGGTGCTGCTGATGAGCGTGGGCAGCCAGCTCGACAGCAGATAGATCACCAGCAGACTCATGAAGAACGCCAGCCAGAGCAGCAGCGTGCCGCGGCGAAGCTCGGGCTTGAACAGGTGCTTGACCGGAAAGCCGGGCTGCGCCTTCTCCGGCACCGCGAATCTCACGTTGGAGAGATCCTCGCCGGGCGCGATGCGCTGCAGCGTCCGCAGCACCTGCGGGGTCTTGATGCCTTTCACGACCAGATAGCGCACCGACTCCGGCAGCGCGAGCGAAAGCACCGGCACCAGCGCAAGCGGAAGCACGCCACCGAGGACCAGCACGGCGCGCCATCCATGCTCGGCCACGATGTGCGCCGCCGCAACGCCACCCAGCGCGGAGCCGAGCGTGAAGCCGCAGAACATGGTGGTGACCAGCACCGCACGATGCTTCTCGGGCGCGTATTCGGAACTGAGCGTCACCGAGTTCGGCATGGCGCCGCCGAGTCCGAGACCGGTCAGGAAGCGCAGCACGATCAGCATCTCCACCGAATTCGAATACGCCGAGGCGAGCGAAGCCAGGGCGAAGAACGCCACGCAGACCATCAGGATCGTCTTGCGGCCGAATTTGTCGGCCAGGGGGCCGAACAGGAATGCGCCGGCCATCAAGCCCGCCAGCCCGGCACCGAAGACCGGCGCCAGATGCGCAGGGTTCAGCCCCCATTCGGCGCGGATCGCGGGGGCGATGAAGCCGATCGATGCGGTATCGAAGCCGTCGACGGCCACGATGAAGAAGCACAGCAGCAGCGTGACGGTCTGCGTCCGCGACAGCTTGTGCGAATTGATGAAGTGCTGGACGTCGATGGTCCGGGGCGATGTCATGGGGTGGCTCCTGGGAACGGGATTTCGAGGATCGCGATGATTCGGCCGCGTTCAGGCGGCCAGGCAGTTGTCGACCGTCCAGCCATAGAGCCACTCCATCGCGTCGTAGTAGCGCTCGGGAGTGCGGCCCTTCCAGAGATCGTTGCGCACCAGGCGCTCGACACCCTTCGCATGAAAGATGCGGCCCATCTCGCGCGCCGACAGTACGACGCGTGCCGTGCGGGCAACGCGCGAGTGCTGGTAAAGCTCGAAGGCCTTGCCGAAGTCGTTGCCGTTCACGCGCAGCGCTTCGCCCAGCGTGACGGCATCCTCCATCGCCATGCAGGCGCCTTGCGCGAGGTACTGCAGCGTGGGATGCGCGGCGTCGCCCAGCAGTGCGACGCGTCCGAAGGTCCATTGGCCGATGGGCTCCCGATCGGCCGTGGCCCAGCGCTTCCAGTCCTTGGGCAAGTCGATCAGTTGCCGGGCCTTGGCGCAGATGCCTTCGAAATAGCCCTGGACCTCCTCGCGGCTGCCTTCGCGCACGCTCCACTCTTCCTTCTCGCGGCTGTGGAAGGTCACGACCACGTTGTACTGCTCGCCGCCGCGCAAGGGGTAGTGCACCAGGTGGCAGTTGGGACCGACCCAGATGCTGGCGGCGTTCCACTGCAGATCGACCGGGAAGTCCTTCTTGTCGACCACCGCGCGGTAGACGACATGGCCCGACACGCGAGCCTCGTCGCCCACGTATTGCCGACGCACTGCCGACTTGACGCCATCCGCACCGATCAAAGCGATGCCACGGTGAATGTTGCCCTTGGCATCGTGAACCGTCACGCCGTCCGCATCCTGCTCGATGCGCTGCACGGTCGTCGACGTCAGCACCTCGATGCGGTCCGAAGCCTGCGCGCCCTCGAGCAGCGACATGTGGACGTCGGCGCGGTGGATCACTGCGTAAGGATTGCCGAAGCGCTGCCGGAAGGCCTCGCCGGTCGGGATGCGGCCGACCAGCGTCTCGTCGAGCGCGTCGTGCATCACCATTTCGTCGGTGTAGACGGCACGGCTTCGTGCGATCTCGCCGATGCCCAGCGCATCGAAGGCCGCGAACGCGTTGGGCCCGAGCTGGATGCCCGCACCGATCTCGCCGAGCTCAGCCGCCTGTTCCAGCACCTTGACCGAGAACCCTTGCCGCACCAACGCCAAGGCAGTCGCGATGCCACCGATACCACCACCGGCAACCAGGACTGGAAGCGCGGATTGCTTTGCATTCATGTGGATCTCCTGATGAACTTGTGTACTGATCATCAGCACACTTAGCATCAGTATAGGGATAGAATAATTTGGACCACAAAGGGTTAACCCTTATTCACTCGATTGCATGAAAAAAAACAGCGCGACACCCGTTGATCTGGAGACTCTTCCCGGCCACTACATCCGGCGGCTGCAACAGATCGCCGTGGCGATCTTTCTGCAGGAAACCGAGGCCCACGGCGTGACGCCGGTTCAATACGCCGGCCTGCAGGCCGTCCGCAAGTCGCCGGGCATCGACCAGCGAACGCTGGCACGGTCGATCGGACTCGACACCTCGACGGTCGCCGGCGTCATCGACAGGCTGGAGTCCCGTGGATTGATGGTGCGCAGTTCCTCGCCCGACGACCGCCGCGTGCGCCTGCTGAGCCTCACCGACGAGGGGCTGGCCCTGCTCGACGAGATCCAGCCGGCCATGATGCGCGCGCAGCAGCGCATCCTGGAGCCGCTGTCCAAGAAGGATCAGCAGGAATTCATGCGCATGATCCGCTCGGTGGTCATCGCCAACAACGAACTGAGCCGGGCGCCGAGCGACGGTTGACCTGCGCGGAGACGGCTACTGTGAGGCTGTCGTTGCAGCGCGCTCGCGCAGCCGCATGCTCAATCCGACAGGCGTCATCGTGAACGAGAGAAGTTCGCGCGCCGGTTGCCCATCGGGCGTATCGATGCGCTCGATGTCGAAGCGACTCAGCAGCAACGCCATCGCCATCTTCATTTCGAGCAGCGCCAGGTAGCGCCCCGGGCAGATGCGCGGGCCGGCGCCGAAGGGCATCGACGTGCGCTTCGCGCTGCTGGCGATGGCACCGGGGCCGCCGCCGTCCAGCCATCGCTCCGGTTTGAACGCGGCCGCGTCGGGCACGTAGCTGTCGCTCACGCTGTCGCGGCGCATGAGGCTGAATATCGGCGTCCCCGCCGGCACCCGCACATCGCCAACGACCGTGTCGTGCGCAGCCTGCAACCCGATCAGGGGCGCCACAGGCTTGAGCCTCATGGTCTCGTGCGCACAAGCCTCGATGTAGTCGAGTTGCCCCGCCTGATCGAAGGTCGGCACACCGGAATCAGGCACGATGCGGCGCACTTCCTCGACCGCGCGGGCCAGCGCTGCCGGATGGCGCCACAGCAGGTCGATCATCCACGCGATGGTGTTGGCGGTGGTGTCCTCACCGGCGAGCAGCATGGTCATGACATTGCCGGCCACTTGCAGGTCGCTGATGCCGCTGTCGGGCTCGTCCGCCGCGCCGATCATGGCTTCGAGCAGATTGCGCGGATGAACGCGAAGATCGGGATTCGCCTCCATCCGGCGCCGCGCTTCGGCAATGAATCCCTCGACGGCCGCGTTGACCGCGACCACGCCGCGCGCCAGTTCGCGGTCGGCGGCCGACGGGAACACACGCCAGAGCGGCAGCGGCGCCGTCAGGCGCCTGAGCAGCGCCGGAAAGATCTTGTCGAGGTGCTTCTGGATGACGTCGCCGTCGGACTCCAGCGTCTTGACCTCCGCGCCGAAGGCCAGTCCCGCGATGGTGTCGACCGTGTAGCGCATCAGGTCGGACTGCAGGTCGATGGCGACGCCCTCGCGCGCCGCATTCGACCAACGCCTGCCGAGCCGTTCGGCGACTTTCTGGAGCGAGGGGAAGTAGTCCCTGACATGCGCCGGATCGAAGCCCGCCATCACCATGCGCCGCTGCCGGCGCCAGTCATCGCCCTTGGCGCCGAACAGGCCGGGCTTCAGTCCCATCTCCTTGCCAATGCCTTCCAGCTTGCTGGTGCGATGGAACCCGTCCGGCCGGTCCCGAAGCATCGCCGCGACGGCCTGATGGTCGCCGACGATCAGCATGGAAGTCTTGCCGAGCTTCAGCTTGAAGAAGGGGCCGAATTCGGCGCACCAGTCTTCCAGCTGCCGGTGCATGCGCGGCGCGTCGATCTGCAGCAGATTGCCGAGCACCGGAATGCCGCGCGGACCCGGCAAGTCGTCAAGGCGGCGCGTGCCTGACGGCACCGGGGTTGCGGGGCGATCGAGGGTGGTGGGTTCCATGGTGCGGGCAGCATAGCGCGATGATCGAAGCGCTCAAAGCGCTGCGTTGCGGGCTTGCCGGCGCCGGTATTCCGGATACCAGTTCGTGAACCAGACGGCGCCGACCAAGGCCGCCACTGTCACCACGACGCCGACCCACAACGGCACCGAAGGCACGCGCGCCATCACGAAGTCGGCGCCCGTCATCACCAGGAAGGCCAAGGCCCAGATACCGCTGAGAAGGTAGTTGATGGTCTTGAACTGCGGCAACGCGGCAATTTCAGGCGGAACCCGCTCGCGGGCGTATTGCAGCGTGAAGGGCTGGCCGATGAGGATGGAGATCAGCACGATGGCGAACAGGCCACCGTCAACCGCAAGGCGCACCTCGACGATGTTCCAGGCACCGCCCGTGCCGAGTACGTAGAAGCCCAGGCCCGCAAAAAGAATCACGGTGCCCATGTCGAGAATCTTGAGGCTGCCCGCATGGCGAAGGCGATCTCGAACGATCAACCCGATGGCCACCGCGGCGGCGGCGAACAGGGCCGCCACCACCGGCACCTGACGCGACAACAGTGCAAAGACGATGAAGGGCGAGAAGCTCCAAAGGATGCTCATGGTCTCTCCTGATTCCGGATTGAAGTTTCAGCGGCTGGCCGGCAGCCAGCTGCCGTGGAAGCCGGACGGCACGCGGTGCGAAAGCTGCACGGTCGCGATCGGTCCGTCGGCCAATGACTGCGCATCGAACACCGCCAGATCGCTGCGGCATTCGGCGCCGCGGTAGACGGTCGCCAGCAGCCAGCCGTCGCCCTCCTCCGCATCGGCGGATCGCGGCACGAAAACTGGCTCAGACACACGGTCGCCTGGCGGCAGGTAGTGCAGCGTGCGCCGGCCGGTGACGGCGTCGAAATGCGCCAGGCCCTCGTTGCCCGCGCCGTAGATGGGCTCGCGCTGACAGGCGTACCAGCCGTGACGATAGGACAGACCGGTGCGGCGTTCGTCGATGCGCGGGAACTCCCCGGCGAGGTCGTCGAGTTGCTGCTGCTCGAAGCGGTTGCTCGCGCCGGCGAGGTCGAAGGTCCAGCGGCACATTCTTGCCACGCTGCGCCGCGGATCGGTCGGCCGGCCGTCGGGATACGGGAACAGCGGCGGCTCGTCATAGCGCATCACGTCGGCCACGATGCGGATACCACCTTGCGCGTTTTGCTCTTCCCACGCGTTCATCACGTGGAAGACATAGCCTGCGTCTCCCTCGAACCACCGGATGTCCTCGATACGTCCATCGCGCGGCATCACGCCGACGCGCGCGCCGAGTTCGGGCTCCCAGGCGAACGGCGGCATGCCGCGTTCGGCGCGCGCCATGCTCGCCGTCAGCGGCAGCACCGGGAACAGCACATGCCGCTCGGTCACCGCGAAATCGTGCACCATGCTCGCGCAAGGCGCTTCGAAGCGGTCGAATCGCGTCACCGTGCCTTTCGGATCGATGGTGCCGTAGGTCATGCCGCTGGACAGCGGACCCGTCGCGCCGTATCCGAAGAAGAGCAGCTCGCCGGTCGCCGGGTCGGTCTTCGGGTGCGCGGTGAAGGGGCCTTTCAATCCGCCGCCGAAATCGAACGGGCCCCGCGTAGCCAGCGTGCCGGGCTCGATCTCGATCGGCAGGTGCGCCTCTTCCAGCGCAAGCAACCGGCCTGCGTGCCACGCCACATGGGTGTTGGCGACGCCTTCATCGGCCACGCCGGCGGCCAGGCCCTCGTCGCGCATGGGACGGCCGAACCCATCGAACAGGCGACGCCCGGCGGCGTGTTCCGCCTTCCAGTGGGCCGTGCGAATCCAGCGATTGCGGTAGCTGGCGCGTCCGTTCGACAACTCGAAGGCATGCAACATGCCGTCGCCGCCGAACAGGTGTGCATCGGCGCTCGGGAACTGCGGATTGGGACCGTTGCGGACCAGCGTGCCATTGAGGGCGGCGGGCAACTCGCCCACGATCGGCAGGATGGCGGCTTCGGCCTCGAAGGAGATGGGGCTGCCGTTCACGCGCCGGGGCGGCGACGAGACATTCGCGGGGGTCGACTTTTCGGGTGGCATTGCGATTCCTCGAAGTTGATATTGACGCTGTCAACACCTGTATTGAATGATGATCAGCGATGAAAGCCAAGTAAAATTGACGCCGTCAATATCGAATCCCGTTTCTCCTGAAGATCTTCATGCCTGCATCGCCCAAGCCCCGGCGCGCCGCTTCACCGGCTCCGCGCAGCCGCCGCAAGGCCGCCGAAGCCTCGACGCCCTATCACCATGGCGCGCTGCATGCCGCCCTGCTCGCGGCCGCGCAGGACATCGTCGAAAGCCAGGGCCTCGAGGCGCTGACACTGCGCGCCGCGGCGCGCGCGGCCGGCGTCTCGCACGCCGCACCGAAGAACCACTTCGGCGACCTGACCGGCCTGTTGAGCGAACTGGCCGCGGTGGGCTTTCGACAGTTCGCCGACGCGTTGCGCGCCGCGAGCAGCGACGGCGCATCCCCCGGCACGCGCTTCGATGCCATCGGCCACGCCTATGTCGCCTTCGCGCGGGAGCATCCGGCCATGTTCCTGCTCATGTTCCGCGGCGAGCGCCTCGACATGACGCGCCCTGCCCTGCGCGATGCGGTCGAACAGGCGCGCGCGGCACTGGCCGGCGCCGCGGCGGCACGACTGGGCCTTGCGCCAGCTGCGGATGCGCCAGTCACGCCCGAACAGGGGGCGACGATGATCGCAGCCTGGTCGCTGGTGCACGGCTTTGCAATGTTGCTGATCGACGGCCGGCTCGACGCGGTGATGTCGCGCTGGCCGCAGGGCACCGACTGGCAGACGCTGCTGAACGCGGTGTTCAACGCACCCCGCCCGCCGCGATGATGCAGCGCGCCGGCGCCGTCAGGCGATGACGCGCACGGGCAGCCGCGAAAACCCGTGCACGAAGGACGAGCGCACGCGCGTCGGCTCGCCCATCACCTCGATCGCGCTGAAGCGGTCCAGCAATTCCTCCCACAGGATCTTGAGCTGAAGTTCCGCGATCCGGCTGCCCACGCAACGGTGGATGCCGAAGCCGAAGGACAGATGCTGGCGCGGGCGCTCGCGATCGATGATGAAGCGGTCGGGGTCCGGAATCATCTCCTCGTCGCGATTGGCCGAGAGATACCACATGGCCAGCTTGTCGCCCTTGCGGATCTGCTTGCCGCCGAGTTCCGTGTCCTGCGTCGCGGTTCTCCGCATGTAGGCCAGCGGCGTCTGCCAGCGGATGATCTCCGGCACGAGGCTGTCGATCAGCGCGGGCTTGGCGCGCAGCTTGGCCATCTCTTCCGGATGCTGGTGCAGCGCCAGCAGGCCGCCGGTCATCGAGTTGCGCGTGGTGTCGTTGCCGCCCACGATGAGCAGGACGAGATTGCCCATGTACTCCATCGGCCCCATCTCGCGCGTGACCGGGCTGTGGGCCAGCATCGACACCAGGTCGGGACGCGGCGGCACGTTGACGCGCTCGTTCCAGAGCCGCGTGAAGTACGCGAGCATGTTGCGCAACTCGGCCATGCGGACCTCGGGCTCGGGCGCATCGGGGTTGGTGCGCTTGTTMGCGGTGGACATGTCCGACCAGTGCGGCAGCAGRCGCCGATCCTCCAGAGGRAAATCGAARAGCGTYGCCAGCATCAGCGTSGTSAGTTCGATCGACACCCGGTCGACCCAGTCGAAGGTCTCGTTGCGCGGCAGGCCGTCGAGCACCTTGCGCGTGCGTTCGCGGATCAGGCCTTCCCAGGTTTCGAGGTTGGAAGGCGCAGCGATCGGACTCACCACCTTGCGCTCCTCGTCGTGCCGGGGTGGATCCATCGCGATGAACATCTGCAGTTGCTGCTCGCCGGGCGGGAAGTCCATCAGCGTGATGCCGCCCTTCGACCAGTCCGACGAGAAGATCTCATGGTGCGTCTCGACGTGCATGATGTCCCGGTAGCGCGTGACCGACCAATAGTCGCCGACGCCTTCGATGGGACTGTGCGAACGGTGGACCGGGTCTTCGCGGCGAAGACGCGCGAGGACGTCGCCGATCGTGTCGTCCACGAACCGCTGCGGATCCGCGGGGTTGAGAGCCTCCAGCGGCATCGACCGGATGCTGGCTCTCGATGCCTGCGCGGCATCGATGAATTCTGCGTTTGCCGCCATCGTGGACTCCTTGCGCCCTCGATCGGGGCTAGGTCGAGAATCCTTCCCGGGCGCCGGCTTGTCAAGACTCGGGCGACGCAGCGGCCCTCCTCCTTTTTGAGGAAGAGATCAGTCGGATTCCCGGCTACCGATCATGGTCCGTTCGCCATCGGGGCGGTGCATGTCGAGGAATGCGCCGCTGAAGGTCCAGGTGGTGGTCGACTTCAATGCCGCCAGGAATTCGCGCTCCTGTTGCATCACGGCGCTGTCGCACGACCGGCGCGTGGTCGCAACCGGCCCTACGGAGATGCGGTCGCCCTGCGCGGTGTACGTCGCTCGGAAGGCATTGCAGCCACTGAATCCCTTCACGATCCCGCCCTTGAAGGTCAGGGAGATCGTGGTGTTCGACATCGGGCTCAAGACGGCCTGCCGGCCATTGTTGAAGCCGGTGATGTTGGAGCGCAGGCCTTCGAGCGTGGGGACGGGCTCTGCCTTGAACGACATCACGGTGTCCCCGGCCTCGGACATCAGCGCGAGGCGATCGCCGGTCTGCACGGGGCGCAGGGTGCCGGTGAGCGCCTTCTTCACCGCGTTCTCCACCTTCATCGCGGCGTCGCCGCACATCATCATCGACCCGGCCAGCGGCGCGATGACGATTCGGTCCTGCTTGACCGTGTAGGAACCGAAGAAGCGATTGCAGCCCGAGAAGCCGCTGACACGGCCTCCCTCGAAGCGCGCGGTGACGGATTGCGGCCCGGAGGGCAGCAGGCCGGCATCGAGTCCCTGCACACCGGTGAGGCGCCAGGTCGTCCCTTCGATCCCAGCCGCCGCCGCGGTCAGGGACAGCATCGAAACCAGGATCAGCGTCAGTCGTTGCTTCAGGTTCACATCGCCTCCTTCCGTGTCGTCATGACCGGTGAAGCGCGATCTTAGCGATGCGAGATGACGCTATTGGCGGCAGTCCGGAGGCAGGTATCTGGGCGCGATCTGGTCCGGCCGACATTGCCAGATGACGTGCCCTTGCGCATCGGTCGCAGGCACGAGCCGTATCGTCTTTCCGGCGAGCGATCCCGGGGCCATGACCAACTGCAGCATGCCGTCGGTCGTGTTCAGCCGCAGGTCCTGCAACACTGTCGGGATGGGCTCCACGAACCGCGCCTCGGCGAGCGATCCGGGGATGCGCTGGTTCGACTCGTAGTAGGTGCCGACGGCGCGCGCGGCCGCACGGCCGAAGCTCAGCGCCTGCGTCGTCTTCGCGCGAAGGGTGTAGTCCTGGTATGCCGGCAACGCGATGGCAGCGAGGATGCCCAGGACCATCGGAACGCCCAGCACGCACGCCAGGATGAGCACGATATTGCTGGTCCCGCCCTTCTGAGCGACGAGCACAAGTTGCCCTTCCTGGCTCCGGTTCACGGCCCGCGCGTTCTCGATCACGCGCTCGCAGTGCCGGTAGTAGGCGGCGTCCGCGAAGAGCGGCGGCACGATGAAAATGGCGAGCACGTAGACGAGATAGCCGATGGCCACGGCACTGGGCACTGCCTGCCCCAGAAACGCCGCCGGAACCAGCAGCATGTAGGGCAGGAAGAAATAGAGGGCCGCCTTGCCCCACATCTTCCGATAGAGCAGCCAATAGAGGGTGACGAAGAAGGCCGGCCAGTGCCATCCGGCCGAAGTCCTGCGCCGATGATCGAAGAGTGCGAACTTCCCGAGGTAATGATCCCGGTTCCTGGGGCCGACTGCCGCGGCGTAGAGATCCTGCAATCCCTCCCTCGCATCGCGGCCGGTGTCGAGGCCACCCAGCAGGCTCGGACGTTGCGTCGTGCCTCCGCGGCCGGTGGGTTCTCTCTTGACGCTGGCGCCGCAGCCCGGACAGAGCGCATGCGTGGGTGCGTTCAACGTGCCGCATTCGGCGCAATACATCGGTAGCGGTCCTTTCAGGAGCAGACGAAGGTAAGCGCGGAAAGCGTAACAGGGAGTTTCATTGCTGTGAATCCTTATGTACGCGAAATCGCGATGGGTGTGGCGATCACCGAGCTCATGATGGACGCCAGTGTTGATCCCAGGCGTGGTCGATGCCCATTGTTGACTCGGTGCTCCGTCGAATCTCGCTCATCGAGTGGCGGGCGATCCATGTTGCGATTGCGATGAGTAGCGCCTCGCACAGGACGCGTCGCCGATTCGGTTGCAGATCGCGACGACGGCCGCGGCGGCATCCCGATCCGTGGGATTGAGCTTCAGTGCGTTCTCCAGGGTTGCGACTGCCAGCCGGTCCTGCCCGCCACGCTCGAGGGCGAGCGCGTAGACATAGGCGAAGCGCGGGTTGTCCGGCGCAAGCTCCGCAGCGCGACGCAAGGGCACGAGCGCTTGATCGAGATGGCGTTGGCGCAGCAGCGACAAGCCCAGGGCGTGCCGGGTTGTGGCATCGCCGGGAAATCTCGCCGCGACATCCCGCAGGAGCGACTGGGCATCGTCTTCCCGACCTTGGGCGCGATAGACATCGGCGAGGTTCAGCGAGGACACGGCGAGATCCGGGGCGAGGTCGATGGCCTTCTTCAGCGCCGCCTCGGCTTCGGCCCACTTGCCCTGGTCCGCATACAGGGTGCCGAGGTTGTCATAGGACTCCGGTCGATCGGCGTTGAACAACTGCACCCTGACGTATTCATCGATGATCGCGGAGAGCTGCGCCTGGTCCTTCGCGTCCCAGGCCGCGACCGGCACGCCAGCCAGCCAGCGCGCAACGGACATGCGAACCCCCTTGACCGGATCGGCGAGCAATGGACGCAGCCATTCGGAACGGATCTCGGGCGGCGCAGTAGCCAGCGCCTCCACCGCGGTTCGCCTTACCAACGGGTCGCGGTCCTGCAGCAGTTTGCGGATCTGGTTCAGCCCTTCCGGCCCCATTGCGGGCACGGCCCGCGACAACGCACTGGCGCGCGCAATCGACGATTGATCGGTGTCCTCGAAGACCTTGGACAGCAGCGACAACGCTTTCTCGTCGCCCTTGTCGAACGCGGCGAATGCTGTCTGCAATGCGGGGTGCCGCACGTTGATGCCCGGATACCAGCGCTGCACCCACTGCGACGCCCACTCGGGCGACTTGTCGACATGGCACTTGTTGCAGGCATTCGGAACACCCGTGCCCACCGAAAGATCGGGCCGCGGGACCCGGATCCCGTGGTCGTGCCGTGGGTCGATCGACATGTAAGTGGTCGTCGGCATATGACAGGCGACGCAACTGCTGCCGGCAGAACTCAGCTCGTGGAAGGTGTGGGTCGCTGCCTGGTACTTGGCCGGCGCGTGGCATTGAAAGCACACCGCGTTGCCCGGTGCGCGCAGCTTGAGCGAATGCGGGTTATGGCAGTCGCTGCAGGTCACGCCCTTCTGGTACATCAGGCTCTGCTGGAACGAGGCGTAGTTGTAGACCTCGGCCTTCATCTGACCGTCGGGCCAGAACAGGGCCTTGTCGAGTAGCGAAGGCACATGCGTGTCGAGCAGCGGCTTGCCATGCACATAGTCGTCGGAGATCTGGCTTCGGTGCGAGTGGCAGCGCGCGCACAACTCGACTTCGGCGCGGTCGGGCGATACAGGCAGGCTGCGCGCTGCGTTGCCGGTTTCCGCGCCAATGGTCCAGTGCGCATCCTTGCGATCTCGCAGCAGTTGCGCCAGGCCCATCGTGGCGTCCGCCAGCCGGGCCGCCCCAGACAAGGCCGCCCAGGCCACGTGGCTCGATCCCGGCCCATGGCAGCTTTCGCAGCCGACATTGCCTTCGGACCACGTACTCTCGTAAGTGCGCGTGACGACATCGAATTTCTTCTTGAAGTTGGTCGTATGGCACTCGGCGCACATGAAGTTCCAGTTGTTCTGGCGGCCCGTCCAGTGCAGCGGGTCACCGGCCTTGACGTCTTGCCCGGCATGCAGGTCGAACCAGCGCTGGCCGCCCTTGTCGAGCGGGCGCGTGTCCCAGGCCATGGTCAGAGCCTGCATGCCTTTGTCGGGCATCGGGACCAGAAACTGTTGCAGCGGATAGACGCCCAGGGTGTGAGTCACCTCGAACTCTTGTTCGCGTCCGTCGCGACCCTGCGTCTCGACGTAGAACTTGCCGTCGCGCTGCCGGAACCGCGAGGTGATGCCAGCCTCAGTGAAAGTCTCTCCATGGAAGGGAGCCAGCACGGTCGCGGACGTGGCGTGCTGCATCGCCAGATCATGGTGTGAACCCTGCCAGGCCTGGAAATCAGTCTGGTGGCAGGCGGCACACGCCTGGGACCCGACGAACCTGGCGACCGACGATGGCGCGTCGGCGCCCGAGGCGATTGGGTGAGGTGCTGTTGCGGGTCGAAGGAGCAGCCACGCAAGCAAGAGGAAGAGGACGAGGACGCTGAAGGCCAGCGCGATCGCAACAAGCTTCCGCTGCTGGATGCGCATGGCGGCCTCTAGGTGGAAGCATGACGGCGAGGGCCTATCGCCCGCTCGCCAGTCGCATGGCGTCGGCGCCACCTGCGCACGCCGAAGACGGCGGCCGCGATCAACACGACCAGTAGCAGCGCTGCGCCCGCAAGAATGCCTGCCATCTGCCGAAGCAACACCGACCAATTGTTTTTCAGCAACTGGAGAAGAGGGTTGTAGCCGGGCGGCGGCTTGATCACTCCGTTTTGCCGCTCGTAGTCGTCGTATCTGGCCAGCATCGTGTTCAGCAGTTCAGGCTTCTCTGCGCTGAGATCCCGCGACTCGGTCGGATCCGACTTGAGGTTGTAGAGGCGCCATTGGTGGTCCGAGAACGGGGCAACGTTGCGGCTGATCTTGTAGTCGCCAAAAAACAGTGCGCTCGCCCCCGTGGCTTCGAAGCCGAGCGTGAAATCGGCGGGATGGATCGAAGGCGCCTGTCCCTCGAGGTAGGGCAGCATGCTCGTGCCGGTGGGGCGGATCAGCTTCTTGCCCTTGTACTCGTCGCCGGGCATCGGAATGCCGGCGATGTCCAGCACGGTCGGCAGGAAGTCCGTCACATAGGCGAACTGATCCGTCATGCCGCCCGGCTTGATGCGCTGCGGGTAGCTGACGATGAAGGGCACCCGCATACCCCCTTCCGCGGACGTGCCCTTGAAGCTCGCGAAAGGCGTGTTGGACACTTCCGCCCAGTCCTGGCCGTAATGGACATAGCTGCCTTTCTGCCCCAGCGTCTCGATGCCGAGCGCGTAGTTGACCCGATACCAGAGCTTGAAAGGAAAGTTGAGCGTGTTGAGCTCGAACGGATCTGCGCCATTGTCGGACATCACGATGAACACAGTATTGTCCAGTTGACCCGTCTGCTTCAGGTAGTCGCGGAACCGGCCGATGTGCTGGTCGGCGCTGTCCAGCATCGCGGCGAACACGGACATCTTCTTTGCGTAGAGCTTCTGGTCCTTCGGGTCCAGACTGTCCCAACTCTTGCGCAGCACCGCTTCGGGCAGTTTCAGCCCGGCCGGAACCAGGCCCATGTCGACCTCACGCTGGTAGCGCTCGGAGCGAAGCTTGTCCCAGCCTTGCGTGTAGCGATCCTTGTACTTGTCGATGTCCACCTCGGGCGCCTGCAGCGGCGAGTGCACGGCCTGGAAGGCCAGCACGGCGAAGAAGGGCTTGTGGGCATCCTTGCCGTCCTCGACGTAGCTGATCATCCGGTCCACGTAGTGCCGCGTCGAGTAGAAATCGGCGGGCAATACCGCGCGCTTGCCGTCTTCCCACCAGACGGCCTCCATGTTCAGCGGCGCATAGACCTTGGCCTCGAAGTTGTCGGCGCCCGTCTGCTCGAGCGAGATGTAGCGGTCCCACCCCTTCGCACCCGGCGCATGCTCGAGGCCGTCGCCCATGTTCCATTTGCCAGCGAAGTAAGTGGCGTAGCCGCCGTCCCGCATGAGTTGCCCGAGGCTGTACGCGTTGGGACTCAGGAAACCCTCGTAGCCGGGTTGGCCCTTCTGGTTGTCAGCCATGACCGGCCTCAGGGAGCCTGCGCCCGCCCGATGATGGTCAATGCCGGTGTGCATCATGGCGCGCGACGATTCGCAGGTCGAAGCGGTGTGGAAATTGGTGAATCGAACGCCGGATTTGGCGATGTCATCGATGTTGGGCGTCTGGATCTCGCTGCCGTAGGCGCCGAAGTCGCTGAAGCCTGCATCGTCAATTACCACAAACACGATGTTCGGGCGAGGCTGCCCTGCCTTTTCGGAGCCGCCCGGCGTCGCTGCCTGGACGCTCGACACCAAGAGCGCCGCCATTGCGAGCGAACACAAAAAACTCCGGGCCTTGCCCCTTCTGTTCGTCATTTATTTGTCTCCTGTCTTTGAACGGCGAAACGCCGACAGGCGAACGCAGGGAGGGAGTTTGAAGACGAGGGAAAAAAGTGTCCAACGCAAAAATAGCCCGAGTACATTGCGTTTCATGCAACCCGACCCCAAGCTCGCAACCGACCTGCGCCGCTTGACCCACTTGATCGCGTTGGCCGAAGAGGGACGCTTCTCGCGCGCCGCGGTGCGGGTCCACCTGAGCGAAGCGGCCTTCGGCCGCAGCATCAAAAGCCTCGAGGACCAGGTAGGAATGCGTTTGTTCGATCGTGATGCCCAGCGGGTCTCGCTGACCCGGGCTGGCCAGATGGTGCTCGACCGTGCGCGCGCCCTGGTCTTCGACAGCAGCTGCCTGCAGCGCGACATCGAGTTGATGAGGCAGGGGGATGCCGGCGAACTCGCGATCGGCGCTGCGCCCATTCCGGCAGCGACCATCATGCCGAGTCTGTTGTCAGAACTGGGCCGCAGTAGCCCTCAACTGGTGACCCGAGTGCGTCTCGGCAATCTGATGGGGCTGGTCGAAAAACTCGAAGCGCAAGAACTCGATTTCTGCCTGGGCGAGCCCAAGCTGTTGGCTCGCAGCGCTCGCTATGCCAGCGCGCTGGTCGGCGTGCAAGGCGGCGCCCTGTTCTGCCGGCCCGGGCATCCGATCGAGGGCAGCAACAGGATCGGCCTCGCAGTCCTGCGACGCTACGGCATCGCCGCAATATCTGCAACGCGCTCGATGATGGAACAAATCGCCGTCAGCTATGGCTTCGACTCGGCGCACGACTTTCCGTTGACCGTCGAATGCGATGACCTTAATTTGCTCGGCCGCCTGGTTGCCGACACCGACGTGCTGGGCTTCTTGCCCGATGGAATGGCCGAGGCGAACAAGCTGGACTTGCGCCGCCTCGACATCAAGGTCAAGGCGCCCGTGGTCGTCAACATCCACGCGATCTGGCTCAAGGGTCGAACGATGTCGCCTGCCGCGCTGCGCGCCGTCAGCCTGGCGCAGCAGATCGCGACTCGGCTGCGGGGTTGAACTGAATCGTATGCACTGCGCTTAGCAGTGGATCACCCAACGCGTTGCGCGAGAGAAAGTCCGCCACGGCGTCGTTGACCACCTCTGGATGCGTCACGGGGCCCATGTGACCCAGTTCGCTGAACTCGAGCACCTCGACATTGGGAAGAGTGTTCGTCAGGAGCCTGGCCACCCCGCGCGACGAGGCGGGCGACTTCCCGCCCACCATGTACAGGACTGGAATCTCCAACGCGAGAAACGCCCGCAATGGCGTGGGTTCCGAAAACAGAGCGCGGGCCCAGCCTGCGATGTTGACCATGGATGCCGCGACCGGCGCCTGCCGAGCGGCGGGCATGCGACTCCAGGTCCCTGGGCCCATCCAGTAGTCGATGAAGACCTGAGCCGCGCCTGCGTGATCGTGCGCCTCGTTGGCGCGGGTCGCATCAGCCACGGCAGAACGGATGCCGCTCGCGGCTTCGTGCCCGGGACTTTCCTCGTCGAGCAGCGCGAAGAGCGTCGGCTCGTAGATCGCAATCGCGCGAACGCGGCTCGGACGGGCCAGAGCAGCCATCAATACCACCGCGGCGCCGTACGAGTGGCCGACCAGAGAGAACGGGGATCCAGCCGCCTCGAAGACCGGTTCCAGCAACGCGACCTCGTCGCTCAACGTCACGATGCGGTCCCGTGGCCACGCAGGGCTTTGGCCCGCGCCAAGCGAGTCCGGCGCGAAGACGCGGAAGTCCGGGGACAGGCGATCCATCAATGCGCGCCATTGCGACGAAGTACTCGCGTTCGAATGGACGCACACGACACCGGGTCCGGCGCCTGCCTCACGCACATGAGGGTGTGGGAATGTCATCGGTGCTCCTTGAAAGACGGCTCACGGGCCGCGCCATCGCGACATCCGGCGATGGGTGCGCCTGGGCCACCCTGCAGGCGAGCGGCGCCTGCGTCAGATAGGGGACCGGTTGCGGAATCAGGACAACCACGATCGCGCTCACGAAGGCGGCGATGGCGACGACCAGGGCCACCAACGCGCCTCGAAGATTCCGCGTGGCGGCTCCGCCATCCGCAAGTACCGAAGGAAAGGCCCAGTGGATTCGACTCAAAAAAGAGGACATTTCAATCTCCTGGCGTGGGCTGCGCCGCGACATCGAAGCGCTTCGGCGCTCCCTTTTCAGAGAGCAGGCTTGCCCAATGGGCGATCGCGCGGCCGAGCTTCTTGCTGGCGCGTTCGCGCTCGATGGGGCGACGGATCGGACGGCGAACGCATTCGACGGCCCGAAGCAAGGTCAAGTGCATCACGTCGCGCTGCGCATGGCTGCCGCCCAAGCGATGGGCCAACGCGGGCAGACTGGCGAACAGGCTGATCGCACGCGCGTAGTCACCACGCCCGAACGCCATCAGGGCGCGACAGGCCGGCAAGCCCAGCAGACGCGTGGTCTTTCCGTGACGCGTTGGCCACGAAGCCCGGACCGCCAGCAAGCCTTCGAGACGCCGAGCGCAGGCCCAGTCGCGCGCCCCGACAAAGGCCAGCATCGCGTGCAGATCCGTAAAGCTGCAGAACGCATCGTCGATGTGGGAAGACCAGACTTCGGCGAGTTCCGCCCAGCGTGCACCGACGTCGTGGCCGCGCAGCTGCATGCGCCATAGCAGCGCTGATGCATCAATGAGGTCGGCAACCTCGTCCGAGCGACCGAGTCGCACACGGTGATCGTAAATCGCCAGCGCATCGGCAACCCGGCCTGCTTCAATGAGGAACAACCCCAGATGCCACCAGCAGTGCGTGGCTGCGACGTTGTCTTCGGCCCAGGACGCCTGGTGTTCATGCATCCACTGCACACCCGCATCGGCGCGCTCGGTCATCTCGAAGACATGCGCCATCACGTGATGCGCCCGTGCATCGGCCGGGTTCGATGCCAACGCTGCGCGGGCCGCGCTTTCAGCGCCGTCATAGTCACCGGACTCGACGAGACCGAACGCGTGCATCGACAGCACCGCGTGGTAGCCGGGCATGTCGCTCGACCATTCCGGCAGAAGTGCTGCCACCCGGCCGCTCAGCTGCTCGACGTCGCCGGTCAGGTAGTCGAAGGCATGCGCCGCATGCAAGGCCAGCGCGTCGTGAGGATGCCGGCGCAACACCTCCGTCAGCGCGTGCTTGGCGGCGTCGTAGTCGTCCGCCAGCACGCTGGCGATCGCCACCAGGTGCGCGGCCTCGCGCTCGTTGGCCGGCAGGATGGCCGCGCGCTCCAGCACCGTCCGGGCCGACCGAACACGTCCGCCATCGCGACTGCACAGCAATGTGTAGGCCTGCAGGATGAGCGGCATCACGAACTCCGGCGCATCGGCGATCGCCCGCTCTAGCGGAGCGCTGGCGCCAGTACGCCAGGCCAGCGTCGCAGCAAGCGCGTTTTCGTACGCCGCCACCGCCGCGGGCGTGGCGCCGGAGACCGCGACGGAGCGGCAGCCCGCAGGCAAAGGAGTACGTCGGCTGAGCTCGGCGATGGAAGGCCACGGCATCATGTTCTCCGAATCCGGGCC
The DNA here is from genome assembly GCF_056395305.1 of Variovorax sp. 10L426. NCBI lineage: Bacteria > Pseudomonadati > Pseudomonadota > Betaproteobacteria > Burkholderiales > Comamonadaceae > Variovorax > Variovorax sp. 10L426. Next base: position 275,894 of record NZ_JBFTJF010000001.1, on the reverse strand, counting down.
CCCATTCTTGCTGGGACGCATCCGGCCGGATGTGCGTTTTGGCACACCCGCGCGCATGTCGCTACGGGGGTGTTCGCCAAAGGCCCCTCACTGGAATCGATACGCGTACCGGACCTGGTAGAAGTTCTCGCCCGGATTCGGATGCTTGATCGCGCCGTTCGAGAAGTGCTGAAGCCGGAGTGAAACTTCGTGCTGCCGACGCTCGCCGAAGCTGCGCCCCACCGCGATCTGATCGCCGAAATTGAAGGCTGTCGAAAAGCGCTTGCCCGTGGGCTGATAAAGCTTCGACGTGAGGGTCAGCCCGATGCCGCCTTCGACGAACCATGGCGACTCGCCGTGCGAAGGGGTCCAGCGGAACACCGGCGTGAAGCCGACCTGTGCAAGCTGCGTGTGACCCGGAGCGGTTCCGTCGGGATACGACCAAACGGAAAGGAAGCCTTCGAAGAACCCGCTCAACTGCCCGGAGCCGAGGTCCCACTTTCGGTCCCAGTCCCAGGTCAGTCCACCCGTGAAACTGTTGGTGCTGTTGGCGTTTCCCAGCTGAAAGAAAACGGATTCCGGGTGCATCAATCCCTGTGCGTTTGCGCTTTCCGCGCAGACAACGCAACCGGCGATGCTGCCGATTGCGACCAGGAATTTCCGGATGGCGATACCGCTTGTGACCTTGCTCAAAGATGACCTCCAGTCGCTGAGACAAAGGATGGGGCCTGCTTGCAGGCAAGCACAGGAGCATAGCCGCGAGTCTGGTTCGAGGTTTTCAGGCCATCAGGCGATCGGCTCCTCCTCGTACCATCGGTCCTTGCCCAGCAGCACACGATGGTGGCCATGCCCGGATGGCATCATCGGGAAGCAGTTCTCCTGCGCGGCCACCTGCACATCGAGAAAGAATGGCCCGTCGTATGCCAGGCATTCGGCCAGCGCCGCATCCAGTTCGGCCGGATCGGTCACGCGGCGCGCCCCCCAGCCGAAGGCCTTCGCCAATGCCACGAAATCCGGAAGCGCTTCGTTCCAGCTGTGGCTCAGGCGGTTGCCATGGTTCAGCTCCTGCCACTGGCGCACCATGCCCATGTAGCCATTGTTCGACAGCACCAGCTTCACAGGCGTGCGGTGCTGCACCGCAGTCGACAGTTCCTGGATGTTCATCAGCACCGACGCATCGCCGCTCACGCAGACCACCGATGCGTCAGGGTGCGCGACCTGGGCGCCGATCGCCGCGGGCAAGCCATAGCCCATGGTGCCTGCGCCTCCCGAGGTGAGCCAGCGGCCGGGTCGCTCGAAGCGCAGGTACTGCGCGGCCCACATCTGGTGTTGGCCCACGTCGGTCGAGACAATGGCATCTCGCCCTTGCACCGCCCGCTGGAGCGAAGCCATCAGCTGCTGCGGCAGGATCACATCGGCGCGCACCGCGAAATCGAAGCAGCGCTCTGCGCGCCAGCGCGCGATGCGCTCCCACCAAGGTGCCAGTCGTTGCGTCGGCAATGCATCCAGTTCGGGCATGGCAAGCAAGGCCTCGAGCACCCCACCGCAATCGCCCACGATGGGAACGTCGACCTTCACCACCTTGTTGATGCTGCTCGGGTCGATGTCGATGTGAATCTTGCGTGCGTGCGGGCAGAACTCGTCGAGCTCGCCGGTCACGCGATCATCGAAGCGGGCGCCGATGCAGATCACCAGGTCGGCCTCGTGCATCGCCAGGTTGGCTTCGAGCGCACCGTGCATGCCCAGCATGCCGACGAAGCGCGCATCCGACGCTGGAAATGCGCCCAGGCCCATCAGCGTCAATGTGCAGGGCGCATCGAGGCGGCGCACCAGTCGCGTGAAGGCCGCGCACGCCGCAGCGCCCGAGTTCACCAGCCCGCCGCCACCATAGACGATCGGTCGACGTGCTGTCGACATCAGGTCCGCAGCGCGTTGCAAGGCGCTCGTCGGAGGGATGCAGGTTTCGCGCGCCTTGCGCATCGGTTTGGCAGGCGCCTTGGCTGACGAGCCAAGCGGCATCAGCTGCACGTCCTTCGGCACATCGATCAGCACCGGCCCAGGGCGTCCCGACGCGGCGATGTCGAGCGCACGCCGAATCACGTCCGGGACCTCATCGGCCACACGGGGCTGGTGGTTCCACTTGGTCACCGGGCGTGACATGCCCAGGGCATCGCTCTCCTGGAACGCGTTGGTGCCGATGACGGCCGTGGCGACCTGCCCGCTGATGCACAGCACGGGGATCGAGTCGCTCATCGCATCGAGCAGTCCGGTGATGGTGTTGCCGACGCCCGGCCCCGATGTGACCAGCACCACGCCGACACGACCCGTCGTGCGCGCATAGCCCTCTGCCGCATGCACCGCCGCCTGCTCGTGGCGCACGAGCACGTGACGCAGCCGCGGCTCACCATGCAGTGCGTCGTAGAGCGGCAGCGCGGCCCCGCCGGGGTAGCCGAAGAGGGTGTCGACACCGCATTCGATCAGCGTGTCGAGCAGCGCCTCCGCGCCGTTGCGGACGCGTTGTGGCGAGGCCGGGGGGCTGGCCGGCGAAAGTCGTTGGGGAGAAAGCAGTTCCATGGCACCATTTTTTCGTGCATCGATCAGAATAGGCTTCTGTTTTTTGCCTGATTTCGGCCACTACATGAAAACCAATCTTTCAAAGTCGCATTCAACCGAAGAATCATCGGAGCAAGTGGATCTGGCCATCCTGCGCGTGCTGCGTGAGGATTCGCGCAAGACCCTGCAAGAGATCGGCGCGATCGTGGGCTTGTCGGCCACCAGTTGCTGGACGCGCATCAAGAAGCTCGAATCCCAGGGCGTGATCAAGCGCTACACGGTCGACCTCGATCCGGCCAAGCTCGGCTACAAGGATTTCGTCATCGTTCAACTCACGCTCGAAAGCCACACCGACGAAACGCTCTACGAGTTCGGCCGCGTGCTCGCCACCATCCCCGAGATTCAAGAGGCCTATCTGGTCTCGGGCGACTACGACTACTACATCCGCATCGCGGTGCGCGATACCCGCGACTACGAGCGACTGCTGCGCGAGAAGCTCTACAAGATCCCGGGCATCCGACACAGCAAGTCGAGCTTCGTGCTGCGTGTGCTGAAGGAAGCGAGCATTCCGGTCTGAGAGCGGGTGCGCCTCATGATCCGACTGCCGTTCACCAGCCATGCGCAGGTTCTGCATTGCGCCCGAACCCGGGCCATATTCATATTGCGGATCACTGCGCGCCTGCCGTAGCATGCTCCCGAGGAGAGAGCATCCATGCGAACGAGGATCCGGAAGATCAGGTATGCGCGAGTGCTTCCGTTGCCGCTGATTTCGTTCACGCTGAACGGATGCGCGCAACGGGGCGCTCCGTCGTTCGCGCTGTTCGGCGCCTACTTTCCCGCTTGGATGCTCTGTGCATTCCTGGGGATATTCGCTTCGATCGGCGTGCGCGCGGTGTTCGTTGCCACAGGGCTCTCCAACGCCCTTCCATTCCAGCTCTTCGTTTGCATGGCGATAGGGGTCTGCTTCGCACTCCTGGTCTGGTTCGTCTGGTTCGCATAGCCAGCATGAAGGCCGCAGGAATCCATCGCGCTCCCCTCTGGGGCAAACTGGTGTCGCTGGCAATCATCGTCGTCGCCGTCGTTTTCGGCATCTATGCGCTGCGTCGCCATTCGGCGTTGCCGTCGTCCGATGACGCGACCATCGATGCCGACGTGGTCCACGTCGCCTCGGCCGTCGGTGGCCGGATCATCGAGATTCCGGTCGCGGAGAACGTCAGCGTGACCAAGGGCGATCTTCTTTTCCAGATCGATCCGGCGCCCTTCCGACTCGCCGTGGCGCAGGCGCAGGCGGATCTCGATCTCGCGAAGGCCACGCTCGAGACGCAGCGACGCGTGTTGTCGACGCAGCGATCGACGGTGGTCGTCGCCGGCGACCAGACGAGGCGCGCGACCACCAATCTCGAACACGCGACCCGAACCGTCGAACGGCTTCAACCGCTTGCCGCCAAGGGCTACGTGCCCGTGCAGCAACTCGACCAGGCCCAGACAGCGCAACGCGATGCGGCAACCTCGCTTCGGCAGGCGCAGGAACAGCAAGCCGCGGCCGCGCGCGCGGTGGACACGGAAGCAGGCGCCGAGGCCACGGTGCGCGCACGCGAGGCCGCCCTTGGGATCGCGCGGCGAGCGCTCGAAGACACCACGGTCCGCGCGCCCCACAACGGGCGCGTTGTGGGCCTCACCGTCTCGCCCGGCGAGATGATCGTGCCATCCCAGACCCTGTTCACGCTGATCAACACCGACGAATGGTTCGCGGTCGCGAACTTCCGCGAGAACGATCTTCGTGCGATTGCCGAAGGCGACTGCACCACGGTGTTCTCGATGATCGATCGCAGGCAGCCCCTCAAGGGCGTCGTGCAGGGCATTGGGTCCGGCGTGCTCGATACCGGCCGGGTCAATCTTCCACGCTCGCTTCCCTATGTCGAGCGGTCCCTCAACTGGGTGAAAGTCGCGCAGCGATTTCCGGTGCGCATTCGCCTGGAGGAGCCGCCCCAAGGACTCATGAGGCTGGGCGCGACGGCCGTTGTCGAGGTGCAGCATGGCCACGCGTGCAAGTGACCGACATGGGGGATCTCTCGCGGGTTTCCTCGAGCTCCTTGGGCCGTCCCCAGGCAGGCTGGAGTTCGCGTTCAGGCTGGCGCTGCTATGCACCTTGACGACGCTCGTCGTCGAGATCTATCAGACGCCCGAGGCCGCGCTCACCGCCTACGTTTCGTTCTTCGTCATCAAGCCCGACCGCGCGACGAGCGTGATCATGAGCATTGCGATGCTGATCCTGATCACGTTAATCGTCGGCGTGGTGATGCTCGTCGCCGTGGTGGTCATCGACCACCCGCTTTTGCGCGTGACCACCATGGCCGTCTTTTCGTTCTGCCTGCTCTTCATCGCCTCCGGGAGCAAGCTGCGGCCGGTCGGCGGAATCCTCGCGTTGATCGTGGCCTATGCGCTCGATCTCCTGAGCAACGCCCAGATCGGTGAACTCGCAACACGCGCCCTCCTCTACGCATGGCTCTTCGTCGGCATTCCCGTCGGCGTTTCGGTGGCGATCAACCTGCTCATCGGCCCGGCACCGCGGCGCCTGGTGGAGCGCGCCTTGGCGCATCGCCTCGCCATCGCAATCGCCGTGCTCCAGGCGCCGGACCGCAGTGCCCGGCGCGCCCTTGGCAAGGTCTTGTCGGAGGGGACAGGCGAGATCCAAACCTGGTTGAAGCTGGCCGCCGTCGAGAAGTCATCCCCGGCACGAGACGTCGCCGCCCTTCGGCAGGCTGCCGCTTCCGTCACGCAGATCCTCCTGCTTGTCGACTTGCTGGATCGCGACGATGGCGGCCATTGGCCGGCCCTCCTGCGGGATCGCGTGGCGCGCACGCTCGACGAGATGGCGTCGATCCTGCGCGCCGGCGGATACCCCGTCGACATCGCGCTCGACGACGAGGACATCGGTCGGCCCTTGCCGCCTCAAGGCGCCGCGATCCTGGTGGAAATGAAGGAAGCGCTCGTTCGCTTCGCCGAGCCTCCTCTGCCGGAGGCAAGCTCGCAGAAGCCGAAGCCGGAACAGGCGAAGAGCGCCGGCGGTTTCTTCCTGCCCGACGCTTTCACGAATCCGGAGCATGTGCAGTACGCGCTCAAGACCACCGCGGCGGCCATGTTCTGCTATTTCGTCTACACGATGCTCGACTGGCCGGGCATCCATACGAGCCTGATCACCTGCTACATCGTTTCCCTCGGCACGGCGGCCGAGACCGTCGAAAAGCTGACGCTGCGGATCGTGGGCTGCCTGGTGGGTGCGACCACCGGGCTCGCGGCGATCGTCTTTCTCATGCCCCACGTGACCTCGATCGCAGGCCTGTTGGCGATCGTCTTCCTCGCGGCACTCGCGTCGGCCTGGGTCGCCGGCGGCAAGCCTCGCATCTCGTACGCCGGATTCCAGATCGCCTTCGCCTTCTTCCTGTGCGTGATCCAGGGCGCCGGTCCCGGATTCGACATGACGGTCGCGCGCGACCGGATCATCGGCATCCTGTTCGGCAACCTGGTGATCTATGTGATGTTCACGACGGTCTGGCCGGTCAGCGTCATGCGGCGCATCGATCCTGCCATCGCCGCTGTCTTGCAGCGACTGAGCGCGATGATGACGGCTGCCGGCCGGTCGAGCCGCTACGCACTCGCCGGCGAAGCCCACGCGGCGCTGGGCGCGCTCGAACAGGACGTAGGTCTCGCGCAATATGAGCCGGCCAGCATCCGCCCTGGCAACGACTGGCTGAACGGCCGAATCCGTGCGACCCAGGAGATCACCGCGATCCAGGGCCCGCTGCTGATGAGCGCCAACCTCGATCCTGCGCATGCCCACAAGATCGCCGATCGGCTCGACAGGCTTGCCGATGGCGTCGACGGTCACCCGCAAACACCCAGCGCCAACGAGAGCGTGACCGAGGAACCCGCGCCGCAGACGCGCCGGCACATCGATGCCCAACTCGAGCATCTGGAGCAAGCCCTCATCCAGCGATCCGATGAAAGCCAGGAAGGGAGCGCTGACCATGCGCCGGCTTGAGGCAGCCCTCGCGTGTGCCGTCTGCGTGGGCTGGCTGGCCGGTTGTGCGACATCGGCGCTCGAGATGGCACCGTCACGACCCGACCGCCCCTGGGCGCCGGCAATCAACGCCGAAGGCGAACTGGTCGCGGACCAGAAAGGTCCCGCGGATAGGCCCGGCGGCTACGTGCTGCCCGCGAATCCGGCGCTCGCGTCCTTCCCCCCAGCGCCACCGATCGACGAGACCAGGGCCTACACGCTGCCCGAACTGATCGACCTCGCGGAATCCAGCAATCCGGTGACGCGGATCGCCTGGAACGACGCGCGTCGCGTCGCGCTCGCGGCAGGCATCGCGGAGAGCACTTACCTGCCGAACATCAGCGCGAGTGTCGTGGGCGCCTACCAGTCGAGCAGCAGCAACAACTCGGTGCTCGGCATCAACGGCAGCGGCAACGATTCGGCCAGCGGAATCATCTCGGCGGTCTCGCTCGTATGGCTGCTGTTCGACTTCGGTGGCAGAGCGGCCGTCGTGGAGGCGGCGAAGCAGGCGTCCCTCATCTCGAACATCGCCTTCACCGCGGCCCATCAGCAGGTCATCTACGACGTCAGCCTGGCCTTCTACGCGAACGCCGCGGCGCGCACGCGCCTCGCAACGGCGACGCAGTCCCTGAAGAACGCCAAGGCCGTGCAGGCGGCCGCCGAAGATCGCTACAGGCACGGCATCGGCACCGTCATCGAGGTGGCCCAGGCGCGCCAGGCGGCTGCGCAGGCCAATCTCGCCCTCGTGCAGGCGACGGGCGGAATTCAGGACGCCCAGCTCAGGCTGTTGACGGCCATGGGCATCTCGCCATTGACGAAGATCAAGGTCGCCGACGTTTCGGACCGCAAGCTCTCGCCGGCGATGTCCGCATCTGTTGAAAGCATCATCACGGACGCGCTGTCGCGTCGCCCTGACATGTTGAGCGCCTACGCCGCCCAGAGAGCCAGCCTTGCGAAGGTGCGCGCGGCGGAGGCGGCATTCAAGCCGAAGTTTTTCGTCTCGGCGACCGGCGCCTACAACTCGGGCCACCTGGACGTCACGGCGCTGCCATCCGTTGGCCAGCAGGCCCCGACCGTCAATATCAATGGCCAGCGCCTCGGCGCCGCGGTTTTCGCGGGCGTGACCGTTCCCCTCTACGACGGGGGCACTCGCGATGCGATCCTGGCCCAGTCCCAGGCCGAAGCCGACAGCGCCGAGGCCAGGCTCACGCGCGTTCGACAGGATGCGGTGCGTCAGATCGTGCTCGCCGACAACGCCCTGCGCACCAGCCTTTCCGCACACGAAGCATCGGAGGTCTTGGTGTCGGCCGCGCAGACGACCTTCGATGCGGCCCTGGCCGCGTATCGCAGCGGCGTCGGCTCTGTCACCGACGTCACGCTGGCGGAAACGCAACTCCTTCAGGCCAGGAACGCATTCGCCGATGCCTACAGCACGGCGCTGTCGGCAGCGGCCACGCTTGCGCTTTCAGCCGGCGCGCTCGGCGGCTCGCGGCCATAGACGCTGAACCACCCGATCTTCACATCGAACCTTGCCATGAACCGCCTCTTGGCCTGAGACTTGCGCCTTCGTCGCTGCCGTCAGCGATTCAACGAGGAGAACCCATGCTCAAGTTCCTGTTCCGATGGCTTGCCATCGCCCTTGTTTCCGGCGTCGCGTACGCGGAAGTCCCGCCCTATCCGGCGGGCTTTCGAACGCAGGAGCTCGCGGTCAATGGAACCACGCTGCATGTCCGCGTAGGCGGCAACGGACCGGCGGTGACGCTCATCCACGGCTACGGCGAGACCGGCGACATGTGGGCGCCGCTGGCGGCCGCGCTCATGAAGGACCACACCGTGGTCGTGCCCGACCTGCGCGGCATGGGGCTTTCGGCGCATCCGGCCGGCGGCTTCGACAAGAAGAACCAGGCCGTCGACATCGCCCAGGTGCTCGATACGCTCAAGATCGCCAAGACCGACCTCGTGACGCACGACATCGGCAACATGGTCGGCTTTGCCTTCGCCGCGCAGTACCGCGACCGCGTCGGGCGCTTCGTGCTGATCGATGCACCCGTGCCGGGCGTCGGCCCGTGGGAGGAGATCCTCAAGAACCCCCTGCTCTGGCACTTCCGCTTCGGCGGGCCGGACATGGAGCGCCTCGTGGCCGGCCGCGAGCGCATCTACCTCGACCGCTTCTGGAACGAGTTCTCGGCCGATCCGAAGAAGTTCGACGAAGCCTCTCGCCGGCACTACGCGAAGCTCTACGCGCGCCCCGGCGCGATGCACTCGGGCTTCGCGCAGTTCGCCGCGTTCGATCAGGATGCGATCGACAACAAGGCTTTCCTGGCGCAGGGCAAGCTCACGGTTCCGGTGCTGGCCGTCGGCGGCGAGAAGTCGTTCGGCCCCACCATGGCGGTCGTGATGCGAGCCGCCGCCGACAACGTCACCGAAGGCATCGTTCCGGGTTCAGGCCACTGGATCATGGAAGAGAACCCGCAGGCGACGGTCAAGCTGGTGACCGAGTTTCTCGGCAGCGCGAACTGAGCCAACGACCAGGGACTCTGCCGCCCAGACTCCTATGCCGTGCGGACCACTTCATCCAGGCGCCTTGCAAGTGCCGATACCACGGCATCGCCCATCTCCTCGGTGCCCACGCGAATGCAGCCGGGCTGGAAGATGTCGCCAGTTCGCAGGCCATCGGCCAGCACGCGCCGTACAGCGCTCTCCACTCGCTCGGCATTGCCGTCTTGATCGAAGGAGAAGCGCAGCATCATCGCCATCGACAGAATGGAGGCCAGGGGGTTCGCCAGATTCTTGCCCGCGATGTCGGGTGCGGTGCCATGCACCGGCTCGTACAGCCCGAAGCTGCCGCTTGCCATCGACGCCGAGGGCAGCATACCGATCGAGCCGGTGAGCATTGCGGCAGCGTCGGAAAGGATGTCGCCGAAGATGTTTCCGGTGACGATCACGTCGAACTGCCTGGGTGCGCGCATCAGTTGCATCGCAGCGGCGTCGACGAAGAGGTGCGTGAGCTCGACGTCGGGGTACGCCTTGCCCACGCGGGTCACCACCTCGCGCCACAGCTGCATCACCTCCAGCACGTTGGCCTTGTCGACCGAGCAGAGCTTGCGGTTGCGCGTGCGCGCGGTGCGAAACGCGACGTGCGCGATACGCTCCACCTCGGGCTCCGAATAGCGCATGGTGTTGAAGGCCTCGCGCTCGCCGCTGGCATTGCGTCCGCTGCCGCGCGGCTCGCCGAAGTACACGTCGCCGGTGAGCTCGCGCAGGATCATCAGGTCGAGCCCGTCGACCACCTCCGGCTTCAGCGTCGAGGCGCCGATCAGCTCGGGAAACAGGAAGGCCGGGCGAAAGTTGGCGAACAATCCCAGTCCCTTGCGCAGGCGCAGCAGGCTCGCGCCCGGCCGCATCATGAACGGGATCTCCTCGTCGCCCGGCATGCCGGCCGAGCCAAACAGGATGGCGTCGGCCTTGCGTGCGATCTCGGTCGTGGCCGCGGGCAGCGGGTCGCCGGCGGCGTCGATGCCCGCCTGTCCGATCGCCGCTTCCACCAGCTCCAGGGGTTGGACCTGCCCCACCACGGCCTTGAGCACCTTCACGGCCTGTGCCGTGACCTCGCGGCCAATGCCGTCGCCCGGCATCACTGCAATCTTCATTTCAAACCTTTCTGGGTCTCACTTCAAAGAGCCGTGCCGCGCTCGCGGCTTCGCTCGAATGCGTCGATGGAGGCTTGCTGCGTCAGCGTGTAGTCGATCTCGTCGATGCCTTCCAGCAGGCAGTGACGCGGGAACGGGTCGATGCGGAAAGGCTCCGCGCGGCCGCGCGGGTCGGTGACGGTCTGTGCGCGCAGGTCAACCTGCAGTCGCGCGCCGGGGTTCGCGAACAATTCGGCCAGCATTTCCTGCACCACGGCCTCGGGCAGGCGCACCGGCAGCAGGCCATTCTTCAGCGCATTGCCGAAGAAGATGTCGCCGAAGCTCGGCGCGATCACCGCGCGAAATCCGCCGTCGTACAGGGCCCAGACCGCGTGTTCGCGCGATGAGCCGCAACCGAAGTTGGGGCCGGCCACCAGGATGCGTGCCTGCGCGTACGCCGGCTCGTTGAGCAAGAAGTCATCGCGACGCCGGCCGTGCGCATCGTGTCGGACATCATGAAAAAGATAGTCGCCGAAGTTGTCGGAGCGCGGCTTCTGCAGGTACAGCGCGGGCACGATCTGGTCGGTGTCGACGTTGGCACGGGCCAGGGGCACCGCCACCGCGTCGAGTCGTGTGAAAGCTTCCATCGGGGTTGCGACTCCAGGTTGTCAGTGCGGGGCAAGAAGGCTGCGCACATCCGTCAGCCGGCCGGTCACGGCGGCCGCAGCGGCCATGGCCGGGCTCATCAGGTGGGTGCGTGAACCAGGCCCCTGGCGGCCGACGAAATTGCGGTTGGAAGTCGAGGCGCAGCGCTGGCCTGCAGCCACCTGGTCGCCGTTGGTGCCCAGGCACATCGAGCATCCCGCGTGCCGCCACTGCAGGCCGGCCGCAAGGAACACGGCGTCGAGCCCCTCGGCCTCTGCCTGCTGCTTCACGAGACCGGAGCCGGGGACGACCCAGGCCTCCACGCCTTCGGCCACGCGCCGGCCGCGCACCACCTCGGCGGCGCTGCGCATGTCTTCGATGCGCCCATTGGTGCAGGAGCCGATGAACACGCGGTCGACCGCAACCTCATTGAGCGGTTGGCCAGGATGCAGGCCCATGTAGGCCAGCGTGCGCTCGATGGCCTCACGGCGGTCGGCCGTGGCGGCAAGGGAGGGGTCCGGCACGCGGCCGGTGATCGGCAGTGCATCCTCGGGGCTGTTGCCCCACGTGACCATGGGGGCGATGTCGTCGGCGTGCAGACGCAGCTCGGCGTCGAACACCGCGCCGTCGTCGCCGGGCAATTGGCGCCAGCGCGCGAGCGCCTCGTCCCACGCGGCGCCTTGCGGTGCCTCGGGCCGGCCGGCGAGCCATTCGAACGTGGTGTCGTCGGGCGCCACCATGCCCGCACGCGCACCGGCCTCGATGGACATGTTGCACACCGTCATGCGACCGGCCATCGACAACGCACGGATCGCCTCACCCGCGTACTCGATGGCGTGGCCGGTGCCGCCCGCGGCGCCGAGCCGCGCGATGACTGCAAGGATGATGTCCTTGGCCGACACGCCTTCGGACAAGCGCCCGTCGATGGTGATTCGCAGCGTGCGCGGCTTGCGCTGCCACAGGGTCTGCGTGGCGAGCACGTGCGCCACTTCCGAGGCGCCGATGCCAAATGCCAGCGCGCCAAGTGCGCCGTGCGTGGCCGTGTGGCTGTCGCCGCAGACGATCACGCTGCCCGGCAGGCTCAGCCCTTGCTCCGGACCCACCACATGCACGATGCCTTGGCGCAGATCGTCGAGGCCGAAGAAGCGGATGCCGGCGGCCGCGCTGTCGTCCTTCAGTGCCTGCGCCATTGCGCGCTTCTCGGGGTCCGCGATGTCGGCCAGCGCGCGCGACCCGGTGGGCACATAGTGGTCGGGCGTGGCAAAGGCGCGGTCCGGCCGACGCACCACAAGGCCGCGCTGGCGCAGCATTTCGAAGGCGGGCGCCGAGCCGTCCTGTACCAGGTGGCGGTCGACGTACAACAGGCTCTGGCCGTCGTCGCGCTGCATGACCACATGCGGCTGCCAGATCTTTTCGAAGAGGGTGCGGGGTGCGAGGGGCATGAATGAAGATGAATGAAGGGCCTGGCAGGAAGGGGATCAGTCGAGCTTCACGCCGGAGACGCGAACGATCTCCGCATAACGCTGGGTCTCGCTGGCCATGAAGCGCCCGAACTCCTCGGGTGTGCCGCCGCCGATTTCGGCACCGAATGCGGCCATGCGCTTTTGCAGCTCAGGCGACTTGAGGACAGCGTTGGCCGCGGCGTTGAGTTTGTCGATGATGGGACGCGGCGTGCCGGCCGGCGCGGACAGGCCGTACCACGAGGAGGCGTAGACGCCCTTCAGGCCCACTTCGTCGAAAGTCGGTACGTCCGGCAAGGCCTGGTTGCGCGTCTTGGAAGCCACGGCCAGCGCACGCATGCGGCCACTGGCGATGAAGGGCAGGCAGGTCGTGGTATCGAGCATCAGGGAGACGTGGCCCGCCGCCAGGTCGGCCTCTGCCGGCGCGGTGCCCTTGTAGGGCACGTGCACGATGTCGATCTTCGCGGCCACGGAGAACTGCACGGCCGCCAGATGCTGCGACGAACCGATGCCGCCCGACGCATAGTTGAGCTTGCCCGGGTTCGCGCGTGCCGCATCGATCACGTCCTTGACGGTCTTGAACGGCGAATCGGCCGGCACGACAAGGATGTTGGGCACGGCCGAGACGTAGATGATCGGCTCGAAGTCCTTGACGGGATCGAAGCCCAGCTTGTTGTAGAGGCTGATGTTCACCGCGTTGGGGCTGATCGAGGACATCAACAGGTTGTAGCCATCGGGCTTCTGCCGCGCCGCGAGCTCAGTGCCGATGTTGCCGCCCGCACCCGCGCGGTTGTCCACCACGAAGGGCTGGCCGAGTCGATGACCGAGCATCTCGGACACGATGCGCGCGGTGGTGTCCACGCCGCCGCCGGGCGGCCACGGGACCATCAGCTTGATCGGCTGGGATGGGTAGCCCTTGGCCACCTCATCGTCGGCCGAAGCCGCCGCGTGGATGCCGAACAGCGTGGCCAGCATCAAGCAGGCATGCAATTTCTTCATTGCTTTCATGACATGTCTCCTGTCTTCGAATAGCTACTATGCTATGCCTCACCCCGCAGAGCCAGCAACCACAATAAAGGCATGCAGGCATGAGTAAACTTCATCCCTAATGACGCGCCGACTGCCTCCGCTCAATGCCCTTCGCGCCTTCGAGGCGGCCGCCCGCTGCGGCAATTTCACGCGCGCCGCCCAGGAACTGTTCGTGACTCAAGGGGCTGTCAGCCGGCACATCGCCACGCTGGAAGGCTGGCTCAAGGTGCAGCTGTTCGAGCGCGGACGACACGGCATCCGCCTGACGCCGTCCGGCGAGAGCTACTTCGCGAGCATGCGCGTGGCGCTCGACCAGATCGAGCATGGCACCCGCCAGCTGCTGCAGAGTCCCGACGAATGGCTGCTGCGCGTCAAACTGCCGCCGACCTTTGCCATCCGCTGGCTGATTCCGCGACTGGCACGCTTCCACGCCATGCATCCACGCATCGAGGTACAGATCACCACGTCGCACAAGCCGGCCGACTTCGATCACGACGACATCGACGTGAGCATTCATTCCGAGCCGAGTCCGCCAGTCGGCCCGGGCTACCGATTGCTGTTTCGTGAAACGCTGCTGCCTGTGTGCTCGCCAGCGCTGCTGAAGCGCGAACCGCCCTTGAAGCAGCCGGCCGACCTCGCGCACCAGGCGCTGCTGAGCTCTCTCAATCGGCCTCACGACTGGCAGGCCTGGCTCGCGGCGGCCGGCGCGACGCACATCGACACGAAGCGCGGCCTGAAGTTCGAAAACGCCGCCATGGCCTACCAGGCGGCGGCCGAGGAACTGGGCGTGATGGTGGGACTGCTCGCGTTCGTGCGCGACGACCTGGCCAGCGGCCGCCTGGTGGCGCCTTTCGATTTACGCGTCCCTACGGAAGGCGGCTATTTCATGGCTTGGCGCGCAGACCGGCCAGTGCCGCAGCGGGTGCGCGATTTCGAACGCTGGATCGCGGCCGAGGCGACAGCGAGCGAGGCTTGAACCCCGGTTTGTCAGGCGACGGTCCGCAGCGACTGCCTGCGGCGCAGTCCTCGCAGCACCGGAAACACCCAGATCACCAGCGACAACACCGCCAGCGAAGCGGCGATCGGGCGGGAGACGAAGCCCATGAGGTTGCCGTCGGACTTGATCATCGACGTGATGAAGTTTTCTTCCAGCATGCCACCGAGCACGACGCCCAGAATGGCAGGAGCGATCGGGAACTGGTTTTCCTCGAGCAGGTAGGCAACGACGCCGGCCACCAGCATCACGCCGACATCGAAAAGCGAATTGTTGATGGCGAACGCGCCCACGATGCAGAAGATCAGGATGAGCGGCATCAGCAGGTTGCGCGGCACACGAAGGATGCGCTTGGAGACCTTGATGCACAGGATCCCGAGCGGGATCATGATGAGGTTGGCCATGATGAACAGCATGAACACCGCATAGATGTTCTGAGGGTTGGTGGTGAACAGGGTCGGTCCGGGGTTCAGGTTCTTCATGTAGAGCACGCCGATCACAATGGCCGTGATCGAATCGCCCGGGATGCCGAACACCAGGGCGGGGATCCACGCACCCGCCAGGGCACTGTTGTTCGCGGACCCCGATTCGACGATGCCCTCGACATGACCGGTCCCGAACTTTTCGGGCTCTTTCGACAATTTCTTGCTCATCGCATAGGACATCCAGGCCGCAATGTCGGCGCCCGCGCCCGGCAACGCGCCGACGAGCGTGCCCAGCGCACTGCCGCGCAGAATCTGAACGGGGTATTTCTTGGCCAGTGCCCATTGGCCGGACAGGACACTGCCCACCTTTTCGACCACCAACTCGGCCGGCGGCAGCGTGTCGACCGCGTAACGGATCACCTCCGAAATCGCGAACATTCCGATCATCATCGGGATCATGCCGATGCCGCCTGTCATCTCGGTGTTGCCGAAGGTGAAGCGCGGAAAGCCGGCCGGATTGCCCAGGCCCACGCATGCCACGAGCAATCCGAGCATGAGGGTCACGACGCCCTTGAGCGGGCGGTCCGACGTGATGAAGACGGCGCAGGTGAGGCCCAGCAGCACGAGCCAGAAGTATTCGAACGAGCTGAAGTTGAGTGCGAAGTCGGCCAGTGCAGGAGAGGCGACGATCAGCACCGCCGTGCCGAAGAGACCCCCCACCGCCGAGAACACCAGCCCCGCGCCGAGTGCAACCTCGGCCTGGCCCTTGCGCGTCATGGCAAAGGCTTCGTCGGTGTAGGCGGCCGAGGCAGGCGTGCCGGGAATGCGAAGCAGGCAGCCCGGAATGTCGCCGGAGAAGATCGCCATCGCGGTGGCGGTCACCATCGCTGCGATCGCGGGAATCGGCGCCATGAAGAAGGTGACCGGCACCAGCAGCGCCACGGCCATGGTGGCAGACAGTCCCGGCACCGCGCCGACGAAGAGACCGTAGAGCGAAGCCACGATCATGACCACCAGGGTGTATGGATCGAACACCATCGCGAAGGCTTGCCCGAGAGCTGTCGACATGTGCGTTCGATCTTCGGCGTTGAAGTGGCCCGGCTACCAGGCGTACGGGGTGAGCAGGCCCCACGGCAGCGGAACACGCAGCAGCTTGTAGAACGCCGCGTGGATGAGCAGTGTCGCGACGACCGCGACCCACAATGAGCGCCACAGCGACACCTGCAGCGCCCACATCACCGCGGTCAGCAGCACGGTCGCGGTGATCAGGAAGCCGAGCTTGTCGACGGCCACCATGTAGAACACGACGCTCCCGATGACAGCACAGAACGCCAGCAAGTGCCTGGGCGACTTCACCCATTCGCCCGGGCGAAACCAGGCACTGTCATGGCGCGTGCGCCAGCCATTGATCGTCAAGGCCGCGCCGCACGCGCACAGGGCGGCGGCGATGATCCCGGGAAACAGGGCCGGTCCGACCTGTTGGCCGGGAATTCGCGGATAGCCCTGCACCACCAGCAGCACGGCAATGCCCAGCGCCAGAAGGACGCAGCCGAAAACCGCGTCGTTCAGCTTCACGAGACGACCCGGCAGAAGCGCGAACAGGTCATTTCGCGATGCCGACGGCCTTCATCGTCGCACCCAGTTCGGCGTCGGACTTGGCCATGTATTTTCCAAACGCCTCCGGGTCTGCATAGACCACGCCAAATCCGCGCGAGGCCATGAAGTCGGTGTATTCCTTGCTCGCAGCCACCTTCTTGACTGCGGCTCCCAAGCGGTCACGCACTTCGGGCGGAATCCCTTTGGGAGCGACGATGCCGCGCCACGCGGCCATCGTCCAGTCGCTGCCGGTCACGGACTTGAGGGTCGGGATGTTCGGGTACAGCGAGGATGGCTTGTCGTTCATGATGGCCAGGCTCTTGACCTTGCCGGCATCGATCAACGACCGCGCCTCGGGAAGGGACACCGGCGCGATGTCGACGCCGCCGGCCACCATGTCCTGCAGGCCCGGCGCCGCGCCATTGCTGGGCACCCATGGAACCGCCGCGGGATCGATCTTCTGGTCGCGCAAGAGTCCGGCGATCGCGAGATGCCAGATGCCGCCCTGCCCCGTGCCCGATGCCTTGAGCTTTCCCGGGTTGGCCTTGATGGCTGCCAGCAGTTCGGTGACGCTCTTGTAAGGTGCATCGGCGCGGACCTGGATCGCGGCCGGATCGGCGTTGACCAATCCGATGGGCGTGTACGACGCGCCGCTGAGTTCGGTCAGGCCCTGCCAATGCATCATGCCGATCTCGACCGTCGCAAGCCCGATGGTGTAGCCATCCGGCGGCGCCGAGGCGATGGCGGCATGGCCGACCACGCCGCTGCCGCCGGTGCGGTTCACGACGGTGACTGGCTGGTTCAACTCCTTCTCGAGCAGGCTCGCAACGATGCGCGCGGTGGCGTCGGTGCCGCCGCCCGCACCCCAAGGCACGATGAGCGTGACGGGCCGGGCGGGATAGGTCTGCGCCAGCGCGGGTGCGCCGGAGGCCATCAGAATCACGCTGGCGGCGACCGCGTGCAGAACAAAGGAACGGCGCGAACGGGCGTGCATCGTCATCTTGGTTGTCTCTTTCTTTGGCCTGCACACGTGCGAGTGCATCGGCGTCACACCATTTCTCGCACTCTTTGCCTTGAAGAGCACTAGGGCAAATTACCGCTTGCGGCCGCGTTCAGGCTGTGGTCAGGTCCGCCCATCGCCTGCACCGGCGTCAGCCCGCGTCCAGGTACAGCGCCAGCATCGTGCGCAACTCGCGCAGGGCTGCCGTGGCCGCCTTCGTGTCGGCAGCGTGTGATTCCACCGCCACTGCGGCCTTGAGCTGCAACAGCACGGCCAGTGCCATCGCGCTGGCACGCAGCGGCATCAGCCGAGGCCGGCGCACCTTCAGGATGCGGACGATATGCGCCAGCACGGTGGTGCGGAATGTGCCCGTGCCTGTCTGCCGGTGGCCGGGCTTGACGTCGAGCATCGAGATCGCCGCCGCGCGTTCCTCCCTGAGATCGGTGAAGACCCGCAGCAGCGCGTCGGCCAGCGCTTCGGCCGACAGGGCCGCCGCCTGCGTCTCGATGGCCTCCAGCGCCGCCACGGCAAGTTGGAGGTAGCGCTGCATCATCGCCGTGCCCAGTGCTTCCTTGCTCGGAAAGAACTGGTAGAGCGAGCCGATCGGCGCCTGCGCGCGCGCCGCGATCTCGGTCATCGTCGCCGCCGCATAGCCGCGTTCGGCGAACACCGCCGCCGCCGCTTCGAGCAACGAGGCAACGCGAAGCTCGCCGCGCTTGCGCCGCGGGGCGCGCGGCGCACCTAGGGCTTCCTGTGTACTTGACATTTGTGAGGCATTTCTCATATTATTATTTCACGAGGGCTTCCTCATGTTTCCATGAACGGCCCCTCCTGTCCATCCAATCCGGAGCCCCCATGCTGGAACTCGACCCCAAAACCACCGCGCTCATCCTCATCGATCTGCAGAAGGGCATTGTCGCCCTGCCTGTCGCGCCGCACTCGGGCGCCGAGGTGTTCGCGCGCGGCATCGAACTCTCCGAGCGATTCCGTGCGGCCGCGGCAACCGTGGTCCGCGTGCGCGTGGACTTTGGTCCGGGCGGCGCCTACGCCCCACCGGGCAAGGTCGACGCCGTGCCCACGCGCGGACCGATGCCACCCGACTTCGCCGACTTCCCGGACGACCCTGCCGCCCAGGGCGACCTCGTCGTCACCAAGCGCCACTGGGGCGCATTCCATGGCACCGATCTCGACTTGCTGTTGCGCCGGCGCGGGGTGCGCACCGTCGTGATCGGCGGCATCGCGACCAACATCGGTGTCGAATCGACGGCGCGCAGCGCGCATGAGCACAGCTACGACGTGGTGCTCGTCGAGGACGCGACCTCGGGCTCTTCAGCCGAGATGCACGAGTTCGCGTTCAAGAATATCTTTCCGCGCCTCGGCCGTATCGTGAAGATGACAGACCTCCGCCTCGCCTGAAGGCCGGGCGTGCCTTCCGTCCTTCACCGCTGGCCGCGCGCTGCGCAGTGGGCGCTGCTCGCGACGCTGTCGCTCGCGATCTCCGCCGCCCTGCTCGCGCTGCGCCTGCCGGCGGCCCTGTTGCTGGGGCCGATGTTCGCCGCCATCGCGCTGGGCACGCATGGCGCCGCCGTGCGCGTACCCCCGTCCGGCTACATCGCCGCGCAGGCCCTGATCGGCGGCATGATCGCGACGACGATCACACCAGAGATCGCGCAGACCTTTCTCGGCCACTGGCCGATCTTCCTCGCCGCGATCCTGACGACGCTGCTGGCGAGCGGCATGCTCGGCGTGGGCTTGAGCCGCCTGCGCGTGCTGCCGGGCACGACGGCCATCTGGGGCGTGACACCGGGCGCCGCGACTGCGATGGTGGTGATGGCCGAGTCCTGGGGCGCCGATGCGCGCCTGGTCGCGTTCATGCAGTACCTGCGGGTGATCTGCGTGGCCATGTTTGCCGCGGGCATCGCGCACTTCATGTTGCACTTGGGCAATGTGGCGCGGCCCATGCCCGCGCTGCTGGCACCCGTGGACATCGTGGCGTGCGCCGAAACCCTGGTCGTGCTCGGCGCCGCCGCGTGGCTGGGCTTGCGCCTGCGCGTGCAGGCCGGCGCGCTGCTGCTGCCGGCCTTTGCCGTCGCCGCGCTCCACCTCGCCGGCTGGCTGCGCATCGAACTACCGCCGCTGCTGCTCGTGGCAACCTACGCGCTGGTCGGCTGGACGATCGGCCTGCGCTTCACACGCGAGGCCTTGCGCTATTCACTGCGCGCTTTGCCCGCCATCCTGGGCTCGATCGCGGCGCTGATCGCGATCTGCGGCGCGCTCTCGTGGGTGCTTGCGCGCGTCGCGCATGTCGATGCGCTCACCGCCTACCTGGCGATGAGTCCCGGCGGCATGGACACCGTGGCGATCATCGCGGCTTCGAGCCCGGTGGACCTGCCCTTCGTGATGTGCCTGCAGACCGTGCGGCTGTTCGTCGTCATCGCCTTCGGGCCGCGGCTGGCGCGCTGGGTTGCCCAAAGGATGTCGAGCCGGCCGCGAGAACCCAGCGGCGACGTCGCTGCCTGAGAAAGCGCACGCCGAAGGCGGGCCCGGGCCGCGGACGAGGCGAACACCTTGTGTTTGCTGAAACGAAACGATTCAATCAATCCTGCAACAGGCCGGGCCTCGAAGCGTAGAGTTGAAGCGGGACTTTCCTGTGCGCCTCTCACGTAGGCAATCGCGGCCTCTCGTAGGCAAATGCAGCATGAAAGGGAGTCCTGGCCCAGCGGCGCAACACCGCTGGGCCTCTTCTTGCGCCTCCGCTTCCTCTCCGACCGGCCTCGCCCCTGGCAATGCGGGCATCGGCCGACAGATGTTCGAATGGGCTCTCTCGGAGTGCAAGTTGCGCGGCTGCGCGATCGTCCAGTTCCTCGCCAGTGCAGCCGCCAGCAGCTACGTCACCGGGCAGGTGATCGAGGTCAACGGCGGGCAGGTGATGCCTTGAAGACCAGCGCCCGGCTGAATCGTAGGAGCAGCCTTACATCACCCAACGGAATCCCGGGAATGCGCCAGCCCGGGCGTGGTGTTAACTTCCCACTCGATGAACAGCCCCATCGTGACTGCCCTGGCTTTGATCGCCTGCTGTACCAATGCCCTCGCGGATCCCGTCAAGGTTCCCGTGGAAAGCGACGACAAGGGCACGGTCTATGTGGCGCCCAACGTCCAATCCACGGAGCGCTCGGCCGAAACCAACGGCATGACCGTTGGCGTCGAGAAGAAGGACGGTGCTGGCGCCTACGGAGGTATCGATACCACCGGACCGCGGCCGAGCTATTCGCTGGGCGCGAGCACCGGCGGCAAGACTTCGTTTTCCGCCGGCGCGACTTCCGACGGAAAGAGCAACGCTGGCGTGAAGGCCGGAGTGACCATCAAGTACTAGGCCAGGACTAGGCCAGGACTAGGCCAGGTTGCATGTTTGCCGCTGCGGCGATTTGTGGCAAGCTTCCGCGGACACGCCGCAAGGGCGGCGCTCCGAGGGTGCAACCTCCATGCTTCCTACGACCCATTACGCGAAAAGCGGTGGCGTCAACATCGCCTATCAGACGGTCGGCAGCGGCCCGCGAGACCTCGTGCTGGTTCCGGGGTGGGTCTCGAACCTCGATGTCTTCTGGGAGGAGCCAGGGCTGGCGCGGATGCTGGAGCGGCTGGCCTCGTTCTCCCGGCTCATCCTGTTCGACAAGAGGGGGACGGGTCTGTCCGACCGAGTCACCGACATGCCCAGCCTTGAAGTTCGCATGGACGACGTGCGTGCGGTGATGGACGCCGCCGGATCGCAGCAAGCGGCGTTGTTCGGCTACTCGGAGGGCGGTGCGATGTGCGCGCTGTTCGCCGCCACCTATCCGTCTCGCGCCTCGGCGCTCATCATGGGCGGCGCTTTCGCGCGACGCATACAGGCGCCCGACTACCCCTGGGGAAGGACGAGGGAACAATCCCTCGCCTTTGCCGAGGAGGTGGAACGTGACTGGGGCGGCCCTCTCGGTATCGAGCAACGGTGGCCGAGCCAAGCCCAGGACGAGCGATGCCGTCAATGGTGGGCGCGTTGGCTGCGCTCCAGTGCGAGCCCGGCGGCCGCAGCGGCGGTGTTGCGCATGAACATGGACATCGACATCCGTCAGGTGCTGCCCGCCGTGCGCGTGCCCACTCTGCTTTTGCACAGCCGAAACGATCTCGTCATTGATTTCGGTGCCAGCCAATACATGAGCCAGCACATCACCGGAGCGAAGCTGGTCGAACTGCACGGCATCGATCACATCCCGTGGGGCTGCGACAGGGACATCATTCTCGATGAGATTGAAGAGTTCCTCACTGGAACTCGATTCGGGGGTGAACCCGAGCGGCTTTTGGTCACTGTCATGTTCACCGACATCGTGAAGTCCACGGAACGCGCCGCTTTCCTCGGCGATCGCGGCTGGCACGACTTGCTCGAGAGTCACCATACATTGGTTCGCCGCGAGCTGGAGCGCTTCAGGGGCCGCGAGATCGACACCGCGGGTGACGGCTTCCTTGCCACCTTCGATGGGCCAGCCCGCGCAGTACGCTGCGCCTGCGCCATTTCTCGCGAGGTACGCGCGCTCGGGATCGAGATCCGTGCCGGGCTGCACACCGGCGAGTGTGAAGTGATAGACGGCAAGGTTGGGGGCATTGCCGTGCATACCGGCGCGCGCGTGGCGACGCATGCGCAGACGGGCGAAGTGCTTGTTTCGAGCACCGTCAAGGATCTGGTGGCGGGTTCAGGACTGTCATTTCAGGATCGGGGAATCCAGCGCCTGAAGGGAGTCCCCGATGAGTGGCAGTTGTTTGCCGTTGCGCAGTGAGGTGTCGGCTCAACGTTTTGCGATGAGGCTGCCCAAGACCTCCACATAGCCTCCGGCGACGTGGGCTTGCTTCAAGGCGCCCTTCTCTTTCAAGAGACCGTGCATGCCGCGGAGGTTGTATGAGGGCACGGTGGGCGCCAGATGATGCTCGACATGGTAGTTGACGAAATTGGGCGCGAACAGCAGGCGCTCCCACCACCCTGCACGAACGGTGCGCGTGTTGGACCAGATGTCCTGGCTCATGGTGCCGGGCAGCGCGCCGTGCTCGGCGGCATTGCGGATGCGGCTGACCAGCATGTAGGTGGTCAGCCACGTCGCGGGCCACAGCAGGTAGGCCATCGCGTGGCCACAAGCCCATGACAGGCCGAACGCCATCGCGTGCACCAGCAGAATGCGGCGGGCATTCCACAGCAGGTGGCGCACATTGCGCTTTCCGGGACCATCGCCACCCGCTGCTGCGGCTTCGGCGCTCTGCTTCTTGTAGGCGTAGCCAAAACGCAGCTTCTCGGGCTCCGCGTGCGCATAGAGCACGGCCAGAGTGGCAGCCGCCTTCAGGCCGGTGATGCCCACGAGGTCGCGCAAGACCTTGCGAGCCAACGACCCCCGGCTGACGGGATAGCCACGGTAGTTGGGCAGATCCGGATCGTCCGCCGTGCCGGTCTTGACATGGTGGGTCATGTGGTAGCTGCGATAGATCGTCAGGTCGGCAAACACCGGCGCGGCGCACAGCCACTGGCCGATCCAGTCGTTCAACGCGCGTGAGGGCGTGAAGGAGCGATGTGCGCACTCGTGCATCAGGATGCCCAGTCCCAACTGGCGCCCTGCCAACACCAGCATGGCGAGCGCCACGGTGGCGACGCCCGGCCAGGCGATGACAAGGGCGAAGCTGGCCGCGATCAGGCTCCAGTTGACCAGCAGCATCCAGGCCGCCTTCCAGTTGGACTTGCGCTGCAGCGCCTGCATTTCTTCGCGTGCCAGCAATCTGCGTACGTCATTCATGGGGAACATCCGGTCTTGATTTCGATGTCCTGATTGGAGCAAGGCAAGCGCAGAATCTGTTGTCATGAAGCGCCAGATACATGACATGAAAGCACGCACGGCCGCCGCGCCGGTGCGCGTTGCCATCGTGCTTCCCCACCGTCCGTGGGCAGGCTCGGTACTCCTGGTGCGCGACCTGCTTCAGGCCGCGGGGACCTTGGCGACGCGCAATGACGACATCGCCGCGAGCGCGCTGTTCGACGTGCGCCTGGTGGCGCGCAGCAGAGTGCCGGTCATCAGTTTCGGCGGCCTGCCACTGGCGCCGGACCTGACGCTGAACCGAGCCGGTGACTTCAGCGTGGTGGTCGTGCCTGCCCAGTTCGCGCCCGCGTCAGAGACGACCGAAGACGACGCGGCGTACGGCCGATGGCTGCGCAGGCAGCACGCGAGTGGCGCATTGCTGATGAGCTTCGGCGGCACGCTTCTGCTGGCCAAGTCGGGCCTGCTCGATGGGCGCGAGGCCACCGGTCTGCTGAGCGAGCGAGCGATCATCCAGCGCCGCTTTCCGGAGGTCCGCTACCAGTCCTCGCGCAGGATCGTCGCCGCCGCCGACATCGTGACGGTGTGCGGCATCGGCCCGACGGTGGACGCCTGTGCGCACCTGATCGAGCGATTCTTCGGCATGCAGCGCGCACGTCGCTTTCTGCGCCACACCAGCACCGAGGCGCTGCCCGCCGACAACAAGCTCGCACTGTGGAGCGCCCCTCACAAGGGACACGGCGACACGCAGGTCCTGGCGGTGCAGGAAATGCTCGAGCGCGAGATCGATCCGGTACCGAGCCTCGCCGCGCTGGCGCATCATGTCGGCTTGAGCGAGCGCAGCCTGTCACGCCGATTCGCCGACGCCGTCGGTTTCAACGTGCGCCAGTACGTCGCGAGCCTGCGGCTTGAACGTGCGGACCATCTGCTCACCTCGACCCGGCTGCCGCTCGCGCATGTGGCGAGCGAGTGCGGCTATGCGAGCGCCAGCGCCCTCAGTCGTGCCTTTGCCGCTGCCCGCGGCAAGGCTCCCCGTCGCCACCGGCTGGATCATGCGGTCGGGCATCAGCGACGATGAGCGGGTGCCACCGCCAGTTCAAAAAGGATCCCCACATGGAATCAGCCCGTGCCGCCACTTTCGACGAGTCCTACTACCAGCGCTATTACTTCGACAAGAAGACGAAGGTCGCGGACCCGCAGCACATCGAACGCCTGGGGGCCTTCGTCTGCGCCTATCTGAAATACCTGCGCGTCCCCGTGCGTCGGGTGCTGGACGTGGGCTGCGGCGTCGGGCTGTGGCGCGACATCGTGGCGCAGCATTTCCCGCAAGCCAGCTTTCGCGGCGTGGAGTTCAGCGGGTACCTGTGCAAGCGCTACGGGTGGGAACGCGGTTCGGTCGTGGACTACCAGGCTGGAGAGCCGTTCGACTTCGTCATCTGCCAGGGCGTGCTGGCTTACCTGAGCCCGCCGGATCTGAAGCGCGCGCTGCGCAATCTGGGGGTGTTGTGCAGCGGTGCCCTGTACATGGAGGTCGCAGTGCGTGAGGATTACGAACGCGGCATCGTGGACGAAGACCTCACCGACCCGCACCTCTTCCGCCACCGCGCCGAGGTGTATCGGCGCGGGTTGTCTCGGCAGTTCAAGGAGATTGGCGGCGGCGTGTGGCTCAGCCAGCGATCAGACGTGCCGCTGTACTCGCTGGAGTACGCGGCAGAGTGACTGCGAAGCTGAGTCAAATCGCCTGCGAGGGTGGCCCTCAGCCCGCCGCAGCCGCCAGCGTCGCGTTGAGCGTCGCGCTGGGTCGCATCACCGCATCGGTCTTGGCCGGGTCCGGCAGGTAGTAGCCGCCGATGTCGGCCGGCTTGCCTTGCACGGCGGCCAACTCGTCGACGATCTTCTTCTCGTTGGCAGCCAGCGCCTCGGCGAGCGGCTTGAAGTGAGCGGCCAATTCCTTGTCTTCGGTCTGCTCGGCCAGGGCCTGTGCCCAATAGAGCGCCAGATAGAAGTGGCTGCCGCGATTGTCGAGCTGGCCGGTCTTGGGCGACGGGCCCTTGTTGTTGTCGAGCAGCTTGCCCGTGGCGGCATCGAGCGTCTTGGCCAGCACCTTGGCCTTGACGTTGTTGTTCTTGAGCCCCAAGTCCTCCAGGCTCACGGCCAGGGCGAGGAACTCGCCCAGCGAATCCCAGCGCAGGTGGTTCTCCTCCACCAGTTGCTGCACATGCTTGGGTGCCGAGCCGCCGGCGCCCGTTTCGTACATGCCGCCGCCAGCCATCAGCGGCACGATGGACAGCATCTTGGCCGAGGTGCCCAGCTCCATGATGGGGAACAGGTCGGTCAGGTAGTCGCGCAGGATGTTGCCGGTGGCGCTGATGGTGTCCTGGCCACGGATCACTCGCTCCAGCGTGTAACGCATGGCGCGCACCTGGCTCATGATCTGGATGTCGAGCCCGGTGGTGTCGTGCTCGTGCAGGTACATCTTGACCTTGGTGATGAGTTGCGCCTCGTGCGGGCGGTAGGCGTCCAGCCAGAACACCACGGGCATGCCGGAGTTGCGCGCGCGCGTGACGGCGAGCTTGACCCAGTCGCGGATGGCGGCGTCCTTGACCTGGCACATGCGCCAGATGTCGCCTGCTTCCACGTTCTGGCTGAGCAGCACCTCGCCCGTGTTGAGGTCGGTGATGTTGGCGACGCCATCCTCGGTGATCTCGAAGGTCTTGTCGTGCGAGCCGTATTCCTCGGCCTGTTGCGCCATGAGGCCCACGTTGGGCACGGTGCCCATGGTCTTGGGATCGAAGGCGCCGTGCCACTTGCAGAAGTTGATGATCTCCTGGTAGATGCGGGCGAAGGTGCTCTCGGGCATGACGGCCTTCACGTCCTTCAGGCGGCCGTCGGCGCCGTACATCTTGCCGCCGTTGCGGATCATCGCCGGCATGGAGGCGTCCACGATGATGTCGTTGGGCGAATGGAAGTTGGTGATGCCCTTTGCGGAATCCACCATGGCCAGTTCGGGGCGGTGCTCGTGGCAGGCATGCAGGTCGCGCTTGATCTCGTCCTGCGTGCTTTCGGGCAAGGCGGCGATCTTGTTGTAGAGGTCGACCATCCCGTTGTTGACGTTCACGCCCAGTTCCTCGAACAGCTTGGCGTGCTTCTCGAAGGCCTCGCGGTAGAAGATCTTGACGCAGTGGCCGAACACGATCGGGTGCGACACCTTCATCATGGTGGCCTTCACGTGCAGCGAGAACATCACGCCGGTCTTGTGGGCGTCCTGGATCTGCTGCTCGTAGAAATCGACCAGTTCCTTCTTGCTCATGAACATGGAGTCGATCACCTCGCGCTCGAGCAGCGAGACCTTCGGCTTGAGCACGATGGCCTTGCCGCTCCTGGTGATCAGTTCCATCTTCACGTCGCGGGCCTTGTCCAGCGTGATCGACTTTTCGCCGTGATAGAAGTCGCCGTGGTGCATGTGCGAGACGTGCGAGCGTGATGCCTGGCTCCACTCGGCCATGCTGTGAGGGTTCTTGCGCGCGAATTCCTTCACGGCCTTGGGTGCACGGCGGTCGGAATTGCCTTCGCGAAGGACAGGATTCACCGCGCTGCCGATGCACTTGTTGTAGCGCGCACGGATGTTGTTTTCCTCATCCGTCTTTGGGCTCTCGGGGTAGTCCGGGATCTTGTAGCCCTTGTCCTGCAGTTCCTTGATGGCGGCCTTGAGTTGGGCCACGGAAGCGCTGATGTTGGGCAGCTTGACGATGTTGGCTTCGGGCCGAAACGTCAGCTTGCCCAGTTCAGCCAGGTTGTCGGGCACGCGCTGCGCTTCGGTCAGCACCTCCGCAAACTGCCCCAGGATGCGGCTGGCCACCGAGATGTCGCTGGTCGTGACGTCGATGCCCGCCGGTGCGGCGAAGGCCTTGAGAATGGGCAACAGCGAGGCGGTCGCAAGGCGGGGTGCCTCGTCGGTCAGGGTGTAGATGATCTGGGGTTTTCCGGCGGTCATAGCGGCCTCAAGATGGGTTGAAAAACAGCGCAATGCCACCCGCCAGCATGGCAAACGGGGTTGCGAACTGACGCGAACTTTAGCAAGTTGACGCGAGGGTCTCCGACGCTCGGATTTTGAGGGCGCTTTTTACTGGGCGCAGGCGATTAAAAGCTGGACATTTCCGCCGGGTGCGCGGCTGGTGACTGCACTGGTTTGCCGGCCCGGGCCAGTTCGAACCGATTTCACGCCACCGGAGGTCACGCTTCGGCGCGATGCCGCACCGAATGCCGAGGTATGCATTCACATCGAAATCTCGCTGGGTGACGAATGCATCGTAGAGGCTGGTCTTTACGTCACCGCCGGAACGAAGGTCAGGCTCCCAGACGGTCAGGTAGTTGCCGCCAAGTGTGCGCAGTGCATCGATATCTGGGCCATTGCGAGGCATGGGCGCTGTGGTTTCAATGCTTGTCACCGGCGCGGGGCCAATTTTCGAGCACCAGGCCTGGCACGCGCGTGAAGTGTCGCGTGTTGTCGGTAACCACGACAGCGCCAAGTGCCAGCGCGTGGGCGGCGATCATCTCGTCGAAATCACCGATCGGCAGACCCTGGTTTTTGAGGTGGGCGCGCAACGTGCCATGGCTGTCAGCGGCTTTGGCATCCCACGGCACGACCGGCGCAATGTCCAAGAATTCGCTGACCAAGCGATGCAACCGGACGGCTTCGGGCCGGCGCGCAGCGCCATAGCGGATCTCGGACCGGGTCACGGCCGAGATGCACCACTGGCCCGGCGCCAATGCCTGCAGCCGCTCATCAAACGCGGGATGGCCGCGCATGGCTTCGCTGGCCGCATTGGTGTCGAGCATGTAGAGGGTCATTCCTTCCAGCCCTCGAAGGGGTCGCGTGCCTCCCTGCCCTGCCCTCGCTCCGCTTCATCGAGGAAGTCAGTGGGTACGGCAGGACCGATCTCAGCGCGTCGGCGCATGAAAGAGGCCCAGTCCGCAGGAGGATGAGCAGACAGGATCACGTCTCCCGTGGTCTCGTCACGGCGAACGTAGACCTCTGTGGCGTCTTCAAAGCGGAACTCCGCCGGCAGTCGCACGGCTTGGCTACCGCCGCTGGCAAAGAGTTTGGCCGTCGCGGTGTGCATGGTTATCCCCTTCATTGGCGGGAAGCACGCTCCCGATGTAGCTATTAATGTATCTACATCTCTGCCACCTCGTCAAATTCCAAAAACATGGCGTCGATCACCGTACTTCTCGACGCTACGTTTCAACCGTCCTCGGGGTCCCGGGCGGCCGGCGCCTCATTGACGCCAATCTGCTCCGCTTTCGGAAAGGCTTCTTGGGGTTTGTCCCGACCAGTCTTGCTTGGTCACCAGAACTTCCACCACGGCTTGGACGGCGCGATGGGTTGCAGCGGCTCTAACTGCTGCAGTTCGCTCGCGCGCAGGCGCCGACGGCGTTCGACTTCGAATGCGTGCGCAACGCCAAACGCGCTTTTGTCGCCGCGCAGCGCCTGCGCGCGCCAAGCCGCGGCGAGTTGCTCCAGGCGCTCGTCGTCGACACTGGCAAGCTGGGACGGCGTGGGCAGGATGGTCATCGACAGCAAAGATAGCCGATTAAAAGCTGGACAGTTGATTTGCTGTGCCAGCACACGTGTCAGCGCAGGCTGAAGGTCCCAAGGCTATGGAAAGAGGG
Organism: Variovorax sp. 10L426; assembly: GCF_056395305.1. Taxonomy (NCBI): domain Bacteria; kingdom Pseudomonadati; phylum Pseudomonadota; class Betaproteobacteria; order Burkholderiales; family Comamonadaceae; genus Variovorax; species Variovorax sp. 10L426. Next base: position 247,026 of record NZ_JBFTJF010000001.1, on the reverse strand, counting down.
GCGCCTCTTCGCCTCAGATTCATTGAATCGCGTTCTGCGAGTCGCGGGGCGAGCGCGCCCTTGGCTCCCTAACCTGATCTGCGGCAGCGAGAGTTTCATGCGTGCGGCGCTCGAGTCTTCTGCTTCGAGCCGCGCTGAACTCTGAGGGCCAAGACAGCCAAGTCCCAGATACATGGATGTCAGGGTCGCCTCATCCGCTGAGTGCAAAGATGGCGGCGCGAGCCGTCCTCACGGTTATTCAGGCGACCGGCCCACCCCTAAAGCTGCAGATTTCGCGATGCGGGGAAATGTTGTCGCACGGCAAGTCACGCCGCAGTCCTGTGAAGCGCGCGCCGTGAAACATCTTCTTTCCGAAGGAGTTGTGGTCGATGTTCAGATTTTTTCAATGAAAACAACACGTTATGAATCAATATTGATTCAACGCCAGAAATGTTTCACGCAAGTGGCTTCTCGGCACTCCAATTTCCGGGCCGAGGTCATAATTTGGTTATTGAGTAACTAAACATCTTCATTCATGTCATCCGAAAACGAGGAGGCTTGGCAGCTTCCTGACGAAGACGCTGCGTCGAGGGAAGTCTTGTGGCCTCGGGTCAGCAGCGTTGCCGATCTCGGGCGCATTCTTGTCATCCTGCACGGCGCCAGTGCCCCATCCGACGCCACGCTGAAGAAGTGGAGCGCGAGCGGCGAGTTCAGAGAATGTCTGATCGGCGACAGCCCGACACCTGAGGATGAAGGTTATCCCGAACGAGTGACGCGCAAAGGAGCGCCGACGCATGCCAAGCCGGGTCGCCCGGGTCTGCAGCTGGTCACTGACAAGGCCATTGCACGGGTCTATGAACTCTGGCCACAGTTGGCGGATTCGGACCCCAAGGCCGTCTTTGAACAAGCAGTCGCTCGGACCGCGCGCCAACTCACGGCTGCAATCCGGCCGTTGATCCATGAATCGCCGCCGACGCTCGCATCCTCATCCACGGCAATCGCCTCCGAGCCCGTCACCGCGACCCACGGTGCACACGAGAAGTGGCAGCAGCGCGTCGAGCAGATGCTTTTGACATTGAGCCAGGACGTGAAGGATTTGAGGCGCGAGATGGCCCAATTCACAGCCCTGCGGAACAACCTGATCACTCGACTTGATGAGGTTGTTGCCCGTTCAAGGGAATCGTTGCTCGCAGCGTCGCGGAGTGAAGCTGGAGCGAACGATCCGATCGTCGAAGCCCGACGAGACAGGGATATGGGCGTTCTCAAGTCGACGATCGATCAGATCCTGTCGGCGTTGGAGCGGATGGAGGCGACCGGTCGATCAAGGTGATCGGCGGTGTAGTACGGTACTACGGCCCGCCCATCGACACCTGCACACGGGCAGAAATGATCTGCGATGGAGACCAGGACTGCTGCAACTTGCCCGTAGTACCGTACTACAGGGCGGTCCGTCCCTCAAAAAAAAAAGGCGCCACGAGGGCGCCTTTCTTTTTGAACTGGGAAGTTCCTTCAGCCGGCAGCCGCAAAGCGCTCCAAGAATCCCGCAAGCTCAAGTTGGCGAGCGGCGTTCAGCGAGACGTGGATCCGAATCGAAGCGCGCCCATCCTTGTCGACTTTCATCGTGGCAACCGTGGTCCCGCCTTTGTCAAAGGATTGGATGGAAGGATGCGACGGCGTGCGCATCACCGTCTCGTTCGGCGACGTCAACCGCGCGAAAATCTCCTTCGCGCCCATCGCCCCTCGATCGACAGCAATCTCGGCAGCACGAGCCTCGACGCCCGCCGCATCACGTTCCATCGCCGCCTTGAATGCCGTCGACCACCGGAATTGCAGATCCAGCGGCGATGCGAAGGCGCGAAGCACGCCCTCAGGCAATCGCGCCAGCACCAGCGCCTTGGACAGATTGGTCGGATCAACACCGATCGCTGCGGCCATCTGACGCAAGGACGGATAGAGCCCGCGGTCCAGCGCACGCGCATACATCACGCCCTGCTCCCAAGCCGACAGATCCGCACGCTCGCGGTTCTCGCGCTCCATTTCCTCGAACAGCGCACGGTCGTCCAGGTTGTCGACGAACACCAGCACCTGAAGTCCCAGCTGCAGGCAAGCCTCATGGCGGCGGTGACCGAACACGATCTCGTACTTCGGGCCCTCGCCCGGGCTGGCGATCGCCCGCACCTTGATCGGCTGGATGTTGCCGCCCGCCTCCTTGATCTCGCGCTTCAGATCCTCGAACGCCCTGCTCTGGAAACTCGATTCATGACGGTTCGCGTAATCGCTGCGCCGGATCAGATGCGGGTCGAGCAAGCGCGTGGCCTTGGCGCCGTCCCAGGCGCTGAGCTCGGTCACCGCCTCGCTGAGACGTCCTTCAAGTTCGACAGCCTTCGCGGCTTGCTGACGCAGCGCATCGTTTTCGCGCAAGAGCTCCGAGCGCTGGTCGTTCGCCAGCGCCATCATCGCGCCCGGCGCGGTCTTGGGTTTCGCGGCTTCCGGGTTCGGCGGCGACACCGGCATCAGCGATGCAAAGTCGATCTTGGATGCTTTGTCCTTGAGTCCCATGTCAAACCGCCGTTTCCAGAACTTGCCGTTCAGCCACCTGGCGCGCCCAGACGGCTTCGATTTGCTGTTCGATCAATTCGCACATCCGGTCGTAGGCAACCCGGGCGCGCGAGAAAGTCTTCGAGTTCACTGATCCTCGAGGCAGGTCGTAAACAGTGCCGAACTCGGCGCTGGCCGTGGCGGCGATCGCCGTCTTCGGAATCTCGATCGGCAGCACCTTGTCGCCATAGCCTTCGAGCACCCACTGCCGCACGACCGAGCTCGCCGTGTCCGACGCCTCCACGCGCGACAGCAGCACGTCGATGAACTCAAAGCTCTTGTCCTTGCCGCGGCTGCGAACCAGTTGGTTGCAGAGGTCCGAGAACAGATCCCAGAACTGGGCCGAGCTGGCAAAGTCCAGGGCCGAGGGCGGCAACGGCATGATGACCCCGTCCGCCGCCATCAGCGCGTTGATGGTCACGTAGCTCAGCGAAGGGGGTGTATCGATCACGATGACGTCGTACTCCTCCCGCGGCAGGTCCAGACCGCGATCCAGCACGCGCCAGAATTCGAAACCCGGGTCCCTGGCCTGGCGTGCGGGCAGATGGAATTCGGCGCCGTAGAGCAGCGGCGCAGCACATACCAGATCAATGTTCGGCCAGTAAGTCGATCGAACCGCGTACTTCAGGTTTTCCTGTTCACCGGTGAACAGCGACATGGCCGTGTGCTCCGTCTCGACCTCCGCATCGGGCAGGACACCGAACAGCGTGGTGGCCGAGCCCTGGGGATCGAGGTCGACCAGCAACACCCTGTGCCCCCGCATCGACAACCCCTGCGCCAGGGTGACGGCCGAAGTGGTCTTCGCAACGCCCCCCTTGAAGTTGGCGACGGTGATGGTGATGCCGGCCGCGCCGCTCGGCCGCAGGTGCTCGGATCGCAGCTCGCGCGCCCAATGCTGCGCGTCGGCCATCGACCATTCGCGGCTGTTCCCATGGATCTCACCGGCGGGCAGGTCGCCGCGGGTCAGCCGGTAGGAGATCTTCGACTTGTCGACGCCACACAGATCCGCCAGTTGCACCGCCTTCAGCGTCGGAGCAGACTTCACGGCGGTCGGCGCCAGCATCGCCGCGCGGATACGGTCCATCATGCCGGCTATCTTCTGCGCTTGCTGTTCGATATCTTCGAGATTCTGTCGTCGGATGGTTTGCTTGATGTCCACGCGTGTGTACCCTGAAAGTTTTGCGGTCTTGCGATTATGCCCATCACTCCGCAAAAAACGAAGAATTCAGTCGACACTGCAAAAACCGTCCTCTCCATCGGCGCCTGGGGATCTCTTTTTGATCAGAAATCCTCCGAGATTAAGAGAGGATCTTGAATACATTCAAGAGATTAAGCCGCCGAGGAATTGAATTTTCTTCAATGAAATCAATAAGTTATAAGGCAAACTCGATCTCGAATGTCCAGTCTTCCATCGCTTGTGTCCGGGTTTCCATCGCATCCGTCCAGCTTTCCATCGCCGGATGTCCGCATCCTCATCGGGCCGGACAAAAGGTTATCCACAGCGCTCGATCCGCACCCTCGCGGTGCAAATAAGGCAACTGTCCAGGATTTCATCGGGTCTTGGGGGCCTTGGAAGGGCGCCGAAATAGCGCTTTCGGTGCATATGTCCGGGTTTTGATCGCCGCGCTGAAGCTGTCGCCGCATGCCTCAACCGCGAAGCGTCCAGCATTTAATCGGCCGTCGTGGGATCGACGAGGCCAAACTGTCCAGCTTTTCATCGCCGTCCCTTCGCTCCACGTGGCGGCCTTGTGTCCAAACGACCTTGGACATAAGATCGAGCCCTCATGAGCACGCCCGCCGCAAACCCCGTCGACAAGCCGGCCATCGGCCCCGGCGTGGACGAGGTCCTCGAACTGCGCAAGCCGCACGAGATGATCGTGATGATGCCGCGCTCGGCGCGCGTGACCCTCACTGGCCGGCGTATCTATAGCGCGTTGCTCCAGGTCGCCCAGACGCGACTTGTCGCCTTGCCGGCCATGCCTGCAGCCGACTTCATGTTCGAGGCGCCGCTCGCCGCCATCCTGAGGACCACCGGCTCCAGCGGCAGCGAACGCACCGCGGCGAAGAAATACTTGATCGAGATGCGCAGCCTGGAAGTCGACTGGGAGTCGACCGCACCCGGTGACGGCGTCAAGTGGCGCGGGTTCTCCATGCTGTCCGAAGTGGCGCTGGAACAGCGCCGCGGCGAAAACTGGGTGAGCTGGTCCTATCCGCCGACGATCATGGCGGCGCTCAGGGAGCCGCAGCGCTGGGCCAGGATCGACCTCGACGTCCTGGCCAAGCTGGGCTCCTACACGGCGGTCGCGCTCTACGAGATCTGTGCGCGCTATCGCGAGAATCCGAGCGGCGTGACCAGCCGCAAGCCCGTGAACTGGTGGGTCGATGCCCTGAGCAACGGACCGGGTCCCGACCGCCGCGAATGGCGAAAGTTCAAGAACGAGCGCGTCAAGGACGCGATCGTGGAGATCAACGCCGAGACGGACCTCGACATCGATCTCATCGAACACAAGCAGGGCAGGGTGATCACCGAAGTGCAGTTCGCGGTGCGCAAGAAGCGCCAGGCAGCGGCGCCCCGGCCGCTTGCGGGCGAGCCGGTCGATGCCACCCTGGTGCTACGCGCCGAGACGCTCGGCATTCGCGAAATCAAGCTCGAAGGCCTCATCAAGGAGTTCGGCGACGAGCGCGTGCGCTCGCAGATCGAGGTGCTCGAGCGGCGCGCCGCCAACAAGTCGTTGCGGACGATCGAGAACGCCTTCTCCTACCTTCGTTCATTGCTGCGCAACGAGCCTGTGCAAGACAGCGCGACCGAAGGTCCTCGGCCGACCGCTGCGCCGGTCGGCCAGCACGCGCCGCCCGCAGACGTTCCCCCCGTCGCGCCAGTGACCCCGAACGTGGACAACGCCGCCTGGCTTCGCGAGCAGATCCAGGCCATGAAGAGGGAGGTCGCTGCCCTGGAGCCTGCCCAATTGAAACGCTGGGTGGACCTGGCCCTGCAGGACCTGGCCCGCAAGGGCGCGCTGACGGCGGTCATCAGCCGGCGCGCCGCCCAGGGCGATGTTCTCCACGGAATGCTGGGCTCGGCCGTCGTGTATGCCTATGCGGATGCGACCTACGGCCCTGACTGGAAGGTCGACCGTCAACTATTCGACGCGTGACGCGTTGTCATAGGTATCAGATGTATCTGCGCCGGACAGGACTGCGTCCCGGCCGCGCCCGGACGACAATCGCGGGTTCGGTCGCCGGCTGCTGATTGCCGCGCTGCCAACCCCGCACTGCCGATGTTTCGCCCGAACCCCGACACCAATTCTCCCGCCGCCCCCGCCGCCCCCTCCGACTCCCCTGACATCATTCACGGCCCTGACCGGCCGGACCTGCTTCAATCTGAAATCCTCGCCGACCTGTTCGAGGCCACCGCCGAAAGGGTTCCCGCCCAGACCGCGCTGATCTTCGGCGAGCGCGAGATCGGTTACGGCGAACTGGATGCGCAGGCGAATCGGGCCGCTTCGAAACTGATCGAAGCCGGCGCTCGCCCGGGTCACATCGTCGGTCTGTGGCTGCCGCGCGGCATCGAGCTCCTGGTCATGCAGCTCGCCATCGCCAAGACGGGTGCTGCCTGGCTTCCGTTCGATGCCGATACACCGCCCGAACGCGTTGCCGCGTGCCTGGACGATGCGGATGCCATCGGCGTCGTCGGATGTGCAGCGCTCGGACTGCGGCGGTTGGCGATCGAGCGGACCCTCTGGACTGCCGAGGCGCTCCTGGGTGGCGACCCCGAAGCGCCGCTGCGCCGCCGCGAAGGCGCGCTGCCCGATCACCCTGCCTACGTGATCTACACCTCCGGGTCGACCGGCAAGCCCAAGGGCATCGCCATCACCCAGCGCAGCATCTGCCACTTCCTTCGCAGCGAGAACGCCGTGCTGGGTGTGCGGGAGGACGACCGCGTCTACCAGGGCTTCTCGGCCGCCTTCGACATGTCTTTCGAAGAGATCTGGCTGAGCTATCTGGTCGGCGCCACGCTGTGGATCGCACCGAAGGCCATCGCATCCGATCCCGAAGCACTGCCGAAGGCGCTGATCGAACAGCGCATCAGCGTGTTGCACGCCGTGCCGACGCTGCTGGCCCTTTTCGATCGCGATGTGCCGGGGCTGCGCCTGATCAACCTCGGCGGCGAAATGTGCCCCACATCGCTGGTTGAACGCTGGGCGGTTGCCGGCCGGCAGGTCTTCAACAGCTACGGCCCGACCGAGGCGACCGTGTCGGCCAGCATGGCCGAGCTGCAAGCGGGCGAGACCGTGACCATCGGCCGGCCGTTGCCCAACTACGCGCTGCTGGTCATCGCGCCCGATGTCGAGCAGGGCCTCAGACTGCTGCCGTGCGGCGAGGTCGGCGAACTGTGCATTACCGGCCCCGGCGTCGCGTCGGGCTACCTCGGGCGGCCCGATCTGACGGCCGAGAAATTCCTTCGCAACCCGTGGTCGAGCGGCACGCACGACGATCGACTCTACCGCACCGGCGATCTTGCGCGCATCGACGAAGCCGGGCGCGTGCAGTGCTTCGGGCGCACCGACGACCAGATCAAGATTCGTGGCTTTCGGGTCGAACTCGGCGAGATCGAGGCCGTGCTGGCGCAGCAGCCGGGCGTCGGCACTGCAGCCGTGGTGCTGCGCCAGGTCGAGGGTGTCGACCAGTTGATCGCCTTTCTGGTGGCCGAGGGCTCTGCTGGCGTATCGGCGTCTTCATTGCGCTCCGCGCTTGGCGCTCGGCTCCCGCCCTACATGGTGCCCGGCCGCTTCGAGGTGCTGCCGCAGATGCCGCGCCTGAGTTCCGGCAAGATCGACCGAAAGACGCTCAAGTCGTGCCCGCTGGCCGAGGCGACCGGTCCGTCCGAAGGATCGGATGTCCCGGAGACGCCGGCCGAGATCGTGTTGTTCGCGGCCCTGGCCGGACTCTTTCCCGGCCTCGCGATCCGGCGCGCTTCGGACTTCTTCGACGAACTCGGCGGCCATTCGCTGTTGGCGGCGCGGCTCGCGTCCTTGCTGCGCGCCGACCCGCGGTTCGCCCAGATCACGGTGCGCGAGATCTATCAGCGCCGCACGGTGGGCGGCATCGCCGCCGCACTGGATGCCTGTGGCGCCCGGCAGGCGACGCCGGTGCCCGACTGGACGCCGCCTTCGGCGTGGCGCCGCTGGCGCTGCGGGCTCGCGCAGGCCGCGGCGATCCCGGCGCTGGTGGCCATCCGCATGATGCAGTGGCTCGCGCCGTTCTTCACCTATCACTTCTACACCGGTGGGGCAGGGGATTCGATCCCGTATGCGGTCGCGATGTCGATGGTCGTGTTCCTCGTGGCGACCTTGCTCGAATTCGTGCTGGCGATCGCCGGCAAGTGGCTGATCGCGGGCCGGCTGGCGCCTGGCCGCTATCCGCTTTGGGGCCTGACCTATTTCCGCTGGTGGCTGGCCGATCGGCTGGTCGATGCGGCGCCGACCTACTTCATCAGCGGTTCCTCGCTGCACGCCTGGTGGCTGCGCGCGCTGGGCGCGCGCATCGGCAGCGACGTGAGCATCGGCTCGATCAAACTGCGCGCACCCGATCTGTTCACGGTCGGTGACGGCGCAAGCATCGGCAACGCGGTGAACTTCGAGAACGTGCGCGTGCAGCGTGGCGAACTGCTCATCGGTCGCATCGAAATCGGCGCAGAGGCCCACATCGGTTCCTACGCTGTACTCGAAGGCAACACACGTGTCGGGAACTGGGGCCACCTCGACGGCCAGTCGGCGCTCAGCGACGGCCAGGCAGTGCCGGCCGGGCGCATCTGGAGCGGCTCGCCGGCGCGCGACACGGGTGCCTTCGACACCGCCACGCTGCGGCCACGCCCGCCGGTCAGCAAACGCCGGCTCGCAGGCGAGGGGGTGTTCTTCCTCGGCGGCGCCATGCTGGTGGCGGCCTTGTTCTTCCTGCCGGTGTTCCCGACCTTCATGCTGATCGACGTGCTGGACGACACCGAACGGTTCCCCTGGCTCGAAACCAGCTCCACCGTAATGCAGTTGTTCAAGTACTTCGTGCTGGCGCTGCCGGCGGGCGCGGTGATGATCGTGCTCACGGCCCTGATCTCCGCGGGCATCCGCTGGAGCGTGCTGCCGCGGCTGAAGAGCGGCAGCTGGCCTGTGCACAGCAATGTCTACTGCGGCAAATGGCTGGTCAACCAGATCCAGGAATCGAGCCTGCAGGTGCTGCATGGCGTCTACGCGACGCTTTTCGCGCCGATGTGGTACCGCTTGCTGGGGGCCAAGGTGGGCCGCAACGCGGAGATATCGACCGCGCTCGGCGTGGTGCCCGACATGCTCACGCTCGGCGACGATACCTTCATCGCCGATGCAGTGCTGCTGGGCGACGAGGAGATCGACGGCGGCTGGATGTCGATGCGGCCTACCGTCATTTCGCGGCGTAGCTTCGTCGGCAACGGGGCCTACCTTCCCGACGGCACGACCTTGCCCGAGAACGTGCTGATCGGCGTGCTCGGTCGCGCGCCCGATCCGGGGGCGATTCGCAGCGGGGACACCTGGATCGGCTCGCCCGCCTTGCGCTTGCCGGCGCGTGAAGTTGTCACCGGTCACCCCGAATCGCTGACCTTCAATCCTTCGCTGATGCGCCGCGTGGGGCGCGGCATCGTCGAGGCCTTTCGCATCGTCGCGCCGCACGCCATGGTGATCGCGGCGGGCTACAGCATCGTGCTCGCGGTGATGCCCTCGGCGGCGGCCGAACACTGGGGCTCGGTGGTCTGGTATCTCACCATCGACGGATTGATCTTCGGCCTGTCCACCTTCGTGTTCGTGGCGATCTTCAAGTGGCTCTTCCTGCGGCGCTACCGGCCGCTCGCGGTGCCGATGTGGACGCCCTTCGTCTGGCTCTCCGAAGCCGCGACGAACCTGTACGAAGGCCTCGCAGTGCCTAACTTCATGCACTACCTGCGCGGCACGCCCTGGCTGCCGATCGCCTTCAATCTGCTGGGTGCGCGCATCGGCCGCGGCGTGTATCTGGACACCACCGACTTCACGGAGTTCGACTGCGTGCGCATCGGCGACTACAGCGAGCTCAATGCAATGACCTGTCCGCAGACCCATCTGTTCGAGGACCGCGTGATGAAGATCCATCACGTGAACATCGGCGCGCGGGTGAACGTCGGGCCGCGCAGCATCGTGCTGTACGGCGCGACCGTGAACGACGGGGCGCAACTTGGGCCCATGACGCTGGTCATGAAAGGGGAGAGCATTCCGCCGGCGACACGCTGGAGCGGAAATCCCGCGGCGCCGGCCTGAGCGGTGCGCGCATAGACTGGCGACCGGGCGTCTGCGCTTTTCGCGCGGGACGCAGTCCATCATCCAGTTGCCAGCGAGGCCGACCCATGCCTATCCGCCGAATCGTTTTTCTCCGTCGATGGGCTGCGCGCGCAGCCATTGCTGCCGGCATCACGCTGACGCTCGCCGCATGCACGGCCCCGGGCCCGCGCGCACCCGAGGCGCCCGTGCTGCCGCCCGCCCGCAATGCAGAAATCGTCACGAGCCCGGATCGCAGCGAAGCCGACCGTGTGAACGACGTGCGGCGCAAGCCGCAAGAGATGTTGGCATTCATTGGCGTGCGTCCGGGCATGGTGGCTCTCGATGTGAGCGCAGCCGGCGGCTACACGACAGAGTTGATCGCACGCGCGACCGGCCCGGCGGGCCGCGTCTACGGGCAGAGCCCGCCGCGCCCGGGGACGAGCCGGCCTGCGCAGCCGGAAGGCGCCGCGGCGCCAACGCCGATGGGCGCTCCGGCTCCCGCTCGTCCCGCCACCGGCCCGCGGCCATCGCCCGTCGCGCTGGCCGAACGCGCGAAGAATCCGAACGCGGGCAACATCATCGCTGTCGTGCGGCCCTTCGAGGATCCGGCGCCGCCCGAATGCGCATCGAACTGCCTCGACCTTGTCACGCTGATGTTCAACTATCACGACTTCGGCCATCTTGGCGTCGACCGCGTCGCCGTGAACCGCGCGGTGTTCGCCGCGCTGAAGCCGGGCGGCATGTATGTCATCGCGGACCATTCGGGGCGACCGGGCACGGGCATCTCCGAATCGGGAACGCTTCACCGCATCGAGGAGGCGTTCCTGCGCGCCGAGGTCGAGCGGGCCGGGTTCAAGCTCGCGGCCGAAGGCAACTTCATGCGCAATCCTTCGGACCCGCGTGACCGCAACACGCCGGAGCCGCCGCAACCCAAGGACGAGTTCGTGCTCAAGTTCGTCAAGCCCTGAGCGCATCGGCACGAAAAGAATTCCAGGCGCGAACAAGGCGCTGCTGGCGGTGCAAGGTACCGAGATCTTCGCCGCCGCACGAGCGCGCGGTGTGGCCGTGGCATACGAGGGCGCTTGTCCACGCTTCCGCGAATTCAGCTCAGGCTGCGCGCATAGATCGCAGCAACCGGCACGACCAGGCTGAGCCCGGCCAGCACCAGCAGCGTACACACCAGCCCGCGCACGGTACGCGGTGACCAGTCAGGCGGGTGCCGCTTCATGAGCCAGGTCAGTCCCAGCACCACGGGCATCGCCAACAGGCTGAGCCCAGCCGCATGAATGCTGAACTGGCCCGTCGGCACCGTCAGCGCCAGGCGTAGCAGCGCATTGAAGGCGAAGATCATGACGAGCGTCTGCCGCACGGCGAGTGGATTCATGGGTTGCCGATAGAACTGGTACACGAGCGGCGGACCGGCACTTGAAAAAAGCCCGCTCATCAACCCGGACGCCAGGCCAAACCCACGAAAGCTCGCGCGCGACGAACGCTCGCGCAGGGGCGCCGAACGCACCACGAGAACCGTGGCGCAGGCGAGGATCGTGATCCCGAGCAGCACGCGCAACAGCAGCACGACATTGCCGCTGAGCCAGCCCAGCAGGAACACCCCGATCACCACGCCGATGCCGCTGCCCACCGCCGTGTCGCGCAGTGTCGCCAGGTCGATGGACTTGCGCGATCCCCTGAGCACAACCGAAGCCTGCACCAGGGTCAGCACGCTGGCAACGTTGGCCGCATCGGCCAGGGGCGCGAGTTGAAGCACCCCGACAAGCCCCAGCAGGATCAAGCCGAAGGCAAAGCCCGTGAGCGCCTGTGCGCAGGTCGCAACGCCCACGCACGCCAGGAACACCACCACCTGCATCGTGTCCATGCTGCTGCTCCGGGGCGCCCGGGTTGCCCTACACCTTGCCCTTCCAGGGCACCAGCACCTTTTCGAGATGACGCATCAGCGCGTCGAAGCTGAAGGCAAACAGGCCGATCACGATGATTCCCATGATGACCACGTCGCTTGCCAGGAACTCCGCCGCGTTGAGCACCATGAAGCCCAGCCCGCGGTTCGAAGCCACCATCTCGCCCGCCACCAGCGTGGTCCACCCCACGCCGATGCCGATGCGCATGCCGGTGAAGATTTCGGGCAAGGCCGACTTCAGGATCACATGCCAGATCACTTGCGAACGCGTCGCGCCCATCGAGTAGGCCGCGTGGATCTGCTCGGTGGATACCGAGCGCACGCCGGAGCGCGCGGCAATCGCCAACGGCGCGAAGATGGCCAGGAAGATCAGGTAGAGCTTGGAGAACTCGCCGATGCCGAACCAGATGATGACCATCGGCAGGTAAGCCAGCGGCGGCAGCGGCCGGTAGAACTCGATCAGCGGATCGAAGATGCCGCGCGCGACCCGGCTCACGCCCATCATCACGCCGATCGGGATCGCGGTGAGACAGGCCAGCGAGAAGGCACCGAACACGCGGTACAGGCTCGTCCATGTGTGCTCGAACAGGGTGGCGCCCGCAAAACCCTCGGCCGCCACCTGGATGAACTTCGCGAACACCGCCTGCGGCGACGGCAGGAAGAGTGGCTTGACCCAGCCCATGTTGGTGACGAGCACCCACAGGGCGAGCGTGACGATCACCGTGCCCGTGGCGATGGCGCCGGCCCGGCCTTGTCCCGGTGCACCGAACTGCTCGCCCGGGCGCACCGAACGCTTGGCAAAAGTGCGCGTGATGAAGCTGCCGCCGTGCGGCGCCTTGATGGCAATGTCAGACATGGCTCAACTCCTTGTGTGCTTCGCCGGCACGTTCGTCGCCGTAGATGATGCCGAGCACTGTCTCGCGCATCTGGATGAAATCAGGGCTGGACTTCACGGCCCGCGCATCTCGCGTTTGCAGGAAGCGCTTGTTGAAGTCGAGTTCGTAGCGGTGCGTGATGCGACCGGGACGCGGCGACATCACGATCAGGTGGCTGGCGAGGAACAGCGCCTCTTCCACGCTGTGCGTGATGAAGAAGAACATCTTTTGCGTCTTCTGCCACACGTCCAGCAACAGTTCCTGGATGGTCTCGCGCGTCAGCGCATCGAGGGCAGCCATCGGCTCGTCCATCAGCAGCATGGCCGGGTTGCACGTCAGCGCGCGTGCAATGCCCACGCGTTGCTGCATGCCGCCCGAGAGCTGGTAGATCATGTGCTTGTGGAAGTCCTGCAGGCCCACGAGCGCAAGATTGCGCGCAGCCCGGTCGCGCCGCTCGGCCTTGGGCACGCCCTGCAGCTTGAGCCCGAATTCGGTGTTCTCCATCACGCTGAGCCAGGGCAGCAGCGCATGCTTCTGGAAGACCACGCCGCGGTCGGAACCCGGCCCCTGAATCGCCTTGCCGCCCAGGAGCAGATCTCCGCTCGACGCCGAGATGAAGCCCGCCATCAGGCTGAGGAGCGTGGTCTTGCCGCAGCCCGATGCGCCGAGCGCCACGACGAAATCACCGCGGTTGATGGTCAGGTCGATGTGGTCGAGCGCGTGAACCTGCTCGGTGCGCGTGCGCCCCGGGTAGGTGACGCTCACGTCCTTGACCTGGAGTCGTTCCATTGCCATGGGATGTCTCCTTGCGGTGTCCGCTTACTTGAGCCGCAGCGCCGCTTCGGCGTACTTCGCGGTGACGAACTTGCTGTAGTCGCCGGACACCGCGTCGATGCGCTTTTGTTCGAGCAGGAAGTCCGCCGTCGCCTTCAGGGCCTTGGCGGCACCGCCAGCCTGTCCGCCGCCGAGCCACGCGGGCGACGCTTGTTGCTCCGCGCTCGGATAGGCGTAGAGCTTGAGCGCGTCGGCGCTCGCCTTGGCATCGCCGCCGATCTTGCCGGCAATCGCCTTGGCGGGCGCCGAGTCAGGGCCCCACGCGGCCGGATTGGCGCGGTAGGCTGCGTCCGCATCGGCCACGGCCTTGACGAACTTCGCCATGAAGTCGGCATTCGCCTCGGCGAAGGGACGGCTCACGGCCATGCCGTCGAAGGTGGCCTTGCCCTTCTTGCTCAGCTCACCCGAGGTGATGAGCACCTTGCCCGTCTGCTTGATTCGCGCCAGCGCCGGGTCCCACACGAAGGCCGCGTCGATGTCGCCGCGCTCCCAGGCCGCCGCGACCTGGTTGGGCTGCATGTTGAGCAATTGCACGTCGCTGGGCTTGAGTCCCCATTGCTCCAGCGCAAACATGGTGTGGAAATGCGTCGTCGACACAAAGGGCACGCCCAGCTTCTTGCCCTTGAGGTCAGCGGGCTTGTCGATGCCCGAGCCGTTCCGCACGACCAGTGCCTCGGCCTCGTTGATGTCGTCGAGGATCCAGAAGAGCTGCAGGTCCAGCCCGCGGCTCACGGCCGCCGCCAGCGGACTGGAGCCGATGACGCCGATCTGCACGTCGCCCGAAGCCATGGCGGTGGCCACCTTGGCGCCCGATTCGAACTGCCGCCAGTTGATCTTGTAGCCGGTCGATTTCTCGATCGTGCCGCTGGTCATGGCCACGATCATCGGGCCGGCGATCTGCTGGTAGGCGACGGTCACTTCGCGGGTTTGCGCGAGCGCAGGGCCGGCGCCGCCCACGGCCGATACCATGCCGATGGCGAGGGCGCACCGGCTGAAAAGTTGCTTGAGGGTTCGCATCGATGTCTCCGTTGTGGTGAGGGGTCAACGGCAGTGTCTTCACCAGGGCTTGCGGCCAGTGGTGCCAGATGCGCTTAATCGCTGATACCAAGGCACCATGCACCCTTGAACGAAATGGGGCGAACGAATGACACAACACCTGAAAGACGTCATGTGGAAGCAGTTGCTGCAACGCTCGGCGCGCGAAAACATGAGCCTGCAGGGGCAGATCCGCGAGATGCTGGTGGCGTCGATCCTCGACGGGCAGGTGCCCGCCGGCGTGCCGATCCCATCGAGCCGGGAGATGGCCGAGCAGCTTGGCGTTGCGCGCAACACGGTGGTGCTGGCCTACCAGCAACTGGCGGACGAGGGCTACCTGGTATCGCGCCAGCGCAGCGGCCATTTCGTGAACACCGACATGGTGGCCGCCCGGCTCGGCTTGCGTGCACGGCCTGCGCAGGACGAGACCCAGGCGACGGACTGGGCCGGGCGCTTCCGGCTGCGTCCTTCGCGGCAGCGCAGCATCGTCAAGCCCTCGGATTGGCAGAAGTACCCGCATCCCTTTCTGTACGGCCAGTTCGACGCCGCGCTCTTTCCCACGGCCGACTGGCGCGAGTGCTGCATCAAGAGCCTGAGCGTGCTGGACATCCGCGACTGGGCGCCTGACCAGATCTCGCGCGACGACGAATCGCTGGTGCAGCAGATTCGCACGCGCGTGCTGCCCCGGCGCGGCGTGTGGGCGTCGGCCGACGAGATCGTCATCACGGTCGGCGCGCAGCACGCGCTCTACATGATTGCCGACCTGCTGGTGCGCGAAGGCACGCGCGTGGGCATGGAGGAACCCGGCTACCCCGATGCGCGCAACATCTTCGCGAGCCGCACATCGGCGCTGAAGCCGCTGGCGGTTGATGCGGAAGGGCTGCCGGTGACGGAAGCGCTGCGCGACCTTGATTTCGTCTACGCCACGCCCAACCACCAGTGCCCCAGCACGGTGACGATGCCGCTGGCGCGCCGCGAGGCCTTGCTGAAGATGGCCGACGACGCCGACTTCATCATCATCGAGGACGACTACGAGAGCGAGAACCGCTTCGACGGCGAGCCGATTCCCGCGCTCAAGAGCCTGGACCGCAGCAACCGCGTCATTTATGTGGGCAGCCTGTCGAAGACGCTGGCACCCGGTCTGCGCATGGGCTACGTGGTCGGCCCGGCGGAACTGATCGCCGAACTGCGCGCACTGCGCCGGTTGATGCTGCGCCATCCTCCCGCCCTGATCCAGCGCGCGTTCGCCCTGTTTCTATCGCTGGGGCACTACGACGCGCTGCAGCGACGACTCGCCACGGCGCAACGTGAGCGCTCCGACCTGCTGCGCGCGGCGCTCGCCCGGTACATGCCCCAATGCACGGTGATGCCGGCCTCGGGCGGCGGTTCCTGCTGGGTCTCCTTGCCGCAGCGCTTCGATGCCTCGGAACTGGCCGCGCAGTCGCGCGAGCGAGGCGTGCTGATCGAGCCGGGTGAGGTGTTCTTCATGGCCGACCCGCCGCCCCGGCAACACTTTCGGATGGGTTACTCGTCCATCGTTCCGGCGGCCATCGAACCGGGGGTCAAGCTGCTGGCCGAACTGGTGCGCGGCTTCGAGCACAGGCGCTGAAACTCAACGCCGCGCGATCATGGCGACGATTTCGCTGAACACTTCATTGCGCAGCGCGGCAGCCGTGTCGATCACCAGGCTGCGGCGATAGTAAGGGCTCAGGTCCAGCCCCACGCCCACGCCGTAGATCTCCGTGTCGCCCTGCTTCTCATGCCGGGTGACCACTTCGACCAGATGGTGATCGAGATAGTGCGCGTCGTTGGCCAAGTGGGTCGCGCTGTCCATCGGGCTGCCGTCGGAGATCACGATCAGGAGGCGCCGCCCCTCGCTGCGGCCTTGCCATCGCGCACATGCCCAGTCGACCGCTTCACCATCGATTCCTTCGCGGAAAAGGTCGGACTTCAGCAGCGCGGCGATCTCGGGCCGCGCACGGCGCCACGGCGTGCCGGCGTCCTTGAAGACCATGTGGCATGCCTCGTTGAGCCGGCCCGGATGCGCGGGTCGGCGCGCACGCTGCCAATCGCGCAGTGCGCGGCCGCCGTTCCACGCGCCGGTGGTGAAGCCGAGCACCTCGCTGGAGACGCCCGCTTGTTCGAGGGCTCGCGCGAAGACGTCGACCAACATGGCCACCGTTTCGACGTGCTGCCTCATCGAGCCCGAGCAGTCGATGAGGAAGCTCACCACGCAATCGGTCGCCGGTTCCTGACGCTCGATGCGGAACAGGCGCCGCTCGGTCGGCGATGCGACGAGTTGCGACAACCGCCGGCCGTCGATGCTGCCTTCTTCCTGCGAGCCTTCCCATTCGTTGCGTGAGTCGACGGCAAGCACGGTCTTGATTTGGCGTACCAGCCGCGCAACGTTGAGTCCCTGGGCCGCGATGCGGCGATCGAGTCGCGCCCGGTATTCCTTCAAGAGCGCGGCGCGCACCAGCGTCGCTGCCCTCACTTCGACGTCGTAGGCGGTGGTGAAGACGCAGTAGCCGTCGTCGGCTTCCTCGAGCACGCGGCTGCGGCCGCTGCTCGCCGCCGTCACGCCGTCGTCGGGTTCGCCTTCGAAGTCCATCCAGAGGCCGAAGAGTTTGCGCTCGTCCTTTTCGCCATCGAGGTCGGATGCTTCGTTGTCTTCGTCGGTGGCACGGGCTTCATGGATGGCCTGCGCGACCGCATGGGCGATGGCCAGCGCATGCTGCGCATAGGCGGCCTGATCGGCACGATGACGGCGAAGGCCCGCGAGGTCATGGCCCAGCAGCGGCGCCAAGGCCATGCGCGTGGTCTCGATCACGCTTTCGGTGGCGTCGACCACGGGTTGTGCCGTCACGCGGGCACGGCAGACCTGTGCCACCGTGTAGATCAGAATGCCCTTGGCCGTCTCTGTCAGGCCGCTCTGGTGATAGGCCAGCGCCCACTGCTCATGGCGGTGCCGCAGGTTGCGCACAAGGCCCGGCATGTCCACGGGCGCCATCGCCTCCACGCGAATCTGCTCCAGCAGTTCGAACACCATCCGCGCGACCGCGTCGACGGGACACAGGTGCTTGTGCAAGACGGCATCGGACAACGCGAGGCGCAGCGCCATGCCGTCCGCAGCGCCACGGAAGGATCCGAAGTCGTCGTGTTCGGGCGAGGGATGCAGGTGCGCCGCATGCACAGGCAACGCCTTGTTCCCACGAAACAGCCGACGTCCGCGAAAGTGCAATGCCGCGTCGCCGCTCACTGCCCGTATCGATGCCGCACAGAGTTCATCGACCTTCTGCTGGTGCCGAGCCGCCGCCCGCGTCCCGCTCACCGGATCATCCCGTCTGAATCGCAAGCTGGTGCGACTCGTCAAGCTCGCCATCGAAGCAGCGCTGGAAATACTCGGCCACGATGGCACGCTCTGCCTCATCGCACTTGTTGACGAAGGACAGCCGGAACGCCAGCGCCGGGTCGCGGAAGATCTCGATGTTTTCCGCCCACGTGATGACGGTGCGCGGCGACATCAGCGTCGAGAGGTCGCCCGCGGCAAATCCCTTGCGCGTGAGATCGGCCACGGCCACCATCGAATCGATGAGCTTGCGGCCGGTGGCGTCGGCAAACTTCGGCACGCGCGCTTGGACGATGGCGATCTCTTCGGCGCGCGGCAGGTAGTTCAGCGTCGCGACGATGTTCCAGCGATCGATCTGCGCGTGGTTGAGTCGTTGCGCGCCGTGATAGAGGCCACTCAGGTTGCCCAGCCCCACCGTGTTGGCCGTGGCAAAGAGCCGAAAGCCCGGATGCGGACTGATGACGCGGTTCTGGTCCATCAGCGTCAGCTTTCCGTCGCGCTCCAGGATACGCTGGATGACGAACATCACTTCGGGCCGGCCCGCGTCGTACTCGTCGAAGATGAGCGCCACCGGGCGCTGCAAGGCCCATGGCACGATGCCTTCCTGGAACTCGGTGACTTGCTGTCCGTCGCGCAGCACGACCGCGTCCTTGCCGACCAGGTCCAGCCGGCTCACATGACCGTCGAGGTTGACGCGCACGCACGGCCAGTTCAGGCGCGCCGCCACCTGCTCGATGTGGCTGGACTTGCCCGTGCCATGCAACCCCTGCACCATCACGCGCCGGTCGCGCGAAAAGCCGGCAAGCAGCGCCAGCGTGACGTCGGGGTTGAAGCGGTAGGCGCGGTCGATCTCGGGCACGTGATCTTCGCCCTCGGCAAAGGCCGGCACGCGCAGATCGGTGTCGATGCCGAACACCTCGCGCACGGAGATCATTCGGTCGGGTCGGGCGGCGCTCGGTTCGGTCATGCGGCTTGCTCCATCGAGGCCAGCCGACTGGGCGCCGACTCACGGCTCGTCAACACCGCCAGCGCGCACGAGGCGACGCGGCTGGCCACGGAATCCGAGCGGCTGGTGAGAATGATGGGAACGCGCATGCCCAGCACCAGGCCCGCGCATTCGGCGCCGGCCAGGTAGACGAGTTCCTTGTAGATCATGTTGCCGGCCTCGAGGCTTGGCACCAGCAGCACGTCGGGTCGGCCGGCCACCTGCGACGCGATGCCCTTGTTGCGCGCCGACTCCAGCGAAATCGCGTTGTCGAACGCGAGGGGCCCGTCGACCAGGCCACCACGGATCTGGCCGCGATCGGCCATCTTGCAAAGCGCCGCCGCGTCGATGGTGCCCGGGATGGCGGGGTTCACGGTCTCCACGGCCGACAGGATCGCCACGCGCGGCACCTCGATGCCGAGCGCGACGGCGAGGTCGATGGCGTTCTGGGCGATGTCGCGCTTGTCCATCAGCGCGGGCGCGATGTTGACCACGCAGTCCGTCATGAGGAGCGGGCGCGCGAGGCCCGGCACATCCATCACGAACACATGGCTTGCGCGGCGGCCGGAGCGCAACCCCGCATCGCGGCTGACGGCCGCGCCGAGGAGTTCGTCGGTGTGCAGCGCGCCCTTCATGAGCGCCGCCGCACGGCCGTCGCGGCACAGGTGCGCGGCCCGAGTGGCGGCCGCGTTCGGATCGTCGGGGGTGTCCTGCAGCGCGTAGCCGGCGATCGAAACACCGGCCTTGGCGGCGGCGGCCTCGATGCGGGTGCGCGGGCCCACCAGCACCGGTTCGATCAGCCCGGCCTGCGCGGCAGCATGCGCCGCTTCGATCGACGCCACGTCGCAGGGGTAGGCCACCGCCACCGCGATGGGGCCGCGTTCACGTGCCTGCGCGACGAGCGCCGCAAGATGCGGATGGGCAGGCGCGGTGGCCGATGTGGCCAATGGCTCGGCTGCGCTGTCCAGAAGGAAGGAATTGAACATCTTGGGCTTCGTTGGGGCGTGCCTGCGGCGTCAGACGTAGTCCTTGTACTTCTCGAGCAGGCGCACCGGCTTGGCCAGGGCATCGCGACGGAATGGGTCGCCCAGTTCGCGCGTGCACATGATCTCGACGATGCACGTCTTGCCTTCGTTCATCTGCATGTCGATGGCCTTCTTGAGCGCCGGGCCCACGTCTTCCAGCTTGTCGACGGTGATGCCCTCGGCGCCCATGGCCCGGGCAATTTCCGCGAAGCTCTGGTTCTCGAGCTCGCCCGCCACGAAGCGGCGGTTGTAGAAGTCGACCTGGTTCTTCTTCTCCGCGCCCCACTGGCGGTTGTGGAACACGACGGCCGTCACCGGGATGTCGTGGCGCACGCAGGTCATGGTTTCCATCAGGCTCATGCCCCAGGCGCCGTCACCGGCATAGGACACCGCTGGCCGATGCGGCGCGGCCACCTTGGCGCCGATGATGGTCGGGAAGGCGTATCCGCAGTTGCCGAAGCTCATGGCGGCGAAGAAGCTGCGCGGCTTTTCGAAACGCAGGTAGCTGTTGGCCACCGAGTTGATGTTGCCGATGTCGGTGGACACCATCACATCCTTGGGCATGGCCTTCTCCAGCTCGCGCAGCACCTGGCGCGGGTGCAGGTAGTTGCCGCCGAAGGGCGTCTTTTCCTTCTTCTGTTCCTCGATCATGTCGAGGCTGAAGGCGTCCTTCTCATGGGTCCACGCGTCGAGTTCCTTTTCCCACGCGGCCTTTTCGCTGGCGATCCTGTCGGCGCGTTGGGCCTTGGTGGCGTCGCAGGCCAGGGTCTTGTCCGCGAGCCGCTCGGTCAGCGCAATGGCCGCGGCCTTGGCGTCGCCGCAGATGCCCACGGAGATCTTCTTGACCAGCCCGAGCATCTTGTTGTCCGCGTCGATCTGGATGATTTTCGCGGTCTTGGGCCAGTAGTCCATGCCGTGCTGCGGTAGCGTGCCGAAGGGGCCCAGGCGCGATCCGAGCGCCACCACCACGTCAGCCTGCGCGATGAGCTTCATCGCAGCCTTGGAGCCCTGGTAGCCCAGCGGGCCGCACCACAGCGGATGGCTCGCGGGGAAGGAGTCGTTGTGCAGGTAGCTGTTGACCACCGGCGCGCCCAGGCGCTCGGCCAGGGCCTTGCACTCTTCGACGGCATCGGCCATCACCACGCCGCCACCGGAAATGATGACGGGGAACTTGGCGGTGGCCAGCAGCTCGGCCGCCTCATTCAAGGTCTTCTCGCCGCCGGGGCCGCGGTCCAGGCGCTGGGGCTTCGGGATCTCGGCGGTGATCTCGCCATAGAAGTAGTCGCGCGGAATGTTGAGTTGCGTCGGGCCCATCTCGGACATGGCGCGGTCGAAGCAGCGACCGGTGTATTCGGCCATGCGCGCCGGGTGCGTCACGTGCCCCTGGTACTTGGTGAACTCCTGGAACATCGGCAGCTGGTTGCATTCCTGGAAGCCGCCGAGGCCCATGCCCATGGTGCCGGTTTCGGGCGTGACGATCACGACCGGGCTGTGCGCCCAGTAGGCCGCGGCGATGGCCGTCACGCAATTGCTGATGCCGGGGCCGTTCTGGCCGATGACCATGCCGTGGCGGCCGCTGACGCGGGCATAGCCGTCGGCCATGTGGCCGGCGCCTTGCTCGTGCACGACGGGAATCAGGCGGATGCCGGCTGGCGCGAAGATGTCCATCGCATCCATGAAGGCCGAGCCCATGATGCCGAACATGTCGGTCACGCCGTTGGCGACCATCGTCTCGACGAAGGCCTCGGAGGGCGTCATCTTCTGGGGGCCGACAGCAACGTTGCGGATGTCGACACGGGGTGCTTGCTTGGTCATGTTGAAGTCTCCAATGGGTCTCGGGGTCGGTTGGGGAAAAGCGGCGCCTGACGCGCCAGGAAAGGGAAGCGCGGGTTGGTTCTTGGATGCTAGGGAGGCCTCCCCTGGCGCTGTGGAGCCAGGGCGCAACCTTCGATGGAGCCAAGGCCGGGGTCGGCCCCGGGCGTTTCAGCGCTCGAGCGCTGGGACGATCGGCACGGCCGCCGCGGGGCGGCGGCAGAACACGGCTCGCACGCCGTAGGCGACAAGGAGCACGCCCAGGCTGGCGACACCCAGCAGCAAGGGCTGGCGCTGCTCGGGAATGAAGGCCATCGCCACCACGATGCCGACCATGCCGACGATGGCGACCCAGGTCAGATAGGGGTAGCACCACATCCGCACACGCAGCCGCTCCGGGCTCTCACGCTCCAGCCTGGCACGCAGGCGCAATTGCGAGACGGCAATCAGCACGTAGACGAAGATGGCCACGGTGCCGTAGGAGTCGACCAGGAACTGGAAGACGCGGTCGGGCGACACATACGACATGACGACGGAGGCGTAGCCGAACACCGTGCCCACCAGGATGGCGCGCACCGGCACGCCGTTGCGGCTCAGCTTGGTCAAGGCCTTGGGCGCATCGCCGCGCTTGGTCAGTGCGAACAGCATGCGCGACGAGGCATAGAGGCCGCAGTTCAGCGCCGAGAGCACGGCCGTGAGCACGATGGCGTTCATCACCGTTGCTGCGCCGGGGATGCCCATGGCGGCCAGTGCGCTGACATATGGCGTCGCCATCGCAGGCGAGTTCCACGGCACGATGGCGACCACCAGCAGGATCGAGCCGACGTAGAAGACCAGCACGCGGGTGATCACCGAATGGGTGGCCTTGGCGACGGCCTTCTCGGGCTCAGCCGCTTCGGCGGCCGCAATCGTCACGATCTCCGCGCCGAAGTAGAAGCCCGTGGCCGCCACCGCACCGGTGAGGATCGGCACGATGCCGTTGGGCGCAAAGCCGCCGTGCGCCGTGAAGTTGAAGAGGCCGGGCGACACGGTGCCTGTCACATTCGTGGGCCACATCCCCAGCACGAAGAGCGTACCCAGGAAGAGGAACACGATGATGGCCGCGACCTTGATCGAGGCGAACCAGAATTCGAACTCGCCGTAGGACTTCACAGAGGCCAGGTTGGTCATCGTGAGCAGCACGATCAGGCCCAGCCCCAGCATCCACTGCGGCACGTCCGGCAGCCAGAAGGAGAGCAGCTTGGCGCCGGCCACGGTCTCCACTGCCACCACGATCACCCAGAAATACCAGTACATCCAACCGGTGAGAAAGGCCGCCAGCGCGCCGCCCGACGGCCGGTCGGAAAAGGCGAGCCGCGCGTACTCGTAGAAAGAGCCGACGGCCGGCATGGCGACCGCCATTTCGCCCAGCATCCGCATGACCAGCACAACGAGTCCGCCGGTGATCAGGAACGAGAGGATGGCGGCCGGGCCCGCCGACTGGATGACCACGGAACTGCCGACGAACAGGCCGGCTCCGATGACGCCACCCAGGGCGATCATCGTCATGTGTCTTTGCTTGAGGCTGCACTGCAGCCCCGAGGAAGACTTCGGATCCTTGTGCGCTTGCATCAATGTCTCCTGCTACCGCCGCTCGTCGCGTGCGTGGTACCAGTGGTAGAGCGCGCGCTGGCCAAGCCGGCGAAACGGTGCAAAGGCGCGCGACTCGACCAGGTTGAGCACATTGGGATAGGGCAGCGGCGAGTTGTAGATCGGCAACTCGAATACTTTGCTCTTTTTGCCGGCGATGCGCTCGGCCATTCGACGGCCGGCGTGGGCGGAAAAGCTCACGCCGTTTCCGCCGTAGCCCAGTGCGTAGAACACGCTTTCCTTCGGATCGGGCTGCATCACGCGCGGCATCATGTCGTGGCTCACATCCACCCAGCCCCACCAGGAGTAGTCGATGTCGATGCCCTTCAAGGCCGGGAACTTGCGATGCAAGCCGGACACGAGCATCTGCATGTGGCGGGGATCGGGCGCGTCCGCACCGGTGATGGCGCTGCGGCTGCCGATCTGCACACGGTTGTCGGGCAGCTTGCGGTAGTAGAAGCGCAGCGTGCGCGTGTCCGTGATGAAGGTCGTGGTGCGGAAGTTGGTCGCTTCCAGTTCCTCGGGCGTGAGCGGACGCGTCACCAGCGAGTTCGACAGGATCGGCATGATCTTCGAGTCCAGGCTCTTGTGCAGGCCGTTGCTCGTGTAGCCGCCGGTCGCGAGGCCGACGGCGCGGGCGCGCACGGTGCCGGTGGGCGTCTTCAGAAAATGAACGCCGTTGCGCGTTTCCATGCCGATCACCGGACTGGCCGGATGCACCTTGACGCCCAGGGCACGCGCCATGCGCAGGTAGCCGTGCGCGAGCTTGAGCGGATGCACACCGACGCCGTCGGGTTCGAGCATGGCGCCGCAAGCCTCGGCTTCGTTGAAGTAGCTGGCGCGCAATTCCTCGGCGCTGAGCATGCGCGTGTCGTAGCCGAACACCTCGCGCATCACCTTGGCCTCGTTGCGCAGGAACTCCATCTTGTGTTCGCGGTGCGCCACGTAGAAGTGGCCGCCGGACTGGGCGTCGCAGGGCACCTGGGCCACCAGGCTCTTGAAGGTCTCGAAGCCTTCGCGGATCTCCGCGTCGAGCTTGAGCGCCGTTGGCTTGCCCCAGCGCTCGATCCATTGCGAGCGGTACAACCGCCCGCTGGCGTTCTGGCCCTGGCCGCCGTTGCGGCTGGTGCAGCCCCAGATGCTCTGGTTGGCTTCCAGCACCGTTGCGCGAATACCGTGCTCGCGCGCCAGGAAGAGGGCAGTGGCGAGGCCGGTGAATCCCGAGCCGACGATGACCACGTCGGCGTCAGCGTCGCCCAGGATGGGGCCATCGTCCGGCGGCGGCGTGCCGGCCGTGCCGACCCAGTAGGTCGGCGCGTAGTTGCGTCCCCGGCCCGGGTTCGATGCCACCAGCGGGTCGTACTGCGGGTCGTAGGGGGTGAGAGGCGAGAGGTGCCGGGCGCTCATTTCCATGATGAACTCCAGCGATCACACGGCCGGTACGGCCGGGCGATCCTTGCGATAGGCGTTCTTCACGGCGATGCGGCCATCGCGGAAAGTGAAGACGTCGACCATGCGCGCCTCGATGCGCGAGCCATCCGCCTTGGTACCGCGGAAGGTGGATTCCGACACGCCTCGGTCGCCGCAGACGAAATGGTCGCCGTCGAGCCAGGCGGCATCGGGGAAGTTCTTCCAGGCAAGTTCGAAGCCTTCTCGCACGGCCTGGCGGCCGATGAAACTGCGGCCGAGGAGTTCGGGGCCGCCGACGGCATGGAACTCGCAGGTGTCGGTCATGAAGGACATCAGTGCGTCGATGTCGTGCGCGTTCCAGGCGTCTGCGAACGCTTGCAGGAATCGCGCGTCGGGCGGGGTGGCGTGCCGGGTGGTCATGCGTGTGTCTCCATGCGGGTTTCGGTTCATGCGTTGTGCGATGTACGCAGCGTATGAGCCGATGACGCATGGCCGTGGCACCAGATCACGGCAATTGTTGGAGCCAGGCTGGACCGCACTGGGTTGTCTGCACCTCAGCGGGCCTGTCCAGAACATCGATGAGGCGGCACTGCCCTCGGTCCCTAAAATCGATGTATTTCACCAGTTTGACATATTTCAGCAAATGCTGAAATAGGTGCCGTTGGTGAAATACTCTTGACGATTTCATCGGAAATGGTAATTTCAACGAATGTTGAAAGCCGCTGATTTGATGAAAGACTTGGAACGCCAGGCAGCGAGTGCTCTTCGCCTGCTCCTGGAGCAGGTGCCCGCGATCAAGCTTCTGGACATCGAGCACGAGGCGCTGCCCCCCGATCACGGGGTCGATATCGTGGCGCACCTCGAGGTGTATGGCAGGCGACAGGCGTTGGTCTGCGAAGTGAAGTCCAGTGGCCAGCCGCGCCACGTCCGGCTGGCGCTTCTGCAGCTACGGGCGTTCGTCGCGGATCAAGCAAAGGATGCCGCGCCCGTCTTCATCGCTCCCTACCTGTCGCCTGAAGCCCAGGCGCTGTGCCGCGAGCACGAGGTGGGCTACCTCGACCTGGAAGGCAACGCGAGGTTGGCCTTCGGCAGTGTTTTCATCGAGCGCCAGGTTGCGAGCAAGCCTGCGGCGGAGCGGCGTGAACTCAGGTCGCTTTTCAAGCCGAAGTCCGCCCAGGTGTTGCGCGTGATGCTTCGGGATCCGCAGCGAGCATGGCGCGTCACCGAACTTGCAGAGGCCGCCGAGGTCAGCCTGGGCCATGTAAGCAATGTGCGCGTTGGCTTGTTGGATCGCGAGTGGGCGCAAGTGTCCGGCGAGGGCCTGTACCTGTCCGAGCCCGACGCGCTTCTCGATGAATGGCGCGACGCCTACGAGTCGCCAGTTGGCCGGCATATGAGTTTCTACACGACGTTGCACGGCAGTTGGTTCGAGGAGGCTGCGCGGCGAGTGATGAGCGCGGAGCGTGAAACGGGACTTTTGGCAATGGCATCCTTCTCGGCGGCGCACTGGCTTGCGCCGTATGGCCGCACCGGTACGCAGTACTTCTATGCGGACGATGCTGGTCTTGACCAGCTACGGTCGGGCCTGAAGCTTTCTTCCGCCTCGAAAGGCGAGAACGTGACGGTGACCTTGCTCAAGGATCTCGGCGTATTCCGCGACATGGTGGAGCCGGCACCTGGCGTTATCTGCACCAGCCCTGTCCAGACGTACCTGGATCTCGCCGCGGCAGGGGAGCGGGGGCGGGAGGCGGCCGACTATCTACGACAAGAAAGTTTGAAATGGCAGAAATGACCCCAGGTGAGCCACAGTCCGCCGCCGACTACGACGACCGCACCACGGCGGCCGTCAAAACGGTGCTGATCGAAATCGGCCAGATCCTCGGAAGTTTCAAGGGCAAGTTCGCCATCGTCGGCGGTGCCGTACCGTGGCTGCTGCTTGGCAGTGAGGACATGCCGCACGTCGGCACGCTCGATGTGGATCTCGGTCTGGATTCCGAGGCCTTGGGTGACGGCGAATACGCCACGCTGGTCGAGGCTCTGCAGGGGCACGGCTACCAGCAGCGTCATGACCTTCGGCGTTTTCAGCTCGTTCGCCAGATCGCGACCGAAGATGGCGGTGCTCCGATCGACATCGTTGTCGACTTCTTGATGCCTCGCAATGCCGAGATCGCCAAGAACGTGCCGCCGCTGATCAGCGACTTCGCGGTGCAAAGAGCGGACGGCGCTGATCTGGCCCTTCGCTTCTATCAACTGGTGGCGATCACCGGCTCGATGCCCGCCGGTGGTACGAACCGCGTCGAGATCGCGGTTAGTTCGATACCGGCCCTTCTGGCCATGAAGGGGCATGCGATCGAGGGGCGCTACAAGCAGAAAGACGCCTATGACATCTACTACTGCGTCCGGAACTTCCCCGGAGGGCCGGAGGCGTTGGCCGAGGAATGCCGGCCTTTGCTCAATCATGACAGTGGTGCGGCAGGCTACGGATTCATTGCTGGCAAGTTCGACACCGTTGATGGTTTCGGACCGACCTGTGTGCGTCGCTTTGTCGAGGAAACGAAAGTGCTCGGTGAACGCAGCCCCGAGCAGTGGCAGCAGGATGCTTTCGGTCAGGTAGATGCCTGGTTGCGCGCACTTGGTTTGAGAGGATAGGTACCGTGGCGCAAGTGCCGTTCAACAACCTCGAATGCCTGCGCGAAGGTGGCACAGCCTGGTTGATGGCTGTTCAGCCACGCTCCGCCGAGGAGGCCACGACCTACCGTCAGCTTTTCGATCGCAGCGAGGACTATGCGCAGCGGAACAATGACAAGCCCGCGCCATGACCACAGCACGCCCCGTTTCTGTGGCCTTGCTCTACCCGGGGGACCGCGCGGCACGCGACCGAAGCGACCCTGGCGAAAGCCGCTTTGCGGCGCTATTCACCGCATTCGCAGCCGCCGACGTGGCCGCCGCACCCGCCGTCTACCACGATGACTTCGCCGATGAAGTCGTCGTGCAGTTGCGAGGCGTCGACGCCGTGCTCGTTTGGTGCAACCCGGTAGAGGCCGGCCGCCGCCGTGACCGGCTCGACGCCGTCTTGCGCGAAGCCGCGCAGGCTGGCGTCTTCGTCAGCACGCATCCCGACACCATCCTGCGCCTCGGGACCAAGGACGTGCTGGTCGAAACGCGCGACCTGCCCTTCGGCAGCGATGCGGTCTACGTCGACAGCCTCGACGACCTCGCAGCCGGCCTGCCCGATCGCCTATGCCACGGAGCGCGCGTGCTCAAGCAATATCGAGGGCATGGCGGGATCGGCGTGTGGCGGGTCGAGCGCATCGAAGACTCGCCGCTGCTGCGCGTGCGGCATGCGCAACGCGGCAGCGAGGAGGAGCACATCGACCTGCCGACATTGCTCCAGCGCATGGCGCCGTATTTCGAATCTACCAACGGTGGTCACATGATCGACCAGCCTTGGCAACCGCGTCTGGTCGACGGCATGGTGCGCGCCTATTTGGTCGAGGACCGCGTGACCGGCTTCGGCCACCAGGCGATCAATGCCCTGTATCCGGCACGCTTGGGTGAAGCGGCACCCACGCCCGGGCCACGTCTCTATCACGGCGCCGATCTGCCGCGATTCCAGACGCTGAAGCGCCAACTGGAAACGCAATGGATCGCGCAACTGCAACAACGCCTCGGGTTGACGCGCGTGCAGCTGCCGATGCTGTGGGACTGCGACTTCATGCTCGGCGAGCCAACTGCCGATCAACCCGAACGCTTCGTGCTCTGCGAGATCAACGTCAGCAGTGTCTCGCCCTTCCCGCCTTCGTCGATCGAGCCGCTGGTGGCGGCCGTGAAGGCGCGAATTGGTCTATCCTCTCCTCCCCATCGTTTCACAGGAGGGCGCGAAATGACCGATCCCACAGCGCCGGCGGGGAACGCTGCCTCCGCGCCGGCTGAAGCGCAGGCCGAAGAACAGGCGATCCGCGAGCGGGTGCGCGAACTGACCGCGCAGATGCTGGCGGGCGGTCGCCTCGACACCGAGGGCGTCAAGGAAGTCGTGCGGACCATGAGCGGCGGCGTGTCGAAGCCGCCGCTCGAGGGCGCGCAGGCACGGGAGGCCTTCGCGGAGGCGATCCGCGGCCTTGATGAGGCGCTGCACGCTTCATCGCTGGCGACCCACGCGGCACTGCAGGCGCTGGTGGCGCGCGGCAAGGAGTTTTCCGACAACGATCTGAAGAATGCGTTCGCGGCCCTGCAGATACTGCAGCAGGACTACGTCGCGGTCGCCGACCGGATTGCCGATGCCACCACCGGCAACCTGCGCCGTGAACTCGTCGATCTCTCGCTGCATGCGCAGCGTGTCGGCGCAGATGCCAGCGTGCGCTTCGCGCAGGTGATGAGCGAATTCGCCAATCGCATCGGCTCGTATCGCGCGGGTTCGGCGCCAGGGATCGACTCCGTGCGCCAATACGGCGCCCACATGACGATGCTTACCAGCGGGCTGCTTGCCGGATTCGCAGACGCGCTGCGCCAGCAGTCGGAAATCAAGAAAGCGAAGTAGGTCGTGCGCGAGGCCAGTGCGGTGCGTGACCTGCCGCGCCTCCACGAGATCAGCCTGGTATTCATCCGCCACGGACTCGGCGATCTCGTGCGGCGGCTCGGCGTCGCCTCGCTCCTGGAGCGCGCTGGCGAAATACTCCATTGGGGCCAAGTGACGCATAGTGCGCAGCTCGAACCGCAACAGCGTCTGCGTCTCGCTCTCGAAGAGCTCGGCCCCACCTTCATCAAGCTGGGGCAGATGCTCTCGCTGCGCGAGGACCTGCTTCCACCGAAGTGGACAACGGAACTCGCGCGCCTGCGCAGTAACGCGGCGCCGGTGCCGTTCGAACAGATCCTGCCGGTGATCGAGCGGTCGCTCGGCATGCCGCACGCGGAAGCCTTCGTCGATCTCGAAGAGGAACCGACGGGGGCCGCCTCTATCGCGCAAGTGCATCGCGCGCGATTGCACGACGGCCGCGCGGTCGTGTTGAAGGTCCGCCGCCCCGGCATCGAAGCCAAGGTAGAGGCCGACCTGCGGCTTCTGTCGCGTCTCGCGCAGTTCGTCGAAAAGGAAGTACCCGACATGCGCCGCTATCAGCCGGTGCACGTCGTCGAAGAGTTTCGCCGCTCGACAATGCGCGAGCTGGATCTCGCCACCGAGGCGCACAACATCGAGCGCTTTGAACGCAATTTCCGGGGCGAGCCACACGTCCTCATCCCGCACGTCTTCCCGCAGTGGACCAGCGAAGTGATGAACGTGCAGGAGCACATCGACGGCATCAGCGGCGAGGACCTGGCCGCGGTGGAGCGTGCCGGACTCGATCTCAAGTTGCTCGCGGAGCGCGGCGTTGACAACGTGCTCAAGATGATTCTCGAGCATGGCTTCTTCCAGGCCGACCCGCACCCCGGCAACGTGATCTACCTGCCGGGCAATCGCATCGCGATGATCGACTTCGGCATGACCGGCAGGCTGTCGCCTGGGCGCCGCAATCAGATCATGGATTTGCTGGCCGGGATCACGCGCCGCGACAGCGAGCCGATGGTCGATGTGCTGCTCGACTGGGCCGGTGCAGAGGCGGTCGATGAAGAAGGGCTCGCCGCCGACGTCGACGAACTCGTGGCCGATTACGGCGACCTGCCAGTCAAGGACATGCGCATCGGCGAATTGATCGGTCGAATCACGGCGATGCTGCGAACGCACGGCATCGTGCTGCCACCCGACCTCACGCTGATGTTCAAGGCGCTGATCACACTGGAAGGCTCCGGACGAAAATACGATCCGGAGTTTGTGCTCGCCGACCGGCTGAAGCCCTATGTCGAGCGCGCGCTCGCCGCGCGTTACGCGCCGGCGGCATTGGGGCGCCGTGGTGGCGCGGGCGTCGGCCAGTTTCTCGATCTGATGCGAGCCGCGCCGCGCGACCTTGCGCGGCTGCTCAAGGATGCGCGCCGCGGCCGCCTGCGAATGGATTTCGATCTGAAGCGGCTCGACATCTTCGTGCACAAGCTCGACCGTACGATCAACCGCATCACCATCGGCATCATGACCGCCTCGGTCGTCATCGGCTCATCGATCGTGATGACGGTCACCTCCGGTCCGCAAGTCTTCGGCATCCCGATCTTCACGGTGCTCGGCTCGTTCGGCTATCTGCTCGCATTCGTGAACAGCGTGTGGGTCGTGCTGTCGATTTGGCGTACGCGGTCGCACTGAGAGCGGCCAGGTGCCTGGGGCATCAGACCGCGACAGCCTCGCTCGAGGCTGCCTGCACGGGGACGTGCGCGCGCTCTTCCTTGATGCGGTTGGCGTCGTCGACGAACACCAGCTTCGGCCGATGCGTGGCCACCTGCTCCTCCAGCACCAGTCCGAAGGCCGCGATGATGATCAGGTCGCCCACGGCGGCGCGCCTTGCGGCCGAGCCGTTGACCGAGATGATGCCGCTTCCACGCTCGCCGCGGATCGCGTAGGTCACGAAGCGCTCGCCGTTGTTGATGTTCCAGATATGGACCTGCTCGTTCTCCGTCAGGCCGGCGGCGTCCAGCAGGTCTTCGTCGATGGCGCAGGAGCCTTCGTAGTGCAGTTCGCAATCAGTGACCGCGACACGGTGGATCTTGGACTTGAGCAGCGTACGGAACATGGGGGAAAGCTCTTTCTCTCTGTACAAAGGGATGAACGGACGAACGATAACCGACCTTTGCGCTACGCCGGCGTGCGTTTAAAGCCGTGGAGATGTGCCAGTGCGAGGGTCATGAAGCCGCAGCGACTACGGCATCAGCTTGTTCACGACGGTGCGCTCGAGACCATGCTTCTCGTAAGGCGGATAGCGCACGCCAGGGTCGACACTGCTGCTGTGATGGAGCACGCCGCGGGCGTTGGTGAAGGCCTCGAAACCCCATCGTCCGTGGTACTTGCCCATGCCGGAGTTGCCCACGCCACCGAACGGGAGTTCCGGAAAAAGCGGATGGATGGTGCAGTCGTTCACTTCCGCGTCGCCGGAGCGCGTGGCCGACAGGATCTTGTCGGCCACATGCTTGTCCTCGGCGAATATGTAGAGACCGAGCGGGCTCGGACGGCTGTTGACCCATTCAATGACCGCCTCGACCGAGTCGATCTCGAGCACGGGCAGGATCGGTCCGAAGACTTCTTCCTTCATGATCGGAGAGTCGATTGCAACGTCCACCAGCACGGTCGGCGCAATGTACAGCTCATCAGGGTCGGACTGACCGCCGGCGACCGCCTTGCCGCTCCCAAGCAGGCCGGCGAGGCGATCGAAACTGCGGCGGTTGATGACGCGTCCATAGTCCGGGCTCTGCTTCGGGTCATCGCCGTAGAACTCGCGGATCGTGTCCTTCATGTGCTGCACGAATTCGTCCTTGACTTCCGGCCATGCCAGCACGTGATCGGGCGCGGTGCAGATCTGGCCCGAATTCAGGAAGCGCCCATAGGCAATGCGCCGCGCGGCCGATTTCAGGTTGGCCGACGAATGGACGATGGTGGGGCTCTTGCCGCCGAGCTCGAGCACGCACGGCGTCAGGTTTTTGGCCGCGGCCTGATGGATGATCTTGCCGACCGGCGGACTGCCGGTGAAGAAGATCATGTCCCACTTCTGCGCAAGGAGTGCCGTGGTCTCGGGCACGGCGCCTTCGACGACCGCGACCGCGCGCGGGTCGAAGTACTTCGGCACCAGGCGCGCCGCGGCGGCCGCGCAGTGCGTGGCGATCTCGGAGGGCTTCAGCACGGCCGTGTTACCTGCGGCCAGTGCAGCCACCAGCGGCCCGAAGACGAGCATGAAAGGTTCGTTCCACGCGCCGATGATCAGCGCGACGCCCAAGGGGTCGCGATTCACCCGGATGTAGCCGGGCTCGAACACCAGCGGCATCGGTTCGTGAATCGGCTTCATCCAGGTGTCGATGTGCTCGAGCGCGTAGGCGGCCTCCTTCGCGCAATAGTCGACGTCCATCAGGTCGGCGTCGTTCGGGTTGCGCCTCAGGTCTTTCCAGAGCGCGTCGCACAGTTCGTCGTGATGGTCGGTGAACAAGGCCTTGACCGCTTCCAGCTGGGTCTTGCGCCACGCCGCGGGTCGGGTATGGCCTTCCAGGAAGAAGGCTCTCTGGCTGGCGACGAGTGGGGCGAAGTCGGGAGATGACATGTTGATGGGCTCCTGTTGCAGATAGGCGAGAGACCGGCGCCGCCATCGAAGGTCGACATCGAAGGTCGACATCGTCGAACCGCGCATACGACGGGTCAATCCCGGTGGCCACGGGTGAGTGCATCAAATCGCGAGGCATCACGTACGTGTCAGTAGGTGGCCCCCGGGATGTGCCGTCGGCACATTCGAATCGAAAATCCAGGCAAGCCAGCCCTTGGGCCATTCGCCATGTCAATACCGATTCCCTCCGAAGCGACGGTTGCACCTGAACCGCCGGCGGCGCCGTTGGATTCAGCGACCGTTGTCGCCACCCGCGCCGCCAAGGCGCAGAGGCAGGACATGACGCACCTCGTGCTGGCCTTGATGAAGCCTTATCACGCCTGGCTGGTGATCGTGCTGATCGCGATGCTGATCGAAGTCCTGATGAGCCTGGCGGCACCCTGGCCGCTCAAGCTGGTGCTCGACGACGCGCTCGGCAAGCACCATTTGCCGTCGTGGCTGGAATGGGCGCACCAGCTTGGCATTGGCCGCCACACCCTCGGCGTCGCATTGTTCGCCGGTATCGCGACCCTGGTGATCGCGGTCATCGGCGGCATCGCGACCTACATCGACAACTACTACACCGCCAGCATCGGCCAGTGGGTCGCGAACGACCTGCGCCTGCGCATCTACGAGCACCTGCATCGGCTGTCCCTCGCGTTCTACGACAGCGCCAAGACAGGGACCTTGATGTCGACGATCACCAGCGATGTGGGGACGGTGCAGAACTTCGCTTCATCGTCGACGCTGGGCATCACCATCGACCTCCTGACCATCATCTTCATGTTGGGCTTGATGATCTGGCTGGACTGGGACTTCACGCTGATCGCGGTGGCGGTGATGCCCTTCCTGCTGCTGTTCGTGTTCCGCTTCAAGAAGGCGGTGAAGGAAGTCACGCGCGACGTTCGCGCGCGGCAGAGCGAGGTCGTCGCCGTCGTCCAGGAAGGCCTGGGCTCGGTGCGCGCGGTCAAGGCCTTTGGTCGCCAGGATCTCGAAGTGACCCACATGGAAGCCGCAAGCCACGCCACGGTCGAAACCGCGTTGCGGGCGCGCAAGGTCAAGTCGCTGTTGTCGCCGGTGGTTGCCGTCGTGGTTGCGTTCTGCACCGGCATCGTGCTTTGGAAAGGCACTTCGCTCATCATCGCCGGCACGATGACCGCGGGCGCGTTGACCGTGTATCTGGCCTATCTCAACAAGTTCTTCAAGCCGGTGAAGGACCTCGCCAGCATGGCCAGCACGATCGCGCAGACGACGGTGGCACTCGAGCGGATCCAGAAGATCCTCGGCGCCGACGAGGTCATCCATGAGCGACCCGACGCGGTCGATCCAGGTCGGGCCGAGGGCAAGATCACCTTCGAGCACGTGGCCTTCGGCTACGGTGCCGATGAGCCGCAGGTGCTGCGCGACGTCTCGTTCACCATCGAGCCCGGCCAGGTCGTGGGCATTGTCGGGCCTACCGGCAGCGGCAAGTCGACCGTGGTCAGCCTGATGCCGCGCTTCTACGATCCCACCGGCGGGCGCGTGCTGATCGACGGCCACGACATCAGCAAGTACAAGCTCGCCGCGCTGCGTTCGCAGATCGGCTTCGTGCTGCAGGAAACCGTGCTGTTCCGCGGCACCATCGCTGAAAACATCGCCTATGGAAAGCCGGGCGCCAGCAAGGAAGAAATCGTCGCCGCGGCCAAGCTTGCCAATGCCGATGAATTCATCAGCCGCATGCCCCACGGCTACGAATCGGTGGTGGGTGAGCGCGGCGACACCTTGTCCGGCGGGCAGCGCCAGCGCATCGGCATCGCGCGCGCGGTGATCCGCAACAGCCCGATCATGATTCTCGACGAGCCGACCGCCGCGCTCGACACCGAATCGGAGCGCCTCGTGATCGAGGGACTGACACGGCTGATGAAGGGGCGGACCGTGATCATGATCGCGCACCGGCTCAGCACCATTCGCGACGCCGACAAGATCATCGTCCTGAAGGACGGCGTCGTCGTCGAAGAAGGATCCAATGACGAACTGGTCGCGCTCGGCGGCGTGTACGCCGAACTGCACCGCATCCAATACGAATCCGAGCCGTCCACCGTTGCCGTATCCGCATGAGGCCCACCATGTCGCACAAATTGATTGTCCTGCCCGACGATACGGCGAAGCCCATCCTCGATGCGATCAACGCGGCGAAGATCGCGCTGAACATCCGGATGTTCCTGTTCACCGACGAGACGCTGCTCCAGGCAGTCATTGCTGCCAAACAACGCGGCGTCAAGGTCCGCGTGATGCTGAACCCGGCGCGCCGCAGCGGCGAAAGCGAGAACGAGGAATCACGCGACAAGCTGGTCGCCGCAGGCATCGAGGTGCGCGACAGCAATCCGAAGTTCAGCCTGACCCACCAGAAGTCGATGGTGGTCGACCATCAGACCGGCTTCGTCGAGTCGCTGAACTGGGAACCGAGGGACTTGACCGAGACGCGCGACTACGCGGTCATCACCACCCACGACCTCGAGACGCGCGAAATGGTCGCCTGCTTCGACGCCGACTGGGCGCACGAGGACTTCGCGCCTCACGCCGAGTCGCGGCTGATCTGGTGCCCTGACAACGGCCGTGAGCGCGTGGCCGCTTTCGTCGATTCGGCACAAAGCACGCTCTGGGTGCAGAACGAACGCTACCAGGACATGGTGATCATCGAACGACTGGTGCGCGCGGCCGTGCGCGGAGTGAAGGTCCACATCCTGACCAAGCCACCCCATTCGCTGAAGGTCGACAAGCTGATCGAGGGCGTCGGCGGCCTTCGGATCCTTCAGGATGTCGGCGTCAAGGTGCACACGATGAAGCATCTGAAGCTGCACGCGAAGATGATGCTGGCCGACGGCAAGCGTGCCATCGTCGGGTCGATCAACCTGGCGCCCGGCAGCTTCGATGGCCGGCGCGAACTGGCGATCGAGACCGACGATCCCGGCACCGTGCAACGGCTGGAGGAAACCGCGCTGCGCGACTGGGAGTCCTCGCACAAGATCGATCTCAGCGATGCAGGTCTGCTGCAGGATCTCAAGAAGCGCGAACTCGATCCGAGTCATCTCGTGCTCGACGGAAGCTCGAGCCAGCCAAAGAAGCACAAGGGCAAAGGCTGAAGGCTGAACTCGATGAAGGTGCGCACTTGCGCTCGCGCGGTCCTCGCGGCCGCGGCGTGGCTCTCGCTGGCCAGCACCGCGCTTGCAGCCGCTCCTGCGGAGTTCGCCATTCGCTGGGACCCGGCCGAGGGCGGGCCGAAGACGATCGAAGAGGTGGCCGACTTGCTTCAGCTGCCTAGCGGGAAACACAAGGCTTTCAAGGTCCGGTATTTCTCGATCAAGCAGCCTTCCGATGCGGCCGGTGGGTACACCGCCATCGTCCGGCAGCGGTCCTCCGGGCATGCGCACG
Organism: Variovorax sp. 10L426; assembly: GCF_056395305.1. Lineage (NCBI taxonomy): Bacteria > Pseudomonadati > Pseudomonadota > Betaproteobacteria > Burkholderiales > Comamonadaceae > Variovorax > Variovorax sp. 10L426. The sequence continues at coordinate 210,658 of NZ_JBFTJF010000001.1, read as the reverse complement.
AATCCATGTACAAGGAACGAAGCGCCCAACCGTTCCCGGGTGCCGATGCGCTGGCTGGTTGGAAGTGCCCATTTCCGACCCAGGCGAGCGCGAAGGCCAAAAGTGAAGTCGATGTCGGTTGGACGGCCGACGGCGGAACGAGGAAGAGCTACTCGCTCAGCTGCCAGGTCGACGGCGAGGTCGAGCTCCTGTTGCCGGCGCGATTCAAGGCAAAGCCGCTCGGCTGCACCAGCCACGTGCTGCGCGCGCAGGCGAAAGGCATCAAGATCGAACGCTGGAGCCTGCCCAAGGGGGCGCTCTCCATCGAGGTGTCCTGGAATGGGGAGGACACCGCCGCCGACCTGGAGAAATTTGCGGGCCGGGTCGCGCGTCCGCTCATGGAGCGTGGCGTCAAGCCTCTGCACGAAAGCAAGACGGCGCTGGGCAGCGGTTGCTAGTGTCGGTGCGTGAGTTGGGTCGTCGTGCGCGCATTGGTACCAGTGAATTCAGCCAAGGAGAACGGTATGTCGTTCATGAGTGATCTTCTCGCCCAGCCAGCCAACTTGTCCATGGCATCGAAGTACTCGGTGATGAACGGCTATATCTACCTCGGGGCCGGAGGCCTGCTCGTTGTGTGGCCGGGCGCGGTGCAGACGCTCTTGTTCGATCCTCCTTTCGTTGGAAACGAAGGAGCGCTCTTCCGAGTACTCGGGATGACGGTCGCCGTCATCGGCTGGCTCTATGTGTTCGGTGGTCGTTCCGGGGGGCGAAATTTCGGCCCCGCTTCCGTGCTCGACCGGGTGATCCTCGTTCCATTGGTGCTCGTGCCGTTGGTGATCGCTGGCATATTTCCACATACGTTTGGAGCCTTTGCGATTCTTGACCCCGCCCTCGGCATGGGTGCCTGGATGCTCCACAGTCGCAGAACGTGACTGCGCCAACTCCTTCGGGTGTGAGACCTGCGTCGTCGCGCACCATGGGCACGCTTCGCCGAGCGTTAGCATCGGCGCTCCATTGCCTCGAGCCATCCCAGCATGAACGACTTCACCCGCCTGCCAGGCCACCGATTCCTGCATTCTCCCGGCCCGACCCGGGTGCCCGACGAGGTCCTGCACGCCATGAGCCGCCAGCCGATGGATCTGGGCGACCCGCGCCTTGACCGATGCATAGCGTCTTGTGAGACCGGACTGAAGCGCCTGCTCGGAACCGAGCAATCAGAGGTGTACCTTTATGCCGCGAACGGCCACGGCGCCTGGGAGGCGGTGATCGCCAATCTGATAGCGCCGGGGCAGGCGGTGCTGGTGGCCGGCACCGGGCACTTCTCGGAATCCTGGGCACTGCAGACCGAAGGCATGGGCGGCCGCGTGATTCGCACGCCGTGGGTCGAAGGGTTGCCGATCGATCCGGCCGATGTCGAGGCTGCGCTGCGCAATGACGCGGAACATGAGATCGCCGCGGTCTTCGTCGTCCACACCGACACGGCCAGCGGCATCACCAGCGATCTGGCCGCGTTGCGAGCGGCGATCGATCGAAGCGGACATCCGGCGCTCCTGGTGGTCGACGTGGTCGCATCGCTCGCGGCCGCACCGTTCGCGATGGATGCGTTGCGCATCAATGTCGCGCTCGGCGCCAGCCAGAAGGGGCTGATGGTGCCACCGGGGCTCGCATTCGTCGCGGTCGATGCGCAAGCGATGGAAGTCTCTCACCGCAATCCAGCGCCTCGCTTCTATTGGGACTGGCGGCGGCGGCAAAGCCCGCAGTCGTATCGCAAGTTCTGCGGCACGCCGCCGCAGAGCCTGCTGGCCGGCCTGGAGGCATCGCTGGAGTTGATCTTCCGCGAAGGCCTTGACGAAGTCATCGCGCGTCACCGACGCATCGCTGACGCGGTGCATGCGGCGGTCGATTGCTGGAGCGAGGCGGGTGCGCTGCGCTACTTTGCCCGCACGCCGGCATCGCGCTCGGTGTCCGTCACAACCATCGCAGTCGAGCCAGGCATCGACCCGGAAGCGATGCGCGGCGTCGCGCGCGAGCGTTTCCAGGTCGCGATCGCTGGTGGTTTGGGTCCGCTCTCGGGCCGCGCGTTCCGCATTGGCCATCTGGGCGACATGAACCCGGCAATGATCCTCGGCTGCCTCGCAGGTGTCGAGGCGGCGATGACGGTACAGGGCATTCCTTTCGGCCGTGGAGGCATGGAGCGCGCCGTCGCCAGCCTGGCCTCGGATACGCTGGCCCTTCCTCACCAAAATTGAGGATGCTTTTCCATGGGCACAGGCAAGAAACTCCGGGATCAACAAGAACAAGAGGAATCCCGGATGGAATCGATGCACTGGTTGTTCGTGTCCGCCTTCATCGCGTTTGCTGCCGGTCTCGGGTGGCTTTTCGTCATTCGCCCCGTGTACCGCGTGTGGGGCTCGCTGAACGACCGGATGGCCGATCAAGTCACTCAGTCCGCCGAACTGCTGAGGGATTGCGGTGCGGGTGGATCCGCGCCCGGGCGGCTCTCGACGATTCGCTGATACTTCGCGGGCGGGTCATGCCTTTTGTTGTGCGGGCACGTGGCGCGCCAGCTCGATGAAGGCCTTCAGGTAGTCCACTTCCAGGTCGGACTCGCGTGCTCCGAGAAAGATTTGCTTGGCGATCCCATGGCGGCCGAGCCGGACAGGAACGATCTCCAGCTTTCCCGCGTACTCCTCGACCAACCAACGGGGGAGGGCCGCCACGCCGCGGCCGCTGGCCACCATCTGCAGCATGATGTCCGTCGTCTCGATGGTCTTGTGGCGCCTGGGAGTGATGCCGGCCGGCATCAGGAATTGGTTGTAGACGTCGAGCCGTTCGGCCGCCACCGGATAGGTGATCAGGACCTCCGATGTCAGTTGCCTCGGCTTGACATAGGGGGCTGACGCCAGCGGATGGCTGGCACCGACCACCAGGACCTGTTCATAGTCGAACACCGGCTCGAAGCGCAGACCCGGCTTGAACAGCGGGTCGGGCGTTACCAGCAGGTCGATCTCGAAACCGAACAGCGCGCCGATGCCGCCGAACTGGAATTTCTGCTTGACGTCGACATCGACGTCGGGCCACCCGGCCAGATACGGCGCCACCACCTTGAGCAGCCACTGGTAGCAGGGGTGGCACTCCATGCCGATGCGCAGCGTGCCGCGCTCGCCCTGGGCGTATTGCCGGAGACGCTCTTCCGCGACGTCGAGCTGAGGCAGAACCCGGTTGGCCACGGCGAGCAAATATTCGCCGGCCTGCGTGGGCCGAAGGCTGCGGCCTTCACGATGCCAGATCGCAGTGCCCAGCTGCTGCTCGAGTTTCTTCATCGCATGGCTCAGGGCCGACTGGGTGAGGCAAAGCGTGGCCGAAGCTGCGGTGAGGGAGCCTTGCCTGGCGACTTCCTGCACGATGGACAGATGAATTCGCTCCAGCATTTGGTATGAATGAAATTAATCGATCGTTGAAATAAGACCATTTTACTTCATGGACCTCGGAGCCTAGGATCGCGTCTTCCCGCAATCCGAAGCATTCGAAGCAGTCTCATGGTCCATACGCACAGTCTTGGTTTTCCCCGCATCGGCGCGAAGCGCGAACTCAAGTTCGCGCTTGAATCCTATTGGAAGGGCACATCGTCACGCGACGAGCTGAAAGCCTTGGGCGCACAGATGCGCCAGCGTCACTGGCAGCACCAAGCCGGCCTCGATCTCGCCCCGGTCGGCGATTTCGCCTTCTATGACCAGGTGCTGGACATGAGCTTCACGCTGGGCAATCTGCCCGAGCGCGTGCGGGGGTTCCACGGCGACGCGCTCGACAACTATTTCCGGGTCGCTCGCGGACGCTCGGCGCAAGGCACCGACGACCACAGCGCATGCTGCGGTGGGGTCGCCGCCGGCGAGATGACCAAGTGGTTCGACACCAACTACCACTACATCGTGCCGGAGTTCACTGCGCAGACCGAGTTCCAACTCGATGCCGCCCGCCTGCTTGAACAACTGGCAGAAGCCAAGGCACAAGGCGTCAAGGCCAAGCCAGTGATCATCGGGCCCGTCACCTACCTGGCCATCGGCAAGGCGAAGGACGGATCGGACAAGCTGGCCCTGCTGCCGCGCCTTCTCACGGTCTACGCCGACTTGCTCGCCACGCTCGCTGCGCAGGGCGTCGAATGGGTGCAGATCGACGAGCCTTTGCTGGTCACCGAGCTCGATGCCGACTGGCAGCATGCCTTCAACGTCGCCTATCACCAACTCAAGGGCGGTCGGATCAAGCTGCTGCTGGCTACTTACTTCGGAGAGTTGCTGGACAACCGCTATCTCGCGGTCAACCTGCCAGTGGCAGGTCTGCACATCGACGCGATCAATGGGCGCGACGACGTGAAGCCATTGCTGAACCTGTTGCCATCCCACAAGGTACTGTCGCTGGGCGTGATCGATGGCCGCAACATCTGGAAGACCGATCTGACCGCGGTCCTTGACTGGATCGAGCCGATCGCGCAGCAGTTGGGCGACCGTTTGTGGATTGCCCCATCGTGTTCGCTGCTGCATGTGCCTGTCGACTTGGCAAGCGAGCAGAAGCTCGACCCGGAAGTCAAGCCATGGCTTGCCTATGCACTGCAGAAGCTGGACGAACTGAAGGTGCTGTCGACAGCCCTCAATCAGGGCCGCGATGCAGTCAAGGATGCGCTGGCAGCCAACCATGCCGCCATCGCGACGCGTCGCTCTTCGCCGCGCGTCAACAACCCGGCGGTCAAGGCAGCGATGGCCCGGCTCGATGCAAAGCTTGGACAGCGCAAGAGCGGTTACGCACAACGTGCCCCGCTGCAAGCGGCCCGGCTGAAGCTTCCCGCCTTCCCGACCACCACCATCGGATCGTTTCCGCAGACCGCGGAGATCCGTCAGGCGCGGAGCCAGTTCAAGGCCGGTGAACTCGATGAAGCGGCCTACAAGGCCGCGATGCAGGCGGAAATAGCCCGCAGCGTGCGCGAGCAGGAGGCGTTGGGCCTGGATGTGCTGGTGCATGGCGAAGCCGAGCGCAACGACATGGTCGAGTACTTCGGCGAGCAACTCGATGGCTATGCCTTCAGCCAATTCGGCTGGGTCCAATCCTATGGCTCGCGGTGCGTGAAGCCGCCGATCCTGTTCGGCGACATCATGCGCCCCAGGGCGATGACGGTGGAGTGGATCCGCTATGCGCAGTCGCTGACCGACAAGCCGGTGAAGGGCATGCTGACCGGACCGGTCACGATCCTGAACTGGTCCTTCGTGCGCGACGACCAGCCGCGCTCGGTGTCCTGCAAGCAATTGGCGCTCGCCATCCGCGAGGAAGTGCTCGATCTGGAGAAGGCCGGCGTGCGCGTGATCCAGATCGACGAGGCAGCCTTGCGCGAAGGCCTGCCGTTGCGCAAGGCGCAGTGGAAGGCATATCTCGACTGGGCCGTCGAGTCCTTCCGCATCACCGCCAACGGCGTGGACGACGAGACGCAGATTCACACGCACATGTGCTATTCGGAATTCAACGACATCATCGCGTCGATCGCCGACATGGATGCGGACGTCATCACGATCGAGACCTCGCGCTCGGACATGGAGTTGCTCGATGCATTCGACAATTTCAACTACCCGAACGAAATCGGACCCGGCGTCTACGACATCCACTCGCCCAACATTCCGACGCAGGCGCACATCGTGCAACTGATGAGGAAGGCCGCCGAGCGCATTCCGGCCGAGCGGCTGTGGGTGAATCCGGACTGCGGATTGAAGACGCGCCAGTGGGCGGAAGTGATTCCCGCGCTGACCCACATGGTGGAAGCCGCCAGGACCCTGCGCGCGACAGCCTGAGCGACCACGGCCGACGAGGTCTCGATCTAGGAGGCCGGCGGCGTGCTGCAACGTCTTGCGCAAGACTTCTTTGCATCTGCACAATCTGCCTGATGCCACACGCTCCACAGATCAAGGTCCCCGCCACGTCCATGCGCGGCGGCACCAGCAAGGGCGTCTTCTTCCGCCCTCAAGACGTGCCTGGCGACAATTATTGAATCTCAAAGGAATCTCGAATGTCCACCCGCAAACAACTCAAGACCCTGGCCGAAGCCCGCCGTGGCGTGATCGTGCCCGGCGCGTTCAACGCGCTGTCGGCCAAGGTCATCGAAGACCTCGGCTACGAAGCCATCTACGTCACCGGAGCCGGCGTCACCAACATGTGGTTCGGCATGCCGGACCAGGGCTTCATGGGCCTGCACGAGATCGCCGACCACACGGCGCGCATTCGCGATGCGGTGAGCGTGCCGCTGATCGTCGACGCGGACACCGGCTTCGGCAACGCATTGAACGTGCGTCACACAGTGCGCGTGCTCGAGCGTGCCGGCGCCGATTGCATTCAGCTCGAAGACCAGGTCGCCCCCAAGCGCTGCGGGCATTTCTCGGGCAAGGAAGTCATTTCGACCGAGGAGGCGGTCAGCAAGATCAAGGCGGCGGTCGATGCCCGGCACGACCCGGACTTTCTCATCCTGGCGCGCACCGACGCCTGCGCGATGCAAGGCTTCGAAGCTGCCGTCGAGCGCGCCCGGAAGTTCGCCGAGGCCGGTGCAGACATCCTGTTCGTCGAAGCCGTGACCACGGCCGAGGAGATCTGCGCATTGCCCCAGCGGCTGGCCAAGCCTCAACTGATGAACATGGTGATCGGTGGCCGGACGCCGATCTTCGGTGCCGAGGAACTGGGCGGACTGGGCTACGGCATCGTGCTGTATGCCAACGCTGCGCTGCAAGGCGCCGTGGCTGGCATGCAAAAGGCGCTGGCGGTGCTGCGCGACACCAGGCGCATCGACGAGGACCCGGCGCTGGTGACACCGTTCGCTGAACGCCAGCGCCTGGTCGGCAAGCCCGAGTGGGATGCGCTGGAAAAGCGCTACACCTGAGCTGTACTCCCGCCTTGCGATCGCCGACCTGAAGGCCGGCAAGCCGATCTGGACCGCGCCCGTAAAGAGCAACACCGGCGCGGTGGTGCTGGACAAGGGCTACGGCAACTACGACCCGATCCTCGAGAAGATGGACTACCTGATCGAGGGTGTGGCCGGCACATTGGGGCAACCCTTTAAGACCGAACTATTCAAGTGTCTCCGATGCGACTCTCAGTCACATGCGCGGACTCCGGACTAGGGAAAACCTCGTCTATCCGCCATTGAGTGATCCATAGCATGAGCCGGCTTCCAACGCCAAAAACGGAGACAACCTATGAGGCTCTATCGAAAGGTGGCGGCTTGTGCCGCGGGCTCGACCTTGTGCGTCTTTCTGGTCGCCTGCGGCGGCGGTGGGGGAGGAGGGCTCCCCATTCCGACTGCGCAGCAAGTCCAAGTGCAGTCCCTGTCAACGCGGCCCGATATGGTTTCGGGCGGATCGGCATTGGTCGAGATCAAGTTGCCGTCGGGGGGCAAGACTTCCGCATTGAAAGTCTCACTCGGCTCTGCAGACGTGACGAGTGCGTTCAAGCAAACCCGTAGCGACGGACGGACCGTCGGCCTCGTGACGGGGCTCGCCAATGGCGACAACACACTCAAGGTGACGGCCACGGACGACTCGTTCCGCGGCGCGTCACTCAAGCTGACGAACCATCCGATCGGCGGTCCTGTGCTTTTGAGCACGCAGGTGATGCCGTGGGTTTGCGCGACGCCAGCGCCGACAGCCGCAACGGCGTCGTCTGCTGCGACCAATGCGAGTGGGCTCTCCACGACCGCGATCGATGCGCAATGCAATATCAAGACCGAGACCAAGCTGTTCTATCGAACACTCACTCCACTGAGCGTGGCCGCCAACGACGGCGGCTGCACGTTCTCGCAACTGCCAGATCCCTCACCGACGATCGCCAACCCGAATCCGACGACCCCAGCGACCTCCTGCCTGCAGCCCTACGTGCCGGGCACGACGCCGATGGCATCGGTCGCAACCACCACGCCGCTTGGGGCGACGGCACCAGTGCCCTATATCGTCAGGGTCGAGCGCGGCACGGTGAACCGCGGCATCTTCGACATCGCCGTGCTGTTCGATCCCACCAAGCCGTGGACTGCCAACGCGCCCCAGGCGCAGTGGACCGGCAAGGTTGTCTATTCCTTCGGCGCCAGCACGGGCCAGCCGCGCCTGCAGTTCCGCTCTGAACAGAATTGGGCGGACGACAGCGCGCTTTCCCGAGGGGTGATGGTCGTCGACAACAGCATGACCGATTCACTCTACAACTCGAGTCGCATCCTGGCCGGCGAGACCGTGATGATGATGAAGGAATACATCACCAAGTCCTACGGCGAGATCAAGTACACGATGGGGAACGGGTGTTCCGGCGGATCGATCGGGCAGAACACTGTGTCCTCGACATTCCCCGGTCTGCTCGACGGCATTCAGGTGCAATGCGACTTTTCCGATTCGATCACGACAGGCATCGAAGTGGCGGACTGCGTGCAGCTTGTGAATTTCTACGCCGGTAGTGCTTGGGGGACTCTCACGAGTAGTGAAGGCCTTACGCCGACACAGATCAACGCCAAGAAAACCGCCATCAATGGCCACATCGATCAAACGAGCTGCCAGTCCTGGGTCAACTCATTCGGATACAACAACAAGCCGGGCAACTACACGCCGAATCTCGTCAAAGCCGACGGTACTCTCGCGCCGTCGCCGAGTGGGCCAACCAACAATTGCAAGCTGCCGGCAAGCCAGGTCTACGACCTGTTGACGAATCCGACCGGGCCACGTTGCGGCGACCCCGATCTCGCAGTCGCGGTGTGGGGCCTCGCGCCGGGGACGACGCGCGCGAACCAGACGAACGACAACGTCGGCGTTCAGTACGGCCTGAAGGCGCTGCTCTCCGGCGCCATCAATGCCGAGGAATTCGTCACGCTGAACGAAGGGGTCGGCGGCAGCGACGCGGACTCCAATTTGACGACGTCCCGCTCGGTGGCGGATGCGGCTGCACTACCGATTGCCTACCAGAGTGGAATCCTGTCGAGCGGCGCGCAGTTGGCGAAGCTCCCGATCATCGATCTGCGGGGCTACGACGAAACCGGCATTCACTACATCTGGCGCAGCTTCGCCGAGCGCGACCGCCTCGACCAGGACGGCGGTGGTCATGCCAATCAGGTGATGTGGCGCTTCGGGACCGGCTTGGTTGCACCGGCACCGCTGACGCTCCAGTCCTTCCTGACCATGGACGCCTGGCTTTCCAGTCTGGTCACGGCCGCCCCGAAGGCCACGCTGAACAGCGAGCGCACACCGGCCCAGGTTCTCGCGTCCAAGCCGGCGGCGGCATTCGACTTCTGCTACCTGAGCACGGACACGACCTTCTCGACCAAGGTGACTGACCAGGCAACATGCGATGCGGACCCCAAGCTCGCGATCCACGCTTCGCCGCGGCAGGTCGCCGGTGGCCCGCGCGCGGAGAACATCCTGAAGTGCACGCTGAAGCCGCTGGATTTCAGCGACTACACCGGCATCACTTTCACGGGGTCGCAGCAGAGCCGTCTGCAGACGGTGTTCAGCACCGGCGTTTGCGACTACACGAAGCCGGGGGTCGGCCAGCAAGCGCCCGTCTCGCCGCGCACGTATGTGAACGGCCCGGGCGGCGTGCCGCTGCCGGCGGCCCCGCAGTCGACGCCGATCTAGTCTCTGCGTCCCATCCGGGTCGGCTTGCCGATCCGGATGGGCCAGTGGTTCATCGCGGGATGCGGCGCGCGGTCAATGCGCAGCGCTGTTCGCTTCCTGGAGTTTGCGCATGAGTTCATCGAGGTTGAACGAACCGGGCTTCTGGCGCGGCGGGAACTTCTCGAACGCTTCCATCTGATTCGCGACGGCACCCTGCATCGCGTAGATGATGTAGGCGTGCGAGATGACCCAGTCCCAGTAGCTGTTCGAATTCTCGTCAGCGCGCTCGAACGGATCACGGCGCAAGTTGAATATCTTCGGTGCCCGATATCTGACAAAGGGCTCGAACCAGCATTGCAGGGTCTTCGCCCGCTGCTCCATCAGCACGACCTTCCAGTCTTTCATGCGGATGGCCATGATGTCCCCGTCGTCGCTGATGTAGAAGAAGAACTGCCTCGGGCTTTCCTGCACCTGCCCGGTCAGGTACGGCAGCATGTTGTAGCCGTCGATGTGCACCTTGAAGCTCTTCTCGCCGATCTTGCAGCCCTTGAGGAGCTTCTCCTTCACGTCGTCTTCGCCGACCGCAGCCAGCAGCGTCGGCAGCCAGTCCTGGTGGGACACGATGCCGTTGATGACCGTCCCGGCCTTGAACTTGCCGGGCCAGCGGACAAAGCACGGCACGCGCCAGCCGCCTTCCCAGTTGGTGTTCTTCTCGGCCCTGAAGGGCGTGATGCCCGCATCGGGCCAGCTGTTGTAGTGCGGGCCGTTGTCGGTGGAGTACATGACGATCGTGTCGTCGGCGATGCCGAGCTGGTCCAGCTTGTCGAGCATCTCTCCGATGTGTTCGTCATGCGCGACCATCACGTCGTTGTAGTCGCCCTGCCCGCCGCTCTTGCCCTTGTGCTTTTCCGCGCAATGGGTGCGGAAGTGCATGGCCGTGGTGTTGTACCAGAGGAAGAAAGGCTTGCCGTCGGCGTGGCACTTGTCGATGAACTTGAGCGCCCTTTCGGTCGTTTCGTCGTCGATGGTTTCCATGCGCTTCTTCGTCAACGCGCCGGTGTTCTCGATCGTCTGTCCGCCCTTGCCGTCGGCCAGGCAGTGCAGCACGCCGCGCGGACCGAAGCGCTTCTTGAACTCGGGGTCCTTCGGGTAGTCCGGGTCCTCGGGCTCCTCCTCGGCGTTGAGGTGGTAGAGGTTGCCGAAGAATTCGTCGAAGCCATGCAGCGTGGGCAGGTACTCGTCCTTGTCGCCGAAGTGGTTCTTGCCGAACTGGCCTGTTGCGTAGCCGTGCGGCTTCAACATCTCGGCGATGGTCGGGTCTTCCGCGTGCAGACCTACGGCGGCACCCGGCATTCCGACCTTCGTCAAGCCGGTCCGGATCGGGTTCTGGCCGGTGATGAAGGCCGCGCGCCCGGCCGTGCAGCTCTGCTGGGCGTAGTAGTCGGTGAAGGCGACGCCCTCGTTGGCGACGCGGTCGATGTTGGGTGTGCGGAAACCCATCTGGCCTCGACTGTTGTAGCTGATGTTCCACCAGCCCACGTCGTCGCCCCAGAGGATCAGGATGTTGGGCTTCTTCGTCGTCGTCATGGTTAGTCCTCGCTAGTGAAGAGGTGTCGGATCACCCCGGAATTGCACCGGTCAAAATTCTCATGACACGGGTCCGCGAATGCCATCCGAGTGCACACGCAGCACCACGTACGTGATTTTTTCTCTCGTGCTCAGAGCGTCCTGAACACGATGCTGAAGAAGATCGATACCCCCACCACGAGCATGATCAGCGCCATGACGAATGAAGGCTGAAAGAGCCGCAAACGCTTGAGTTGCTGCAGCTCCTTGATGTGGACCCAGTACTCGATCACGCCCATCAACATCGCCAAGGTGCCGAGCCCCGACAGGAAAAGGCCTGCGTCGCGTGGCAGACCCGCTCTCGTCGGCATGGTGCTCTGGCTGATGAGCGCCTCCAGAACCTTGTAGATCGTGAAGCCGAAGCTGATCATCGAGAGCGCGGTCCGCGTCCACGCCATCAAGGTCCGATCCGCCGCCATGACGGTGCGAGAAACCGCCAGGTCCGTGTTCGTCTGCGCCGCCGAGGCAGAGGCAGGGGCCGACGGTGGCGGCGGTGCCCGACTCGGGATCGATGGACGTCGTGATGAGGAGCTCATGGAAGGCCGCCGGGACAGATTGAAGTGCGAGAGGAAGACTAGGCGCTGATCGACGCCGGGAGAATCGTGGCGGACACGGCTTCATCACGTACGTGGTGGTCAGTACGCGCAGGCATAGGCAGCGCCGCCTGCGGCATCCAGAATCGTCAGGCGATAGTCGCTCCGTCAGCCAACCACCGGGAGTTCGACATGGTGTTCCTTGAAGTCGTACATCGGGCGCTCGAGTTGCTTCCCGTCCTTGCGAGGATGGCGATCTTCATGGCGCTGATCCTGGTGATGCCGCACATCGCGCGCCTCCTTCGTGTGCCGGTGGTGGTCGGGCTGCTGTTGAGTGGCGTGGTGCTCGGGCCGCACATGCTCGATGTCTTTCCCAGGGATCATCCGATCGCACAGTTCTTCTCGGAGCTCGGCATGCTGCTGCTGATGTTCTTTGCCGGCCTCGAGATCGATCTGGAACTGTTCCGTCAGAAGCTCGCGCGATCGATCATCTTCGGCGTGGTCACGACCACCGTTCCGCTGGTGCTGGGTGCGCTCGTGGCCAGTTGGCTGGGATACCAGCTCCTGCCCGCCATCGTGGTCGGGTCGCTGCTGGCTTCCCACACCTTGCTCGCGCTGCCCATCGTCACGCAACGCGGGTTGACGCGAACGGAGCCGGTGGTCGTCACGATCGGCGCCACGATGGTGTCGGACACCTTGTCCCTGCTGGTCTTCGCCGCCTGCGTCCCGATGTTCGTGAGCGGGTTCTCGGCATCGGGCCTGGCGTTGCAGGTCTTCGAGATCGTCGCGTTCGTCGCCTTCGTGCTGGCTGGACTGAGTCGCGCGGCGGCCTACATCCTGAAGAGGGTGGAGCATGACGAGGAAACCTACTTCGTGATCATGCTGGCCATCCTCGCGATCACGGCGCTGCTGGCTCAGGCCATCAACCTGCCGGGCATCGTGGGTACCTTCATGGCAGGCCTGGCGGTCAATGCCGCGGTGAAGGACAAGCCCGCCAAGAACAAGCTCGAATTCATGGGCACCACCTTGTTCATCCCGGTCTTCTTCGTCGTCACGGGCTTTCTGATCGACCCGCTGGCGTTGCTGCGAAGCCTGTCGGCGGATGGGGTCCTCGCGGCCGGCATCATCGGTGCGCTTTTCGTCGGCAAGCTGGCCGCGTCGGAGGGCTGCGGGCGGGCGTTCGGCTATCTTTCCGATGCGCGGATGACGATGTGGTCGTTGACGTTGCCGCAGGTGGCGGCGACGCTCGCAGCCGCATTGGTCGCCAAGCAAACGTTCAACGCAGCCGGACAGCCCTTGCTCGACGGGCGGATGTTCGATGGCGTGTTGATCATGGTTCTGTTCACGTCCATCGTCGGGCCCCTGTTGACGGAGCGCTTTGCGCAACGCGCGTCGGTGGTCGAGCGGGGCTACCCGGCGCCCTGACGCGAATTCGCAGGGGTCTCGACCGCCGCCGGCGCGGTGCGCACGATGCATCGGAAGCCGAGGTGCGAGGTCGAGGTGTCGACCGGCTGCGCCATGCGGGCGGCGGGCCGGTAGCGGCGACAGTAGTTCGGCGCGCACAGGTGCGAGCCTCCCTTCATCACCTTGCGCGGGATCGGCAGCTGCGGCATGCCCGGATCAAAGCTCTGCGCCATCGATGCGCCACGCGGGTTCAGTGGAATGCAGCAGGCCTTGCGCTGCTCGTCCGGGTGGCGCGGCGCATACCAGCTGTCGGTCCACTCCCAGACGTTGCCGATCATGTCGTGGAGACCGTAGGCGTTGGCCTCGAAGCTGCACACGGGCGAGGTGCCCACGAAGCCGTCCTCGGCCAGGTTCTGCCACGGAAACTCGCCCTGCCACGTGTTGGCCTGGTGCCGACCGCCGGGGGTGAACTGGTCACCCCACGCGTACTCGGCGCCATCCAGCCCGCCGCGGGCGGCGAACTCCCATTCGGCCTCGGTGGGGAGCTGCTTGCCGGCCCACTTCGCATAGGCCTCCACATCGCTCAAGGCGAGGTGCACGACGGGATGGTCGTCCTTGTCCGCGATGGTGCTGCCCGGGCCCTGCGGCTGGCGCCAGTTGGCATCGGCGACGAATTGCCACCACTGGTAATGATCGTGCAGGCTCACGCGATGAGGCGGCGGCACGAAGACCGATGAGGCAGCCTTGAGCATCTCCGGCAGCGCGCCGGGGTAGTCCCCGGGATTGGGCGGCAACTCGCAGAAGGTGACATGGCCGGTCGCCTCCACGAAGGACCGGAACTGCGCGTTGGTCACCGGGGTCGCGTCCATCCAGAAACCGTCGACTGTCACGCGATGGGCTGGCGCTTCCTCGGGGTAATGGTGATCCGAACCCATGCGGAAGGTGCCGCCGGGTACCCATCGCATGCCGGGAGAGGGAGAAGCGATGGCGTTGCTCGATGCGAGTTCTTCAATCTTCATGAGGTCGAATTAAAACTTGAATCCGACGCCCGCATAGAAGCCGCCCAGCGCCACCTTGTTGAGAGCGTGCTCGTCGAGCTTGACGGCCAGGTGGCGGTAGCCGAACTTGAACGAAGTCGTGGGCGAATACGCATAGCTGGTTCCGAGGATCGCCTGCCAGCTCGATGTCGAGTTGCCTTCGCCGCCATCCAGGTAGCCCATCAGGGTCCATTTGTCGCCAACCGGCATGAGCGCACGCACGCCGATGATTCCGTTCCACCAAGCCGCGGAATTGTCAAACCGTCGTCCCGGCCCGACCAGGCTGGGCGGGACGTCGAGAGTGCTGTTTGCGTCGATGTAGCGGGCGCCGCCCAGCACATCCACTTGCACCGTAGGGTTGTCGACGAACCGATAGTAGCCGGCCATGGTGACGACCGTCTGGTCGTACTTCAAGTTGTAGCCACCCGCCAGTCCGCCCAGAAACTGGTTGGATACGCCGAGCTTCACGTACATGATGTCGAGCAGCCCGCCCCAGGGGCCCTTGCGGGCCTCCAGCGTGCCCATCGCGCCGAAGTCGAGCGCATCCAGCACACTGCTGCTCTTGATATGGACGGTGCTTCCGGGCAGCGGACCGAGCTTGATGTCCGAGCGAATGCCGGCGAACCACAGGTAGGGGACGAATTCGAATTGCCATGCGTCCGCCGAAGCCAGGTTCTGCGCGGCCGCGGGCAGGCCCGCGAGCAGCGAGACCAGACCGATTGCCGTGATGGAAAGGGTGTTCGAGCGTGCCATGGCCTTGCAAGGAAAATCAGGATCCCGCGCGCAGCTGGGCGAATCGCCGGGCGAACACGGCGGACCACTTGTTGAAAGCATCCTGTGCGTAGGTCCAGCTCTGGAACGAGCTGGCGTAGCCGTCCAGCCACGCCTGCGCCGCCGTGGATGCGCCGCTGTTCAGGTCCGCCGCGTACTTGAGTCCGATCTCGGTGTCGGCGCATTCGCCGACCACGGCGCCGGTGGCGCCGTCGCGAAACTGCGCTTCGAGGCCGGTCTGGCCCATGTAGGGTGTCGAGCCGACGGGGCGCCCGGTACTGGCGCCCGACCCCAGTTCGGCCACGAAGCCATAGGGCACGGCGGTGCCCGCGAGGCTCTTGACGGTGTTGGTCGGCACCAATGCCGTCAATGCCAGCCGGACCCGCAGCACGCCCGGTCCGGCGGTGTCGACGATCTTCACTTCCGGGCTCAGATCGCGCACGAGCGCAGCATGAAAGTAGTCCAGCAGCGTCTTGAGATCGCTGGGGTCGATCGGCCGCTGGTCGGCCGTCGGCTTGATGTAGACCTGGATGCGCTCGATCATCACCTTGTCATAGCGCTTCCAATCGACGCCGGACTGGCGCCAGCACAGCAGTCCGCCATCGGCTGAAACCGCCTTGAGCCGGCCCGGCTCGCTCAGGAAGCCAACGTTGCGGACCTTGTCCTTCGAGTTTTCGGACGCCACCACGTCGGCGCCGCCGCCTGGCGCGGCACAACCTGTCAGCTGGGCGGCGCAGATCGCCACGCAGGCCAGCGAAGCGGCGAAGAGGGGAGACGCGTTCATGAGGATTCCTGTTGGGAAGCAGGGGGAAGATTAGGTCCGGCCGCAGGCTGCCGACATCGGGGCGCGCACGACTGCGAATGCAGTGCGCACACGGAAGTCCGTAGGTGCTGCCACGTACTGCAGGCGACGGCATGGCGTTCGCGCGGTTAGTGTCCGGACACCAGGGTGGCTGCCCGAAGCTCGTTGTACCGAGCGACGAAATTGACCAGCACGCTCGCCGTCCAGGCGAAGGCAAAGATGCCCGACATGGCAATGATGGGCGCCACGACGCGCCAGGCGCGCGGCAGCGAGAACGGCTCTCCGAGTGCGGTGTAGCAGTTGGCTGCGAAGTAGGTGGCACTGGCCCAGTTGCCGACGATCTCGCCGAAGACCAGCGCGGCCGCCCATACGACCACTTCGGCCAGATGCAGCACCAGCATCGCCATCACCGCGGCGGCAAACAGCAGGTCGGTCCGCCACAACGATTCGCGCATCCGGATGTCTTGCGATCGCTTCAGAAACGAGTTGGTGATGATGCGGATCCAGAACGCGTGGAACATGATCACCACCACCAGCACGAAACCCCCGAACATGATGTCGGGCAGAGGCAACGCCTGGGTCAGCGCGTTCTCGATCAGGCTGGGGCGGATGTTCGACAGTTCAGACGTGGCCGTCGACAGGGCGCCAGGAAGCAGGTCGGTATCAATCTTCGTGTCGGCCATGGTCGGGCGCGCCGCTCGATGTCACTGCGTCTCCGAGCAGGCGCGGCGCACGGCTGCACACAGCTGTCGGACGCTGACCGGCCGTTCGAGAAAATCGGTCGCGTCCAGCCGCGCGATGTCGACCGCCGTCCGAAACGCCGTGTGCGGGCCCAGCACGATGACCGGCAAGGTGGCGCCCGAGCTTCTGAGTTCGCGCACCAGCCGTAGCGTCGCGGCCTCGTCTTCGTCGGCAGAGGCGATCAGGCAGTGCCCCGGCGCGCGCGGTACTTTCGCGAGCTGCCCGCGGACATCGTCGAGGAAGACCAAGGAGTCCACCCAGCGCACGAGCGCCGATTCGATCCATGCGCGATCGTGCGAATCGGCGGCGACGACATACACGTGTGTAGGCATGAATTCCGACGAGGCGGCACGCATCTCGACTGACACCGCCACGCCACCGTTTGGCAGCGGCATGCCCTTCGGCGCCCGCCGGATCGGCCCTTTCGAATACCCATGGTGAACGCGCGCACGCGGGCAGTCCATCCCGGCGACCACGCAGCGCCACGTACGTAGCGCCCGCGGGCGGTCTAGTCGGGCGAGACCTGGAGATTGAGGCGTAGAAGCTCGGTAATCGAGCCCACGCCCAGTTTTTCGAGCAGGCGACTGCGGTGCTGCTCGACGGTGCGATGGCTGATCGCAAGTTCCTTCGCGATCACCTTGCTTGGCAGGCCCCTGAGCGCCAGTGTCATCACTTCGCGCTCGCGCGGGCTCAGGGCCGCGATGCGGCTCGCCAGGGCCTGCTGCGTGTCCCCGCTATACGGACGCGGCGCTGCATTGCGGCGCAGCGCTTCGTCGATGGCATCGAGCAGCTGTTGCTCGCGGTAGGGTTTCTGCACGAAATCCACCGCGCCCTCCTTGACCGCCTTGACCGCCATGGCGATGTCGCCGTGGCCGCTGATGAAGACGATCGGGATGGTGGCGCCCATCGCGTGCAGTCGCTCCTGCAGCGCCAGGCCGCTCATGCGTGCCATGCGAACGTCCAGCACCAGGCAGCCAGGGCGCGCGGGATCGAAGACGTCGAGGAATTCGAGCGCCGAACTGAAGGTCTCGGTGGGCAGGCCGACCGAACTCACGAGTTCCTGTACCGAGTCGCGATAGCCCTCGTCGTCGTCGATGATGAATACAGTGGGTTCGGCCATGTCTTTGATCGTCAATCCGCCTGTGCGGCGACCGGAATCGTGAATCGGAAGAGGGCGCCGCCTTCCGGATTGTGCGACGCCCACAGCATGCCGCCATGCGCCTCGAGCAGCTTGCGGCAGATCGCCAGGCCAACCCCCAGGCCGCTCGGCTTGGTCGAGTAGAAAGACTCGAAGATCCGCTCCAGATCGCCTTCGGCAATGCCGCTGCCGGTGTCCGCGACCTCCACCTGGATCTCCTCGCGCTGGTTGAGTGCAATGGAGACGCTGATCACGCGCGCACCGCCGCCATTCTCGATCGCCTCCATCGCGTTGCGCAGCAGATTGAGCACCACCTGCTGCAAATGGATCTCGTCGACCGTGACCGACGGCAGCCCGCTCTTTGCCGACATACGGACATCGATCTCGCGCAGCTCGCAGTCCATCTTCACCATCCCGATGCATTCGGCGATCGCGCGTTCGATGTCGATGAGCTTCGGATCCAGTTCATGCCGCTGCACCATGCTTCGCATGCGCGTGACCACGTCGCCGGCACGTGTGGCCTGTCCGATGACCTTGTCCAGCAGTTCAGACACACGCGGCAGGTCAGGCGCGGATTCGCCGGCACGCCGGCGTGCCGCCAGCGCGTAGTTCTCGATCGCGCCGAGCGGTTGGGTGATCTCGTGGGCGAGTGCGACCGACATCTCGCCCGCCGTATGAACCCGGACAAGATGCGCCAGCCGCTCGCGCCAATGTGCCGCCTCCACCTCCGCGGCGAGCTTGCGGCGCTCGGCCGAATCGCGCGCGTGAAGGCTGCCGAACACTTCGGCCAGTAGGCTGACGCCGGGCATCAGCGCGTCCGGCCACTCGTGCTGGAGCTGCGTGCTGGCGATCGACAAGGCACCGGCGATCCTGCCCGATACGGAGATCGGCACCACCAGCAAGGAGCGCACCCCGGATGCCTGCAATGCGATCCGGTCGACCTCGGCTGCAGACGGAAGATCGCCGACCCGAGGCAGGCGCACGATGTTGCCCGCCGCCAGTCGCTGCATGATCCAGGGGAGATCAGGCGTGTCGCCCACGGCGAACGGCGCCTCAAAGCCATCGGCATGCCAGCGCTGGACGGTGCGAAACGTCGCGTCACCGGATACGCGATCCCAGAGGCCGACCCGTTCGGCTCCCATGAACTGGCCGATCTGGCGCAGGCCGATCCCGATCGCGGCTTCGGTCTGGCCCGGCCCGGCCAGTACCAGGGAGGCCAGGATGCCACTGGCCAGCCGCTCGAACCCGATCGCATTGTCGAGTTGTTCCTGTGTGCGCTTGCGCGCCAGGGCGCTACCGAAAACATTCGCCAGCAGCCGCATGCGACTCAGAAGCTCGTCCGACCAGCTACGTTCCGCACGGACGGAACCGAAGCTCAGGCCGCCATGCAGTTCGCCGGCCACGATGATCGGCATCGTCACATGCGACTTGAGCCCGATGCTGCGCAGCGTTTCCCTGTCGACGCTGGCTTCAGGCGGCAGGTCGTCGAGGCGCTCGAAAACCACCGGCCGGTTGGCCATCGCCATCTTGAGCGCCCAGGGGCTGACTTCGCGCGCCGCAAGGCTCTTGGGCACCGGCTCGATGCCATCCCGAGCGAACGAATGGGTGACCTCGATCCGTCCGCTCAAGGGGAAGACCCGACTGAGGGTGGATCGATCGATGTTCAGCGCAAATACGACGCGCGCCAGGCTGTCCTGGATCGCCGTATCGATTTCCTGGGAGGGCAGGGCGATGAATGTCGCCGACAGATCCGACAGGAGGCGCTCGAAGCGCAGCAAGTCGTGCACCGAAGCCAGAGTTGGCCTTTTCACCTGGGCCACCGGCGAATCGGAAGCGAATCGCATGGCAGCCGGTGTCGCGCAGGCTTCGGAGGGGCGCACGGCCATCGACGACGTCCAGTTGCTGTCAGGGCGCCGATGCTAACGCCGCGATTTGCCGAACGGCAATAGGCCGTTCGGGAGTGTTGTTCTTCGCTATTGCTATGGCTAGTAATTGCCCGTGGCCATGTTGCAACGGTACTGCGCGTTGCTGCATTGCTGCAGTGCCCTGTCCAGATTCCGCTTGCAGTTCTGTTCCGAGGCCTGGACACAGAATTGGTAGTCAGCGTGGGCCGTCTGCTTGCAAGTGCTGAATTGCAACTCGCAGGATGTCTGGCTGCCGCCGTCCCCCTGTGCCGACGAGAACCCTGGCAAAGCCGCCATGGCCAGGACGGCGCATGCGATGGCGATGATCTTTTTCATGGGACTGCCTTTCTCGAGGGAAAAAGCGCACGTTCAACGACGATCGTGCTAGCGAAATCCGATGAATCCCGGACCACCCCATCCGCCCCAGCCACCCCAGTCCATGTCCATCTGATTGATCTGGGCTGCCTCGAGGTTGTTGTTGCTGAGTTGCTTGGCCACCCGCAGCTTTTGATAGTCCTGGTATTGCGTCGGTCCGCCCACGTAGACCAGATTGTTCATCGAATCGGGAATCACGTAGTACGTCTTGCCCTGGTAATTGACCGGCGAGACCTGGTCCTTGGGCAGCTTCGCCAGCATGGCGCGCTGTTCCGGCTTGACGGGCGTGACGACCTTGAAGCCGGAGGCGATGGCCAGGTTGTCGTTGTTGAGCGCGTTGTTGGCACATCCTGCCGCCAGAGCGATCAAGGCGACGGCCGCGAGGTGCTTGAGCGATGAAACGGGAAGGTAGGTCATGGTGGTTACCGGTTGTCGGCTGGTTGTTGGCGCTGGACATGATGGAATGCAACGCACGGAGGCGAAATCCCGGCGGCCACGTAGCAACCACGTACGAGACCCGGACACACCCACGATTTGCCAATACTGGTTACCTCTGGCAAGAATTAGCGGGCCCTGTTACATGTTTCCGGCGTATTCCTGCATTCCTTCGGCCAGCGCATCGAAGGTGGCGCGGCACCGCGGGCTGTTGCGCAGGTCCTCGTGCATCGTGACCCAAGTCTCCAGCTGGAGCGAGAACGACTTCGCAAGCACACGCCGCAGCGAGTCGTCGCGCCTGGCCAGTGCGACCTGACAGAAGCCGATGCCCGCGCCGCAGCGGATCAGCGCCAGTTGCGCGAGATCGCTGTCGGTGCGCAGCGAGAAGCCCTCGCGTCTGTAGGCTGGCAGGGACTTGCCCATGCGCCGGATGAAGTCGGTTGGCTGGTCGTGGCCAATGATCGAGTGGACTTCCAGATCGCGCACGTTGCGCGGGGTGCCGTGCCGGCTCAGGTAATCGCTGGTCGCATGCAGGCCGAGTTCGATCTGCGCCACGCGGCGCGCCACGAGTTGCTCCTGACGCGGACGCGTCATGCGAACCGCAATGTCGGCTTCGCGCTGAAGAAGATCCTGCACGCGGTTGGTCAGCACCAGTTCGACTTTCAGGTCCGGGTGGCGTTCTCGCAGCCGCGCAACGATGGGCGGCAATACCTCGACGCCGACCACTTCGCTGGCTGACACACGCACGACGCCACGCACGCCCTCACCGTGGCTGGAAGCTGCGCGCTCCAGGGAGGCGGCGGTGCTTTCCATGGCCTCGGCGTAGGACCGGAGCGCCAGCGCCAGCTCGGTGGGCATCAGCCCCAGTTGCGACCGCGTGAACAACACGACGCCGAGCGCCCCTTCGAGCGCCGCCATATGGCGGCCCACGGTCGGCTGGGTGATGCCGAGCGCCCGTGCGGCACCGGACAGCGAACCTTCCTTCAGCACGCCAAGAAATGAGCGGTAGAGCTCCCAGCCAATGTCTTCTCTCATACATCAATGTATAGCGGCTGGATGGTTCCATGCAATTTCAATCCGATGGGATACCGCCAAGAATTCGTCCATCAGCAACGAATGGAGAAAAGTCATGAGCAGCAGCAGAACGGTTCTGGTTCTCGGCGCCACAGGGGGCATCGGCGGCGAACTTGCCCGCCAACTGCAAGACGCAGGCTGGCAGGTGCGCGCGCTGAAACGCGGCGCCGAGCAAGCCGTGGAGCGCAAGGACGGCCTGACATGGTTGCGCGGCGATGCACTGAATCGGCAAGACGTTGCCAATGCGGCGAAAGGCTGCTCGGTCATCGTCCACGCGGTCAATCCGCCCGGCTATCGCCGGTGGTCCGAATGGGTGCTGCCGATGCTGGACAACACCATTGCCGCTGCCATCGCCGAAGGCGCGACGATCGTGCTGCCGGGCACGGTCTACAACTTCGGACCGGACGCCTTCCCGGTGCTGCATGAAGATTCGCCGCAGCACCCGTTGACGCGCAAGGGTGCGATTCGCGTGGAGATGGAACAGCGCCTGCTGAAAGCCAGCCAGGACGGCGCGCGCGTGCTGATCGTGCGGGCCGGTGATTTCTTCGGGCCGAAGGCGGCCAACAACTGGTTCTCGCAGGGGCTGGTCAAGGCCGGGCAGCCCGTCAAGACTGTGAGCGATCCCGGCGAGCGTGGCGTCGGGCACCAATGGTCGTACCTGCCCGACGTGGCGCGAACGATGGTGGAGCTATTGGCGCGCCGCGACTCGCTCGGCACCTTCGCGAGTTTTCACATGGCAGGCCACTGGGACGCGGACGGCACGCAGATGAGCGACGCCATCCGGCGCGTGGTCCTGCGCCGCACGGGCAGCGAGCCGCGCGTCTCGGCCTTCCCCTGGTGGCTGCTGATGCTGGCTTCGCCATTCGTGACGACTTTCCGTGAAATGCGCGAGATGCGCTACCTGTGGCGCACGCCGATACGCATGGACAACGCACGGCTCGTCGCAGCCCTGGGGTACGAGCCGCATACGCCGCTGGATCAGGCCGTCGAGGCCGCGCTGGTCGGCATGGGCAGCCTCGCGGCCGAGGGCGCAACGCCTTATTCGAGCAGCGGTTCGAGACCCGGTGCGCTCTCGACCTCCGAGGGCTTGTAGAGCTTGTGCTGCGCCGCAGGGCTGGTTGCGTCCGTCACCACCACGAGGCGCCACGGATCTCCGCGCTTTGCGCACGCGCGCTCTTCACCCGTCAGCTGAAAGCTGGTCATGCCGGGCGAGGTGCCCTTGACCGCGAGCTTGAGCAAGGTGTTGCCCTTCTTGTCCGACACCTCGATGTCGTAGCCGAGCTTCTGGCTCGCGACGTTCTCGGCCTTGTAGCCGTAGCCCGCGAAATGACGCGTCAGGTAGTCCAGCGCGGCCGTCTGGACGTCTTCCCGGGACGCCTGGCCGGACGTGCCCTCCGGCACCACGGCCACTGCGGGAAGGCTTCCTCGCGCCCGTGCGGCCTGGATCTCTTCCTCGGTCGGCTGCCAGCCTTGCGGGCCGCGAACCATGACCGCGAATCTCTGTTCGGGATTCCACGCCGCGATATGCCAGTGCTCGTCGTCCGGCACCCGCGTCGAAACCCTCGCGGCCCTGTCGGTCTCCATATCGAGAATGGCGACACGGTTCGTCTGCAGGACGACCCTCAACCCCTGCCCCGCGTCCAGCGTGCGTTTGAGCAGGTTGAGCCGGTCCTTGGCGCGCTGCATTTGCAGGGCACTGCGCTCGCCGCCGCCAATCCGATGATGGGTGTCCAGGGATTCGAGATAGAACCACCGCCCGCCGGCGCCGACGCTCACGAATTCGGCCCAGACGGTGGCGATGACGTTGTCGCCCGTTGCCAGCCAGGCGTGCTCGGAGGCTTTTTCGCGTGCTTCGAACACGCCCATCCTGGCGATGATCTCGACGGGCGTTCTTTTTTCGCCTGTCAGGCGCTTTTCATTGATGACCGCAAGTACTGCAGGGTCGACTTCTTTGTCCATACGGGAGCATTCAACACAGTTGTGACTGCTTCAAGTATGCCGTGAAGCCACCGCGCGCGAATCTGCTTCGAACGTTGCAAGGCAAGCGGAGGCGGCCCGCATTGGGTAGCATTCGAGCCGTCCTTGAGGAGTTGTCCCATGTGCAAACGATCCGACACCGGAGCGGCAGATGGCTGTACTGCTGAGTGAAATCCAGTGGAGCGAGCCGGTCCTGCCGGCGGCGCACGACAAGGCGTGGGAAGCCGAACTGAAGCGTCGCGGTGCCCAGGTCCTCGAGGTCGACCGCCGGGTTGCACCCAGCCGCTGGCTGCGCGAGGCTGCCTACGAGGCGACGAACTATGTGGGGGTCGCGCTGCCGGAGCGGCTGCTTCGCATCGGCAACATGGTGACGGCCCAGGAGAATTCGTGCCGCTACTGCTATGGCGCGAACCGCGCCTACATGAAGGTGCTGGGCTATTCCGAGTCTTTCATCCAGCAGGTCGAGCGTGACGTGCAGACCGCCGAACTGGACGACAAGGAGCGCGCCTACATCGCCTTCTGCCGCAGTCTTGCGCGATCGAGGCCACGCCCGGCCGCGGCGGAGCGTGCCAAGCTGCTCGAACTTGGCTACACCCCGGCGCAAATCGGTGAAATCGCCTTTGCGATCTCGCTCGGCTGCTTCTACAACCGCGTGAGCACCCTGCTGGCATGTCCGCCGGAGCAGAAGTTCGAACGCATGGCCAGCGGACATTTCCGTTGGCTGCTCGCGCTCATGATGCGGACGATGAAGAAGTTCGCGCCGAGCAGGCCGGAGCAAGCGCCGCAGGATCAGGCTGCGCTGGCTACCGGCCCCTTTGGCGTGGTGGTGGCGCCGCTTGCCGGTCTGCCTGCGGGCAGGGTCGTGAAGGCGGCGCTCGATGGCGCGTTCGAGTCGGGGGTGCTGAGCCGCAACGCCAAGGCGCTGATGTTCGCTGTGGTCGCGCGAACGCTCGGCTGCCCGTATTGCGAAGGCGCGGCGACCCGCATGTTGCTCCAAGAGGGCCTGAGCCAGGCCGAAATCGCAGACGCCATGTCGACGCTTCGCTGCCCCCGACTGGCGCAACGCGAAGCCGGCCTCCTGGCCTGGGCGCGCGACACGGTGTATTACGAACCTTCGTCGATCCAGCAAAAGACACGCGCCCTCGGTGCCGAACTGGGCGCCGATGACGCGCTGCTCGAAGCCATCGGCGTGGCTTCGCTGGCGAATGGAACCGTCCGGCTGGCCATGTTGCTGGAGTGATGGCGCTGACGTGGGTCCTTGCCGCGGTCGGGGTCATCGTCCTTTCGGGCGTCGTGGTGTTCGTTCTGCGCGGCCGTCGCCAGAACGAACAACTCGAGAAGTTGCTGCTGGCGGCCGATGACAGGCTGGAGCGACTGCAACGTCAGTTCGAGCGTTTCGTGCCGGCTGACGTGGTGGAGCGGCTCACCCGTACCGGTGACGCCTTCGCACCCGAGCGGCGCCAAGTGACGATGTTGTTTGCGGACCTGCGCGGCTTCACGGCCCTGTGCGACCGGCTCGATCCCGCAGTCACCGTGAGCATCCTGAACGACTATTTCCGCCACATGACGGTTGCGATCACTCGTCATCATGGTCATGTCACCGAGTTCGTGGGCGACGGTTTGCTGGCCCTGTTCGGCGCCATGGAGGCCAACCCCTGGCAGGCGCGGGACGCCGTACTGGCCGCCCTGGAAATGCGATCGGAACTGGCGCGGTACAACGCCACCTTGCGCGAGAAGGGCCTGCCCGAACTGCGCTTCGGCATCGGCATTCACGGCGGGGAGGTGGTGGCGGGCGTGATCGGCACCGCCGGCCTTTCGAAGTTCAGCGTGACGGGCGATCCGATCAACGTCGCCTCCCGGGTCGAAGGGCTGACCAGCAAGTACGAAGTCGATCTGTTGATCACGGAGGACATTCGCCTCACGGTGGGCGATCAGTTTCGCCTGCGGGCCATGCCGCCGGCAATGGTCAAGGGCAAGGCGGAGCCGATCCAGACCTATTGCGTGGAGGCCGAAGGGTGAGCATCGCCAGCGGCAAGTCTTTCTCGATTGCCCTGCAACCGCCCAAGTGCTTCAATGTCGGCTCTTTCTGCATCGAAGGAGACTTCCATGGCCTACGAAGCGCGATATGTCCTGCGACCCAACCCCGGAGCCGATCTCGGAGCCGTCATCGAAGCCGTGAAGGCGGGCGCGGCGCTCTGGAAGAAGCACGGAGCGCCCGACGCCCAACTGTGGGCCGTGGCCGCTGGGGAGCTGGGCAACTACGTCATGACGGTTCAGTTCGAGAACGCGACGGCGTACGCCAAGGTCACGGATCTGTTGTCGGCCGATCCCGAATTCCGCCGCTGGCAAGCGAGCAATGTCCAGTCGGGGGCGTTCACGTGGGTGCGCAGCAACCTGATGCGCGAGTTGCCGCTCGCATGAAGGCTTCCATACAGTCATGTCTGCCGCCTTGATTCTTGCCCTGTTCTTTACGGTGGCACTCCTCGTCACGACGGCCTACTTCATCATGGGTTCCATTCCGCTGTTGATCCTCAAGCACGACACGCCGCTCGACGCCCGCTTTGTGCGGGGCTTCTTCAACATTTACTACCGCGCCGCATTCTTGACGGCGAGTGCAACAGCGGTCAGCTTTGCATCTGCGGGTCGTCCGGGGATCGCGGCGGGTGCTGCAGCGCTGGCGTTGATTGCCGTCGTCCTGCGCAAGATGATCATCCCCAAGATGGACTCGCTCGGAACGCAGATCCAGTCGAATGACATGGATGCAATTCCGGGATTCCGCAGGACTCACATCACCGCGATCCTGATCAACATCGCCCAGCTCGCAGCGATCGTATTCAGTCTCATCAAATTGAGCCGGTAGCTGCCGCCAAGCCGGCGGGAGGCTCTGAAAGAGCGACCGGAACTCCTGCACGAATGGTGTTGTGTACTTCGGCGACCGCATCCGTCTGGCGCACCAGGGCGGCGATGGCCTCAAGCGGCGCCGGAGACGACACGGTGACCTCGTATCGGATGTTGGATGCCGCCAGGCCAATGCCCGGGAACTCTGCCGTCGCCTCGACCGCGACCCCTTCTACCGGAATGTCCAGACGCTCAGCCTCCCGGTAGAGGTCATTGCAGTAGCACGTTGCGAGCGCGAGCATGAGGAACTCGCCGCCATTGATCGCGGAGCCCCTGCCAGAGGGCTTGGAGAGCACGGCGAGCGATTGCGTGTTTCCGCCGGTGCGCACGGCGACTTCGTGGTGGGCTCGCGAGTTCCTGACGGTGGCGGATATCTGCACGGCATGCTCCATGGCGTAGGTGCTTGGACCGACAATCTGTGCTTCCTGAAGCATGGTCGAACGCGTCCCGGCCCATGCTCGAAAACGACTGACTGGGTGACGAAACTGTATGACCAACGATTCCGACCGACGAGAAGACCAGAAAAAGATGGTGCTTTGCACCTCGTGCGCAGGAATCCAGCGCAATTGGCGCCGTGCGCCCGGGCACGCAGAGCTCGTTCAGACTTCCAGTCGCAAGGCGGAACGCAGTGATGGCGACACCGGCGGTCACACGGTCACCATCACCAGCTACCGTTGCGACGCCTGCGGCACGCGGTGGGAGTATGAAAACGACAAAACGAACCAGCAGGCGGGTTGGTCCGTCGCAGGGCGATAGATTCGCTTGCTCAACCCGGGATGTTCGGCTCGACCAACTGGGCCAGCGCGACAAGCGACTCCTGCCAGCCCAGGTAGCACATCTCGGTCGGAATCACATCGGGGATGCCTTCCTGCACGACGGACATCTCAGTGCCGCAGGACACCGGGGTCAGCGTCACGGTGGTCTTCATGCTGCCCGGCAGGTTGGGGTCGTCGAATGTCGCGTCGTATGCAATGCGCTGGCCGGGAACGAGTTCCAGGTACTTTCCGCCGAACGAGTGGCTGTGGCCGGTGCCGAAGTTGGTGAAGGACATGCGCCAGGCGCCCCCGACCACAGGTTCCATGCTGTGGACTTTGCCGGTAAACCCGAATGGCGGCAGCCAGCGCTCGAAGGCGCCGGGGTCGATGAATGCACGGTAGAGCCGCTCCGGCGGGGTGCGCAGCACGCGGTGCAGACGGACGGTGTTGGTTGCCATGAATGTGTTCTCCTGAAGAGCCCCGACGATAGAGCAGGGCAGGGCGCGTCCGCAATCGAAACGAAGCGATGTACGACAGAGCCGACAAGGACGCGATTTCGTAGGACTCATTGAGCCATCGAATTAGCCGGCGGAGCGCTACGCCGCGCCCGGCCTCCTACACCGGGTGCGGGCCAAGGGACATACCTTCCTCGCAAACGTAACTGGAGTGCCCATCATGTCGCTCGCCATGCCCCAGCCAGACTTCGAGCCCGCGCTGCGGGTTCATCTCAACGCGTTTCATGATCGCCTGGACGTCGATCCGGGTCGCCTGGTCGACCCCGGCGATGAAGACGAAGACGACGATCCGGTCGGAGATGAGCGCCGCGCGAGTCATCTGCTCATCGTCCACGGAGATCGCCGATCAAAGAGCCCCCAAAGCGAACGCCGGGGGCGATTCGATTCCCCAGGAGACTTTTACCCAGTCGTGCGGCGCATGTAAGCTGCCTTGCTTTCAAAGAAAGCCAAAGAAAGCACTCATGCCCCGGGCAGTCCTTGCCGAAACCCACATTCATCCCGCCGTCCGCGACAAGATTGCCCGGCACCAGTCCGCCATCGTCCGCGAGGTGCAGGGCGCCGTGGCGGCGCATCCGGTCGTCGTGGTCGGGATGGGGATCAACCCATTTCCGAAGAAGGCCCGGCGCCTGCTCGATGAAGCCGGGGTGCCCTACCACTACATCGGCTATGGAAGCTATTTCTCGAAATGGCGCCAGCGCAATGCGCTCAAGATGTGGACCGGCTGGCCAACGCTGCCGATGGTGTTCGTGCGGGGCACGCTGATCGGTGGAGCCGAGGATCTCCAGAAGCTCATCGCGAGTGGCGAGTTGCCGAGGTTGATGACCGACGCGACAGTTCCGAGCTGACAGCTGGGAGCGCTTGGTCAACTTCGGCCCTTGCCGACCGCGGCGGCCATCTCGGCGTTCTCGCGTGCGATCCTGCGAGCGGCTTCAAGGTCACGCCCGAGGAAGAAGCCGAGCACGGTCCGTATCGCCGCAATGGTGGCCAGGCGTCCGAGTTCGTCCCAACTCGGCGAAACCACCGTCGACACCAGGTCCGCGGCCAGGAGGAACTCGAGGCCCACCATCGTCCAGCGTGACAGGCCCTGCCACACGTCCAACGCCACCTCGTTCGCCGGCCGACGTGCGAGCGCGCCGGCGACCAGCCTTGTGATGGCCATCAACGCACCCAGCGCAAGAAGCACCAGCGTAGCGGCTTCGAGCAGTCGCGAGAGGATGTGCGCAGAGGTGTGCAGCAGTTCTTCCATCTGCGATCCTGGGTCCTCCAAGAGCCCCCGGTTCCGATCGAGGACCCAAGCCGCTCAGGCAAGTCCTGGCCTATTTGGCTGCCGGCATGCCGGGAGTATTGGGCGGAGCGGGGAACTGGCCAGCGTTGTCCTTTGGATTCTTGGCCATGCGCGCATTGGCTTTCGCCTGGCCGGCCGCCGCTGCCTTGCCGGAACCGATGTCATCGTTCATGGCCGAGCCCGCTTCATCGCCGCCGGTGTTCCCTACCTCCTTCTGCGACTTTGTCTTGTCCTTCGCCTGAGCACGTTGCTGCGGCTTGGTGTTGGTGATGACCTGCTCCTGCGACGAAGCACCCGGTGGGTTCTGGGCGTAAGCACCTGCCGCAATCAGCGCGGTGATCATGGCTGCAAGAATTTTGCTCATTTCGGGCTCCTTGATGAAATGGTGTGCCCGCGCGGGGTCGCATACCTCATGCGACCTGCCAGCAGACGCGAACCGATTCTTGTCCCGGTGGCTAGACGGGTAAATCCCGGCCGCCACCTATCAGCACGTACGTGGCGGAGGCAGCAGGTCACAATGCGAGGTCCGCCGCTGCAGGGAATGTCGTGCGCATCCTTCTTGTCTCGGACCTTCACTACACGCTGCCTCAACTCGATTGGGTGGTGCGGTTGGCGCCTTCCTACGATCTCGTGGTGATCGCCGGCGATCATCTGGATGTGAGTTCGCCGGTTTCGCTCGATGCGCAATCGGTCGTCCTGTTGCGCTACTTTTCGTTGATGAATCCAGGCCACTCGCTGGTGGTGGCGTCGGGCAATCACGACCTGACGGGCACGGACCGGCATGGGGAAAGGGCGGCGTTGTGGCTGCCGGAGAGCCGGCGTGCAGGCGTCTCCACGGATGGCGATTCGGTGACGATCGGCGACACCCTGATCACGATCTGTCCGTGGTGGGACGGCCCGAAGGGACGGGCAGAGCTCGAGCTGCGATTGGCCGCGAACGCTGGGCGGCGACCCGCACGCTGGGTCTGGATCTATCACTGGCCGCCGCTCGGCTTGCCCACCTGCTGGACCGGCAAGCGGGAGTACGGCGATCCGGATGTCGCCGCCTGGATTGCAAAGTATCGGCCCGACCTTGTGCTCACCGGGCATGTGCACGAGCCGCCTTTCAAGCCTGCCGGAGCGTGGGCTGACCGCCTCGGCACCACCTGGGTGTTCAATGCCGGCAGGCAGATCGGGCCGGTTCCCGCGCACATCGTGATCGACCTGGCGGCAGGCACCGCGTCGTGGCGCTCGCTGATGGGTGAAGAGGCGCTGGAACTGGACGCCGAACGCCCGCCTGCGCGATCGGTCTTCTGAGTCTCGAACGGCGCGGAGAAGAAGGCCCTCAGTATTCGGGGTTCGGGTCCCTGGCCGAGCCGGGGCTCGCGGGCGGTCCCTGGCGGTGCGCCAGTTGGTCCAGCACTTCCGAAACCATCGCCAGGCCGCCTTCGCGCACGACGGCCTCGCCGGGCGCAAGCCCAATCTCCGGCAGACCGACGGTGAGCTGGAGCATTTCGTGCATGGGCCGATGGTAGGCCAACTGCCGCTCGACGACGAGTGCATCGGCGATTTGCCTCAGGGCACGTTGGCTGTCGAGAGTTGGAAGGGCTTGCCCGGCAGCGGCAGTGCGCCAGCGTATTCGGCGATGCTGCCGTTGATCGCATTGACCGGGCATCCTTTGGGTGGCGGGCAGGCGCCGCCGTCCGAGAAGATCACCGGCCCGTAGCGGTAGTTGCGGATGGCCTTGCCGCCGTAGTCGGCCACGCTCACCASGTTGTTCGMGTTGGCGAAGTTSTCSKYGTCCTCCACSGCGAYCAGRTCCGTCAGCAGGTTGTGYYGRATGGTCCGCACGACGCTGCCGCTGTTSCCGTCCTTGGAAAAGCGCACCCACGAGATCYTGTTGTCGCCGCGCGAACCSACGATSACCTGCYGRTTGATCGAGTCGTYGRYGSCWYCGCTCGGTTCGCYCTTCGACGCGGCCAGCGAGGTCGGGTTGCGGCCGATGCCGSKCACGSTGCCCACCTCGGCGATGGCGCTCGSCGAKGGCGWRGCGACCGTCGCGCCRGGCGCGTAGCCAYCCAGGCTGTAGATGTGCAGCGTGCCGTCCTGCGTGGCGATCCAGGCGCGCGGGTTGTTGGTCGTCACCGTGGTCCTCACGGCCGTCGGACGTGCGCCCAGCGACATGGTCTTGATCACCGTCGGCTTCTGCGAGGACACGTGATCGAAGGTGTAGGGCCACTGATTGGCGGCCCGCCCGAGGTTGGACGTACTCGTCACGTTGGCGCTGAAGTACATGTCGTTGAAGTAGCTGAAGAGCGGCTTCAGGTCGATGAAGGCGGCCTTCTGTTCCGACTTGGAAATCACCACTGCTACGCCGCCCTTGGCATAGCGGCCGTAGTGGTCGGCGCCTCGAACGAAGTTCGCCCAATTGCTCGTCAAGGGCGAGTTGGGTTCGCCCATGAAGCTTCCGCCGCCCAGGATGCCGCTGAACTGGTGCAGATTGGTGGTCACCGCGATTTCCGTCGGCGCCGCCATGCCGGGGATGTCCACATAGCCCAGGACCTTCATGAAGGCGGTGTTGCCCATGTTGGGCAGGCCGGGGTAGACGCCCTTCCACTCATGCCACCATTCGTACCACGCCGCATACGTGACACCATTGGACTTGTGCGGCGCGGAGTTCATCGGGTCGCAGCCGTCGCACAGGCCCGCCAGCGCCACCACGGCAACCTGGCCCTTCAGCGCCGCGGTGTCCCACACCGTCACCAGCGCGAACTCGTTGCCGTTGGTCACAGCGACGCCCGTGGGCACCTTGTTGGGCGCGAGCATGGTGGTCGCGTTGTTGCTTGCCGTGTTGCTCCCCACCGTGCCGAGCACGCCGTTCTGGAAGGCGACCACGGCTTCGGCGCAGAAGCCGACGGCGCCTTCGCATCGGGCGATGGCCACCGGGTCGCCGCTCGTGATGCCGGCGGCCTTGTAGTTCATGACGTTCGGCGTATCGATGCCCTGGCCCGCCTGATAGATCTGCCACGGAAGCTGCGGCAGTTGGGCGAACACGTTGTACATGTAGCCAGAGACCTGGAGCAGGCTCACACCGACACGCCGCGTCGGGTCGTCGGCCACGAAGATCGCGTTGGCCTGATTCGTGGAATACGCCGCGGAATTGCCCGTCACAGGACCGCCGACCGACCAGTAGAACGGGACGTTCTGCGCCGGCGCGGTGAGCTTGGTGTCCGCAGGCTTGGACAGCACAGGACCCTTGTTGGCCGTGCCGTAAGAGTTCGCATCGGGACCATAGCGATACGCGATGCCCGCTTCCTTGCTGAGTTGGGCCGCCATCCTGACGTACGAACTCTGGATGACCGTCCCCGACGAATCGACGATGTCGCCGACCTGCGCCTGGGCCTGCGTGGTCGTCGGGCCAGCCATCGCGCTCATGCCGCCCAATGCGCCGACGGCAACCACGAGCAGAACAGAGCTTCGATAGGGTCTTTTCATGAAACCTCAAGATCGGAGGAGATGCCGGTTGCTGTCCGGTTCGGAACGCCATTAAACGTTGAAACTGTTCGCATCTTTCGAACGACCCATGACGATCGACGGGCATTCAACTTTGGCGGCGATGCCTATGGGGCGACCGGATTGCGTTTCTCCTCTTCCAGTTGTTGCCGGCGGCGAACGGCCTCGCACTGCGCATGCGCCTTGAAGGCCGGCTTCAGGCATTGAGAGGCCATGCATTGCGCCTTGGCGATGAAATTCATGCCCAAGCAAGCTGGCATCGGGTCGGCTGGCGCGACGGCCTTTGGCCTTGGGGCTTCGTTCACGGCGGGTTGCGAGGCGTGTGCGGGAGGCGATGGTTCCAGGACCGGGGCGATCTGCCGTTGGACAGCAGTCAGGGCGGGCGCTTCCTGAATCTCCGGAGCGCTTTTCGTTGGCGCTACTTCGTTGGCAAAGCCGTCCGGCCGCGGAGGGTCCACCTGTGCGCTGCCGGCGGTAAAGGGATACCAGCCTCCCGCGCCCGCCGCGAGCCACCCGGCCGATCCGATTGCCAGCAAAGTGATCAGGCTGGCTACGCTGATCCAAAGGCCTTTGGAGGCAGGAGCCACCCTCTTGGCGGCCGTTTCTCTGGTTGCGCGCGGGGTGGGCTGCGAACCGCGTCCCAGAGCGTCCAGTGCGCGAAACAGATTCAGGTACGAGGCCTTTTGCGCGGCCAGCGTCGAGGGCGCGAAATCACTGTCCGAGCAGCCCGTCGGCAGCGATGCGATGCACTCGATGCAGAACTTGGCGACCGTTCGGTTCCGCGTCTTGCATTTGGGACAGATCAGGGCCATGAGCACGACGGACCCGCGTCATGTCCCGGACACGCTGGGTCTGTCGGAAAGCAATTGCTCATCTGCTTAGATTGACAGAGTGCCCGCGTTTTGCAGTGTGTGAAAGTTCACGCGCTGAAACAGAAGTTTACATTTGGAGTCGAAAGCGGCCGGGCCGTGGACGTACGCGGAATGGGACGCGGCCCGCCAAAGAGTCCAGTCTCAATCGCGAATGCGGTTGGCCAGCTTGACCGCCTCCGCAAGCGCATCGAGCCGTCCCGCATGCTGAGCGGCGAGCGAGGCCAGTTTTCTGCGGCCTGCGGCCAGGAGGTGGACCTCGACCTGCCTTCGATCGGTCTTGCTTGTCTTGCGCTTTACCAAGCCGGCCTCTTCACAACGCGAGACCAAGGCGACCACGCCGTGAGGCTGAGCCTGCAGCCGTTCCGCGATCTCGCTAATGGTCGCCCAGTTTCTGTTCGGAAAGCCCTGCGTATGAAGCATCAACTGATACTGCAGCACGGTGATTCCTTCAACTCGCGCGGCGTCCTCGCTGAATCTCAGGAAGCTGCGCAATCTGAACCGAAAATCTGAAAGAGCTTCGAAACGCTGCTTTTCAGGGTCACCTGTAGGGGTCGGCATGGCGATTGGCTGGGTTTTGCCTACGAATGTAGCAGCCAGACGCGAACTGCCTCGGCGCTGCGGCCAAGGGAGGGTCGCGAGGTCACACTCGCATGCCGCTAGCGGATTCGATAGTCGAGGAGCGCCGTTCGAATGGAGTCACCCGGAGAGCCGCCACTTTGTGTGTTGTCGTGAGCATCAGCGATCTTGGCGCAGAGAGTCACCACAGCCATCGTGTATCCCCAAAGCTCGTCGCCAACAGACTCGCCATGGTCCGGCAGCAATCGATATTGGACTGCAAGGTCCTTGAAGACGCGATCGGGATCGACGTCGCCAAGCACACCTGTGATCTGAGTCATGCGCGGTCCTTTCGTTATGAAGGCGCCTGCCCTGTTTGGTCGCGCCATCGGGCTGTGAGCCTTCGATCCGACGCTCAAGATCTGCCGCAGTTGGCAGGATAGCTGAGGAGCAATCGCATGTGCCGACCACGTTTCCGAGGACAGCACCAGAATGCGGGACGTCCTGTTGAGCAGATCGATGAACATTGAGGAAGGTTCCGGATCCATGAACGGAACTCGACGGAAGGTCTCCGACTGCGACGATCGGCTGGTCGTGCAAGCGCGCGCCGCGAACACGGTCCTTTCGGTAGCAGCCCGTATCCGCCCAGAAGCGAGTGTTCCCGACAGATGCCCGATTCACAAGTGAACTTCGTGCCGGGCCCGCCGTCCAATGCACTCTGACGCCGGCTAGAGCCGGAGTTGCTTTCCATCTTTCCACCCGACCGATGGGGCACGAACATGATCGAACCGATTTCCGGTCTTCCCGACAATGTCGTTGGCATCGTCGCTTCCGGCTACGTGAGCGCAAGCGACTATGAGGCGGTCTTCGTTCCGACCGTCGAATCGAGGGTGAAGCAGTTCGACAAGCTGCGGCTTCTCTATCAAGTCGGCCCCGAGTTCAAAGGCTTCTCCGCGGGAGCGATGTGGGACGACCTGAAACTCGGCGTCGGCCATTGGAAGGCGTGGGAAAGGATCGCCATCGTGACCGATGTCGATTGGATTGCCAACCTCAGTCGCTTTTTCAGCTTTGCCATGCCGTGCCCGATAAAAGTCTTCCCCAACAGCGCAATCGCGCAGGCCACCGACTGGCTGACCACCGGCTGACCGATCGAATGCCCATGCTGATCAGGCAACGTGCGCGTCGTTGCGTGAGGCGGGGCAAAGACATTGGCCCGTCTTTGTGCAGGAGAAATCGATGCTCAAGCAAATGGTGATTTGCGCAATGTTGATCAACTTGGCGATGGCCGACCTTGCTACTGCCCAGCAGGCTCCGCCGGCATCCGACAAAGCCAGGCAGATAGAAACGTTGGTCAACAAGGCCGCGGCTTTGATCGACAGTAAAGGCAAGGCAGCATTCCCCGAGTTCCGAGTGAAGGACTCCGAGTGGTTCCACGGCGATACATATCTGTTTGTCTACGATCTGAAGTCGGATGTCTTGTTGAACCCCGCCTTCCCAGCCCGCGAGGGGACCAAGGTCACGGGTCAGAAAGACGCCAACGGCAAGCTCTTCCATGACGCAATGATTCGAACAGCCGAAACCAAGGGGTCAGGGTGGGTCGACTACATGTTCCCGAAACCCGGGCAGACCCAACCATCGCAAAAGTGGGCCTACGTCAAGGCCGTCAAGGTGGATGGAGTTCCGGGCTTGGTGGCTTCGGGCTTCTATCCCTAGCGGAGGTGGCTTTCCCTGCAATGTTTGGCCGCGGGAAATGGTCGCCGGATCGGAGGTAGCGATGAAACGGCTCCTGATTGCTATGGCTACGGTATTGGGTTTGGGGCTATGTGCAGTGCAATCGACAGCGGGGGCCGACGCAGTCTATGTCGTCAAACCCGTGGCCGAGAAGAGGGTCAAGCAACTACCGGATGGGCCCCTGTATTGGCGGATTGAGAATTTCCCCAGTTTGGCGCAGGCGCAGGCCGCCATTGGCCCTGATCGTTGGAATCCAAACACGGTGAGTTATGACGGCGCGCCGTCGCTGGCCGCTGAAGTCGCGGGCAAGGACTGGCTCTTTACGCTCGGTCCCAAGGGTGGCTCGACACGTGGCGGAACCGAGGTCGCCGAGATAGGGCCCGTGCCGCCGATCACCGCACCCGAGTACCTGCTGCGCATCAACCACGCTTCGGGGCCGCCCGGAGCGAAGACACCGCAGCATAGTCATCCGGGCTCCGAAGCCTTCTACGTGATCTCGGGCGAGCTAGGCCAAAGAACTCCACAGGGAGTTAGTCATGTCGAGGCCGGGCACACGATGAATGGACATTCTGCCGGCATGCCGATGGAAGTTTTCAACAGCGGAAAGACTGAACTGAGCGCCCTTGTCCTGTTCGTGGTGGACGCGACCAAGCCGTTTTCGTCTCCAGTTGAGCTCCACTGAATAGCGCTCGGGAAGGCACTGTGACCGGAGCGGGCCCCGTAGCTGCCATCGGGACGGCGGAGCGGGCCAGTGCTCGACGCGTATCAGCCGAAATCGTCCCTGGTCTAGAACGACTCGGCCATGACCGCCAAGGCCTTTGAACCTTTGCGAGGATGCGGCCGATCCATCGGCCTTTGCGCGGATTCACGCAACGCCGCGTCGACCAGTGCGTCCGCCATCCACAGAGCGATGCGCTCGATCTCGCGATCACCCAGCCCCCAGATATCCCTCAGGATCACATAGGCCTCGATGCCATAGACGACCGACAAGGCGCGGTGGAGGCGGATCCGAACGGCCGGCCGCATGGGCGGCGCGAGGGGGCTGATTGCGTGTTCGAGGATGCGCACGCGATGGCCGCGTCGATACGGCTCCTCATCCAGCAGTCCTGCGCGCTCCAGAGCCCATTGCTCGAGCGACAGTTGAACGGCCGCGCGGAGTTGCGCTTCGAATTCCCCGAAACGCGGAAACGTCTGCAGGAACAATTCGCGCACCCGCTCACGACCGTCCGGATTGTCGGAGCCGAGTCTGGGCAGTGTCGAGCAGCAATCGGAACGTAGCTGCCTTGACCCCGCTTTGCGGCGGAACGGGCGATTCGCTCAACTTGTATTTTTGAGAGGTCATCGCGCGCGGTTGCGGAGTCCGGAGATCGGGCGCTACCTGTTCGCCCCTGCTTTCAAGACCGGGGTGGTAGCGGCCATGCTCATCGTGCGCTTGTTCACGAGCGGAGCTTCAGGCGTGTTGACTGGCTGTCTGGACGGCGCCCGGCTCCAACGGGTGCGGGTGAATTGCCCGTCGCCGATGGCTGGGTCTGAGGAATTCGCGAAAGCCGGCGTCGACGTATGCGGACGGTGGCAAGACATCCGTGAGCAACTGCGCGTCGACGTCTGCCTCCATCTGCGCCGCACGGTCGTCAAGTTCACCCTTGATGAGGACAAGCCCTGCGATGAGCAGGACGAGCGGGGCGACGGATGCGATGCGTATCCAGCGCCGGCTGCTTTCAAGGGAGATGGAAAGATTCGGCCATGGGAGAGCTTGTCGCACCCGTTGTGGCTCCACCTTGCGATTGGCAATCGCCCGGCAGCGCCCAGCCCGCAACCGCTCGACAATCTCGCCCGATAGGCCGCGCTCCGCGTCGGACAGCCGCCTCGCGATCGCGCGTCCGTACTCGTCGCATAAGCCATTGGACAGGGATGGACGGGCTGCCATGGGATACCTCAGGGTCGGAGAGCAGAAAAAAATGTGGGGGCCAAGCATCAAACGGACGAACCCGTTCAGGAATGCACGCCGCCTCAAATTAGTCACAGTATGATGAAAATTGTCTCACGCCATGAGGGATATTGGATCGAGGCCAACGCCAGCTTTACCCCAGACGCAGCGGCACATAGATCTTGCTGCCATCCCGTTCGATCAACAACGCCACCGTCTTGCCGGACTTCTTCACCAGCGCCTGGACCTGTGCGGAACTCTGAGTCGGCGTTCCATTGATTGCTATCAGCACATCGCCAGGCCGAATGCCGGCCCGTTCCGCCGACCCGCTCACACCTGCGACCAGCAGTCCGCCATCGACGCCCGCTTCGCGCATTTCGGATGGTCGCAGCGACCGCAGTGTCAGACCGAGCTTGCCTTGCCCTCCATCGGCAGATTCGCCGGACTTGGCGACATCGGTCGGGACCCTGTTGTCGGCGTTTCCCAATCTGACTGTCAGCGTCAACGCCTTTCCCTGTCGCCAGACATCCAGCCTGACATTTGCGCCGGGATGCGCCGCACCGACAACTGACGGAAGGTCTCCAACCGCAACGATCGGCTGGTCGTTCATCTTGCTGATCACATCGCCGACCTTCAATCCAGCCTTGTCGGCGGGGCCATCCTTCTGGACGTCGGACACGAGCGCGCCCTCGGGCTTGGCGAGACCGAAGGAGTCAGCCAGCGTCTGGTTCACGTCCTGGACCGACACGCCGAGGCGCGCATGAGTGGCATGCCCGGTCGCGACGATCTGGTCTTTGACACGGATCGCCACGTCGATCGGGATCGCGAAAGACAGCCCTTGGTAGCCTCCGCTGCGGCTGTAGATCTGCGAATTGACGCCAACCACTTCGCCGCGAGCATCGAGCAAGGGACCACCTGAGTTTCCGGGATTGACGGCGACATCGGTCTGGATGAAAGGCACGAAACTGTCGCCGGGAAGCGATCGGCCCTTCGCGCTGACGACACCCACGCTCACGCTGTTTTCGAAGCCGAACGGCGACCCGATGGCAAGGACCCATTCTCCGACCTTGAGATCGCGGGCATTTCCAAGCGTCACGACGGGCAGGTCATGCGCAGCAATCTTGAGCACCGCCACGTCAGTCTTCGGGTCTGATCCGAGCACCTTCGCAGGGAATTCGCGGCGATCCGTGAGCTTGACCGTGACCTCGGCCGCGCCCTGGACCACGTGGGCGTTGGTCAGAATGACGCCGTCGGGGCTGATGATGAATCCGGAGCCTTGACCGCGCAACGGCAAATCGGGTTCACCCGGAATGCCGCCACCGGGTATCCCGAAGCGCTTGAAGAACTCGAAGAACGGATCGCGTGGATCGCGTGGATCGAGGCCAGGCCCGTCGCCGCGCCGTCCGCTCGACCCGTTGCCATCGAGCCGCGTTTTCTTTGGCGCCGCAGTCACGCTGACATTGACGACAGCCGGCCCGCTGCGCTGCGCGATGGCCGTGAAGTCCAGTGCGCTCGTCGGGGCCCGAACGTCCGCAGGCTGCGGGGGCGCCGTATTTGCGTATGCACCTGCAATCGGGGTCGCCCCGGTGCAACCGAGGATGCCGGCGGCTACGAGCGAGAGAGCAAATCGGATGCCGCTGCTTGCGTCGAAGTTCATGACTTCTCCTTTCATTGGAAGGAGGCCGGTGATTGAATCCGGCAGCGGACCAGCGTCAGCGCGCAGAACCACCCGACGGCCCGGGCAGAGCCGATGGATTGCGCAGAAGGCATCTGGATCAGCGCCGCGACAGGAGGTCGGCGGCCTCGTCCGACAGGTTGATAGACACCGGCGTTCCGACAAAGGTTTCATCCGACGGCGAGGCGTCCGATGCCCCAGGGTCGACGAATACCTCATAATGTGAGGAACTCCGCGGCCGTAAGGGGAGCCGCTACGCGGCGCGAAATCCCGGGCGGGCACGTACTACCTCACCACCGTCACTGTGCAGTGTGAATAGCCGATGACTTGGCGCGCGACCGACCCGATCAGCCAGCGATCGAACAATGAGTGTCCCCGATGACCGACAACGATCAGATCGATGGCGTGCTTCTCCGCATAGAGCACGATTTGCTCTCCGGGCTGTCCCATTGCGACTTCGAGTGTCAAGGCGATCGAGTCCTTTTCCAGTCTCTCCCTGACGGATCGGAGTAGTTCATTGCAGTGTTCGTACACACCTTCCATTCCTGCGGAAACTGCCATTTCGTTGGCGAAGTCAGGCAACCTCGCCACCGTCAGAACGTGAAGCTGTGCGTCATACCGAAGCGCAAGGTCCACTGCAAACGTCAACGCGTTCTCGGCGCTTTGCGACCCGTCATACGCCAACAGGATTCGCCTGACCATGATGTACCTCCGTCTTGAATGTTCCTGAGCTTCGAACTCGCGCTCGACCGAACCGGCTATTCGTAGACTCCATTGCGCCAAAGTAGTGCCCCGGCTTTCATGGAACGCCGAATGCATGACAACCGAAAGCGCGATGCTGCGTTGTTGGCTGGTGAGAAGAATTCCCACGGATGTGCACCCAGTCGTGACTGAATTGCCAGCCGCAATTCCCAGAGGTCTCGCGCAACTGACTTACCGGTTTGCCAACTCCTGGCCACGGCTCAAGCCATGGCTGGTGGCGGCATTGGGTGCGCTGTTGTGCGTGTTGATCGGTACGGCGCTTCACGGGCTGTTGCGCGAAGTGCGTTACGGCAGCGTCATGCAGGCGATTGCGGCGACGCCCAGCCTTCACATCGGCCTTGCATTGGCAGCGACGACGCTGAGCTATCTCACCCTGACCGGATACGACTTCTCTTCGCTCTCGTATGCACACGCCCGTGTCCAACGCGGCACGGTGCTTCTCACTTCCTTCGTGGCCTACGCGCTTTCCAACACCATCGGCTTCGGTCCGCTGACCGGCGGCGCGGTCCGGACGCGGATCTACACGGCGGCTGGATTGACGCCGCACCAGATTGCGCAGGTGATCGCCTTCAACGCCCTGGCGTTCGGCCTGGGCATCTCGGCATTCGGTGCACTCGGCGTTCTTTGGGGCGCATCCGACGTTGCGCCGCTCCTGCGCCTGCCTCCTGCCTTTTTACGACTGATGGCAGGACTCACGCTTCTGGGGCTGGCCGTGTTCCTCTGGCTTTGCCATCGACGGCGGGCGCTCGACCTGGGCGCGCGCTGGACGCTGCGACTTCCGCCCGTCGGGCTTGCTGCGCGTCAGTTGGCGATTTCAGCCGTCGAACTGTCTGCCTCGGCAGCGGCGCTGTGGTTCCTGTTGCCCGCAGATCGCATTCCCTTGCCGACCTTCATCAGCTTCTATGCCATCGCGGTGGCAGCGGGGATCGTGAGCCATGTTCCGGGTGGCGTCGGTGTCTTCGAGGCGGTCATGCTGTTGACCAGCGGCTCGCACGTGCCGACCGAAGCCATGCTTGGTGCGTTGCTGCTCAATCGCGGCATCTACTATGTGCTCCCTCTGGTGGTCGCGACAGCCATCGCGCTGACCTACGAACTTCGTTCGGGCGTCGCCGCCCCCGCAGGACGCGCAGCGGTACGCCTGAGCCCGCGCCTCCTGGCGGCGCTGGCGCTGGTTGCGGGAATCTGGCTGCTGGTGTCGGGCGTGACGCCGTTGACCGAAGACGCGCGAGATCTGCTCGAAGCGTTGAAAGTCCCGCTTCCACTGATCGAGGCGTCGCACTTTCTCGGCAGTGTTGCCGGCCTGGGTTTTCTGTTGGTGGCTCGCGGGCTGTTCCACCGGCTCGATGCGGCATGGTGGGTCGCACTGGGGCTCTCCGTCGTGTCTGCCGTCCTTGCGCTACCCAAGGGCATCGCACTGAACGAGGCCGCGCTGATGTCGGCCCTCGCGGTGTTGCTGTTGCTCTCACACCGCCAGTTCGATCGACCGTCGTCGCTGATTTCCCAACGTCTGGAACCCGGATGGCTCCTTGCGCTGGCTGCCGTCCTTGCGGCCTGTGTCTGGATACTTCTCTTCGCCTACCAGGAGGTGAGCTACACCCGTCGGTTGTGGTGGGAGTTCGAGCTCGATGCACAGGCCCCGCGTTCGCTGCGCGCGCTATTGGGGGTGGCGCTGACGGCCCTGAGCTTCGGGCTGTGGCAGTTGCTGCGTCCTCCGGCCGGCGAAGTCCGATCTCCGTCCGACGAAGAAATCGATCGCGCGGCCGCCATCGTCCGATCCGGTTCTGCGCCGGAAGGCTGCATGGCCCTGATGGGAGACAAGCACCTGCTGTTTTCGCCGACCGGCAAGAGTTTCCTGATGTACGGCAAGCGCGGGCGCTCGTGGATAACCCTCTTCGGCCCGTTCGGGGAACCGAATGAATGGCCGGACCTGGTCTGGACCTTTGTCGAACTTGCCTCGGCCCATGGCGGCCGGCCGGCGTTCTACCAGGTCGAGCCCGCCAGTTTGCCCCTGTACCTTGACTGCGGATTGCAGGCATTCAAACTGGGCGAGTACGCGCATATCGAATTGCCCGAGTTCAGCCTCAAGGGAGCCAAGAGAGCCAATCTGCGTTCAGGCATGAATCGCGGCGAACGCGAAGGCCTGTCGTTCGAAGTGTTGGCGCCGGAAGCCACGATGGACGCCATGCCAGAGCTTCAGGCCGTCTCCGACACCTGGCTGGACAAGCAAAACACCCGCGAAAAGGGCTTCTCCGTGGGGCGCTTTGACCCCGATCACCTGCGGCGCTTCCCGGTTGCGGTGGTGCGGCATGAAGGCCGGATCATCGCCTTTGCCACGTTGTTCGTCACGGACGCGGCGCAGGAGGCCTGCGTCGACCTCATGCGTCATTTGCCCGATTCGCCGCCAGGCACCATGGACTTCCTGTTTGCAAGGATCCTGCTTCACCTGCAGGCCAAAGGGTTTCAGCGATTCGGCCTCGGAATGTCGCCGATGGCCGGGATGGCAACGCGCCAGAACGCGCCGCGTTGGCAGCGACTGGGCCGCGTTCTGTTCGACTACGGTGAGCGCTTCTACAACTTCCGCGGCCTGTACAGCTTCAAGGACAAGTTCGAACCCGTCTGGGAAGCGCGCTACCTGGCCGCCTCGGGCGGTGTTTCGCCTCTGCTTGTGCTGATTGATCTGGCGGCCTTGATCGGTGGTGGCGCCAAAGGAGTGATAACGAAATGACAAGTCGCCTTGCGCGCGCGCTGCTTTCCGTACTCTTCGCGAGCCTCGTTGGGTTTGCCGGCGCGCAGACGCGTGAACCGGCAATGACGCTCACGCCCACCCATGTCATCACGCACGGCGTGTTCGTGGACATCCCGGTCTTTCGCCCGGCGGGGCAGGTACAGCAGTTTGTCCTTCTCTTCTCGGGCGGCGCCAAGCCGACCTCGAGGGACCTGCGGCTCGTGCAATGGATGGTGCGCAAGGGCGCCATGGTGCTGGTCGTGCCGCTTCCGGTCTTCTACGACGGGATCGCGGCAGTGAGCCGTCAATGCGTCCATGGACCCGGCGCCGTCGAGAACTTCGCGCGCTATGTGCAGGCGTATGAGAAGCTGACCGGCTACATCGAGCCGCTGCTTGTCGGCACGGGCAACGGCGGCGCATTCGTTTATGGGTTGCTCGCCCAGGCGCCCGCCGATTCGTTCACGGCGGCACTTTCGGTGGACTTCTGTCCACGACTGGCGCTGCCCATGCCGCTGTGTGCCGAAGGGGTGCTTCGATGGAGGCCGGCAGTCGATGGCGTCGAGCTCGAAGCCGGCGCTCGGCCCACAGCAGCCTGGACTGCGTTGCGCGGTGACGCTCCGCAGTCTTGTGCGGCAGAGGCAGAGGCGTTCACGCGCAAGGTGCCGGGGGCCACTTGGGTCGACGCGACCGCGACTGCCAAGCCGGGCATCGAGGACATACCGGCCGGCTTCGGTCCTGCCTTCGAACAACTCGCTGGCCGACGCGCTGCCCTTGACGTCCCCCCCGCCCAGCTCGTGGATTTGCCGATCACCGAAGTGCCAGCGACCCAAGGAGGTGCGCGCTTTGCCGTGATGATTTCGGGCGACGGCGGCTGGGCCGGCATCGACAAGGGCGTTGCGGCGGCCCTTGCCGAGAGCGGGGTACCGGTCGCAGGCATCGATTCTCTGCGGTACTTCTGGTCCGCACGCACGCCGGACGGGTTCGCCGCGGATCTGGATCGAGTCATCCGCTACTACACGGCACGCTGGAAGCGAAGCGAGGTGGTCCTGATCGGATATTCCCAGGGCGCCGACGTCCTGCCGTTTGCGTTCAACCGCCTGCCGGCGCGCACGCGCGCCAAGGTGAGCCTCACCGCACTGCTCGGCCCCGGCGAGAAGGCGTCCTTCGAATTCCACCTGAGCAACTGGATCGGCAAGAGCGGCGACCTGCCAATCGCTCCTGAAGCGCGGAAATTGCCCGCCAAGGCGACGCTCTGCGTTTATGGGGCCGACGAACGCAAGGACTCTTTGTGCCCGCTACTGGAAAGCCTCGGCGCGCAGGTCGTCGCCATGCCGGGCGGCCATCACTTTGGCGGCGACTATGAGGCGCTTGCGGCGCGCGTTCTCGCAGCGGTCCCACCGGGAGTTCGATAGCGTCCGCCCAGAGTGTTCCCGACAGTTGTCTGATTCAAGTGAACTTCGTGCCGGGCCTCTCGCCCAATGCAATCTGACGCCGCCTGGAGCCGAGGCAGTCCCAACCATCGCAAAAGTGGGCTTACGTCAAGGCCGTCAAGGTGGATGGATTCCAAGCTTGGTGGCTTCGGGCTTCTATCCTTGAGCAGGGGTGGATTCCCCGCCATCAATGGCGACACGACTGAGCTGAGGGCCCTTGCGGGCACGACGAAGGGCCCTCCGGAGACTTGCGTTCTTCCGAAGGGCCCTCGCGGCTTCGGAGTACCCGTGAAGGTTTTGCCGGGACCGTATGAGAAATATGGCGCAAGGGCAGGCAACGAGGATTCAGCGTTCGGATGAAGACGGTGACGGACGGCTCCCGTGCATACTGCAAGACGAGTCCGTCATGAAAGGGGTGCAATCGTGTTCACAACTGAAGTTCATTTGCCTGAACTCGCCTTGTTGGCAGGGACCCGCGGAGCCCTGGGTGCGGGCGTCGGCTTGCTGCTTTCCGACAAGCTCAGCGAGGAGCAACGCAAGAACATCGGCTGGACGCTGGTGGCCGTCGGCGTGCTGACGACCATTCCGCTCGCTGCGATGTTGTTCGGTCGCCGCCGAAGGAGCGAAGCCT
Organism: Variovorax sp. 10L426; assembly: GCF_056395305.1. NCBI lineage: Bacteria > Pseudomonadati > Pseudomonadota > Betaproteobacteria > Burkholderiales > Comamonadaceae > Variovorax > Variovorax sp. 10L426. Next base: position 165,995 of record NZ_JBFTJF010000001.1, on the reverse strand, counting down.
GAAGCGGAGCGCTTTCTTCACCAGCGCCAGCGTTCGTACTCCAGATCGTCACCTACGTTGTAGTGATCGACCCGGCCGGTCGGATCGATGTAGATGTACAGGAAACGCCGGTTGTTGATGTTCAGGTAGCGCCATGACCAGACAGTCCCGTTGAAGGAGGTCACACGGCTTTGCTGGTAAGGCGGCCCGTAGGTGCGGAGCACGTCATCCACGCGCCACTCTCCGGGCTTGATCGTGCTGCCGAACAGACCTTCGTAGAGCTCCTGCCGCACCGAGATCACGCGATTCGAACTGTCGAGATCGACATTGAAAACCGCGAAGCCGGCCGGCCCCCGGGAATATTGAAGCCGTTGGCCATCCGGCATCTGGTAGATGGCGGTGGGCGCCCCTGCTTGCTGCAGCACTTGCGCCCGGTCGGCGCCGAGTGGTACGCGCGACGGATCGCTCGCACATCCTGCAAGCACTGCGGCGGACAGCAGGATGGCCGCTGCCAGAACCCATTTGGAGCCTGTCTCGATCGCCTGTCTCAACATGTTCCGTCCAGGGTGTGATGACGGCGGCGTCGTTGCATCCAATGCCGTCATGTCGGCGTCGGCCAGAGGGGGTGAGTTGGGATCAATCTCCAAATTGTGCTCCATCGCATCAGCGGGACTGCTGATCAAAGCAGTCGCCGCGACGCACTTATTTACACATCCAAGGGGGCTGTTGCTGCGTACAAGGCTCGGGTCATTCATGCACCCGTTGCAGGACCCACTTGTACGCCAACAACCTCTTGAGGTGATGCCCATGAGACTCTCGAAGCCATCCATCCAGTTCGGTGTGTTCGCCACATGTGCGATCGCCGCCGCCAGCGCACTGGCATCCAGTCACCGCGAGGCACCCTCGATCACGGGGATGCCAAAGGTCGATGCCACCGACTTCTACATGTTCCGAAGCTACGAAGCCGGCCGCGAGGGCTTCGTGACGCTGATCGCCAACTACCAGCCCGACCAGAGCCCGTATGGCGGCCCGAACTACTACTCGATGGACCCGAACGCGCTCTACGAGATCCATCTCGACACGGACGGCGACGCAGTCGAGGACATCACTTTCCGCTTCAAGTTCACCAACACGCTGCGCGACATCCAGTTGCCCGTTGCCGACAAGAAGGTGTCCATTCCGCTGGTGCAGGCGGGCCCCATCTCGGCGCCAAACCAGGCCACGAGCAATCTGCGCGAGACCTACACGTTGGACATCGTGCGCGGAGATCGCCGCGCAGGCAGGGTCGAGGCGGTTTCCATGGCCGGCGGAGGCACGGTATTCGACAAACCGACGGACAACATCGGTGACAAGACCTTCGGCGGCCCGACCGGTTATGCAAGCTACGCGGACCAGCATCTCTATGCGGTCAACATCCCGGGCTGTGCCACGCCCGGCCGCGTGTTCGTGGGCCAGCGCAAGGACCCGTTCACCGTCGCGCTGGGCCAGGTGTTCGACTTGGTCAATCTCAATCCGCTCGGCTCGACCAACGCCAATCCGGACGCGCTCGCCGGCAGGAACGTGACGACGATGGCGCTGGAAGTTCCGATCTCCTGCGTGACCACTGCGGGCAGACCCATCATCGGCGGCTGGACCACCGCCAGCGTGCGCCAAGGACGACTGATTGCGAACCCGCCAAAAAGCGGCCACGGCACGGCAGCGCTGAACGGCGGGCCGTGGGCACAGGTCTCGCGCCTGGGTATGCCGCTGGTCAATGAGGTCGTGATCGGGCTGAAGGACAAGGACAGGTTCAACAGTTCCAAGCCGAAGGACGACGCCCAGTTTGCCGACTACGTGACCAATCCGACGCTGCCTGCCCTGATCCAGACGCTCTTCCCAGGTGCTGCTGCACCGACCAACTTTCCGCGCACCGACCTGGTGGCTGCTTTCCTCACCGGCGTGGAGGGCGTCAACAAGCCTGCCGACGGCAAGGCTTCGGAAATGCTGCGGCTCAACACATCGGTGGCGCCGACACCCAGGGCCAAGCAGAACAATCTCGGTGTGCTGGCCGGCGACACCGCCGGATTCCCCAACGGCCGCCGCCCCGGCGACGACGTGGTGGACGCCGAATTGCGCGTTGCGATGGGCGCGCTGTGCGTGGCCACCGGTGCGACCGACACGCTCAAGGTCGGCTGCAAGCCAGGCGACGCTCCTGCAGGCGGTGCGGCGTTGACCGATGGCGCACTACAGAGTCCGGCGCAATTCCCGGATGCGTTTCCCTACCTGAACACGCCGCTGCCGGGTGCGCAGTAAGGAGCACGCCATGAACCGCATGTTCATTCGAATCGGTCTCCCGCTGGTTACGGCATTGGTTGTTGCCGCCTGTGGCGGTGGTGGTGGGGGCGGCTATGTTCCGCCCATAGGCGGCGCGACGTCCGCCACGACTACGGACGCCCTCGATGAGTTCCTGGCCTATGTCAAGGCGCTCGTCGCGACCGCGGCGGACACGGCAGAACCGGCCGATGTGACGGCCTTCGATCCGCCGAAGACCACGGAGACTCGAGAGCCCATCGGTACGCAGTGATGCGCACGCTTCATGCCCACAGGGCCGGCCTCGTGCGATGCGGGATGCTGGCGGCGCTCTTGCTTGCAGCCAGCGTGCCGCTGGGCGCCGCGCCGCGCGTCCCGGCCGGCGACGACGTCATCGTCGAGACCCTTCCCGCCATCGCGGGGTGGTCGCTCGAACAGCGGCGATTGCGGCAGGCGCTGGCACAGCATCCGCATGACGAAGCCACCGCGATCGCTGCCGCCCAAGCCTACCTGGAGCTGGCGCGAACGCAGGGCGATGCACGCTACGCCGGCTACGCCATGGGCGCGCTGCAGGCCTGGGACTCGACGGCGGAGATGCAGACGCCGCCAGCAGTGCTGGTGATGCGTGCCACGGTTGCGCAGTTCCTGCATTACTTCGATGCCGCCGAAACCACTTTGAAGTCGGCGCTGGCCCGGCAGCCCGGCAATGCGCAGGCGTGGATCACGCTGGCCACGATCCTGCGCGTGCGTGGCCGCTATGCCGAGTCGGACGCCGCGTGCCGTGCGCTCGGCCGCGCCGGACCGGCGTTCTATGGTCTGGCCTGCTTGGCCGAGAACGCCGGCCTGCGCGGCGACCATGCATCGGCACGTGACACCCTGCGCAGCTTGCTCGCCGATCCGAACCTGCAAGGTGCGCAGCAGGCGGGCACGCGTCAGTGGCTGCTCACCACCCTGGCTGAGGTCGAGGAACTCGCAGGCCGCCCCAGCGCAGCCGAGGCCTTGTACAAGCAGGCGCTGCAAGCCGAGCGCTCGGGGTACCTCCTGCTCGCGTACAGCGACTTCCTGCTGCGCCAGAAACGGCCCGCCGAGGTGCCTGCGTTGCTCGCCAAGGAGCCCCGCAGTGATGCGGTGCTGCTGCGGCTGGCCATTGCCGCACGCCGGGCAGACAGCGCAGGCATCGCACGCCAGGATTCAGAAGAACTGCAGGCTCGTTTCGATGCGGCGGCGCAGCGGCCCGGCAATGCCGAGGCACACGCACGCGAAGGTGCGTTGTTCGCGCTCGACGTCCAAGGCGACGCCATGCGAGCGCTCGACCTCGCCCGCGTCAACGTCCGGCTGCAGCGCGAGCCGATCGACCTGCTTCTGCTTGCGCGCGCCGCCGCCGCGGCCAACGACGAGGAAGCGCGAAGCGAACTCAGGGCGCTCATGCAAAAGACGGGGCTTCGCGATGCGCGTATCGAATCCCTGCTCTGACACGGCACCTCCGTCCGCGCGGCTGATGCGATGGATGAGCGCGTGTGCGGTGGTCTTGCTGTTCACCCTGCTTGCGGTCGGACCGCGCACCGCGCATGCGCACAAGGCCAGCGACGCCTACCTGCAACTGCAGGTGGGCAGCGACGAGGTCGATCTTCGCTGGGACATCGCGCTGCGCGACCTCGATGCAGCGCTCGATCTCGACCGCAATGGCGACCGCAAGCTGACCTGGGGCGAGGTCAACGCCCGCATGGACGAAATCCGGGCTTATGCGCTCGCGCACCTGCGGCTGCAGCAGGGACGCTGCGCCTTGACCCCCAACGCGCCACCCGCCGTGGACGATCGCATCGACGGCGTCTACCTCGTCTTCCAGCTCAAGGCCCGATGCGATGTCTCGACGATGCTGTCGATCGACTATCGCCTGTTCCGCGAAGTCGACCCCACGCACCGGGGCCTGCTGCGCATCGTGGGTCACGGCGGAGCAGATCCGCTGGTGCATTCCCTGGACCCGTCTGGAGGCCCGATCACCCTGAGTTGGGCTTCGGCATCGCACGACGGCGGTCAGGGCGGGGTTGCACCGAATGCCGCATCGCCAAACGCGAGCGTGTTTCGCGATGGTGTTCATCACATCCTTATCGGCTATGACCACATCCTCTTCCTGATCTGCCTATTGCTGCCTTCGGTGCTGCGCCGTCGGCCCGGCGGACGGGAACCCGTGGTGACCTGGCGCGAGGCGGTCTTGCCGATGCTCGGAATCGTCACGATGTTCACCGTTGCGCACTCGATCACACTGGCGCTGGCGGCGCTCAAGATCGTGAACCTCTCGCCGCGGCTGGTCGAGCCCGCCATTGCGGTGACCATCGCGCTCGCGGCGGTCGACAACATCTACCCCTTGCTGCGCCGCCGGCGCAAGCTGTTCAGCTTCCTGTTCGGTCTGATCCATGGCTTCGGATTTGCCGGCGCGTTGGCCGAGATGGCGCTTCCCACGCAGAGTTTCGTCCTGACCCTTCTGCAGTTCAACCTCGGCGTGGAGGCGGGTCAACTCATCGTCGTGTTCGCGGCGCTCAGCTTCTTGCTGGCGATGAGAAACTGGCGTCGCTACGAGCCGGTGCTGCTGCACGGCGGGTCGACCATGGCGGTCCTCATCGCGGCGGTCTGGTTCCTGGAGAGGATCTTCGACCTCAAGGTGCTGCCGTTCTCTTGAGAAGAAAGGGGTGGTCCGACGGCTAACTGCCGATCACCATCAGGAAGCGTCGTCCGTCCATGCCACGGCATTCCCCCTGGCCCCTGCCGAACGATGTCGCGAAGAAGCATTCGATGACGCGTCCATCCGCTGAGGTCAGCACCGCATGGCCTCCTGTGCCGCCGGTGGCGGTCGAAAGGCCCACCGCGCCGCCGCTGCCGCTCCAGCCGCCTCGGCCCCAACCGCCTCCCCAGCCGCTTCCACCACCCACGCCGATGCCAATGCCGATCGCCGGCGGATCGCTGTAGGTCCCTGTGAAACTCTGACCGTCGATCACTGCTTCGATCTGCCCCGTGGCCGAGTTCCAGGTCCCTGGATGGCTGCGTCCCTCCTCCAGCAATTGCAGGTTCCCCGAACACGCTGCAAGCAGGGAGGTGATTGCAGCGACGACGCTCACACTCGCCATGCGGCGCATGGCATGAGTGACGGCTCGACTGCGCACGGTTCGGATCATTCCGACAGCTTCGGACAGCGGCAATCGCACCGTCGTAGGAAGCAGTCGCCAGCTCTCATAGGCCCGGAGACGACGAGGGAGCGCGAGGTTCGGAGGGGCTCGCCGAAAACCGTCAACCGCGGCCGGTAGGCGAGCGCGTCGTCGCCCTGTAGGCCAATGCCGCACCAGGAAATTTGGGGCATTCAGACAGGCCGCCGCGTCCTAGAATTGCCCGCGCCTTGACGCCTGTTCAGGGCATTTCGGGACGAGCGCCATCGCCACAAGACGGGGAAATCAAGACCATGAAGAGTGAACTCCAAGCGATCCTGTCGATATTGCAGGGCAACGAAGGCACCATCGTCGAAACCTGGCTCGACGAACTCGGAGTGAAAGAGGCGGGTGCGCGTCGGGCCATTCAACCGGACGCGGAGGAACTGCTGAAGCTGCTGCGCGAGGCGCTGGCGGCGGACGCCGATCCGAATGCCATGGAAGCGCCGGCATGGACAAGCGTCCGGCATGTCCTGGAGTCGCTGTCGCGCTCGCGCGCTGCAAGGGGCCAGTCGGCGGGCGAAACCAGCCTGTTCGTCCTGGCCCTGAAGAAGCCGCTGTTCGATGGTCTGCAGCGCAAACTCGCTTCCGACCCCGGCGCGCAGATGCAGGCGTTGTGGGCCGCGACAACGATGGTCGACAAGCTCGCGCAGCGAACAGCCGCCAGCTTCCAGCAGGCGCGCGAGGACATCATCAAGCGTCAACAGGAAGAGCTTCTCGAGCTTTCCACGCCGGTCATCAAGCTCTGGAACGGCGTGCTGGCGGTCCCCATGATCGGGATCCTGGACAGCAACCGGACGCAGATCGTCATGGAGACCCTGCTCCAGAAGATCGTGGAAACCGAATCGGAGCTTGCGATCATCGACATCACCGGCGTGCCCACCGTCGACACGCTGGTCGCGCAGCACCTGCTCAAGACCGTCAGCGCGATCCGCCTCATGGGCGCCGACTGCATCATCAGCGGGATCCGTCCCCAGATTGCGCAGACCATCGTCCACCTGGGCATCGACTTGCAGGGCATCAGCACCAAGGCCACGCTGGCCGATGCGCTTGCCCTGGCGTTGCAGAAGACGGGCTGGCGCATCACGCGCAGCGATTGACATCGCCATGGAACGCATCCCGATCCTGCGCATGGGCGAGACCCTGCTGGTCACCATCCAGGTGGACATGCAGGACCAGACTGCATTGCAATTGCAGGACGACCTGGCCGACAAGATCGCCAAGACCGGCGCCAGCGGCGTCATGATCGACATCACGGCCTTGGAGATCGTCGATTCCTTCGTGGGGCGCATGCTCTCCAGCATTTCGCGCATCGCCCGCATCCTCTCCGCAACGACGGTCGTCGTCGGCATGCAGCCGGCGGTCGCCATCACGCTGATCGAACTCGGCTTGTCGCTCGAAGGCGTCAGGACCGCGCTTAATGTCGAGCGCGGCATGGAGCTCCTGCGCAGGACGCGCCAGGAGAGCCATCTTGGAAACTGAACGCTCTGGCGAGGTGCCGGTGCTGTCCGAACAGAACATCGTGGCCAGCCGCCAGCCGCCAGCTGGTGCGTGCTCTTTGCCAGCAGTTGAAGCTCTCCCTGGTGGACCAGACCAAGATGATCACAGCGGCCAGCGAGTTGTCGCGCAACACGCTGACCCACGGTGGCGGCGGACGGATGCGCTGGGAGCTGGTGGAGCGCGAAGGCAGGCAGGGCCTGCAACTGCATTTCGAAGACGAAGGACCCGGCATCGCCGATGTGAAGCTTGCCTTGACGGACGGCTGGACGACTGGTAGCGGCATGGGCTTGGGCTTGCCCGGCAGCAAGCGGTTGGTGAATGAATTCCTGATCGACTCGGCACCCGGTCGGGGCACGCGAGTGAGCATCACGAAGTGGAAGTGATCCGGGGCTGGACCCACATCCCTTTTCCCATGGGCGATGCCAGCCGTGTCGGCGAGGCGCGGCGCCATGCCGCGCAAGCCGCGGCGCAGTTGGGCTTGAGTGATATCGAGGCGGGGCGCCTGGCGCTGGTGGTCACGGAGCTTGGCACCAATCTGCTGCGTCATGCGCGCCATGGGCAGCTGCTGATTGCAGCCCGGCCGGAGCATGCGGATGTCGAGGTGCTGGCCGTCGACGAGGGGCCCGGTATTCAGAACGTTGCGCAAGCCCTGGAAGACGGCTTCACGACGGGCAGTTCCCCGGGGACCGGCCTCGGCGCGGTCAAGCGCCTGGCGAGCGACTTCGACATCCATAGCGCGGTGCCGCATGGCACGGTGTGCCTCGCGCGCGTACGCAAGCAGGGCGCGACAGTCACGGCGGACACCGCCGACAGGCCCGCCTTCGAGGTCGGCGCTGTCTGCGTGCCGATTCCAGGCGAGGTCGTGTGCGGTGACGCCTGGGGGGCGGCCCTGGACGCCGCCGGCGCCACAGTGCTGGTCGCGGACGGACTTGGGCACGGACCGGATGCGGCCAAGCCTTCACAGCTCGCGGTCACCGCGTTTTCGGAAGACCCGGAGCTCGACCTCCGGGGCATCGTTGACAAGGTTCATCTGGAGCTCAAGACGACTCGCGGCGCGGCGGTGTGCGTGGTCCGGATTTCCGGCTCGGACGACACGCTGCGGTGCGCCGGCGCCGGCAATGTGTCGGTGCGGGTGGTGTCCGGCGTGTTCGACCGCTCGATGGTGACCCAGCACGGCACTGCGGGCTTGCAGATACGAAAGCCCGAGGAATCCTCGATGGCACTGCCCGCCCATGCGCTCATCATCGTGCACAGCGACGGCATCGCAACACGGTGGGATACTCAACACCTCTTGCCGGTGCTTGGGCGAGACCCTGTCTTGGTGGCCGCCATCCTGATGCGCCACCATTCCAGAAAGCGCGACGACGCCACCATCGTGGTGCTCCGTCGGAGGACCTAGGGATGTCGACGACAAATACAGCGCAGGCCAGCATCGATGCGGCAGCCCTGATGGCGAGCCGGCAAGAAATCGACGCGCTGCGATCCGAACTCGAGGAAACAAACCGGGGCGTGGTCGCGCTCTACGCCGAACTCGACGCGCAGGCCGAGCAGCTCAAGCGGGCAACCGAACTCAAGAGCCGCTTCCTGGCCTACATGAGCCACGAGTTCCGAACGCCCATCAGCGCGATCCGCAGCATTGCGCGCCTGCTCGTGGACCGCGTCGATGGCCCCCTGACGCCGGAGCAGGAAAAACAAGTCACCTTCATCCAGTCGACCGCGACGGAGTTCTCGGAAATGGTCGACGACCTGCTGGACCTCGCCAAGATCGAGGCCGGGCGGGTCGAGATCTCGCCGGCCTGGTTCGAGATGGTGGATCTCTTCTCGGCGCTGCGCGGCATGTTCAAGTCGGTGCTGACGAACCCCGACGTGTCGCTGGTGTTCGAGGAGCCGGAGGGTTTGCCCAAGCTCTACACCGACGACCGGAAGCTGTCCCAGATCCTGCGCAATTTCATCTCCAACGCGCTCAAGTTCACGACGCATGGGGAAGTCCGGGTATCGGCAACGCGCGAGGGCGAGGACTACGTCAGGTTCTCCGTGAGCGACACCGGCATCGGCATCGACGCGAAGTTCCACGGTGCGGTGTTCAGCGATTTCTCCCAGATCGATTCGCCGGTTCAGAAGCGCCTGCGCGGCACGGGCCTTGGTCTTTCGCTGAGCAGGCAGTTGGCCATCCTGCTGGGTGGCCGCGTGGAGATGGAGAGTGTGCTGGGCAAAGGATCGACGTTCTCGGTGATCGTCCCGTTTCAACTGGAGATTTCTTCTCCGCAGCAAAGCGCCGGCACCAGGGAGTGATTCGTGCCCGAAAGCGTCATCCAGATCACCATCGATCGCAGCCAGCACACCGTGTTGGTGGTCGACGACAACCCGACGACGCGCTATTCCACGACACGCTTCGTCCGTGCAGCCGGCTTTCGAACCGAGGAAGCGGCCACCGGCGGCGAGGCGGTGGAGAAATCCATCAAGGGCATTTCGGCGGTGGTGCTGGACGTCCATCTGCCGGACATGAGCGGCTTCGAGGTGTGCCAGCGGATTCGCTCCGACGAGCGGACATCGCTGCTACCCATCATCCATCTGTCGGCCACCTACGTGGAGAACGAGGACAAGGTCGCGGGCCTGAACGCGGGCGCCGACGCCTACCTGGTACACCCGGTGGAGCCGGCGGTGCTCACGGCCACGCTGCAGGCGCTGATCCGCGCGCGGCTTGCGGAAGACAGCTTCCGGCGCAGCGACATCCGCTTTCGTGCAGTCTTCAGCCAGGCACTCAGCGGCATGGCGCTGTTCCAGGCCAACGGGGCCTTCGCGGATGTGAACGCGGCCATGGCGCGGATGCTGGGCCGGTCGCGGGAAGAATTGCTGGGTCGACCCATCAGCGACTTCGCGCCGCCCGAGTGGAGCGAATTCGTGAGCCACCGCACCATCACGGCCCTGGAGGAAGGAGCGTCCTGGCACGGCGAGTTTCCGCTCGTGCGCTCCGACGGCACCTGGGTGTACCTGCAATGGAGCATCTCTGCGCACCTCGAACCGGGGCTTCGAATCGGCATCGCGGTCGATGTGTCCGAGCGGCAGGAATTGGATCGCCGGCGCCAGGAAGTGCTGGAGCGCGAACAGGCGGCGCGCACGGTGGCCGAGCGCCAAAGCCGCACCAAGGACGATTTCGTGGCTGTGCTCTCGCACGAGCTGCGTACGCCGCTCAACTCGATTTCCGGCTGGGTGCACATCCTCAAGAACCGCGGCGCGTCCCCCGAGATCCTGAAAGGACTGGAGGCCATCGACCGCAATGTCCATGCCCAGGCGCGCATCATCTCGGACATCCTGGACGTGTCGCGCATCAACTCGGGCAAGCTGCGGCTCGACCGCCAGTGGTCCGACCCGACGGAGGTCGTGAACACCGCCATCGACGCGCTTCGCGAATCGATCGAGGCCAAGCGGCTCACTGTGGAGATTCAATGCCCGACCGAATCTCGCCCCGCATGGTTCGACCCGACGCGCTTCCAGCAGATCGTCTGGAACCTGACGACCAACGCCATCAAATTCTCGAAGGATGGGGGCGTCATCAAGGTCTTGCTCGCGCATGAAGGGGACATGCTCAGGCTTTCCGTTCAGGATTTCGGCAGAGGCATCCGGGCCGACTTCATCGACCATCTGTTCGACCGGTTCAGCCAGAGCGACTCCCCGGACAGTCGCTTTCACGGTGGCCTGGGGCTGGGGCTGTCGATCGTCAAGCACCTCGCGGAGTTGCACGGCGGCGGCGTGGTCGCCGCGAGCGAAGGGGAGGGCAAGGGGGCGCTTTTCGAAGTCGAGTTGCAGGTGGCCCAGACCGACACGGACGCCGCGGCGTGCATGGTCAGTGACGCCGATGAAGTCCCTTCAACCCAGGAGAGCTCGCCGCTCAAGGGTGTTGACGTCCTGGTCGTCGAGGACAGCACCGATGCCAGCGAAATGCTCCACGTCGTGCTGGCGGATGCCGGCGCTCGCGTGCGAATGGCAACGGACTACGTCAGTGCCGTTGAAGCCGCAACGGAAAGCTGGCCGGACGTGCTGGTCAGTGACATCGGACTGCCCGGGCGAGACGGCTACGAACTGGTTCGCGAGCTTCGCAACGCCGCGGGCGCAGGGCAGGGAAGGCGTTTGCGTGCCGTTGCGCTGACGGCCTTCTCTCGCGATCAGGACAGGGATCGCGCGCTGGCCGCAGGCTTCGACATGCACCTGGGCAAGCCGTTGCAGCCGCACCGGTTGATCACCGCCATCGCAGAGCTCGTCGGGCGTATGCCGGATGAAACAGAGCGTGTCGCTGGTCAGTCCTAGTACCGCGCAACCCGCTGCGCTCCATGGGGAATAGCGCCTACTCGGGCAAGTCCTGAGCGCCCACTTCGCTTTGCATGCGGTGCGTTACGGTCGAATCAAACAAGACCGGGACGCTCTTCATGACCGCGCTATTGGTATTCCTCGTGGAAGACAACCGCAAGATCAGGGAGCAATTGGTCCCTGCCTTGGCGGTTCTGGGCGGCGCGACCGTGATGGCCGTTGCTGCGTCGGAGGACGAGGCGATCGATTGGCTGGCTCAGCACAAGGGGCAATGGGATCTTGCGGTCGTGGACCTCTTTCTGGAACAAGGCAATGGGCTCGGCGTCGTGCGCTGGTGCGATGGGCGAGAACCGCGCCAGCGGGTGGCCGTCCTGACGAACGACGCCACGGACGCCATGCGGATAGCCTGCAAGGAAGCCGGTGCCGACGGTTTCTTCGACAAGGCGACCGAACTCGAGGAGTTCTTCGATTTCTGCACGGAAAGCCGGCGGTAGGCGGCTCGTCAGCAGATGCCTTCGCGTCGAGCGACCGAAAGGCCGCGCGCCGCCCACACCTGCAACAGGAAGTCTTCTTCCTCATGCCGCACGACGAGAGGGAGGCCCAGTGCTGCGAGCGAGGCATGCACGGACTCGGTCGGCAGAACGCGTTCCGAAAAGTCTGCGCGCCAGTCGCAGGCCACCAGAGCGCCATCGTCGCTCAGGGACCGGAGACAGGCTAGTGCGATGCTGTTCATCCCTTGTTTCTCAAGGAAGTAGCCGACCTCGCTCAGAACGATGAGATCAAAGGGCCCGGCAGCGAAGGGCCATTCGGCCGGGAGCGTCTGCCGCTCGACGCGCACATTGCGCAGTCCGCGCACACGCTCCGTGACGATCTCGACGGCGGATTCAGACCCGTCGCTGGCGAGGAGTTCATCGCAGCGCGGCGCGAGTTGGGCCGTCAGCTCGCCAATGCCGCAACCAGGCTCATAGATCCGCCGGTAGTGTCGTTGCGGCAGGGCTGCAAGCAGCAGCGCGCGCTTGCGTGCTTCGTACCACCGCACGCGCAACTCGTACGGATCGTCGCTGGCGCCGTAGAGCGCATCGAAATAGGCACTGGAACCGGCGCTCATGTGAACATCACCTCGAAGGGGCGCGCAGCACGCTCGACAGTGGTGGCCCGCAGAATCGGGCCGGACCCTGTGGACGCGTCGGTCCGCAACTGGCTGGTGAAGCATTGGACGGCCTCGCGCTTCTGGCGCGTCGCTTCATCGTCGAGCGCCAAGCGCCGTGCACGGGCCCATGGAAGCCGTGCATCGCCGGGTTCGGCCCAGTGCCAGGCCCACACGGGGATTTCCACGAGGCGCGCGCCGATGCGCCCGGCCACCAGCGCGCAAATGTGACCACATATTTCGTGATCGGGATGGCCATCGCCTCGCCAAGTCGTGAAGATCACATCGGAGCGACGCAGGAGCGCCAAGAGGCGGTCCGCGAGAAGACCACTCAATGCGTGCAGTCCACCATCGGGCAGCCCCAGCCGGACCGACTCGACGTCGCCGCCGAGACAACGCAGCGCGCGCCGGCTTTCGAGCGGTCGCTCACTGCGAAGGCGACCGACCGGCCATTCGGTCGAGCCCGGGTGACTGGCAGTGCCGTCGGTGGCCGCCACGATGCTTGGCGCAATCCTGGCGCGTGCCAGCAGCGCGAGCAAGCCACCCGCGCACAGCACTTCGTCGTCGGGATGCGGTGCCACAACGACCGCGCGTGAGCCCTCTGGAACGAGATCCTCCAGAGAGACAGGCGGTAGGCGAGAAAGGCCGTGCCATGCGCTCCAAGCTACCTCAGACGTCCCTTGCCCGGTGAAAGAGGAGCCTGTCAAAGCGCGCACGGCTGGCCTCCGGCTTCGAGTGCCAGTTCGCCGAGTTGCGCCATGTCGCGCTCTGCGTGGCTCTGCCGGAGGAAGACCGGCAAGTCGGCCATCGCGCGCGCGAAGCGTGGATTGCGGCACAACGGACCTGCGCCCGTCGCCCGGCCGGCGTGGTGCATCACTTCTTCGGCCGCGTGCTCGACGAACAGCCGCGCTCGCAGGGCATCTCGGTGCGCATTCCGCTTCGGATGCAGGTCGATGGCGGCGGCCGTCTCGCGCAACACTGCAGCCGCTGCAGCGAGCGCAGCGTCGATCGCACCCAGATGGGCCAATCGATGCGGATCGGGTGCGCGCCCGGTCGATTCATGGGCCATGCGCGCGATGCCGAGCGCGCCCCCGAACCAAACTGCTGCGATGCCCGCGCCACCGTGCCAGAAGCCGGGGCGGGTCACGTAGTCGCCGGGCCGCCCGACTGGAATTGCGTCGGCCGCGTCGAAGATGACATCCACGCTGCCGCTCGCCGCCATGCCCACGGCCTGCCAGCCTTTGTCGGTGACAGTCACCGCCGGGGGTGCGATGGCGACGGCAGCGAGACAAGGTTCGTCGGCGGCGTTCCAGCAGCTCACCACCGCGTGCGTGACGGTCGCGGCGCCGGAGCACCATGCCTTTCTGCCGGTGAGTCGCACTTTGGATGCCTTCTTGTCATGCTCGCGGATCTTCAGTCGTGCGTCGGGAGGTTCGGCGCACCAGGTACCCCACTGCAGTCCTTGTTCGGGCCCCGGCACCCCGCACTCCTCGAGAATCGCGAGCGCGTCGGTATGCCCCTCGAATAGCTTGGCGAGCGAAAGATCGTGCGCCGCAACCTCCGCCAACACCCGCCATCGCGCGAGCGTATCGCCGGCACCGGGAAAGGGCAGGCGATCGATTCCGGCATCGGTGAGCAGCTCGAGTGTCAACGTCCCTTCATGTCGCTGCTGCAGTTGGCACAGCCTCTCTTCGATCGTGTTTGCAGGTATGAACCCGCGGCGCGGACGAACGAGTTGCATGTCGGCTCCTTTGCAGCCAAAGACGCTACTCCTTGATGGCGGCCACAGCTGTAGGAAGCGACCGCGGTGCACGTTGCGTTGCTACCCGGTCAGGTGGCTGCCTACAGCGATTCGCGCAAAGGACCTGGCGGCGCGCCGAACCGGAGGCGAATAGCCTTCAACGCACACGCCACCCATCGCCATGATCTGCATCATCATTCCCGCGCACAACGAGGAAAAGGTCATCGGCGAAACAGTCCAGGCGGCGCGGCTTGCAGCCAGCGACGCGGGACTCGGCGGCGAGCGGGTCGAAATCGTCGTCGTGCTCGACGCTTGCACCGACGCCACCTCCGTGCACGCGACGCGTGCCGGCGCTCGCACCGTCAGCATTCGGGCCCACAACGTCGGCGTCGCCCGGGCCGTGGGTGCCGAAGCCGGACTGGCGATGGGTGCACGCTGGCTTGCCTTCACGGACGCCGACACCCAGGTCTCGGCAAGCTGGCTGGTGGACCAGTTGGTGCTGGATGCAGATGCCGTATGCGGCTGCGTCGCCATACAAGACTGGTCGACCCATGGCCTCCACGCCGACTGGTTGCGCGCACATTTTCTGCGCACCTATTCCGACGTCGACGGACATCGGCACATCCACGGTGCGAATCTCGGTGTTTCCGCCGTCGCCTATCGCCGCGCAGGAGGCTTCAGGCATCTGGCCTGCAATGAGGATGTCGAACTGGTGCGCACCCTCGAACGCAGCGGCGCGCGCATTGCTTGGAGCGCAAAGCCGCGCGTCTTCACCAGCGCCCGCCGGGAAGGCCGGGCCAAAGGCGGCTTTGCCGACGCGCTGGTCAACGCCATCGCGTCCCACATTCCGCTCGCCCCTCCGATCGCTCCGCCGGCGAACGCGACGACCTGAACCGAACCGTCCCCCAAGCTTCTCCCGCAGACGGAGTCAGCCATGAAGGCCACCCATTTCATCGAACTTTGCAAAACGTCGGCATCCGCGTGGGTCGATGACTATGCGCCCAGCATGGGCGCAGCCATCTCGTACTACACGATCTTCTCGATGGCGCCACTGCTTGTGATCGTCATCGCCATCGCGGGCGCGCTGTTCGGCCGCGAAGCCGCGCAGGGGCAGATCGTTGCGGAGATTGCCGGCCTCGTCGGGCGCGACGGCGCTTCGGCTGTCGAAGCACTGCTGCGCAGCGCGAGCGCGCCCGAGCGTGGCCTGGTCGCGGGTTCGATCAGCGTCGTGGTGCTGCTGGTCGGCGCGACCTCGGTCTTCGCAGAACTCCAGAGTGCGCTCGATCGCATCTGGCATGTCCCCGACAAGGAGAAGCCCTCGGGGCTCTGGGCCGTGCTGCGCGCGCGCCTCTTGTCCTTCGGCTTGATCCTCGGCTTGGCATTCCTGCTGATCGTGTCGCTCATGGTGAGCGCACTGCTCGCCGCATTCGATACCTGGTTCGGCGCCTTGCTCCCAGGGCGGGAGCTCATCCTGCAGAGCGTCAACGAGTTGTTTTCGATCGGGATCTTCACGCTTCTCTTCGCGATGATCTTCAAGCTGATGCCGACGGTGCCCATTGCCTGGAAGGATGTGGCGATCGGCGCCTTCGTCACCGCGCTGTTGTTCGAACTGGGAAAGCTGCTGATCGGGCTCTATCTTGGCAAGAGCGGCTTCCAGCAGGCCTTTGCGGCCGCGGGCTCCCTGGTTGTGCTGGTGGCCTGGGTCTACTACGCGGCGCAGATCTTCCTGCTCGGTGCGGAGTTCACGAAAGCCTATGCGGATGAACACGGCTCGCGCGCCGCTGCCAGGGCGATGGAGGCCACCCAGGACAGCGCAGACGGCGCGGCGCCGAGCAGAGGATCGATGGCCCCGGTCGTTCGGCAGCCGTTGCCCGACTATTCCGGATTGGGTCGAACCGCGGATGTGCAACGCGAAGTTGACGGCCGCGTGGAAAGAGCCATGCGGTTGCTTGCCAAGCGGCTCGTGGTGCTGTGCCTGCTCGCAACCGCCAATGCATTGGCGATTCGGTGGACGAAACGGGTGGAACGATCGAAAAGTCGGCGCAAGGCACGCCGGGCGGCATAGGAAGTATCAGCTGTGCCCTGGCCAGCCGGGCAGAAATGAGCTCTTCTTCGATCGGGCCAGCGCGAGCGCCTGGGCCAAGGCCTTCTTCGGATCTTTCTCGAAAAGCTTTCTCGGAATAGCGCTCCGAAAGTGATTCGCCCAGAGGAACTCGAGAAAGGGCGCCTCAGACTTCGCAAAGCCGCCGGCATCCCGAACCTCGCCGGCCAGGCTCGGTACGGATCGTCCCGGAGATCTTCGAAGGCCTTGGGAATATCGTCGAACTTCCGCCGGTTGCCTGTCTCGTCGTAGGGATGCACCCAACTGTAATGATCCATGAAGATCCAGAAGCCTTCCGGCTCCAACTGGGACAGGTCCTTCACGACGCCCACCAGAACGCATTCGGATTCCTCCCGGACCAGAGCCGCGGCGGTGTGATGGTGGTTCAGGATGTAGTAGGTCTTCCCCGGACCCTTGACGGCGGGGAACAGCTCTCGGCGCATGGCATCGCGCCTTTCCTTGCGGCCCAACTTAGCCCACGACTGACGTTTTTTGTCGACCTCTTTGAACCCGACAGTGATCTGCGTTGGACGAAGCTTCTCGAGCTTCACATCCTTGAGCTCTGAGCCAATGCTGTACATCGAAGGCCCCCTGGGAATGAGGGAAGAATCTTCGCGCAGTCCTTTGGCGCCACGTAGTAGGAGAACGCCGTGATCAAACTCGTCCGCCTGGTATTCGGAGAAGGCACCGATCTGGAAATCTGGCAAATGGCGATGCGGGCGGCGGTGGTGTTCGTCGTCGCGCTCATCCTCATTCGCGCATCGGGACGGCGCTCGTTCGGCCAGCACAGCCCGTTCGACGCAGGCATCACCGTTCTTCTCGGTGCCGTGCTCAGCCGGGCGGTGGTGGGTGCTTCACCGTTCTGGGCTACCGTCGCCGCGTCTGCGGTCCTCGTGCTCATCCACCGCGCAGTGGCGTTGGCAAGCACACGCTGGCATTGGTTCGAGGATTTGGTCAACGGGCATGAAATCGAACTCGTCCGTGCCGGCCAAATGGACCACGCAGCCATGCGGAAAGCCCTCGTCACCGAGAGAAACCTCCATGAGGCCATTCGCCAAGCGCTTGGGAACAAGCAGATTTCGGACGTCGCTCGCGCCGTCTTGGAGACGGATGGCAAGGTGACCGTCATTGGCAAGGAAGATTCATGACGCCATTCATTTAGGCCGCGGGCGGTGGAGGCAGGAGTCGGCAGGCTTCAGTTGCCCCGCTCGCAATTGGGCCACGGCGCGCGCAACGGCCCGCGCGACATTTCGAACCTCTTCCTGCAAGGCTTGCTCGCGATCCAGTGCCTCTTGGCTGGTCGCATAAGGTTCGTAGTAGCCGATGTACCGATCCAGCCGCGCCTGGGCTCCGGCGTCGATCAAGCCCATCCATTCGAGCCAGTCACAGAGATTGCGCCGCAGGCTTTCGATGCCGGCCACGTCGCCATGCACGACAACACCGTAGGCGCGGCCCTGCAGATGCTTGGGGTAGCTCCATCCCTTGAGCTCCAGCGCCTTGGCTTCTTCGGCGTTCTTGCCGTGCGTGGTGGTGGGATCAGGGTTGCCGCCGTCCGAGCAAACCAGGCGGTCGATCATGAGTTTGAGGGCGCTCGGGGCCTGATACCAGTGAGTCGGCGTGAAGAGGATCACCCCATGCGCCGCAACCCATCGCTCGTAGATCTCGTTCATCCAGTCGCCAGTCTGGCGCAGCGAGTGGTTCGGATAGCAGCTGCAAGGCCAATGGCAAAGCGGCATGGCAGTGGACACGCAACCCTTGCACGGGTGAATCGTCCGCCCATACCATCGTTGCGCGGGGAGCCGTTGACGAGCAGGACACGCGAAGGCGTGCGCGGGTTGCCCCATTCAACTTGCGCCTTCTGGATGCGATCCCTTGCCGCGAGCCAATCGACGGAAAGCTCGTAGTCAGGGTCTTCGAATCCGGCTCCCGCCTTGCGAGTCACCGGGCTTTTGCGCCCCTGCTCGTAGGCCTTCCATGCGATGGATTCGAGTCGTTCGAGCGGCTTCGCTTCAGGCTTGAACGCCGGGTCGCGGTAGGGTTCCATGAAGCGCTCGTGGAACTCGCGGCGTTCGAGATGGCCTGGCGCCTGGCCTTTGCGAACATCGGTCATGGGGCGGAATGTATGGCGCTGCAATGTGCTCGACAGTCACTCGCGAAGGCCGTCTCGGCGTAGGCGAAATTCCATCGTGGAATCCGAAAACCTGACACGACTTTTCGATCCATGGGGAGGTGACGCGAGGTTGCGACTGACACCGTAGCGCGCAAGGGAACGCCAGCATCAGGGTCTCATGAAGCTGATGCTCGGCCTTTACTCGGCAATCCACGCGTTCATGGCGGCCTTGTTTGCGGTGGCCGCACTGATGTTGATTGCCATTGCGGCGCGCATCGCGTGGGCGGCATTCGCCAACGAACTGGACGCCTCGGCGGCGGAAGCCATCATCGAGGCCATGGGGCTGCTGGCCGCTGCCGTGGTCGCATTGCAGATCTCCCAGACCATCGCGGAGGAGGAAGTCATCCGCGACGCGCACATCAGCGCGCCCACCCGGGTGCGACGTTTCCTCTCGCGCTTCATGGTCGTGGTGGTCGTGGCGGTCGCGGTTGAAGCGCTCGTCGCCACCTTCAAGGCGCGTCAATCCGCTTCGCTGCTGCTCTACGCTGCGGCGACGCTGTGCTCTGTCGGGGTGATCCTGGCCGGATGGGGGCTTTTCATACGGTTCAACCGCTATGCGGAAGAGCTGGAGCCGGAGGCCATGGCCGAAGCAAAGCGGGAAGACGCCAAGCTGAAGTAGTCCGACAAACCCGTCGGCGAACGCCGACAGCGGCGCGAGATTCCATCCGAGACCCGGGGCAAGGCACCGGCTCACTATCGACGCCTCATCAACCGAATGGAGCGCAGATGAACCACAAAGCCATGGCGCCACGCCCTTCGCGTGGCAACACCGATACGAACGAAGAGCCCGAGCTGACCCAGGAAGAGTCGATACCGAGCGACGGCAAGGACGACGAAGGGGAACAGCTCATGGAGCAGCTGGGCCGTGAGCGTCGCAAGGACGCTTCATGCTGATGTCAGATAGGCGCTGAGCTTGTCGATGATGTCGCGACTGCCGCGCTCACGGCTGCCGTTGTCATCGTAGCCGTCGAGGAAGGCGCCTTGTTCCGTCATGATCAGCCTCGCGCCGGCGCCCGCAGGCTTGAACTCGAAGGTGGCGAGCGAGACCGAAATCTTCCGCCCGTCCAGGCGCATCTCGTACGCATAGACGATTCGCTCTCCGGGGATGATGTCGAAGTAGGTCGCGTCGAACTCGGTGATCAGGCCGCTTCTCCACCGGCCCTTCAATCGCTCGCGGCCACCGACCTTGAAATCCATGGCCCGCTCGACGATGTCCCATTGTTCATTGGGCGCGGTGAACCAGCCGTTCTTGCCCTCGATGCTCGCAAAGGCGTCGAACACCCGCTGCGGTGTCACTGACGCATAGGTTCGCTCGATGGCGAAAACGCCATGGGCGACGCTGCGGTCCGGTCCGGTCGGGGTGGTCATTTCGGTTCTCCGTGTGGAAAGCGTTGGAGGTGCTCGCCGAGACGGTCGAGACGCTTGTCCCATTCCGCCCGGCGCTGGTTGAACCACCGCTCGGCGAGGCTGAGCGCGGCAGGCTCTATCCGGCACGTGCGCACCCGGCCGACCTTTTCGGAACGCACCAGGCCGCTGTCCTCCAGCATCGCCAGGTGCTGGACGATGGCCGGCAGCGACAGGCCGTAGGGCTGGGCCAGCTCGCTGACCGTCGCGGGACCGCGGGACAGGCGCTCGACCATGTTGCGCCGGGTCGGGTCCGCAAGCGCCTGGAAGGTCAGGTCGAGATCGACGGCCCTCGGACGCATCAGCCGTCCTTCAACGGAAAGTATTGGAAGAAGGGTTCGGCCTCGGCCAGCACCCTGGCCACGCTGGGCCGTGCCTTCAGGCGGCCGAGATAGGCATCGAGTTCGGGCCAATCGGCCAGGGGAACGGCGTAGTCGGCATAAAACAGCGCGGGCAAGGCGGCGCAGTCAGCCAAGGTGAAGGTCTCCCCCATGGCCCAGGGCCGGGTGATCATCGGGGCGATCAGGTTGTAGCCAGAGCGGATTTGGCCGCGCGACTGCTCGACCCCGAAAGGATCGTGCTGCCCTTGCGGACGCAAGCGCTCGGCGACCACCTGTTGAAACGGAAGGTGGATATAGCTGTCGATGAGTCGGTCGATCAGGCGGGTCTGCATCGCCAGGTCCGCGTCTTCCGGAACCAGGGAGGCCGCGGAGCGCTCGGTGCGAGCCAGATACTCGATGATGACGCTCGACTCCGGGACCGTCTTGCCTCGCGCGTGGTCGCGCAACACAGGGAACTTGGCCAGGGGCCAGACCGCCTCGAAAGCGGCGCGGTCGGCGGGATCGCCGAGGTTGACCAGTCGCGGCTCGAAGTCGACGCCTGCCTCATAGAGCGCGATCAGCACCTTCCAGCAGAAGGAGGAGAGCGGGTGGTAGTAAAGGGTCCAGCGCATCGCAAAGCTCAATACTTAGGTGGTTGCCTAAGTATGTCTGCGGCTCGGCTGGGCGTCAAGCGGGGCTTCGCCAGCCAATGCCTAGAAGCGATTCGCAGCCCGTCGAACGACGACTGTCCCCTTGACCGGTGGCTTTTCACCTTGCGCCACTGCCGCCTTCCTTGGAGCGCGCTTGGCGGGCTTGCGCCGGCCCTTGAGGGACTCGATCAGGGAAAGCGCTTCCTTGTCGAATTTCGCGTTGCCGTCGGGCATGGCCGCCTCCGGAAGATGCGAGGGCCGCATGGTACGACCAGACGGATTTCGCTGCAGGGATCTCGATTTTCCTGGAGTTGACGGGGCGTGAGATTCACGCCAGTGCCGTCTCGCTGAACATCGCGGCCAGGTGCGCTTCGCCGCGCTCGAGGATGAAATAGCGGAAGGCCTCCGCCGCCGGCGACAGGATCTTGGCCGCTGCGTTCACGAGGTGCCAGCGCCGCATCAACGGCAGACCTTCCACGGACGGCGCAGCAATCAGCCCGCTGCGCCATTCCAGGCCGATGGTGTGGAGCGAGACCAGGCTCACGCCCAATCCGGCCATGACGGACTGCTTGATCGCCTCGTCGCTCGGCATCTCCATGATGAACATCGGCTCCAGGCGGTGCACGGCGAGGAACTCCTCGAGCGCCGCGCGCGTGCCGGAGCCCGGTTCGCGCACGATGAATCCTTCGCGCGCCAGCGCGCCCGCGGGCACGTTCTCCGCCCTCGCGAAGGGATGGCTCGGCGCGGTCACCAGGACGTGCGGATGCATCGCGAAGGGTTCGGCGCGGTTGGGCCATTCCTTGGGTGCCCGGCCCATCACGGAGAGCTCCACCTCGTTCGCCTGCATCAGCGCCACCAACTGCTCGCGGTTGCCCAACCGCAATCGCACCTCGACGGCAGGGTGCTCGGCATGGAACTGCGCCAGCAGTTGCGGCAGGAAGTACTTCGCCGCGCTGACCATGCCGATGGTCAGCACGCCCGATTCGACGCCCTTGAAGCGCGCCATGGCGTCCTCGGCATCCTTCAGGGTGCCGAGCAGGCGCTGCGCGTAGACCGCGAAGTATTCACCGGCGGTCGACAGCGACAACCGTCGCCCGGCGCGGTCGAAAAGCGGCAGGCCGACCTGGGACTCCACCTCCTTGATCTGCATCGACACCGCAGGCGGCGTGAGGTGCAGCGCCTCCGCGGCGCGCAGCACGCTGCCGTGGCGCACCACTTCGACGAACACCCGCAATTGGCGGAACGTGATGTTCATGATTAAGCAAATGCTTATTCAAACGCAAAGAATGTCTGAATTTACCTTACTTGATTCGACTTCTAAAGTGAGTTCACCCACTCACCACTCACCCAAAACTGCTTGGAGGCTCCTGTGAACCTACCCGTTGAACTGGGCGTCATCACCGACGCGAAGAAGCGCTACAGCGCAGGCGTCCTGAAATACCGGCAGATGGGGTACTGGGACGCCGACTACCAACCCAAGGACACTGACGTTCTTTGCCTGTTCCGCATCACGCCGCAGGAGGGGGTCGATGCGATCGAGGCTGCCGCCGCGGTGGCCGGCGAATCGAGCACGGCGACGTGGACCGTGGTCTGGACCGACCGGCTGACCGCCTGCGACAGCTACCGCGCGAAGGCCTACAAGGTCGATCCGGTGCCCGGCCAACCCGGCCAGTACTTCGCCTGGGTCGCCTACGACCTCATCCTGTTCGAGGAGGGCTCGATCGCCAACATGACGGCGAGCCTGATCGGCAACGTCTTCTCGTTCAAGCCTCTGAAGGCGGCACGGCTCGAGGACATCCGCATCCCGGTCGCCTACGTGAAGACTTTCAAGGGGCCGCCGACCGGCCTGGTGGTCGAGCGCGAGCGGCTCGACAAGTTCGGACGTCCGCTGCTCGGCGCCACCACCAAGCCCAAGCTGGGCCTGTCGGGCCGCAACTACGGCCGCGTGATCTACGAAGGGCTCAAGGGCGGGCTCGACTTCATGAAGGACGACGAGAACATCAACTCGCAGCCCTTCATGCATTGGCGTGACCGGTTCCTGTACGTGATGGACGGCGTCAACAAGGCCAGCGCGGCGACCGGCGAGGTCAAGGGCAGCTACCTGAACGTCACCGGCGCGACGATGGAAGACATCTACGAGCGGGCGGAGTTCGCGAAGGAACTGGGCTCGGTGGTGGTCATGCTCGACCTGGTGATCGGTTGGTCGGCGATCCAGAGCATGGCGAACTGGGCGCGCCGGAACGACATGGTCGTGCACATGCACCGCGCCGGCCACGGCACCTACACACGGCAGAAAAATCACGGCGTGAGCTTCCGCGTGATCGCCAAGTGGCTGCGTCTCGCCGGCGTCGACCACATGCACACCGGCACGGCGGTCGGCAAGCTCGAAGGCGACCCGATGACGGTCCAGGGCTACTACAACGTCTGCCGGGACAGCTTCACGAAGCAGGACCTGCCGCGTGGCCTGTTCTTCGACCAGGATTGGGCCGACATGCGCAAGGTGATGCCGGTCGCCTCGGGCGGGATCCATGCCGGGCAGATGCACCAGTTGATCGACCTGTTCGGCGACGACGTGATCCTGCAGTTCGGTGGCGGAACGATCGGCCATCCGGCGGGCATCCAGGCCGGTGCGGTTGCCAACCGCGTCGCGCTCGAGGTGATCGTCAAGGCGCGCAACGAAGGCCGCGACATCAGGCAGGAGGGCCCCGAGATCCTGCAGGCCGCGGCGCGCCATTGCACACCGCTCAAGCAGGCGCTCGACACATGGAAGGACGTGTCTTTCAACTACGCGTCCACCGACACCAGCGATTTCGCCACCACCGCATCGGTGGCTTGAAGGAGATCCCGACCATGATGACCAACCCGACCGGCCGCATCACCCAGGGCCAGTTCAGCTTTCTGCCCGATCTCACCGACCGCGAGATCTCGATGCAGATCGACTACGGCCTCAGGAAGGGCTACGCCTGGAGCGTCGAATACACCGACGACCCCCATCCGCGCAACACGTACTGGGAGATGTACGGCATGCCGATGTTCGATCTGGAGGACGCGGCGGGCGTGATGCTCGAGCTGAAGGAATGCCGCAAGACCTTCCCTCATCACTACATCCGGCTGATGGCGTTTGATTCCACACGCGGCGTCGAGACCATCACGATGAGCTTCATCGTCAACCGGCCCGCCAGCGAGGCCGGGTTCAGCCTCGTGCGCCAGGAGTCCCATGGCCGCACGATGCGCTACACGGTGCGCAGCTATGCGACCGACAAGCCCG
Organism: Variovorax sp. 10L426; assembly: GCF_056395305.1. NCBI lineage: Bacteria > Pseudomonadati > Pseudomonadota > Betaproteobacteria > Burkholderiales > Comamonadaceae > Variovorax > Variovorax sp. 10L426. The sequence goes on along the minus strand of NZ_JBFTJF010000001.1, from coordinate 141,924 downwards.
AAGGGGAGCGGTCACCTCCATGACCGCACCTCTGTACGCGATCCCTGGCACCCCTGCCGCCGCCACGCTGGATGAACCGGCGCAGGCCGCGCGCACGGTCGCCGAGGTCCTGGCACAAAGCCAGGTCGAGACGGTCATCGAAGAACTCGACCGCGACCTGATCGGGCTGGTGCCGGTGAAGAGCCGCATCCGCGACATCGCTGCGCTGCTGGTGATCGACAAGCTGCGCGCCCAGCACGGCCTGGCCGCGCAGGCGCCTTCTCTGCACATGTGCTTCACCGGCAACCCCGGCACCGGCAAGACCACCGTGGCGCTGCGGATGGCGCAGATCCTTCACCGGCTGGGCTATGTGCGCAAGGGGCACGTGGTCAGCGTGACGCGGGACGACCTGGTGGGCCAGTACATCGGCCATACCGCGCCCAAGACCAAGGAGGTCTTGAAGAAGGCGATGGGCGGCGTGCTCTTCATCGACGAGGCGTACTACCTGTACCGCCCGGAGAACGAGCGCGACTACGGCCAGGAGGCGATCGAGATCCTCCTGCAGACGATGGAAAACCAGCGCGACGACCTGGTGGTGATCCTCGCCGGCTACAAGGACCGCATGGACACGTTCTTCCAGTCCAACCCCGGTATGAGCTCGCGCATTGCGCACCACCTTGACTTCCCCGACTACGCCACGCCGGAGCTGCTGCAGATTGCCGACCGCATGCTGTCGGCCACGCACTACCGCTTCGGCGCCGAGGCGCGCGAAGCCTTCGACAACTACTTGCGCCTGCGCATCGCCCAACCGCATTTCGCCAACGCGCGCAGCGTGCGCAACGCACTCGACCGGGCGCGGCTGCGCCAGGCCAGCCGGCTCTACGCCGACCGCAAGCGCGTGCTCGGGGCGGACGAGCTCAGCACCATCGCCGCCGGCGACATCCTCGCCAGCCGGGTGTTTGCAAACGCTGAAAAGGAGGCGCCGTGAAGCCCGAACCCTTGCGCGCCCTGATCTTCGATTTCGACGGCACGCTCGCCGACACCGAGAGCGCGCATCGCGCCGCGTTCAACGATGCCTTCGACGAGGCCGGCCTCGACTGGCATTGGGACGAGCCGCTCTACACGCAGCTGCTGGAGGTCTCGGGAGGCAAGGAGCGCATCCTGCACTACTGGGGCCAGGTGCGCGGAGACATCAAGGTCATCGATGCCGGCGCCTTGGCCGACACCGTGCAGCGCATTCACGATCTCAAGACTGCGCACTACGAGCGCAGGGTGCACGAAGGTGCCGTGCAGCTGCGACCCGGCGTGCTGCATCTGATCGAGTCGGCGTTCGATGCGGGGCTGCGCCTGGCGATCGCGACCACCACGTCGCCCGTCAACATCGCATTCGTGCTGCGATCGGCAATCGGTCTCGACTGGGCGGATACCTTCCAGGTCGTCGAGGACGCCTCCACCGCCCCTCGCAAGAAGCCGCATCCGCAGGTGTACCTGCAAACGCTGCAGCGGCTGCAGCTGCGCGCCGCGCAGTGCCTGGCTTTCGAGGACTCGGCCAACGGACTCAAGTCGGCCATCGACGCCGGTCTGCCGACCATCGTGACCCCCAACGACTTCACGGTGCATCACAACTTCGTGGGCGCGCTGCATGTCCTGTCCGACCTGCAGGGCACGACAGTGGCCGAACTGAGCAACTGGCACGCAAGCGCGCAGCGCTGAATCCGGATTCACGCATCGAAAGACGACCATGCCCTTGTCCCATCGATCGACTCTCACGCAATACCTGATCGAACAGCGCCGGCGCTTTCCCGGGGCCAGCGGCGACTTCAACGCGCTGATCCTGGACGTGGCGCTCGCAGCCAAGGCGATCGCTCGCGCGGTGGCTTTCGGCGAACTCGGCAGCGCAGCGAGCGAGCAGGGCGGGGAACTCGGCTGCAATCTCAACGTGCAGGGCGAAACCCAGAAGCCCCTGGACGTCATCAGCAACGAGATCTTCGTGCGCATGAACGAGTGGGGAGGCCACTGCGCCGGCATGGCGTCGGAGGAGATGGATGAGCCCTACCAGATCCCTCCGCAGCACCCGCGCGGCAAGTACCTGCTGGTGTTCGATCCGCTGGACGGCTCCAGCAACATCGAGGTGAACGTCTCGGTCGGGAGCGTCTTCAGTGTGCTGCGCGCGCCGCAGGAGGTGGTCGACAGTGGTCGCGATGTGACCGAGGCCGATTTCCTGCAGCCTGGTGCGGTGCAGGTGGCTGCGGGCTATGCACTGTATGGACCGACGACGATGCTGGTGCTGTCGGTGGGAAACGGCGTGGCCGGGTTCACGCTCGACCCCAACCTCGGCGAATTCATGCTGACCCATCCGCACATCAGGGTGCCGATCGACACGCAGGAGTTTGCGATCAACGCCTCCAACAGCCGCTTCTGGGAAGCGCCGGTCAAGCGCTACGTCGACGAATGCCTGGCCGGCAGGACCGGCACGCGATGCAAGGATTTCAACATGCGCTGGATCGCGTCGATGGTGGCCGAGGTGCATCGGATCCTGATGCGCGGCGGCGTTTTCCTCTACCCGCGCGACTCGAAGGACCCGACCAGGCTGGGTCGTCTTCGCCTGCTGTACGAGGCCAACCCCATTGCATTCATCGTGGAGCAGGCCGGCGGCCGCGCCAGCACCGGGCGCCAGCCTGTGCTGGGCGTGCAACCCACGTCGCTTCACCAGCGCATCGGCCTGGTGTTCGGCTCGAAGATCGAGGTCGAGCGCATCGAGCGGTATCACACCGAGCCCGCCAGGGGCGAACTGCAAAGCCCGTTGTTCGCCCGGCACAGCCTGTTCCGCGAATGAGAGATTCCAGCTTCGGGGACACACCATGTCTGAACGCCATCCCATCATCTCGATCACGGGTTCCTCCGGCGCGGGGACCACGTCGGTCACGCGAACATTCCAGAACATCTTCCGCCGCGAGCGCGTGAAGGCCGCGGTCGTCGAGGGCGACAGCTTCCACCGATTCGACCGCAAGGAAATGAAGCTGCGCCAGGCAGAGGCCGAGCGTGAGGGCAACATGAACTTCAGCCACTTCGGCGCCGAGAACAATCTGTTCCCGGAGCTGGAGGCACTGTTCCGCGACTATGCGAACACCGGCGTCGGCCGCCATCGCAAGTATCTGCACGACGCCGAGGAGGCCGCACCCTACGATCAGCAGCCGGGGACCTTCACGCCTTGGGAAGACCTGCCCGAGGGCACCGACCTGCTGTTCTACGAAGGGCTTCATGGCGCCGTGGTCACGCCCGAGGTGAACGTCGCCCGGCATCCGGATCTGCTCATCGGCGTAGTGCCGGTGATCAACCTGGAGTGGATCCAGAAGCTCTATCGCGACAAGACGCAGCGCGGCTACAGCACCGAAGCCGTGACCGACACGATCCTGCGCCGCATGCCCGACTATGTGAACTACATCTGCCCGCAGTTCAGGCACACGCACGTGAACTTCCAGCGCGTGCCGGTCGTGGACACCTCGAACCCCTTCATCGCCCGCGACATCCCCTCGGCCGACGAGAGCATGGTGGTCATTCGCTTCGCCGATCCGAAGGGCATCGACTTCCAGTATCTGCTCAACATGATCAACAACTCGTGGATGTCGCGCGCCAACACGATCGTGGTGCCCGGCGGAAAGATGGAGCTGGCGATGCAACTGATCTTCACGCCCTTCATCTGGCGAATGATGGAGCGCCGCAAGGCGGCCCTGAGCGCCTTGTGAATACATGGTCTACGACATCGTCAGCTTCGACCTCGACGGCACGCTCGTCGATACCGCCGCCGAGATCGCGGAGGCGGTCAATCTCGCGCTCGGCGCGCACGGCGTGGCACGCCGGCCTACGGAGGAGATCACCCATCTCATTGGCGACGGCGCCCGACAGCTGATGCTCAAGCTTCTGGCACGGCTGTACCTCGAGCAGCCGGCGCTGGCGGAAACGGTCCGCGTCGACGCCGTGCTGCAAAGCTTCGAGCACGACCTGAACGCCGCGATCGGCAGCATGTGCGTGCCGTACACCGGCGCGCACGAGGCGCTGACGCGGCTACGCGAAGCAGGCGTTCGACTCGCCTGCGTGACCAACAAGGAACTGCGCCACGCGCGCCGGGTGCTCGAGGCCACTCGGCTCCACAGCCTGTTCGAGCTCGTGATTGGCGGCGACTCCCTGCCGCACAAGAAGCCCCACGGGAGCGTGCTGCGCCACGTGGTCGAAGCGCTGAACGGCGACACGCGCCGCGCCGCGCATGTTGGCGACTCGAGCACCGACATGGACGCTGCGCGCAATGCCGGCGTGGCCGCCTGGGCGGTGCCCTATGGCTACAACGCGGGCGTTCCGATTGCCGACTCGCATCCGCAGCGCATCTTTCCCGGGCTGATCCAGGTCGCCGACTTCGTGCTCGCCAACCGGCCCGCAGCAGAGGCGCGGGTCTCTGCATGAGCCGGACTCTCTCACTGCGTCATTCGCGCAGGCGGCCATGCCACCGACGGGTCCGCTGGCGGGACGGAGGCGAGCAGCGAGCGCGCCCTCAATGCGTGCCGTATGGACGAAGCACTTCGGCGGCCGCTATCTCCAAGGCTCGTGCTGGCGGTGAGTCCTTGCTGACGAGCTGCTTCAAGCGGCGATAGACCTCGAACATCAGGTCTTCGTCGTATTCGCTCGAGTCAGGATCGATGACCGGATATTCGCGCTCCAAGGAACTCAGCGTCCATTCGTACTGGTTCCGCACGACTTCTTGATTTTCAATGGACTGCAGCGGTTCGACCGCCGGCGAGCGTGAACTCGATTGAATTCTCATGACACCCCCCGAAACTTGCCGGAAGAGAAGGAAACCAGCCGAGCTTCGAATTTAATGCCAAAGTAAACACAAATGCCAGCCCACCCGTCGCGCCAGGTGAGCCTGGACTATCCCGGCATCCGAACCTGCAATAGCATCGCAGGCGTGCAATCCTGGTCACCTTTCTCGTGGCGTCAACGCAAGGCGCTGCAGCTTCCGACGTACCCGGATGCAGGGGCGCTGAAGGCGGTCGAGGCGCGTCTTGCTTCCCTGCCGCCCCTGATCTTTCCTGGCGAGATCACCCAGCTCAAGGATCGGCTTGCGGCCGTCTCCCGCGGCGAGGCCTTCCTGCTCCAAGGGGGTGATTGCGCCGAGAGCTTCGACGAGCTGGGCCAGATGCCCGTCGAGTCGACTTTCCGCGTGATCCTCCAGATGGCCGTCGTGCTCACGTACGCCGCCGCCTGCCCCGTCATCAAGGTCGGTCGGATCGCCGGGCAGTTCGCCAAGCCCAGGTCATCCGATACCGAGACGATTCAGGGCGTCACCCTTCCTTCCTATCGGGGCGACATCATCAATGGCGCCGAGTTCAGTACCGCGGCGCGTACACCTGATCCGGAACGACTCTTGACCGCCTACTCCCATTCGGCGGCCACGCTCAATTTGCTGCGGGCGCTGGCACAGGGCGGTTTCGCGGATCTCCACCGGGTGCATGGGTGGACCGCCGATTTTGTGCGCGGCAGCCCGCAGGGCGAGCGGTTCGAGGAACTGGCGGATCGCATCGCGCAGTCGCTCGCTTTCATGGAGGCGTGTGGTTTCGACGCTGCCAGGGCGCCACAACTGCATGCGGTGGAGTTCTACACCTCGCACGAGGCGCTTCATCTGCCCTACGAGGAGGCACTCACGCGCAATGACGAGGACACCGGCCGCGCGTACGGCGCCTCTGCCCACATGCTCTGGCTGGGCGATCGCACGCGCGCCATCGACGATGCCCATGTGGAATACCTCCGCGGCGTCGACAACGCCCTCGGGGTCAAGCTGGGACCCTCCACAAAGCCCGAAGATGTGCTTGCCTTGCTGGATCGTCTGGACCCGGATCAGCAGCCTGGTCGCGTCGTCATGATTGCCCGGATGGGCAGCGACAAGGTTGCCGATGCGCTGCCTCCACTGTTGCGCGCGGTCCGGGATGCCGGACGCACGCCCGTGTGGTCCTGCGACCCGATGCACGGCAACACCGTCACCTCTTCCAACGGCTACAAGACGCGTGACTTCGGTCGCATCCTCGACGAAGTGCGGGGATTTTTCGCGGCCCATCAGCAGGAAGGCACCTATCCGGGCGGGTTGCACTTCGAGATGACGGGACAAGACGTCACGGAATGCAGGGGAGGCGCCCAAGGCCTCGGCGACGAGGCACTGTCAGAGCGCTATCGCACCGCCTGCGACCCGCGATTGAATGGATCGCAAAGCCTGGAACTGGCTTTCCTCGTGGCTGATGTCTTGCGGGCCCGGCGTTCGAAGCCGTAATTGGCGTCCCGCGACGGACGCGGACCGCTAGTGGTCGCTGGAATTTTTCTCGTGCAGCAAGGCCAGGAATTCGCGACGCAGTGTGGCGTCTTTCAGGAAGGCGCCGCGCATCACGCTGCTGGTCATGCTGGCGCCGTTGTCCTTGACGCCGCGCCAGTGCATGCAGGAGTGATCCGCCGCCATCACGAGTGCCAGCCCATCGGGCTTCACCCGCCGCTCCAGTTCGTCTGCGAGCATCATCACGGCCTCCTCCTGAATCTGCGGGCGGCCCATGATCCAGTCGCTGATACGGGCGTACTTCGAAAGACCGATCAAGTTGGAATGCTCGTTGGGCATGATGCCGATCCACAACTTTCCCATGATCGGGCACAGGTGGTGCGAGCAGGCGCTGCGCACGTTGAGCGGGCCGATGATCATCATCTGGTTGAGACGCGAGGCGTTCGGGAACTCCGTGATCGCCGGCATCGGTACATAGCGCCCGCGAAAGACTTCGGTCAGGAACATGCGAGCGACGCGCCGGGCGGTCTCGTTCGTGTTGTGGTCGTTTTCAGTGTCGATGACGAGTGCACGCAGCACCTCCTGCATCCGATGCTCGACTTCGGCTTTCAGCTCTTCGAGTTCACCCGGCAGGATGAAGGCCGAGATGTTGTCGTTGGCGTGGTAGCGGGCGGCGGCACCGATCAGCCGGTAGCGGATGCGATCGGATGCGCTCATCGGCGCAGGCGTTGGGCCGGTCGTGAGGATCGGGTCCAAGGTCTCTGTCGTTCGGAACATGGGTCTTCTTGCCGTGGTGAATGATGAAGAGCGCCGTCAAAGCGACCTGAGGTATTGCGCGAGCTCTGATTCCCTTTCGTCGGGGATGCGGACTTGCGACTTCGCAGTCCTTCCCCTTAGATGCAACAACCGGGCTGGATGTGACAGCGCGCTGTTCGAAGGCCGCGACTACCGAGATCAATGCAAGATCATTGCATTCAACGGGCAATAAATGTCGTTTTACATGGAGCATGGATCAGGACACGATAGATCACTGGCGCGCGTGCCTGTGAGGCGGAGCTTTCCGCTCAAGAGGACTTGCGGCTCGATCAATCTTCCTGAAGGACAAGACTCATGTTCCATCACATCCTGGTGCCCACGGACGGCACCCGCTTTTGCGACAAGGCCGTGGATCGTGCGATCGACCTGGCGATGGAGCGCAATGCGGATGTCGTCGCACTGCGTGTCGTGCCGCGATACGCGATGAATTACTTCGATGGCATGACGGTGTTCACGCCCGACGAGATTGCCCGTGCGGAAGCCCTCTCCGTCGATGCAGCCGAACAGTCACTGCAGCCGATGGTGACGCGCGCCGAAGCCAGCGGCGTGCGACTCAAACCTTCAATCACCGTCTCGGACGGCGTTGCGGATGCGATCATCGCCGCGGCGGCCAAATACGGTTGCGACCTGATCGTGATGGCTTCTCACGCGCGATCGGGGTTTGCACGGCTGCTCATCGGCAGCGACACGGACCAGGTCCTGACTCATTCAAAAGTCCCAGTGCTGGTCATCCGCTGAAAGGAAGCCGCCCATGGCGATGTCTGATCGATTGCCGGCCGTTGAGCCTCTGCGCTCCGGCGCGCTGTATCGCCCCGTGTGCGATTTGCTGGGATGCCGTTATCCGCTGGTTCTGGCGGGAATGGGCGGGGTTGCGCGCTCCGAACTGGTGGGAGCAGTCACCCAGGCGGGAGCCTTCGGGCTGTTGGGCATGGTGAGGGAATCGCCAGGCTTGATCCGGCAAGAGGTCGGGAAGGTTCGTTCACTCACCAGCAGCCCCTTCGGTGTGAGCATCATTCCTGCCGCGACGGATCAGAAACTGCTTGACGAACAAGTCGCGACCTGCATCGACCTGAAGGTGCCCGTGGTGTGCTTGTTCTGGGATCTCTCGCACGCCATCATCGGCCGTCTGCGTGAAGCGGGCGCGCTGGTCATGTGCCAGGTCGGCAGTGCCGACGAGGCAGTGCTGGCACAGCAAGCGGGTGCCCAAGTCCTGATCGCGCAAGGGAGGGAGGCTGGTGGTCATGTGCGCGGCAGCCAACCCTTGTGCGACCTGCTTCCGGACGTGCTCGCCAAGGTGGACCTTCCCGTCCTCGCAGCGGGCGGCATCGCAGATGGTCAGGACGTGGCGACTGTCTTGTCGCTCGGCGCACAAGGCGCAATGCTGGGGACGGCCTTGCTGGCGACGCGGGAGTCGTTCGCTCATGACTTCCACAAGCAGGCGATCGTCGACGCGGGGGACGGCGACACGATCCTGACGCAAGCGTTCCACATCAACTGGCCGCGTGGCGCACGGGTTCGAGTGCTGCAAAACAGCGTGACCCGAGGCGATCGGGGTGATCCTTTTGGGCCTGGACTGACGGCCATCGGCCGGGAACCCGATCGACCGATCTATCTTTTCAGCACCGACTCGCCTCTGCGAACAACGACGGGCGACCTGGAGGCCATGGCCTTGTACGCCGGGGAGGGTGCTGCACGCATCCGGGATGTTCGGGCCGCGGGCGAGCGTATCGAGAGCATTGCGCGCGAAGCGGCCGCGTCTCTGTTTGTTGCCACCGAAGCTGTGGCCGAGAGGGTTGAGGTCTCCTCGCCGGTCTGCTATGCGGGCGAGTTGGAGGAGGCCTATCTGGACCTCGCAAGCGACGAGGAGGTGCTTGGCGCGCTGAACGAACTGTTGGAGGCCGAACGCGCCGGCGCTCGTGTGTCGATGGAACTTGCCCGCCAGACCGAGGATGACACGCTGAGAGTGATCGCACGGGGCATATGGAAAGACGAAGTGAAGTGGTGCGGTGTCCTGATCCGCGCGATACAAGCGTGCAACGCAGTGCCGAGCACTCGCACTGGCGAGTTCTACGACAAATTGATGGCCATCCCGGATTTGAGAAAACGATTGGAATTTCTCAATCGCGGCCAGGCGTGGGTGGCCAGGAAGCTCGAGACCTTGACGCCTCGATTGCGCGAAAAGCGCCTTCAAAATGAATTGGCCGAAATGCTGTCCTCGCATGTGCAGAACATCGCGGGCTTGGACGACTACCTTCGCGATTCCGGAACTTCCCCCGTCTCGCGTTCAACTTCGTGATCGACTCGCCGGGAGAGGCACCGGGGTTTCCCCGATTCGCAGCACGCGTTCGGAAATTACAGTCATGTAACTTACAGAGTTGTAAGTTAACAAGGCGAACTCATCCCGAGTGCTCGAACAACGAAGGAAACAAGCGTGTCCAAACGGATAACCATTACTGTTGCCGCGGCCGCGGCAACGCTGCTCTATGGCTGCGGAGGAGGAGGGGGCTCAGGAAGTTTTCCGAGCGTGCCGAGCGCCGCTGCCCCGAGTCCAAGCGCTCCCGCCCCCAGTGGTCCTGTCTCCAGCGCTCCGGTGCCCAGCGCTCCTGTTCCCGGCGCCCCTTCTGACTATCCCGTGCAGATCGGGAAGGTGGGGCCCATCGCGGCGGACAACCCGCGCCAACAGCCGTTTGCGTGCGTGAGCCAGCAGATCGGAATGGGACAACCTGTCGTCGACAACCAGAACGGCAACGGCCTCCCGGTGACGGACTCGAACGGCAAGGTCATCGGCTACAGTGCCGACTGCGGCCTGGCCACGCGAGTCGACTACTTCTACCGGAAGGCCAGCGACCCGAACAACAACACGGACCTCACTCCCTACGATCCTGCCAATCCGCCGAACGACGTGGCGACGATCAACGTCAACGGCAAGAGCGTGAAGTTCATCGTCCGCTATGAACGCGGGACGATCAATCGCTTCCTCTACGGCATCGCGATGCTGGCGCCCAACCTGGACCCGAAGAATCCGACCGCGATCGACACATCGGTCTGGAACAAGGATCTCGTCTTCCAGTTGATCGGGGGCGTGGGAACCGGCCATACCCAGGGTCACATCGGCAACGCCACGCGCGGTTTCGTGAACCCGGGCCAGGAGGAACAGATGCCCTACCTGCTGCAGCAGGGCTACGCGGTTGTGATGTCGTCCGGCATGGCCACCTCCACGACCTATAACCTGATGCTCTCCGGCCAGACCGCGTCCATGATCAAGCAGCAGTTCACGGCTGCCTACGGCAAGCCGCGCTTCACGTTCGCGGTGGGTTCCTCGGGCGGCGCTGTGCAGCAGACGATCTTCGCCCAGAACTACCCCGGACTGCTGGACGCGGGCATCCCGATCCAGAACTTCCCGGACATGGTGACGCAGGTTGCGCCGGTCGGCGACTGCGAACTGCTGCACTACTACTTCGACAAGGTCGATGCGCAGGTCAATGGCACCGGCGTGGTCAACCCGAAATGGACGTCCTGGGCGAACCGCGCCATGGTCACAGGCCTGCACGGCATCGACGGCTACGCCAAGCCGACCGACGCGATCCTTCCGGGCACCTCGAGCGCCGTCAAAGGCTCGGATGTCTGCATGGAAGAGTGGCGAGGGGCCGTCCCCGAGTTCATGGACCCGTACTGGGGCCAGACCTACTACACCGACGGCAGCCTGAAGGTGCTGGGCGCCAAGGGCATCGCGTCGACCTTCTGGGGTTACTTCAACGACGTCGTGACAGTCTTCGCCGGCGACCCGAACGCGAAACCGTCGGCCACCACGCCGTCGACCTTCGACAACGAAGGCGTGCAGTACGGACTGACCGCGCTCAAGGCCGGCAAGATCACGGTCGACGAGTTCCTGTCGTTGAACGCTCACGTCGGCGGCTGGAAGGCGGGGCAGGACTTCCTGCCGGAGGGCTTCCCGTATCTTGGCGACGGGAGCAACATGAGCGACTGGGATCCCTGGAGCGCCCGCAACGGATCGGCCTCGACGCATGCCGGCAACCCGAACGACATCGCGCCCCGTACCGTCGCGAATGCAGCCAGCCTGGCCGCTATCCAGAATGCGTACAAGGCGGGCCTGGTCTTCCGTGGCAAGGTCAACACGCCGTTCATCCACATTGAGCCTTACCTCGAAGCCGGACTGAACGAACACGCGACGCGCGAGCCATTCGCTGCCCGCCAGCGCCTGATCGAGAACCAGGGCAATGCCGACAACCTGGCCATCTGGATGACGTCAACGGGCGACGACGATGCCAGCCTGGCTCCCTACGTCCAGCAGGCGCTGCAGGCCGAGACCCAGTGGTTGCTGGCCGGCAGTCGCCCCAGCAGCGTTCAGGACCAGTGCTATGACAGCAACGGCGGCGTCATCGCGGCGGGCCCACACGTCTGGGATGGTCAGCTCTCGGCGGACGGCACCCAAGTCGTGGCCGACACTGTGAACGGTGGCGCCTGCACGAAGCAGTTCCCGATCTACTCGGACGCCCGCGTGGCTTCGGGTGCACCTGTGTCCGGATCGATCTTCAAGTGCGCGCTCAAACCGGTCGTCAGCGCTCTGCATGACGGTACGTACGGCAGCGTGTTCTTCAGCGTCGCCCAGGAGCAACGGCTATTGCAGATCTTCGGCACCGGCGTGTGCGACTACAGCAAGCCGGACCAGGGCCGCCCTGCTGATTTGTAGGCTGAGCGTTGAGCGGCCATGAAGGCCGAGCCGGGATCGGATGGACTCCATTCGGTCCCGGCTTCTTGTTTTTCAGTGCGGCGATGCCGACCGGTGCCGTAGCGCCCGGACACAATACGGGCCACCGAATACAAGTCGAAAGCACCAAGTTGACTCCTCCCACTTCGAAGAAACTCAGACTGCCGCGACCCGCGCGTGAGCGCCAGATCCTGGGCGTTGCACTCGATTTGTTCATTTCGAAGGGGTACCAGGGGACGACGATGGAAGACATCGCGGAGGCCGCCGAAGTGACCCGGCCTGTTGTCTACAACCTCTTCGGCGCGAAAGACGCCATCTATCTGGCATGCCTTCGGCTGGCCCGACGCTGCCTCGATCAGCGCCTGATGGAAGCAGCTGGCGCGCATGTCGACGCCACTGGGCGCGAACGCTTGCGTGCAGGCATCGAAGGCTATTTCCAATTCGTGGAGCAGGATCGTGCCGCGTGGCGTTTGCTTTTCGGCGGGGGTGCTGCGGTCGCAGGGTCCGCCGTCGGCGAGGCCAGGCGGATGCGATTCGAGACGGTCGACCGAATCGCAGCACTGCTCACCCCCTTGATGCCCCAGGTCGCGCAACCCTTTGTCGTGATGCATGCCCACGCGCTCTCGGGGGCGGCTGAGCAGCTGGCCAAGTGGTGGGTCGAGAACGAACAGGTCGAACGTCCGGTGGTGGTGGATCTCTTGATGGATCTGATGTGGCGAGGATTCGAGGCACGCTTTGAGGCTTGAATCTTCAGCGCGACAACCTCGGCGTTCAAATATGATCGATGTCGCGAGGGCCATTCAGTGGCCTCGGGCCATTTCGATGACGCAGCAGCAGAGAAAGAGAATTCACCATGGCAAAAGCCTATTGGGTCAGCGCATACCGTGCCGTCAAGGATGCCGACAAACTGGCGGCCTACGCCAAGCTGGCGGGCCCCGCCATCACCGCGGGCGGCGGGCGCTTCCTGGCGCGCGGTCTGCCCGCCAAGGTCTACGAGTTCGGGGTGGCCCAGCGCACCGTGTTGATCGAGTTCGACAGCGTCGAGCAGGCCACGGCCACGCATGACAGCCCCGACTACCAAGCTGCATTGGCCGCGCTGGGCGATGGGGCCGAAAGGGATCTCCGGATCATCGAGGGGGTTTGAGCGCGCCCGTCTTGCAAGGCTTGAAAACAAAAGTTCCCATTTAAGCGCTCGTAGTGCGACACTCTGGCTCGTCGGTTAACTCGGGAGCTCAGAATGGATGGCGAAGCGCATGTCTTCGGACACGCATTCTTGCGTGGCGAGCGCCGCCTTACCGTTCCTGAGTACATCGGCCTGGTGGCTTCGTGCCAGGCCGCCTTCGATGCGGCGATGGCCGAATTGCCGCCGTCGAGGCAGGTCGACCTTTGGAACGCTTTTCACCCCGAGACTTTTTTGCCGTCCAGCGGAAGGCGGTTGCTCTGGGTGTTGCGACGAGGCGTACTCGATGACCTGGCGCCAAAGGCCGAGAGCGTCCTCATGCAGCCTTGGCGACCCGTGCCGACAGAGCAAGAGCAATTGGTCTTCCGCGCGATGCTCGAAGCGCTTGCGACCGGCCGGGAGCGACCCAGCGAACTCACGGAGTTCTGCAACGAAATCTATCCGTGGCCTTCGGTGCAGGGAGTGGCCGAATACCTGACCGGAAATCTGGCGGCGGCGGTCCGGGCGGCCACGTTGGATGTCGCCGGGGACCGTCAACCAAGGCGCCTGCACTTGCCCAGCTGGGCACTGGTCGGAACGTTGCTCGACGTGTTGGGCGCTGCTCCGGGCCAATGGGAGGCTCCGCCCGCGGCGTTCACTGCAGCACTGGCCACGGTTCTAGGGGCGGAAAGAGGCAAGCTGACGAGCACACATGCGCGGGTGCTGGTAGAGCTCTACTTTGCGACAGGCGCTGGTCGCGAGGCTTCGGCGCCGGACCCGGTGCTTCGAGACAGGCTGGGCTTTACCGAGCGGAGCACGGCCTCGCAAAACGCGCTCGATGACAAGTTTCATGAGCTTCTGCGGCCGCTGCAAGGGCTTCAGCTGATTCAGATGGGCCGAGGTCTGCGGATAGGCTGGACCGCGCTCACCTTGGTGCACCTGCCGCCCGGCCAGACTGCAAGGGACTCGACCTTTCGAGATCTCCAGTGACGGTGTGCCGAAGGACCGCGTGGTCTCCTTCAGAGCCTCGCTCTCCCGCGGCTAGGCGGGACTGCCCGGTGCGGGTCGCAGCAGCCCGCTCGCGGCGCGGGCGCCGAGGGTCATCTCCGTCATCCACGATACCAGGAGCATGCCGTGGGCCTGCCGGCTTCTTTCATCCGACAGCGCGTGGTCGGCTCCCGCGATGCAACGAGAGGTCACCGATTTGACGTGCTTGAAAGCGCCCAGATAGCTCTCGATGACCGGATGCGGCACTGTCTTGTCGCTGAGCGTGTGAGGCAACTCCTCCCAGTCGCGCGGGCCCTCCGCGTCCGCATCGTGCAACGGATGACTGATGGCCTTGGTCGCCACATAGCGGAACGGCACGGCCCCGCGGGCCTGCCGATGCCTCGCGCCGTGCTGGTGATGCCGCTTCGGCGCTTTCAAGCTGCAAGGCCCTTGCCTCCGCTTGCGTCGGCATGACCTCGGGCAGTGGCGCTCCGTTGGGATTCGCGGGCTCTCGGAAAGCGGTTGCCATCGTCGTCTCCTTGCCACGTTCCCGTCTTCAGGCGCCGCCGATTCCGACGGTGACTTTGCCGGTGCCGCCGCAGGCCTGGCACACGCGGCGTTCCGGATCGCGGCCGGAGCCACCGCATACGCGGCAGAGGGCTTGGCCGGTGGAAGGCGTACCTGCCGGCGCCTCGTCGCCCGGGGACATCGTTGAACGAGGATCCTCGATTTGGACGGACTCTTCGGACTGTTGCGTCGAGTGTTGCGTCTTTCGAATGCTGGGGTCGGACGTGTTCATCGGCTCCTCGCAGTTCTCAATGCCTGATCGCCGCACGAGATTGCACCGTTGCAAGGATTGCGTTGTGCGTGGCGTGCGGGAGTGGTTGTAAGGAAAAGGCGAGGGGCGAGAAATTCAAGTGAGGGGTCGCGATGCCGCGGTGTCCGCCTTTTGCACCCGCAATCAGCGCTCTCGACCGACAGCCGCAGCCTGTGATTGGCGCCAAGTTCCCGTCACGTCAATGGCCAACACAAAAACGATCCTGCGTGTCTTCAGGCGCTGGGGCTTCATCCTCGTGTCGATCGTTGTCCTGGGCGTGCTGCTTTCGCATGCGCATGAGATCGATTGGGCCGGTGCCTGGAAAAGCCTGAGGCGATACCCACCAACGGTTCTGCTGGAGGCGCTTGCAATGGCTGTCCTGAGCCACATGCTGTATGGGTGCTTCGACTTGCTGGGAAGGCGACACACAGGCCACGAGCTCCCGCGCTGGCACACCTGGTGCATCGGCATGGCGAGCTATGCGTTCACGTTGAACCTCGGAGCATTGCTGGGAGGCGTCGCAACGCGCGTGCGCCTCTATGCGCGCGCCAATCTCGACGAGGTCACGATCGCACAATTGATCGCGTTGGGGGCGACGACCAATTGGATGGGCTATGGCGTCGTTGCGGGGACCCTGTTCGCCGCCGGGGCCATCGCACCGCCTTCCCGATCTCATCTGACGCCGGGAGCCCTTCAGGCGCTCGGCATGGCGATGATTCTGTTGGCACTCGCCTATGTCGCTGTCTGTGCGATGGCCCGCGGGCGCACCTGGCAAGTACGCAAGCGCAAGATCCGCCTTCCAGCGCCGGGCCTTGCCTTGCCGCAGCTTCTTGTCTCTGCGGGCCATTGGGCGACCATGGGGGCTGTCATGTATCTGCTGCTGGGCATGGAGGTCCCGTATCCGATCGTGCTCGCCGTGCTCATGGCGGCGGCGATCGCCGGCGTCGTCACGCCCGTTCCTGCCGGACTGGGTGTGCTGGAGGCCGTCTTTCTGGCATTGCTATCGGGCACCGTTCCCCAGGGCAGGCTCGTGGCCGCTGTTCTGGCTTATCGGGCGGTTTACTACCTGGTCCCGCTCGCGGGCGCCGTGGGGATCTACTTCGGGCTGGAGAGGTACTTGTCCAGACGAGGGGGTCAGGATGTCGCCCGCTGTGGTCACTGTGATCCAGTATCACAGCCAACCGCGCGGTACCTGGATGACGAAGGCCCGGCTGGTGCTGGCTGAAGGCCCGCGCGCGCGAGCGTCATGGTCATGCGGTCGCGGTCAGCTCGGCCATGAGTTCTTCCTTGCGCGATTCAAGTTGCTCGCGCATGGCGATCAGGTCGAGGCCGTGCGCCGCACGCGCCTTGACGAAAATCTCGTTGCGTTCTTCCTTGACGTGGTGATCGATGTATTCCCCGAGCACGATCACCTTGGCGTCGAACTTGTCATCGACGTCGGTCGCCTCCTGAATCTGGGCGATCAGGTCCTTGGCGCTGGCATGCTCGACCTCGGCCTCGTCGAGGAGGTCGGTCTCCTTGATCGCTTCACGCAAGGCGGGATAGAAAATCTCCTCCTCGATCTGCGCGTGGACGGTCAACTCCGAGCAGATCTCCTGCGCCAGATCGCGCTTCTTCTGGGGGGCGCTGGCCGCCTTGGACTTGGTCAGCTCCTCATAGGCCTTGAACAGCTTCTTGACGCTGCGATGGTCCGCGTCGAGAAGGCTGCAGGCGTCGGGTGCGGCGCGTTTGGTCGTGGTGGTCGGCATCGTGGGCTCCGGTTGGGTTGTTGACTTGGACGAGTGGGGGAGCATCCGTACGCAGGCGCGGCACGCGTGTCGGCTGCGTCTTGACTAGCGGTAGGACCTCTCCCACCGTGATTGCCGAGATGGTTCAGGCACCCTGTCGCCGGCGCGGGCGGGCGTGGAATTCATCGCGCGGCCAAGTGGGTCCATCGCCTACTCGACGTCTGGCCGCTGGATGACCAGGGTCGAACGCGTCGAAACGGACATTGCAGCCTTCACACACGAGGAGCAATGCGATGGCCGAGTACAGCATCAACCCCACCGCCGAGCCGCGTGGCGCCGCCCATATGGCGGATTTGTC
The DNA here is from genome assembly GCF_056395305.1 of Variovorax sp. 10L426. NCBI lineage: Bacteria > Pseudomonadati > Pseudomonadota > Betaproteobacteria > Burkholderiales > Comamonadaceae > Variovorax > Variovorax sp. 10L426. The sequence continues at coordinate 125,039 of NZ_JBFTJF010000001.1, read as the reverse complement.
CGTGCGCGGGCTTCCCGCAGGTGGCAGTGGCGTCTCATGGGGCGCCATATTTGCCGGTGCTGCCGGCGCCGCAGCCTTGTCGCTTGTTCTTCTGCTGCTCGGCGCCGGCCTCGGGCTATCGACGGTCAGCCCGTGGGCAAACAGGGGCGCCAGCGCCACGGCCATTGGCGTCGCATCCATTCTTTGGCTGTCGTTCACGCAATTTGCCGCATCGGGCATGGGCGGTTATCTGGCCGGCAGGCTGCGCACCAAGTGGGCAGGGGTCGACATCGATGAGGTGTACTTCCGAGACACCGCGCACGGCTTCCTGGCGTGGGCTGTCGCAACGCTGCTCACTGCTGCGCTTCTGACATCCGCCGTCGGATCGATCATCGGGGCAGGTGCGCAGGCGGGTGCCACGGCGGCGGGCGGTGCGGCAACCGCCGCAGCCTCTGCGACGGCCGCGGGGGCTTCCGCCAGCAACTCTTCGTCCGGCCCCGTCGGCTATTTCATTGACTCGCTGTTCCGCCGAGAGGGCGGCGCACCTGCGGCGGCTCCGGCCGATGCAGGCGCCGCGTCGACTGCAACGACCGGCGCGCCGACGATGCCCGAGCGAAGCAATGCGGTGATCACCACCGAAGTCACCCGCATCTTCATGAACGGCATTCGCACCGGCGCCTTGCCGGCCGAGGACGGCAAGTACGTGGGGCAAGTCGTGGCGCAGCGCACAGGGCTCAGTCAGCAGGATGCCGAGAAGCGCGTGACCGATGCCTTCGCCAAGGCCCAGGCGGCGCTCAACGATGCGAAGGCCAAGGCACAGGAGGCCGCGGACGCGGCGCGCAAGGCTTCTGCCTATGCATCCCTCTGGCTCGTGATCTCGATGCTGGTCGGTGCCTTCGTGGCGAGCTTCGCGGCCACTTATGGCGGTCGTCGTCGTGATCTCTGATCCTCGACTCAAGGAGAACTCACATGCGCTCATTTCTGCTCTATTTTCTTGGCGTGCCGATCCCGATCATCATCCTGATTGCGTTGTTCTCCCGGTGAACCCCCGGGGCAATGGAACTCCTGGACCTCGTGCAGTGGCCCGCGTTTGCGGCATCGATCGCGGCGGCCTATCTCGTCGCTTCGAATGCAAGGGGCAGACGCAATGCAGGTTTCTGGATATTTCTGCTCAGCAATGTCCTGTGGGTGGCTTGGGGGCTTCACACCGGCGCCTGGGCGCTGATCGCCTTGCAGGTTTGCCTGGCCGCGCTGAATGTTCGGGGTCTGTTCAAGACGGAGCCGAGTATGTGACCGTCGCTTCCTGCCGGACCTATGTCGCCGCCCGGTCTTCGTTGCCTGCCGCCGCAAACAACACCGACGCGCGCAGACCTGTCCGGCCGCTCTCGTTCGAAGCCAGCGAGACGGTGGCGCCGAATGCACGCGCAATCTCGCGCACGATGGCGAGGCCGAGGCCGGTGCCGTCGGTGTTCTGCGATACGCGGTAGAAGCGCTCGAACACGCGCCCCAGCGCTTCGGCCGGAATGCCAGGGCCGTTGTCTTCCACCGAGAGTTCGACCTGATCGCCGATGCGGCGCACTCGCACGGTCACGCGGCCGTCCTCCTGCGTGTAGCGCAGCGCGTTGTCCACGAGATTGCTCACCAGCGCATCGAGCAACGCGGGCTGTGCCACCACCCATGCGGTGTCGGCCTTCTCGGGCAGTTCCATCCCCAGATCGATGCGGCGCCGGTCGGCCAGCGCAGCCAGTTGCTCGATGCTGTGCAGCGCCACTGCCGCGAGGTCGACACGCTCGAGGCTCGCGGACGCATCGCGGTGCTCGGCCTGGGCGAGCAGCAACAGCTTGTTGGTGACGTCGACGAGGCGCCGGTTGCTGGTTTGCATGGCGACCCACATGGCGTCCATGTCCGCGCGCCGTGTGTCCCACTCCTGGCGATGCTGCCGCGTGTAGCGCGCGTATTCGATCTGCGAGGCTTGCAGCGCGAGCGGCGTGCGCAACTGGTGCGCGGCGTCTGCGATGAAGCGCCGTTGCGCTTCGGCGTGCGCACGAAGTTGTCGGACGAAGCCGTTGATCGTCTCGGCAACGGGGCGCAATTCGGTGTGCAGCGAGCGCGGATCGACCGCGAAATCCAGCCGCATCGGATCGTGCTGCGCGAGTTGCCGGCTCAGCCGCAGGACCGGGCGGAGTTCCCAGGTCAGCGCCAGCGTCGTGAGCCCGATGGCCAGCAGCAGGGCGATCAGCAGGAAGCCGACCGTCGGCAGCCAGAGCGCGCGCAGCATGTGATCCCGGCTGCGGGTGGTCTTGCCGACGGCGATGGTGACCTCCGCGCCGCCGCCGACGTCGTACATGGCGCGCTGGGTCACGACGGCGCGCAGCCGCAGGCCCTGGAACTCGGTGTCATACCACTGCGCGCGGTCCACACCCACCAGTTTTCGTTTCGCCGGCAGCGGGAATCCGGGCATCCCCGCGAGCACGTTGCCGGCGGCATCGGTCACGCTGAGAAAGACCTGGTCGCGATCGGGCGAGGCAAAGAGACTCAGCGCCGAGGGCGGCACGCTGGCCCGCACGTTGTCGCCTTCCCAGATCAGGCGCTCCGACAAGACCTTGGCGGAGGCCAGCAGGTCGTGGTCTTGCACATAGTCGGCCACTGCCGCGGCGTTGCGCCAACTCAGGTAGCCGCACACGCCGACGAACACCGACAGCGGCAGCAGCAGCCACGCCGCCAGTCGCACGCGCAGGCTCGCGAGCAAGTCAGCCTTCGTCGCGCGTGCGCAGCAGGTAGCCGACGCCGCGCAGGGTGATGATGGTGGCCTGCGCCGTCTCCAGCTTGCGCCGAAGGCGATGCACGTAGAGGTCCACGGCGTCGGCGCTGGCTTCCTCGTCGAGGCCGAAGATGGCGTCGACCAGCGTTGGCTTGGAAACGGTGGTACCCACCTTCAGCATCAGCGTCTCCAGCAACGTGCGCTCGCGCGGCGGCAGCGCCAACTCTGCGCCTGCGAGCGCGAACTGACGTGTGCGCAGGTCATAGTGCAGATCGCCGCAGAGGATGTCGTTGGCCTTGCCCGGCACCTGGCGGCGAACCAGCGCCTTGATGCGCGCGACCAGCTCTCGGACTTCGACGGGCTTGACGAGGTAGTCGTCGGCGCCGATCTCCAGGCACATCACCTTCTGGTCCAGCGATGCGGTCGCGGTCAGGACCAGTACCGGCACGTCATCCCGCCGCGCCCGCAAGCGCCGCAGGACGCCCTTGCCCGAGAGACCCGGAATGTTGAGGTCGAGCAGCACGACGTCGTAGCGGGTCTGCTGCAGCAGGCGGTCGGCGGCATCGCCGTCTTCGACGTGATCGATCACGAAGTCCTGTTCCCGCAGCAGGTTGGCAAGCCATAGGGCGAGTTGCGGGTTGTCTTCGACGAGCAGGAGTTTCATGGAGGTGCGGGATTCTAGAAAACCCGGCGAAGGTCCGCACGGCCTAGGGTTTACCAGCAGAAATCGCGGTATGCACCGAAAGCCGGCTGAAAGAACGCGAAACCTAGACTGGCCGCGTCCTGCGACACCTCGGTCGCGCGGCATTCCTTCCAGCCTCCAGGAGACATTCCAATGCGTGCTTTCCACCGCAACCTGCTTGCCACCGCCCTGTGTTCCGCGTTGGCAGCAGCGGCCCCCTTCGCCCAGGCTGCCGAGCCGATCACCATCATGGTCGGCGGCATCAACAAGATCATCTACCTGCCGGCCAAGCTCACCGAGGCACTGGGCTACTTCAAGGACGAAGGCCTGACCGTGGAGTTGCAATCGCAGCCGGCCGGTGTCGATGCCGAGAATCAGCTGATCGCCGGTGCGGTGCAGGGCGTGGTCGGCTTCTACGACCACACCATCGACCTGCAGAGCAAGGGCAAGGAAATCCAGGCGATCGCCGTGTTCTGCAAGGTCCCGGGCGAAGTCGAACTGGTGTCGACCAAGGCCGCAGCCGATTTCAAGACGATGGCCGACGCCAAGGGCAAGACGCTGGGCGTGACCGGCCTGGGTTCGTCGACCGAATTCCTCACCCGCTATCTCGCCGATCGCCAGGGCGTCGCCACCAAGGACTATTCGCTGTTGCCGGTCGGCGCAGGCAACACCTTCATCGCGGCCATGAAGCAGGACCGCATCCAGGCGGGCATGACCACCGAGCCCACCGTTTCCGAGATGCTCAAGACCGGCGATGCCAAGGTGCTGGTCGACCTGCGCACCGAGAAGGACACGAGCGCGGCGCTCGGCGGCCTCTATCCGGCCGCGAGCTTCTACGTGCAGAACGCATGGGCCGAATCGCACAAGGAGCAGGCCGCGAAGCTGGCCCATGCCTTCGCGCGCACGATGGAATACATCCACACGCACAGCGCCGAGGAAATTGCCGAGAAGGTGCCGCGCGACTACTACGGCAGCGACAAGGCCTTGTACGTGCAAGCGCTGGGCGCCTCGCTTCCGATGTTCACCGCCGACGCGAAGATGCCCGCGGGCGGTCCCGAGACGGTGCTGAAGGTGCTGGCCACCTACAAGCCGCTCATCAAGAGCAAGAACATCGACTTGTCGAAGACCTACACCAACGCCTACCTCGCAGCGAGCGCCAAGTGACGAACGCGACGAACGCGGCGGACACGCCAGCCATCCAGTTCCGCGACGTCTCGCTTCGCTTCATCTCGGCGGACGGCAACGCGACGGTCGCGTTGCGCAACTTCAGCATGTCGGTGGCGCGCGGCGAGTTCGTCGCCATCGTCGGTCCGACGGGCTGCGGCAAGTCGACCACGCTGAACATGGTGACCGGCCTGCTTCGCCCCACGGTGGGCGAGGTGCGGGTGATGGGCCAGCCGGTGCAGGGCATCGATCCGCGGATCGGCTTCGTGTTCCAGGCCGATGCGGTGTTCCCGTGGCGCAGCGTGACCGAGAACGTCGCCGCAGGCCCGATGTTCCGCGGCAAGTCGAAGAAGGAAGCGCACGAGATGGCCGCGGAATGGATCCACCGCGTCGGCCTCGGCAAGTTCGGCGGGCACTACCCGCACCAGTTGTCGGGTGGCATGCGCAAGCGCGTCGCGCTGGCGCAGACCTTCATCAACAGCCCCGAGATCCTGCTCATGGACGAGCCCTTCTCGGCACTCGACATGCAGACCCGTACGTTGATGCAGGACGAACTGCTCAAGCTCTGGTCGGGCACAGGCGGCTCGGTCGTCTTCGTCACGCATGACCTCGAAGAGGCCATCGCGCTCGCCGACCGCGTGTTCGTCCTGTCGGCGCGTCCCGGCACGCTCAAGCGTGTGTACGACATCGACCTGCCGCGGCCGCGCATCACTTCGCAGGTGCGCTACGAGCCGCAGTTCATCGAGCTTTCGAAGCACATCTGGGACGACCTTCGCCAAGAGGTGGTCCTTGCCTGAGTCCCTTGCCGAATTTCGTTTTCCGGAGCCTTTTCAACAATGACCGAACTAGTCCTGCCCGCCGTCCTGAGCGACGAGGCGCTGGCCCGCGAGTCCGAGCGCGCGCAGGCGCGCATCCGCCGTCGACGCTCCATGATCATCTCGCTGCGCGTGCTGGTGCTGCTGGTCGTGCTCGGCGGCTGGGAGATTTCCGCCCGCCACAAGTGGATCGACCCGTTCTTCTATTCGATGCCTTCGATGATCTGGGACCAGCTCGTCGAGTGGATGCGTGAAGGCACCGCGCAAGGCTCGCTGTGGATGCAGGTCGCCGTGACGCTGGAAGAAACCGTCATCGGCTTCCTCATCGGCTCGATCGCCGGCGTGGTGTGCGGCATCCTGCTGGGCCGCAACAAGCTGCTGTCGGATGTCTTCAGCCTCTACATCCAGATCGCCAACTCCATTCCGCGCGTGGTGCTGGGTTCGATCTTCGTGATCGCATTGGGGCTGGGCATGGCGTCGAAGGTGGCGCTCGCCGTGGTGATGGTGTTCTTCGTCGTCTTCGGCAATGCCTTCCAGGGCGTGCGCGAAGCGGACAAGTACATGATTGCGAACGCGCAGATCCTCGGCGCCTCGCCGCGGCAGGTCACGATGTCGGTCGTCATTCCCTCGGCGATGTCGTGGATCCTGGCGAGCCTGCACGTGAGCTTCGGCTTTGCGCTGGTCGGCGCCGTGGTCGGGGAATTCCTCGGCGCGAAAGAGGGCATCGGCCTGCTGATTTCGACCGCGCAGGGCGCGTTCAACGCGAGCGGCGTGTTCGCCGCGATGATCGTGCTGGCCGTGGTGGCACTGGCTGCGGACTTCCTCCTGACGTCGCTCGAGAAGCGCCTTCTCAAATGGAGGCCCGCGGCCTTCTGAGTACGTCGCGCGCTATCGACGCACCGTCGACATCACGGTCGCGCGGCACCTGGGCTGCTCGGCAGGCGGCAGCAGGCGGCAGTTGTCCAGGGCGCGTTGCTGCATGTCGCTCAGCCGCGGCTGATTGCGCCGTGGAGGCGAATTGTTCCAGCGATTCGGCGGAGGGCTGTGCCAGTTCGGATGGCGAGGGGGCTGGTGCCAGTTCTGGTTGTGATTCCACCGCTGGCCGGGGCCGCGCTGCCAGCCCCTTTCCCACATGCAGCGGTCGAAGTTCACGCCCCGCCGGTCGCAAGCCCTGAGGTCGCGATCGAACTGGGGGCTGTTGTGCCACTGGGCCATGGCGGACCCGGCCGTCGTGAGCCCTGCGATCGCGAGGAGCATTGCCGAGATCAATTTCTTCATGGCACGGAATATTGCACTCGCATGCGCTTCACGCAAGGCGAACGTTTTGGATTCCGGCGCGTTCAATGATCTGGTTTGGATGCGAACAGGTTCAGGCCCATCTTTTCGGAGAGGTACTTCGAAACCCGCTGACCCTTGATGCTGTTTCCCGCTTCGTCGAGCGCGGGCGAGAAGGTGCCCAAGCCGCCCTTGCCGGGAGCGACCGTCACGATGCCGCCGCTGACGCCGCTCTTGCCGGGCAGGCCGATCTCGTAGAGCCAGTCGCCCGAGAGTTCATAGAGCCCGGCGGTCGCCAGGACCGCGAGCACGCGTTTGCAGACCGACTCGTCGACGATGCGCTCCTCCGTCAGCGGATTGACACCGCCGTCCGCCAGCGTGGCACCCATCACGGCGAGGTCCTTGGCCGTGACCATCAACGAGCACTGCCGCGTGTAGATGTCCGTGGCCTCCAAGGCATCGAAGTAAAGCCGGCCATAGCCTTCGAGCAGCTTGGCGATCCCGCGATTGCGCATGTTCGTCTCCGACTCGGACTCATAGACTTCCGAATCGAGTTCGAGCCTCCGTCCTGCGAAGCGCGACAGCCCTTCATGGATGAACTGCCATTTTTCCTCCGCGCTTGAACCCGGCGCCAGGCTTGTCGCAGCGATTGCGCCGGCATTGACCATTGGATTCATCGTCCGATCCTTGTTGATCTCGAGAGCGATCACTGAGTTGAACGGCATTCCGGTCGCGTTGACGCCCAGCTTCTTTCGAGCCTCTTCCGCCCCGATCGCCTCGCAGACCAGCGCAAAAACGAAGGGCTTCGAAACGCTTTGGATCGAGAACGCGTGGTCCGTGTCGCCGACGGCGTGAATCGAGCCGTCGACCGAAACGACGCAGACCCCGAAAAGCTCCCTGGGTACCTTTGCCAGGGCCGGGATGTAATCGGCGACCTTGCCCTCGTCTGCGGTCTTGTAAAGCGCGTACGCCTCATTCACCAGCGCCCGCACTTCGTCCGGTGGAGGAAGCCGACCGGTTGAAACGCGGGACAGGTCCGACGGTTTGTCCGCAGGGACCGATGTGTGCACAGGCTTTTCTCGCGGCCGGAGTTACTGATTTGCCTGAAGCATCGCCGCCATCTTCTGGTGAATCAGGTTGACGGCCTTCAGGGGACGCAACATCACCTTGAACTCGGTGATCTTGCCGTCGTCGTTCCACTTGATCATGTCGACGCCATTGACGCTGATGCCGTCCATCTCGACCTGGAATTCGAGAACCGCATCGCGGTCGCCCGTGAACTCCCGGACGTAGCGAAACGACGGATTGAAGAAAACGTCGAAGGCGGCGGTCAGATAGCCCTTCGTGATGGCCTTGCCGATTTGCGGCGTGTGCACAACCGGCGAATGGAAGACCGCCTCATCGGCAAGAAGCGCATCGAGGCCGTGCACATCGCGTTCCTTGACGAGGCGGTGCCAGATCTCGATCGGGCTGGGCGACATGGATGGGCTCCGGAAAATGGATGCCCGACTCTGCCTCGCCCCGGCAGGAAAGACAAGCCCGCGCCTGTCGTTCCTACTGGGCCGAAGCCACGGACGCCGTGCTGTGGCTCAGCCACGCAAACACGTCGGGGCTTGCGACACTGACTGTCGTGGCCGCCTCGGCGAGCCTCAGCTCACCCTTTGCGGCTTCGCCGGTGACGATTCCGGCCGCAGATGCCAGGGTCACTGCCCCGGCCAAGATGAAGTTCCATGTCGTGTTCATTGCTGCCTCTCAGGGAAGAGAGTTTGGGGCAAATTACCCGGGCAGAAACAACACAAAACGAACTGCAGTGTTCGTTCTCAGGAAACAATGAGGGGGTTCCGGGATTGGAAAAGGTGAATTCCCGAGGCCGAACTCAGGGGCGCGCCAGCCTGGTCAATTCGCGAACGTCCGAAGCCCCGCCCAGCGCCCAGCAGGCGTTCAACAGTGCGGTGGTCTGCTCGGCGCCAAGAATGGCGTCCGACAGCCCATGGAACTTGCGCTCCAGGTCGGCGTCGTTCATCGGGCGCTGCAGCGAGCCGATCGCATGCTCGACGAACACATGCTCACGACGGCCATCGATGAGCACCGCGGTCACGTCGGCGCTGGCCTCGTTGATCTGGTCATCCACCGTCGCGACGACCTTGCGGCGCAGCGCGACGACGTCCGGGCGTGCCACGATGGCGTCGGCGAACTCCTCTTCGGCGGCGCGGCCGAACAGCAAGCCGGCCGCGCAGCCGTGATAGACGCTGAACTTGCCCTGCAGGCCGTCGGACGGTTCCTTCTTGCCGGTGAGCTCGAGCACCAGCGAATGCACCTTGAGTTCGATGCGCTCGATCTGCTCGGCCTTGATGCCGCGTTCGCGCAATTGGACGCAGGCATCGATGCTCGGATGAATGACGATGCCGCAGGCAAAGGGCTTGTAGCTGTTGAACGAAATCTCGAAACGTTCGCCGAGCTCGTCGGTGACTTCGTTCCACGCGTATTTCGTCGACACCACCTGCGCCCAGCCGCGAGGCGCTTCGATCGCCTTCGGGCTCGCGGTGTAGCCATGCTTGGCCATCAACGCAGCCATCAGGCCGGCACGTGCCGCACCGCCCGGATGAAAGGGTTTGGTCATGGTGCCGAACTGCTCGCGCAGGCCGACCGGCTGCGAAGCCGCGATGCCGAGCGCCATCGCGGTCCGGTCCGCGTCCAGGCCGAGCAGGCGCGCGCAACCCGCAGCGGCCCCGAGCATCCCGGTAGTGCCGGTGATGTGCCATCCGCGGTCGTAGTGCTCGGGATAGACGGTGTTGCCCAGGCGGCAGGCAACGTCGATGCCGAGCACCAGTGCGTCGAGCACTTCGCGGCCGCTCGCACCGGTGTGCTCGGCCAGTGCCAGCAGGGCCGAGGCCACGGGGCCGGCCGGGTGGATGATGGTCTTGAGATGCGTGTCGTCGAAATCGAAGGTGTGCGAGGTGATGCCGTTGAGCATCGCCGCGTTCGCGATGTCGACCTTCTCGGCGCGCCCGAGGATCGTGGCCTGCGGCGCGGGTTGCAACTCCTTGACGGCCGCCAGCGCGGCCTCGACGGCCTCATGCCGTGCGGCGCCCACGGCGCAACCGAGCCAGTTGAGAAAGGTGCGATGGGCCTCGTGGTCCACCGTGTCGCTCCAGCCGCGCGAGGCGTGGCCTGCCACGTAGTCGGCAAGGATGCGTGTGATGGGCGGGGCGTTGTGGTCTGCGGCGACCTGGGTGTTGCGGGCCATGGATGAAAAGTCTTCGCGTGATCGGTTGAAGAAGGAGAAAGAAAGGGAAGGGGAGTAGGGCTCAGTTTTCGAGCTGGATGTGTCGGTCTTGCGCGAGTCGAGTCCAGCGCGCGACATCGGCGCGGATGTAGTCGCCGAACTCTTTCGAGGACATCGGCATGGGCTGGATGGCTTCGATCGACAGCTTCTCGGCCATGTCAGGCGCCTTGAGGACCGTATTCAGGGTGTTGTTCAGCGTCTGCACCACGTCGGCAGGGATGCCGGCCGGGCCGACCACGCCGTACCACTGCATGGCGTCGAAGCCGTGCAGGCCGAGTTCCTCGAGCGTCGGCACGTCCTTGATTTGCGGATGGCGCGTCTTGCCCGTGACCGCCAAGGGAAGCGCGCGGCCCGACTTGATGTGCGGCATGGCGGCGGCCAAGCCCGGAAACATGGCCTGGGTCTGGCCGCCGATCAGGTCGGTGAAGGCGGGTGCGATGCCGCGGTAGGGCACGTGCGTCATTTGGAGGTCCAGCTGCTGCTTGAACAGTTCCATGGTCAGGTGGGTCAGCGAGCCAGCGCCCGCCGAGCCGTAGCTGAGCTTGTTCGGATTGCTCTTCACGTAGTCGACGAACTGCTTGAAGTCCTTCGCAGGCACGTCGGCATTGATGACCAGCACATTGGGCGTGCCGCCGATCATCCCGATCGGGGTGAAGTCCTTGATGGGGTCGTAGGGCACGCGGCGCGTGGCCGGGCTGGTGCCGTGCGTGGCGACATAGCCCTGCATGAGGGTGTAGCCGTCCGCAGTTGCGCGTGCCGTGTTCTGCGATGCGATCACGCCGCCGCCACCGCCCTGGTTGTCAACGATGAAGGTCTGGTTGAGCAGCTTGCCCCAACGCTCCGTCACCGTGCGGCCCACCATGTCGCTGCCGCCTCCGGCAGCCACCGGCACGATGTAGCGGATGGGCTTGTTCGGGAAGGCCTGCGCATGTGCGATGCCATGGAGGCCCAGCAGGGTCGAAGGGATCGCGAGGGTGAAGGTACGGCGTTGCATGGGATGTCTCCTGTTGCTTTTGAGGGAAGCGGCTGCGCTGTCGGTCAGCGCCGGCTGCTTTGCAAGCGGGCGTAGGCGTCGCTGACGTGGCGCGCCATCAGTTGTTCGCAGCGTGCGATGTCGCCCTTGCGCAGGGCGGCGGCGATCCTGGTGTGCTCGGTGATTGACGCGCGCATGCCTGTGTCCTGCGAAAGATTCTTCAGGCGCGACAGGTGCAGCTTCTGGACGATGCCCCGATAGGTGTCTGCCATGGCATTGTTGCCCGCGGCCTTGACGATGGCCCAGTGGAAGCGAAGGTTCTCGCGGTAGTAGCGCTGTACATCGTGAGCGGCAAAGGCGGCGTTCATGGCGACGATGGAGGCATCGAGCACATCGGCCAATGCAATGCGAGCGCCATCGTCGAGCCGCGCCGCGCGCCGCCCCGCAAAGGCGTCGAGCACGCCACGCATCTCGTAGAGGTCGCGCACCTCTTCGGCGCTCGGCTCGCGGACGAACACCCCAGCGTGCTTGCGCGCCACGACCAGGCCGGTGCTCTCGAGTTCGCGCAGTGCCTCGCGCACGGGAACTCTCGATATGCCGAGGCGCGCGGCGACGTCGGGCTCGTTGATGCGCTGGCCGGGCTGGAGCTCACCCCGCAGGATCATGGCCAGCATGTCGTCGCGGACCAGCTTGGCCAGCGGAATGTCGCGCACGGTCGAGAGCTGATCGGCGGGTGTGTCGGAGAGCCAGGGCAGCATCCGGATGTCCTTCAAAATTGGCATATCGTATACGACCACTCCATCAAATGTCCACGTTTCATCGATAAGTGTTGACACTTAGAGATCAAATGAAAACAATCTGGCGCATCCCAGCACTTCCTCCCATCCTCTCCGAATGCCCCATCTGCCCGCCTCACCCGCCCTGCAGCGCTTTCGCGTGATCGACCTCACCCAGGTGCGTGCAGGCCCCACCGCCTGCCGGCAATTGGCCGACTGGGGCGCCGATGTCATTCAGGTTCAGATGCCCGAACACATGCGCGGTGACGACACGCTCGGTGGGCAGGACGGCTCCGACTACCAGTACACCCATCGCAACAAGCGCTCCATCACGCTGAACCTCAAGGAAGAGGCGGGCATCGCGACATTGAAGCGACTGATTGCCGGCGCGGATGTGGTCGTCGAGAACTTCCGCCCCGACGTGAAATACCGCCTGGGCATCGACTACGAGACGCTGGCGGCGGACAACCCGGGGCTGGTCTACGCCAGCATCTCGGGCTTCGGCCAGACCGGCCCGCTTGCGACGCGTCCCGGTTTCGACCAGATCGCGCAGGGCATGGGTGGCTTGATGTCCGTGACCGGCCTGCCGGGCGACGGCCCCGTGCGCGTCGGCATTCCGATCGCCGACCTGTGCGCCGGCATCTTTGCGGCACAGGGCATCCTGGTTGCACTGCTGGAGCGCGAGACCTCCGGCCGCGGCCAGTGGGTGCACACCTCGTTGCTGGAGTCGATGGTCTACATGATGGACTTCCAGACCTCGCGCTACCTGATCGACGGCGAGGTCGGCACGCAGGCTGGCAACTTCCATCCGACCAGCATCCCGACGGGCGTCTACAAGGCGCGCGACGGCTATCTCAATATCGCGGTGTTCGGCTCCAAGATCTGGGAGCGCTTCTGCAACATCCTCGGCGCGCCGGAATGGATCACCGATGCGCGCTATCACGACAAGCCATCGCGTTCGGTCAACCGCGATGCGCTCAACGCGGAGATCAACCGCCGCCTTGCCACGCATGACCGAAGCCACTGGATCGAGCAGTTCAATGCCGGCGGCGTGGCCTGCGGCCTGATCAGCGACATGCGCGAGGTCTTCGGGGAGCCGCAGATCGAGCATCTGGGCATGGTCAAGGAAGTCGTCTCGGCGAGCTTGGGTCCGCAACGCCTTGTCGGGCAGCCGATGCAACTGGAGCGCACGCCGAGCACCATCGCCCGCGCCGCCCCGCGCCGGGGAGAACACACCGAGGAAATCCTGCGCGAACTGGGCATCGACGCGGACGAGCTCGCACGCATGAAAGCGACCGGAGTTTTTTGATCATGTCGAATCCCACCTACGAATCCCCAACCGAACGTGTCCAGACCTGGCTCGACGCAAGCACGCTGCACATCCGTTTCAACAACCCGGGGCGTCACAACGCGCTCTCGGTGGACATGTGGGAAGCCGTGCCGCCGCTGCTTCGTCTGGCGCAGCACGACGATCGTGTGCGTCTCGTCGTGTTCTCAGGGGCTGGGGAGAAGGCCTTCGTCTCCGGCGCCGACATCTCGCAGTTCGAGGACATGCGCGCCGCGCGCGAAGCCGTGACCCGCTACGAAGCCATGGCCGAAGAGGCGCTGATGAGCATCCACGACTTCCCGAAGCCGACGCTCGCCTGCATTCGCGGCTACTGCATCGGCGGCGGCGTGAATGTGGCGATCAGCTGCGACATCCGTATTGCGTCCGACGACGCGGTGTTCTCGATCCCAGCGGCGCGCCTGGGTCTGGGTTACCGCTATTCGGCGATGAAGAACCTGGTCGACCTGATCGGCCCCGGCGCAGCGAAGGATCTGTTCTTCACGGCCCGTCGCATCGACGCCGTCGAAGCCAAGTCACTGGGACTGGTGACACGCGTTGCCGCTCCGGCAGCGCTGGAGCAACTGCTGGCCGAGTACACCGGCGCCATCGCCGACAACGCGCCATTGACGGTGGCGGCCGGCAAGGCGATCACGCGCGAGATCCTCAAGGCTTCGCCGGAGCTGGACCTGGCGCTGTGCACGTCGCTGATACGCGGTTGCTTCGAGAGCGCCGACTACACCGAAGGCCGCACGGCCTTCATGCAGAAACGCAAGCCGGTCTTCAAGGGCCGCTAGCCAGGGAATCGGAGACACCATGCAGTCTTACTGGATGCAGATGACCGACACGGCCACGGTGTTGGAAGTGCGCGAAACCGATGTGCCGAAGCCCGGACCGCAGCAGTTGCTGGTGCGCATGCACGCCGCGGCGCTCAACCGCGGCGAGTTCGTCGCGGGACACGGCCTGCACGGCCAGGCCGGCAGCTGGAAGGCGATCGGCGGGGAGGGCGCCGGCGAGGTTGTCGCCGTCGGGGCCGAAGTCACCCGCTTCAGGCCGGGCGACCGGGTCATGGGCAGATGCGCCGGTGCGTTTGCCGAGTACGCGTTGATGGAGGGAGCCGAGGCGATGGCCATGCCGTCCGGCCTGTCGTGGGAAGAAGCCGCGAGCGTCGCGCTGACCTTTCTCGTGTCGTATGACATGCTGGTGTTGCAGGGCCGGCTCCGGGCTGGCGAGTGGGTTCTGATCAACGGTGTGTCGTCGGGCGTCGGCGTGGCCTCACTTCAACTTGCCAAGGTCCTGGGTGCGAAAGTCATCGGCACCTCGGGTTCGGCGGACAAGCTGGCTTCGCTGAAGCACCTCGGTCTGGACGTCGCGCTCTGCACGCGCGCGTCGGATTTCGCAGCAGCAGTGATGGAGGCGACCGGGCAGCACGGCGCAGACCTGGTCGTCAACACGGTCGGCGGGACGGTCTTCGCGGAGAACATCCGCGCCATGGCCTTCGAAGGCCGGCTTGCGACCGTGGGCTACGTCGACGGCGTCGTGCATGCGGACCTCGACCTTGCGGTGCTTCATGCAAAGCGGCTCACGCTGTTCGGGGTTTCCAACAAGCTGCGGAGCAAGGCGCAGCGGGCGGCCGCAGTGCCTGCTTTCGTCGCGGACGTGCTGCCGCACATCGCATCCGGCGTCATCAGGCCGCAGATCGATCGGGTGTTCGACTTCTCGCAGCTTCAGGACGCCAAGGCGCACATGGAAGCCGGAGGCCACATCGGAAAGATCGTCCTGCGCATGCCGGCCGCGGCCTGATCCCAAGACAAGACAACGCAAAAAAATGGAGACAAGCGCATGAAGATGAAAACCCTTGCATTGGCACTTGGCCTGTGCACATTCGGCTGCACGGTGTGGGCGCAGCCGGCCGACTATCCGAACAAACCGATCCGGCTGGTCATCGGCTTCGCGCCGGGTGGTGCAGCCGACCTGGTTGCGCGAGCCATGAGCGATTCATTGGGCAAGGCGCTCGGCCAACCGGTGGTGGTCGACAACAAGCCGGGCAATGGATCGAGCATCGCCGCGGATCTGGTCGCCAAGGCACCGCCCGATGGCTACACGCTGCTGATCGCGAGCCCGAGCAGCATTTCCGTCAATCCCGCGCTCAATCCCAAGCTGACGTACACGGCGCGCGATCTCGCGCCCGTCACGAAGATCACGACTTCGCCGCTCGTGCTGGCCGTCAATCCTTCCACCGGGATTCACTCGGTCGCCGATCTCATCGCCGCCGCGAAGAAGGAGCCTGGCAAGCTCAACTACTCCACGTCGGGGAACGGTTCGGCACCGCACCTGGGCGCTGCGTTGTTCAGCCAGGTCACCGGCGCGGTCATGACCCACATTCCTTATCGTGGGGGCAGCCTGGCGATCCAATCGGTGATGGCGGGCGATACGCAGTTGACCTTCGGCACTTCGCCCTCGGTGCTGCCGATGGCGAGCGGAGGGCGCCTGATCGCGCTCGCAGTCAGCACGCGAGAGCGTTCGCCTTTGGTGCCGGGGCTGCCCGGCATGAAGGAGGCGGGGCTGCCTGAGTACAACCTCGAATTCTGGTACGGCATGTTCTTGCCGGCCGGAACCCCACCTGCAATCGTCGCGAAGGTCTATGACGCGACCATCAGCGCCATGCAGCAACCAACGGTCAAGGCAACGCTGGCGCGCGAAGGGACCGAGGTGTCGCTCTCGAAATCGCCCGAGCAGTTCAACAGCTTCCTGGCCGAAGACAGCAAGTTCTGGGTCAACCTGGTCAAGAGCGCCAACGTCAAGGTGGAGTGAAGGGCTGGCCGGCAAGGTCCCCCACATCGTCAGACGTTAGGATTGGTCATGCCGCCCCCATCTTCCAGCACTCGTGGTTCCGCACTGTCGGACGCGATCGTCACTGAACTCAAGCAGCTGATCTATACCGGCGAATTCAAGCCGGGGGAGCGGCTCAACGAAGCGGCGCTGGCGTTGCGCATGGGCACCAGCCGCGGGCCGATCCGCGAGGCCATCAAGGTGCTGGCAGGCCTGGGCATCGTCACGGCCGTCGCCAACCGCGGTGTGTTCGTGCGGCAACTGTCGCTGCGTGAGATGGTCGAGATCTACGAATTGCGCGCGCTCGTGTTCGGCTACGCCGCCGAGCGTGCCTGCGAGCATCTGACGGAGGATCACAAGAAGCAGTTTGAGGAACTGCTTGCAGCGATGGACGCTGCCTGCGAGGCGGAGGACGGCACGCTCTACTACGAACTCAACCTGCAGTTCCACGCCCTGATCCTCGTACTTTCGAACAACCGGCGCGCCCATCAGGCCTACGACGACTACGTGAAGGAACTGCACCTCGTGCGGCGAAAGTACTTCAACGCGCCGGGCAACATGCGCCGTTCGAACGTGGAGCATCGCGCGATCTACGATGCCATCGCGGCATCGAACCGCACGCGCGCGCGGGCGGCGGCGGAACGCCACGTGCTCGCCGGCAGGGAGCGGCTGCTGTCCAACTTCGAGGCGCCGCTCCCGGGCGCTTGAGCCCACCGAGGCACCGCGACGGTCGGCCGACCACCTAGCCCAAGGCTAGCAGGTCCTGGATCGACGACCTCCACAGCCTGGCGTCGCTGTTCGATGCGCGCGGTCATCGATGGGCGGCGCATCACGACGTGAGCCGCATAGGCCTGTTGCTTGCTCAGGGCGATCGAATCCAGCGCCCAGTTATGCACCCACAATGCCTTGAGGGCGCGGATCTTCTCCAGGGTCTCCGCGATCGTGCTCGCGAGTGACGCTGGGGCGGTGTCTTGAGCCACTCCAGGTGGCTGCCTGATGCTGCGGGGGAGGGTGCATAAGGCCAATCGATGGCCTGGCGCAACGCCGCCTTTCCAATCGCCGTCTCGATCGTTGCGGCCATCGCAGCCTCCGTGGCGTCGAACGCCTTGCGGGCCCAGTCGGCAATTCGGCGTGAGCCTGGAATGATGATTCGTCTGCCGTACAGCCAGATGCGGGCGGTTCGCACCAGGTCGTCCGGGTGAGCGGCCTCCAGGGCAGCGACCGCGAGAACCTGTTCGAGCTTCTGCCGCTGGACCTCATCCAGGTCGTTCAGTCCAAGATAGGTGCGAGCCCAGACTTGGTGCTCGTACAGCGTCTGGCGACGTTCGTAGAGTGACCGGAGGCTGGCGATGCTCACGCTGGGCGATCTCAACGCTTCAGGAAAGTCGTGTGCGCTTGGCGAAAGCCACGACCTCTGCAAGCTCGGCCACATGGTCCGCATGCTGGGTGGCGAGCGCATCGAGTTTCCCGCGGCCCGCAGGCAGCAGATGAACCTCCACCTGGCGGCGATCCGTGGTGCTTGAACTGCGCCTGACGAGACCCGCTTCCTCGCAACGCGACACCAACGCAACCACCCCGTGCGGCTGGGCCTGCAGCCTTTCCGCGATCTCGCTGATCGAGGCCCACTCCCGCCCCGGAAAACCCTGCGTGTGCAGCAGCACCTGGTACTGAAGCACGGTAATGCCTTCGGCGCGTGCCGCGTCCTCGCTGAAGCGAAGGAAGCTTCGGAGTCTGAACCTGAAGTCCGAAAGCGCTTCGAAACGCTGCTTGTCGATGGGTCCCCGCGTGCTGGACATTGTTGGCTCTGAAGGAGATGAGGCAATGCAATGTAGCAGCGGCGTGGTCACATGAGGGTATTTACTCACAACATGATGTATTTATCCTCATAACATGACATACCTGACTGCAGTCAGACTGCTGTCTGACTCGCGTAGGCGGTGCGCTCTTTGGGGCGCCGAACGCAGATTCCATGCAAGCCCTCGCTCCATGCTGCGCCTGCGGCGCAAATGACCAAACCCATTCTGATCAATGGGAAGACCGCCTATGCCAATCAAGAGCAAGAAGAACTTCGTCTCCGGCCTCATGTTCGCCTGCGTGGGTGCGGCGTTCGCGCTGGGAGCCACCAGCTACAACGTCGGCAGTGCGGCTCGAATGGGGCCGGGCTACTTCCCGCTGATCGTCGGTGTGCTGCTGGCGGCGCTGGGACTTGTGGTGGTCGCCGGATCGCTCACTGGGAAGACGGTCGACGGGGATCCGGTCGGCAAGATCGCCTGGAAGCCACTCGGCTTCGTCATCGGCGCCAACCTGCTATTCGGCATCTTGCTCGCGGGCCTGCATAGCGTCGGCCTGCCGGCCATGGGACTGATCATTGCGATCTACGCGCTCGTCATCGTGGCGTGCATGGCAGGCACCAATTTCTCGATGAGGCTAGCACTGATCCTCGCGACCGTGCTCGCCATCGGTTGCTACCTGATCTTCATCATCGGCCTGAAGCTGCAGTTCCAGGTGTGGCCCACCTTCATCAGCGGTTGAACACGAACCCGCACCTATGACTGATCTGATCAACAACCTTTCGATCGGCTTCGCCACTGCGGTGACGCTGCAGAACCTGGTCTACGCGTTCTTTGGTTGCCTGCTGGGCACGCTGATCGGCGTCTTGCCGGGCATCGGCCCCACGGCCACGATCGCTATGCTGCTGCCGGCCACCTACGCGTTGCCACCTGTGGCCGCGCTGATCATGCTGGCCGGCATCTATTACGGCTCGCAGTACGGGGGGTCGACCACCGCCATCCTGGTCAATCTCCCCGGCGAGGCCTCGTCTGTCGTGACCGTGATCGACGGTCACCAGATGGCCAAGCAAGGGCGGGCGGGGCCTGCGTTGGCGGCCGCCGGTCTCGGCTCGTTCTTCGCCGGCTGCGTCGGCACGCTGATCCTGGCGGCTTTTGCGCCTCCGCTGACCGAGATCGCCTTCAAGTTCGGCCCCGCCGAGTATTTCTCGCTGATGATCCTAGGTCTGATCGGTGCCGTCGTGCTTGCTTCCGGCTCGCTGATCAAGGCCATCTGCATGATCCTGCTCGGTTTGCTGCTGGGCCTAGTCGGCACCGATGTCAACTCGGGCGTTGCGCGCTACACCTTCGACATCCCCGAACTCACGGATGGACTGGGATTTATTGCCATTGCGATGGGCGTGTTTGGCTACGGCGAGATCATCGCGAACCTGGCCAGGCCCGAGGAAGAGCGTGAGGTATTCACGGCCAAGGTGTCCGGCCTGTTCCCGACCAAGGATGACTTCAAGCGCATGCTGCCCGCAGTGCTGCGCGGCACTGCGCTCGGCTCGTCTCTCGGCATCTTGCCTGGGGGTGGCGCGTTGCTGTCGGCCTTCGCGTCCTACACACTGGAAAAGAAAGTAAGGCTCAAGACAGGAGAGGTTCCGTTCGGCAAGGGCAACATCCGCGGGGTGGCCGGCCCCGAAGCGGCCAACAACGCTGGTGCGCAGACGTCCTTCATCCCAATGCTGACGCTCGGCATCCCGCCCAACCCTGTGATGGCCCTGATGGTCGGCGCCATGACCATCCACAACATCCAGCCTGGCCCACAGGTGATGACCAGCAACCCGGAACTGTTCTGGGGTTTGATCGCGTCGATGTGGATCGGCAACCTGATGCTTGTGATCCTGAATCTGCCGCTAATCGGCCTCTGGATCAAGCTGCTCACGATTCCCTACAAGTGGCTGTTCCCGGCGATCGTGCTGTTCTGTGCCATCGGCGTGTACTCGACCAACAACAACGTGTTCGATATCTGGCTGGTCGCGATCTTCGGCGTGGTGGGCTATGCCTTCATCAAGCTCGGCTGCGAACCTGCGCCACTACTGCTCGGGCTCATTCTCGGGCCGATGATGGAGGAAAACCTGCGGCGGGCACTGCTCCTCTCGCGCGGCGACTGGAGCGTGTTCGTCACGCGTCCGATCTCGTTGGGTTTGCTGATCGCAACTGTGCTGCTGATGGTGATCGTACTCTTGCCGTCGATTCGATCCAAGCGCGAAGAAGCCTTCGTCGAAGAGGCCGGATAGGGGTTCTGTCGCGGCGGCTCGGTCGTGAGGTCGCTGAGGACATTGCCCAGTCCGAGCTGGGTGCTCGGCGACTTGGCGCGCGATGCAGCGAAGCGGGGGATCCGGTTCTGTCGCAGTAGCAGCGCCGGAATGAGCGACCCTGGTCTTCCAGGTCGATCAAAATGCCAACGAGTAGAACGTCGATGCTGCGGACATGTCTTGGCCTTTTTCGTTCGATCGTGCACCGACTACAAGATTACCAGCGCGGCCTTATCGCGACAGAACCATTGGGTGCCCAGCATCCCGTCGCTCGCCGCGCTGTGCCATTTTCCGGACAAAGCTGATTTCCGCCGTGCGGTTTTCCATCCGCCCAGGCCAGGGAAAACCATGAGCGGCATCTCCTGTCTCCTTTGAATTCAAGGACTTGCAAGCAAGGCCTCGCTTGGCATGTGCGTTGCTATTGACGTGCGCCCCGGCATCGGGCGCCACCGCGCGGTGGTGGTGCGGACCGCGGCCCTGGGCACTTTTCGCAAGTCCAAGAAGGAGACAAGAGACGATGAACACGATCGACAAGGTCTTTCGCAGCCGGCGCGTGCCCGCGCAGCTGAGTGCGCTCAGCGCGGCGCTCATCCTGGCCGCCTGCGGCGGGGGAAGCGATGGCAGCATCAGCAGCGGCAGCAGCGGCAGCAGCGGCAGCAGCGGTACAGGCACGGCAGGCACCACGTTCGCCAAGTCTGACAACTCGGTGCTCGGCGAGCCGCGCAACAGCGCGCCGACCATCCGCATCAACGTGCTGTCTTCCAAGCCGCATCTGGTGTCGGGCGACGACGCCCTGGTCGAGCTGGAAAAGCTGGTGCCGCAGCCCAGTGCGGACTTCCGGGTGACGCTCAACGACGTTGACGTGACCGACGTGTTCCAGACGCTTCCGACCACCGGCAAACTCGTCGGCAAGCTCACGGGCTTGAAGCCGGGCGACAACGACCTGGTGGCCAAGTTCCGCGGCTACCGTGCGCACCAGGTGCTCACGGCCTATCCCGTGACGGGGCCGATGATCTCGGGCCCGCACGAGCAGCCCTTCGTCTGCGGCTACGCAACCTTCACCCGCATGGGCGGGCAGCCGCTCACCCCCACGGGCGACGACAAGTGCTCGGTCGTGACGCGGGTGGACTACTACTACCGCAACACCTCGGGCGGCAACACGCGCTTCATCCCCGAGAGCATCACGGCGTACCCGGCCAACATGAGCTACCTCACCATTGACGGCAAGACGGTGCCCTACGTGGTGCGGCTGGAAAGCGGCACCATCAACCGCGGCCTGTACCAGTCGGCGATCCTGCATGACGTGCTCAACGAGCCGCCGCCGTCGCCCAGCTCGCGCCCGGCGGGTTGGACCGGTGGTCTCATTTATCCGCTGGGCGGCGGCTGCCAGGGCGGCTGGTTCCAGCAGGGCAACGACTTCGCCACGCTGATCAACCCCACCTACCAGAGCCGCGGCCTGGCGGTGACCACCTCCACGCTCAACGTCTTCATCGGAGGTCGGGGTGGATCGAAGTGTGCGAATTATCCGTGCGTCGATCCGCAACGCCCTCTCAGGCCGCCCACGAAGCCACCCTGTGGGCGGCCGTGGTCAACGCGCGATCTACTGCCTCCCCGATCAGCGTTCGCGCGCGACGCCAAAGGCCTCGGATGTTCGGCCGCGCTGCGCCACGCGCGCGATACGAGTACGCCGGCTTCGCCTGAACCGATTGCGGCGGAGGCATCCGGTTTCAGAACGGGACATGTTGCATTCCGACCGCCGCGCAGAACTGTGGCAGCGACCACTTCGCCGGGAGCAAGAACATCCGAGTTTCCAGTCGATCGAGATCCCCGGGATCAATATCACGGCCCAGATACGTGAGCTTCTTGTTGCGAAGTTCGGCGAACCCCGATTCGTAGCGCCGCGCCAGACTACGCCACAGGGCGTGCGCACCCGCTGACTGACGCGCCCCTGTCATCAGGCAGATTCCGGTGGCGAGCGCCCAGTCGTAAACCGCCGTTGCGATACCCAGCCGTTGGTATTCCGCCCTATAGCGTGAGTGAGGAGAGCGAAGATGTCGATCCGCCCGACGGTCGACTTCGACCAATCTGTTGAAGACCGTGCAGCCCGCAAGACATCGCCGCTGCATGTCTTCGACGTACGCGTAGAGCTCGCCGTCGGCCTCCCGGATGCGCACTTTGAGATGTGGATCGCGAAGACCGAAGGTCGGCAGGCCGTGCAGTGGGTCGCCCGGCTTATGAATGCGGTCGTAAACGGACGCGAGCGACTTGCCGCGGTCCGTGGACGGGTCGACATCGAGCCGAAGTTCAGCCGGGCGGTGAAAAGGGATTCGGAAATGGGGAAACGGCAGTGCAAGGATCATGGCTGTCAGCCCGTGGGATTGGAAGGTGTCGATCCAGGAAGAGTCTTCCCGTCTGCTGCCCAGCTTTCGGCTCGGAGTAGGTCGACAGAAGTAGTCATCGCTCGTTCATACCGGTCCAGCCATGTCCAGAAGGCGGCAGAACCGTGTCCGAATGAATTGACGATGCGCGCCAATCCAATGAGATTGACAAGTCGGCCTTCAGCACGAATCACCAGGTCATACGACTGCATGTCTTGCTCCAGAATCCGTACCCCCCGGAAACTGAGTTCGGCCAGAACTTCACGAGCATGGGCATGCGGAACCTTGATGCGCAGAAACATCACGGGCTCGACCCATGCGTCCAACTCGGGGTCTATGTACGTGTGAATCTCGGGCTTGCGGAAGACGACCTTCGCGTCATGCACATTCCCAATCACATGCTGCGCCTCTTCCAGGAAGCGCTCGTCGGCGGCGTAGATCCGCCCACCCCGGCCTTCGCACACCACGAGATATCGATCCGGGCGTGACAACCACTCCACCACGCCACGTTCCTCGAAGATCCGGAGTCCTTTTGCGCCCGGTAGCAGCGATTGCCGCAGCGGATAGTGGGCAAGTCTGTCGTTATTGAACATTCACATCACCTCTTCGAAAATTGGAAGGTCTGAGCGCCACGAGCCGTGCATCGACGGTCGGCCCATTGAATAGCGTCCATTTGAGGCTTTGGCTCGATGCGCAGATCGTGGGGTACCAACAGAACGTCGCCCCTGGACCACCACAGCACGCGGTGTGCCACGCTCCCAAAGAGGAAATCCGAGAAGCCAGAACGCCTGCGCTTGCCGACCACTATGAGTTCGGCGTTGGAATGCTGTTGTTGAATGACTGACTGGCGCGCCACATCGCTCCTGCCGATCCTGGTGGCGACCCGGTTGCGTCGACCAGTCGACGATTCGCTCGCGCGCTTGGTGCTCAGCGCGTGGAACGGCTCGATTTCAGCGTCGAGCGAGCGAGCCAGTTTCAACAGCTTCTGGGAGTTGGGCGTGGAGTCGATCGCCACCAGAATCCGGCGGTAGCGATGAAACACCTCCAGCCGTGCCAACAAGATCGGGCAAGGCACGATGCGCTGCAGGCGTTCGATGGGTTGGCCGCAGAAGAAGGTTTTGGCGGTTTTTTTCCAACGTTCGCCGACAACCAGCAAGTCTGCCCACCGAGCTTCCTCGGCGACCGCTTGCAGGTGTCCGCTGGTGTCGGCAACGTTCTTTACGAGAATGTCGAAGCGTGTGTAGATCTCTGCGGCGAGTCGCTTCACGTCCTGCTCGACATCTGTGTTGGTGGAACCACCAAGATCCCACGGCGCATACATGATTTTCAGCAGGGAGCGCTGCTGTGCAGCGAGCATCGCAGCACGAAGCACTGCGCGATTGCCCTGCGGCGAAAGGTCGGTGACGGCGAGAATGGAATGGAAGTTCATCGTTGTTCTCCTGATGGGCAAGTCGCAGCTATCCGAGGCTGATCGATTCGGCTGAGGCTTCTTATGCTCCGCCAAACACCGCAGCCGGATTGGGGAGGTGAGGTGGCTTGGGTGCGCCGGCCCTGACCCTGCGCACTGCAGGTTCGCCCGTCGACAGCCTCTTCGCAGCAGTGGCGCTGGACGCGGGCTCGTAGTCGTGAGGTACCACGAGGACGTCCGTGTTCGAGTAGCCAAGAATCCTGCTCGCGGTGCTTGCGAAGAAGAGGTCCCTCAGTCGCGATGAGGGATGCCTGCCAACGACGATGAGTTCAGCGCCGCTGTTCTGCTGCTGCACGACCGTTTGCCTGGCAGCGTCGCCGTGGCCGACAGCGGACATCACACGATTGCGCCTGGAGTCATACGAATCCGTCAGCCAGAACATCCTGTCCTGAGCGTAGCGCCGGCACTCGCTGCGGTAGGCCTTGATGGCGCGATCCGAGACCTCGGCATACCGAAGCTTTCCCTCGTTGGCCGTGCTCACCGCATGGAAGAGCTCGACCTGGGCCGACTTGCTGAGAGCAAAGCCAAGGTCGACAAGCCCGCGGGACGCCTCCGTGAAGTCGACGGCAACAAGCAGGCTGCGGTAATCATGTTCGGCCTCGCGCCGCACGACGAGAACGGGCCGCTTGGCGGTTCGAAGGAGCTCTTCGACCGGCTGGCCCATGAAGAAGGACCGCAGACCCTTCACCGACGCAGTACCCCAGACGACCAGGTCAGCGCGTCGCACTTCAGGCAGAAGGTCCTCGACAGTGAAGCCACGGCGGCTCACTGCACGTGCCCGGATGCCATGGCGCTGACTGAGCTGTGTAGCGTGGTGCGCCAGCCTGGTGGCAGCATCTGCAGGCGGTGCCTCGCCTGAGTAGGCCAGGCAGACGAGCTCGAGCGTCGAGCTGTGTTCCGCACTGAGAAGGGCCGCGCGAGCCAGCGCGTTGTTCCCGCGCGGGGAGAAATCGGTCACAGCGAGGATGGAGTGAGGGGTCATGGCAAATCCTTTCGATATGGCTAGCGCCAGCCTCCCGGCGCAGGCATTGCGACACGGGAATGCGGGTGCGGAGTGCGGCGGCTCTCAGGCGAGCCGTGGTCGACCTGGTGGTCGGGGGGATTACCGGGAGTAGTCGCCGGTGGCCTCGGGCTGGTACTGGATCGCCGCGATTTCGGCGGCGCACTCCTCGCCGGTCGGTGTGAGCCATCGGGCGACGTCACCGGTCTTCAGGCCCAAGAGGCTGTTGCCCACTGGCGAGAGCACAGAAATGAAGCCCGCGACGGGCTCGGCGTCTCCCGGGTAGCAAATCGTGAGCACCTGGCGCCGGCGCGTGCGCACGTCGACGACTTCCGCGCGTGAGTACATCGTGACGACATCCGCGTTGACGGCGCGGGAGCTGGTGACCTCCGCGGTGGCAAGCAAATCCGCGAGAGCGGGTGGAAGCTGCTGGCTTGGAAGCTTCGTCAGGCGGGCAAAATCAAGGTCGGTAAGCGTGCGCTCGTCGTGAACAACTGCATGCATGGCTGCACTCCATCGAATGCGAACGCCGTCTGAGAATGGCGTTCGCCAACGCGCGGGGCTTGTGCCCGGCGGTGGATGGTTGCGCTAAAAGGGGAGAGAGCGGACCGCCGGGCTTAGGAATGTGCTGGCGTCAGCTGACGACGCGCCGTCTTTGCGGCCGCACTCGCGTAGCTCACTGCGAGAAGCAGTGCAGCCAAGGCAGCGTGGGTGCAAATCAGGGTGGTCGTCATGAGGGGGAGTGTAGGCGGTTCAATTTATTCCGCAATCGTCGGAACCCAATGTCCTCACGGCCTCTGCCAGATTGCACGTCCTGAAGACTCCGGGCTCTCTGATGACGAGGCCCGTCACGAGACGCCAAGCGCCGGACGGTTAGATGACGCCTTGCGCCAGCATCGCGTCGGCCACCTTCACAAATCCAGCGACGTTGGCGCCGCTCACGTAGCTGATCGTGCCGTCTTCTCGCCGGCCGTGCTGAAGGCAAGCCTCGTGAATGCTGCGCATGATGCCGTGCAGCCGCGTGTCGACTTCCTCGCGCGGCCATGAGATGCGCATCGCGTTCTGGCTCATTTCAAGTCCGGAGGTTGCCACGCCCCCGGCGTTGCTGGCCTTGCCGGGCGCGAACAGAACGCCGCTGCCTTCGAACGTTCGAATGGCGTCCATGGTGGAGGGCATGTTCGCGCCCTCGGCGACACAGCGCACGCCGTTGCGGACCAACGTAGCCGCGTCTTCGCCGCCGAGTTCATTCTGCGTGGCGCAGGGCAGCGCAACGTCGACAGGTACATTCCACGGACGCTTTCCTGCGTAGAACTCGGCGCCAACCCGCCGAGCGTACTCGTCCACCCGGCCATAGAGATGGTTCTTCACTTCCATCAGTTGCGCCAGCTTGTCCTGCGTGAAACCGGCCTCGTCGTAGACCATGCCACTCGAGTCGGACACCGTGACGACACGGGCGCCAAGCGCCATGGCCTTTTCGATCGCAAACTGCGCCACGTTCCCTGACCCGGAGACGCTGATCCGCAGACCTTCAAGCGAGCGCCCCTCCTGCCGGAGCATCTCGTCGACGAAGTAAACAACGCCGTAACCGGTGGCTTCGGGCCGCATCAGTGATCCGCCATAGCTCAACGCCTTGCCGGTGAAGACGCAGTCAGCGCTGTTGCTGAGCTTCTTCATCATGCCCGCCATGAACCCGATCTCACGCGCGCCGACGCCGATATCGCCCGCGGGAACATCCCGGTCGGCACCCAGGTGGCGGAAAAGCTCGCTGACAAAGGCTTGGCAGAACCGCATGATCTCGCCCGGGCTGCGCCCCTTGGGATCGAAGTCGGATCCGCCTTTGCCACCGCCCATGGGGAGCGTCGTCAACGCATTCTTCAGAGTCTGCTCGAACGCGAGGAACTTCAGAATCGAAAGGTTCACCGAGGGATGAAAGCGCAATCCACCCTTGAAGGGCCCGATCGCCGAGCTGTGCTGGATACGGTAGCCGCGGTTCACATGCACATCGCCGTGGTCGTCCACCCAGGACACGCGAAAAATGATGGCCCGCTCAGGTTCGACAAGGCGGTCGAGCAGTCCGTGGTCCGCATACCTGGGGTGCTTCTGAATATGCGGCCACAAGCTTTCGATCACTTCCCCGACAGCCTGCAGAAACTCCGGCTGGTCGGGATTGCGCGTTGCAACGCAGTTCAGGAATTCTTCTGACGATCGGTATTTCATTTGTTGAGGGTTGGCCAGGGGTGTGGTGAGACGGCCAAATGCGGCCCTGCGCTTGCGACGTCGCGAGCCAACGCGACGCCGCTGAATCTTATCAACGCCCGGACTTGCGATTTCGCGCTCGAGCGCCTGGCCGACGCCTTGGCCAACGGGTTGCTGCCGTCCGCAGTGGATAGCGAGCGTGCCGATGGGCTGCGTGGCGTTCGGATCGTGCCGAGACGGGCTATTCCGGCGCGATCCTGGCCTGTCTCACGTAGGCGCCCCAACGGTCGTAGTCGCGCTTCACGACTTTCTTCTACGAGAGGCCCTGGCGCTATCTCCCGGTTACTCGCCTCTTCGGCACGAAATTTCCGCTGGCGCAGCGTATTGCATCTGCGAACTCGACGAGGATCGCAGGCCTCTTCGTTCCGCCTCGTCGAAAGAACAGGCCGAACGAGGGCAGGATGATCTGCGGCAGGACTCTGAGTCTCTGTACACCGCCTCGGGCGACTTCGTCCAGCGCATGCTCCAGTCGCACCGCGCACACCAGTGAAGGATCCTTGCGAAGCACGGTGCCGATAGTCACCGAGGACATCGCCTCGATGACCGGTAAGGGCGGCGTCACGCCGCTGTTGAGGAAGGCGGTCATGAATGCTTGCCTCACCAGCGTTTCCTTCGGTGGCACCACCCACGGCGCGGCTCGCAGATCGGCCCACCGCAACCTCCGCCCTGTCACGCTCTCGTTCGCACTGGACGCAAGCACACACAGCTGGTCCTTCAGCAGCACGACAGGCTCGAGCAAGCCGATCACGTCACTGGAGATCAGCTCCGGAGTGATGGCTCCGAAGACGCAGTCGAGTTCGCCGTCGAGCAGGCGATGGATGAGCTCATGGACGCGGCCCTCTCGCAACTGAACGGCCGCGCCCGGCATTCGCCGCCGCAGCTCGACGATGGCCGCTGGAACGGTCGCGGTGACCGACGGGGCACCCACGCGCAACACTGCGGTAATCCCGCTTTGCATGGCATCAACGTCCTCGGTGGCGCAGGCCAGCTCATTCAGCACTGCTCGCGCTCGGAGTACGGCACTTGATCCTAAGGCGTTCGCATGAATCCCTTGATGGCTGCGTTCGAACAGTTTGGCCCCGAAGCAGCTCTCGAGCTCGCCGAGCATTTTGCTGATGGCAGGCTGGCTGAGATGCAGCCGTGCCGCCGCACCGCGCATCGTGGGTGTCGCCTCACCTGACGGCCGAGCTCCTGTTGCGCGCCGCTGGCGTCACAGGCATCGTGGTGCAGTACCGTGGCGATGCGCCGGCCTACACCGAGCTTCTTGCCGGGCGGATCGACGCCACCTTGACGGCCATCACGACTGCGGTCCCCCACATCCAAGCCGGCAGGCTGCGCGTTTTGGGAGTCGCCACGGAAGAGCGCACGCCGCTCTACCCGGATGCGCAGACCTTCCGGGAGCAGGGACTGCCCTCCGTCGTCGGCTATGGCTGGTACGGCATGCTCGCGCCTGCAGGAACATCAGCGAGCATCGTCGCGCGATTAAACGCTGAGATCAATGCTGCAGTGGCCGACGCAGATGTCCGTCGCAAAGCCGAGGCCGCTGGACTGCAGCTGCGCGGAAGCACTAGCGCCGAGTTCAGTGCGTTCATCGCCAGCGAGACGCGCAAGTGGGCGCAGATCATCAAGTCCGCGAATATCACAGCCGAATGATGAACGCGAATTCCAGGGCGCAGCAGTGCGCCCCACACGCGCGAGTGGGTTCCTCGCGGTGGTGATCGACGGATCCGTGATGGTCATTTCTCCAGGTTTGGCCTTGCAACGCGACACCACGTCGTAATTTGTGATCGGCCGCCCGTTGCTGACTTTGAGTGTGAGCATGCGGCGAACGAACACATCTTGGCGACGGTCACAGCGGACGGTAGCCTGCGTGACAGGACGTTCAGCTCTGCTGCCAGCGATGCGGAAGCAGTTCGTCGATGTCGCTATGTGGCTGCGTCGGCAAGCGCAGGAACATGTTCCGCAGGTCGGCCTACGGATCGTGCCCGTTGAGACGCCGAGATGGAGCGCATTGTGCCCTGGGCACGGTTGATCGTGGTGATCGAACCGCTCCACCCCAAGAGCGGGCGCCGTGAGTCGACAACCGATCGGCGTGTCCAAGATGCTGCGCATATATTGCCTTCAGCAGTGGTACGGTCTGGCCGACGAGGCGCTGGAGGAGGCGCTGTGCAATAGCCAGTCGCTGCGCGACTTCGTGGGCATCGACTTGTCGCGCGAGTCGGTGCCCGACGCGATGACATTGCTGAAGTTCCGGCGCCTGGGCACACGCGCCATCGCGTCCGTCGACGCAGCGCTCACTTGGAAGGTTTCCTGGCGCGCGCGGACGATGCGGCTTTCTTGCCTTTCGCATGGGCCTCGAAAATGCGGCCGCCGTTGCGGCCAGACTCTCGCGCAGATGCGCGATCTCGCGCTCCGACTGCGCATGCTGGTGCTGCAACTGCGAAGCGAGATCGCACCTATTCGATAGCGGACGAAGAGTTTGCGTCCTTCGCATCGTCAAGGAACTGCGCGCGCAGCCCCTCGGCAAAGCGCATCGCCAACCGCGAACGCGGCCGGTCTCTCGGAAAGATCAGGCACAGGCTGAGTTCCACAAGCGGCCGGAACTTCCGGAACACGACGTCGGGAAGTGGATACTGATGCACCGTGGCCAGATCCACCAAGCCGATGCCGACGCCTTCAGCCACCATCAAGCAGGCTGCTTGAGACGAATTGACCTCGACGGCGACCACGGGGGAATCCAGTCCGTGCGCGCCGTAGGTCTGTTGGATCGCCATGCCGGTGCGCGTTGCCGGGCCGGTGGCCACCACAGTCTGGCCGGCGAGATCCTTGGGGGTCAGGTGCTTGCGGCGTGCGAGCGGCGACTTGCCGGGCACGGCGCACACGACACTCGATTTGCCCACCTTCTCAACCACGACGCTGGGGTCCATCACCGGCGCATAGACCAGTCCGATGTCCACGTCCCGTCTGGCCACGCGCTCCTCGATGGCGCGTGCCGTCGGCAGCGCATGAATGGTCACCTGCGCCCCCGGACTGTGCCGGTGCAGGCGCGACACCGCCCGAGGCAGATAGGCGTTCACGAAGGTGGGCGAAGCGGCGATGGCCAACCGTCCGATGCGGCCGTCGCGCAGCTGGTCGACCGAGCGGTTCAGGGTCTCGATGCGGCCGAAGATTTCCTGCACATCAGGGAAAAGGTCGGTTGCCTCCGGCGTGGGCTGCAGCCGTCCTGCGATCCGCTCGAACAACTTGAACTTGAGTTGCTGTTCGGCATGGCGCAGGACGTTGCTGACCGCCGGCTGGGTCACGTTGAGCAGTTGTGCGGCGCCTGTCACGGACCCGGACTGCATCACAGCGTGGAAGACCTCAAGGTGGCGAAGATTCACGACGATGCCCCGAAAAAGCCATCACTTTAAGTGATGAGGTACCGAAGAATATTCATTGGCTCCAAATACGAAGCCCGGACAAGATGCGGCGCATGGAGACAGACAAGCGCGAACAGGGCCTCACCATGCGAATGGCGACAGAGGCCCTCCAGATACGTCACGAGGAGATGCCTGCGGCTGTCCGCGGCGTCGCGCGGGATTGCCTCGCCGACTGGCTGGGCTGCACGTTCGCCGGCTTGCAAGAGCCGACCGCGGCGATCGTCACGCGCGCCGTGCTGGAGGAGGGCGGCGCGCCACAGTCCACTCTGGTCGGGCGCGGCATCAAGGCCAGCATGGCGCAAGCCGCACTGGCCAACGGGACGGCATCTCACGCGCTGGACTACGACGACGTGAACCTGGCTTTGCCGGGACATCCCAGCGTGGCGATCCTGCCGGCGCTGCTCGCGCTTGCAGAGCATCGCGACGCGCCAGGGGACGCGGTAGTGGCGGCGTTTGCCGCCGGCTACGAGACCGCTTGCCGCCTCGGGGTGCTTCTGGCGCCAGACCACTACGCCAACGGCTTTCACGCCACTGCGACCATCGGAACCCTCGGTGCGGCAATGGCCTGTGCCCATCTGCTGCAGCTGTCCCCGACACAGGCCGCCCACGCGCTCGGCGTGGCTGCGACGCAGGCGGCGGGCCTGAAATCGATGTTCGGCAGCATGGCCAAGCCGCTCCATGCCGGCCAGGCGGCGCAGGCGGGGGTCAGGGCCGCCTTGCTGGCGAGCAAGGGATTCGAGAGCCGCATCGACGCGCTGGAATGCGAAGGCGGATTCGGCCGCGCGCACGGCGCCGCCTTCCACGTCGAAGAGGCCTTGTCGACGCCTGCCGGCGGTTGGCATCTGTTGCACAGCATCTTCAAGATTCATGCGGCCTGTTTCAGCACGCATTCGACCATCGAGGCCGTTCTGGCCTTGCGAAATGAGCACGGCCTGGCCGCTGATGACGTCGTGCAAGTTCACGTGTCTGCGGGACAGGCCTGCGCGATTTGCAACATCCAGCAGCCATTCACGGGCCTTGAAGCCAAGTTCAGTCTCCGCGCGGCGGCAGCCTTGGCGCTGCTGGGGATAGATACCAGCAGCCTCCAGGCCTGGGACGGCGTGCGCGAGGAACACGTGCGCAGGGTGCTCGAGCGTGTGCACGTGGAGCTGGGCCCGGGTCAGGGGCTTTCGGAATCCACCGTCACGCTGCAGCGGGCCGACGGTCGCACCCTGACGCGTCACCTGGACGTCGGGGCCGCCCTTGCCGACAAGGGGGAGCAGGCGAGGCGCGTGGATGCCAAGTTCCGGGCCATTGCAGCACCGGTGATCGGCCGTGAGCGCTGCGACCGCATCCTGGATCGACTGGGCTCGTTTGGGCGCGGCACCGGCTGCGCGACGCTCATGCGCGAAATGAACTGATCAACTCAAGGAGAACCAACTGATGGACGAGCAAAGCATTTACGGCAAGGTCGCCAAGGGCGAGCCCTATCGCAAGGCAGGCGCCCGCCTGACCGAGGACGCGGAGGAGGTGCAATACCGCACCAAGCTGGGCGATCCGGCGCAACAGATGCGCGAATTCAAGATCTACCACCGTTTCGACAAGGCCCACTTGGTGATGCTGGCCGAGCAGGGCTTCCTGACGAACGCCGATGCGTCCGCCATGCTTCAGGCGCTGCGCCGGATGGAAGAGTTGGGAGTCGAGACCGTGCGCGCGGAAACCACGGCCGGGGAGCATTCCGGCGAGGCCTGGCTGATCACGCAGCTGGGGGAGGAAGTCGGCGGCCGCATTCACGCGGGTCGCAGCTCGGGCGACTTCATGGCCGTCACCAGCCGGATCTTCATCCGCGAATTCATCCTGAAGGTGATGGACGCGTCGATCGCGCTCAGAAAACAGTTGGTGAAGATGGCGGAGGACCACATCGACACTGTGATGCCGGCCTCGACCTGGTCGCAACATGCGCAGCCCACCACCTTCGCGCATTACGTGATGTCGTGGGAACTGGCGCTCGAGAATGACTTCGAGCGCCTCTCCCAGCTGTACGACCGGGTGAATCGAAGTCCCGCCGGTGCAGCGATCATGACCGGCTCGCGCTATCCCATCAACCGCGAACGCACGGCGGAGTTGCTCGGCTTCGACTCCACCATCACCAACACGCGTTATGCCGTGCTGGGCTTCGACGGCTGGCTGGGCGTGCCCGCCGAGGCCTACACGGTGCCGTCGCTGTTGATGATGAATGTCTCGGGCATCGCTTCGGAGCTGTACCTCTGGTCCACCACCGAGTTCTCGTATGTGGAACTGGCCGACCGGTATTGCGGCACGAGCAGCATCATGCCGCAGAAAAAGAATCCGTACACCTTGATGTGGGTGCGCGGCGCGGCGGCCCGTACCTACGGTCACTTGGCCTCGTACCTCTATGAAATGCACGATGTCTGCATGGGCTACGTGCGCCAATTGGGCGGAACGCTGGACGACGTGCTGGAAGCCACCGAGATCATGACGGGCGTGCTCTCCAGCCTGCAGATCAAGAAGGACCGCATGCTGGCCAATGCAACCACCATGAACTGGATCTGCGCCACCGACCTGGCCGACATGATGGTTCTGGAGAAGGGCTTGCCGTTCCGCACTGCGCACCAGATCACTGCGATCCTGGTGCGCATCGGCATCGATAAGGGACTGACCCAGGCTGGGGTGACCAGCGTGCTGGTGGACGAGGCCTCGATCGAGTACATGGGAAAGCCCTTGGGTCTTTCCGAGGCCACGATTCAAAAAGCACTCACGCCGATGGAATGCGTCAAGGCCCGCCAGCTGACCGGCGGCCCAGCGCCTGAACGCGTGCAGGAAGACATCGACCGTGCGCGTGCGCGCGTCGAGCAGGATGTCGCGGCAACGGTGGCCATCCGGAGGCGTCTGGACGAATCCGATCGGCGACTGGAAACTGCGATAGACCGGATTGTTTCCAAGTAAGGCATCGATCGATCAATGGAGACAAGCATGAAAACAATGGCCTTCAACGTCCGACGCGCAGCGCTGATGCTGCTGCTGTCTGCCGGCGCGGCCGGCGCCGCCCACGCCGAGCGCGTGATCAAGCTGGTGGTGCCTTACGGCAGTGGTGCCTCGCTGGACGTGGTTGCGCGTAGCGTCAGCACTGAACTGGGGAAGGCGCTCGGCGCCACTGTCATCGTGGAGAACCGGCCGGGCGCGGGCGGCAGCATCGGCACGACCGCTGTGGCCCGAGCCACCGACAACAACACCCTGCTGATGACAGCCGCGAGCCACAACTTCGCCAGCTATCTCTACAAGAACCCCGGCTACGATCCGATCAAGGATTTCACCGGCGTGAGCTATGTCGGCAACTCGGGCTTCGTTATTGCGGCACCTGGCAATCTCGGCGTCGGATCATTGACGGACTTCGTCAAGCTGATCAAGAGCAAGCCTGGCGAGCTCAACTACGCATCCGCAGGCAACGGCGGCGCGACGCATCTGGGCATGGCGCATTTCCTGTCGACGACAGGCGCCCAGATGCAGCACATCCCGATGAAGGCCACGGGCGAAGCGGTGAACGAGGTGCTGTCCGGTCGGGCACAGGGCACGATGGCAGCGACGGTGGCCCTGACCGGTTTTGGCAATGATCCTCGGATCAAGCTGCTCGCCTACACCGGTGCCAAACGCTCGCGCTTCCTGCCGGAGTTGCCGACGGTCGCTGAATCCGGATTCTCCGGCTTCAAGTACGACACCTGGTTCGCCATCCTGGCGCCCGCCAGCATGCCGCGCGCCGAAGTGAACCGGATCCACGATTCCATGGAGAAAGTGCTGGCGGAGACCGCCGTCCAGGAGAGGCTTTCGCGCTTGGGCATGGAGCCGGGCAGCATGGGCGTCGGCGAGCTGAACAAGATGCTGAAGAGTGACTACGAGGCGGCCGGGGTCATGGTGAAGGCGACGGGAGCGCACATCGAATAGGGTTTTGATGTCGGCACGCACCCGCAACAGAGACGCAGGCATTGTCACGTTGGCGATGGCATAAGCTTGCTGGATGCAAAAGAAGAAGTCGCTGTATCACGGTCATCGGTTCCTGCGGTGTGATCAGCCAGGCGGTGCGCTGGTACTTTCGATTTCAACTGAGCCTGCGCGACATCGAAGAGCTGCTTGTTCGAGCGCGGTGTTGTCGTCAGCTACGAGACGATCCGGCGCTGGTGCGACAAGTTCGGCGCGAGCTTCGCGCATCGCGTCAAGGGCGCACGCCGCAAGCCGGGTTTGACCTGGCACCTGGACGAGATGTTCGTGACGCTGCGCGGCGAGCCCTACTTGCTGTGGCGCGCCGTCGATCAGCATGGCGCCGAGCTCGATATTCTTCTGCAGGAGCGCCGCGACAAGCTCGCAGCGAAACGCCTTTTCAAGCGCGTGCTCGCCGCCTGCCCGGAGGCTCCCCGCAAGATCGTCACCGATCAACCGCGCAGCTATCCGGCCGCAAAGGCCGAGATCGCGCAGCTTGCCAATGGCTTCCGCCTGCCTGAGCGCACCCAGGCTTTCTCTCAAGCTTCGGGCCCATCCGCCAGCACTTTGCGATCAAGCGCCATCTGCTGCGCGCCTCGCTCTATCGTAAACATCTGGCCGCGCGATTCGAAGCATGGCGCCTGTTCACAGGCAGTGCCCAAAATCCGTCCGCCGCCTTCTGAGCCATCAGTCCTTTGCCAGCTTTGCAACCCGTCATCGCCAACGTGACAATGCCGTTCTGAAGTATGTCTGCCCCGATCCACATTTTCTAGCACCTGATCAACGCGACGTGGCGGCACGCGAGATCACGGCACGTCGTGCGTCGCCGTCGTTCATTTGCCAAACAACTTGGCCACGTGCTGCCACGTGCGCAGCATCAAGCCCGCGCGTTCCACATCGGCCTGCGCGATCAGTGGCGCTTCTCCGACCGGCTTGCCGTTCGAGTTCGCGACCACCTTGCCGATCACCGCACCCTTGGCCACCGGCGCCTCCAGATCAGGCTTGACCTGCACCGAGGTCTGCACTTGCTGACCACGCGGCACCGTCACCGTCCATGGCGACCCCAGAGCCGCGGCCACAGTGTCGGCCTTGCCAAAGTTGACCTTGGCCGTCGTCACTACCGTGTTCGGCTGAATGGGCGTGGCCTTCTCGAAGTTGCCGAAGCCCCACCCGAGTAGCTGGCGCGTCTCGTCGGCACGCGCCTGCGCGCTATTGGTGTTGAGGATCACCGTGATCAGGCGCATTCCGTTGCGCTTGGACGAAGTGACGAGACAGTAGCCCGCCTCCTGGGTGTGGCCCGTCTTCAGTCCGTCAACTGTTGGATCGGTGTAGAGCAGGGCATTGCGATTTCCCTGCTTGATGCCGTTGTACTTGAACTCGCGCTCCGCGTAGATCGGGTAATAGTCGGAACTGTCGCGGATGATCGCTCGCGCCAGGATCGCGAGGTCCCGCGCAGACGCCTTGTGCTCCGGGTCGGGCAGGCCCGTCGCATTCACGAAATGCGTGTGCGTCATCCCGAGGCGCTGGGCTTCGGCATTCATGAGCTTGGCAAAGCCCTCTTCGGAGCCTGCCAGATGCTCGGCGATCGCCTTGGACGCGTCGTTACCCGATTGGATGATGATGCCGCGCAGGATGTCGATCACCGTGGCCTGGCTGTTTAGCGGCAGGTACATGCATGACTCAGTGCTCGAGCCACGGCACCAAGCGTTCTGACTGACCGAGACAAGATCGTCTTTCTTGAGCTTGCCCGAGCGAAGTGCCTGTTCGACAAGGAAGCTGGTCATCATCTTGGTCAGCGACGCTGGCGGCAGCGGTTCGTCGGGGTTGGCAGAGCCGAGTACCTCGCCAGAGTCGAAGTCCATCAACAGCCATGCCTTGGCGGGGAGCGCTGGGGGCCCGCCGGCAACAGCGGTCTGTCCGGCTACTGGCGCCGGGGCAGGCGCATCGGCCGTGGGCTTCTTAGGGGTTGCATGCTTGGCGGCGTGGGAGGCCGCGAAAGACGCCGAGTTGGGAACCAGAGCGCCCGTGGCGATCGCGAAGACGAGCGGGAGGATGGAGAAAATCTTTGGTTGCATGAGTGTTCAGGGGGCAGAACGGAGATTGTGGCGGGAGCAGGCGTCGATTTTCGAACTTGCATAGAGGATTGAAAACCGCAGTGCAAGTTCAGCCAACTATCTGAGCTTTCTGGAAACGGTCCGATCCGCACGGTACCGGGAGGTGCGCTCTTCGGCCTGCGGCCACACTGGCTGGACGACGCCAATCTTGAGATGCGGAAAGGCTTCGCCCAGTGTCGCACAGCGAGCCGCAGGAACTTGAGCCGATCGCATAGCATTTGCTCTACAATCGATGCATGAAAACTGCCCAGCTGCCGCCCGTTCGTGTAGAACCAGCCGTGCGCAAAGAGATCGAAAGCGTGCTACGCCAGGGCGAAACTCTTTCGCAGTTTGTGGAGAATGCGGCTGTGCAAGCCGCTCAGCGGCGCAGATCGCAGCAGGATTTCCTCAAGCGTGGCCGCGAATCCTTGGAGCGGGCAAAGAAGAGTGGTCAGTACTACTCCGCGAAGGATGCGCTCGATGCAATGCAGGCGCGCCTTGATGCGCGGATGGCGCAACTTGCGCGAGGAAAGCGCGGCACAGCCGCTCGTTCGTGACATACACCGTCTCCCTGACGCATGAGGCCCTTGAGGATCTGATGCGTCTCGAGGACTTTCTCATTGAATCGGCGCTGCAACACGGGGACTTCGATCTGCCGCGTCGCGCAGTGGCATCGATCCGCACGGAACTCCGAATCCTCGAGACGAATCCGTTCACCTGCCGCATCGCCGACGATGACCGGCTCGAGCGAGAATTGGTCATTCCTTTCGGGGCGTCGGGATATGTAGCGTTGTTTCGAATCGTCAGCGAGAAGGAGGTCGTGGTCGCAGCGATCCGGCACCAGCGTGAGGACGACTACCACTAGCTATCAGTGCCAGCGTCTCGGCAATCCAGAGAAGCGACATCAATGGAATGGCGGGCCCGCGTTGGTTGAAGGGTGTCACGTTGAGGGTCCGTGGTCGCAACATCGGCAGGGGACGTTGCGACCACGGACCCTCAACGTGACAACGCCGACGATTCGGATTCTTAAGTGACGAGTATTGAGGCTAGCGGTGAGGAGGCAACTTCCTGCGGGTCCGCCAGCGATGCGCCAGGGCCACCAGCGCAGCCAGCGTGACGATGACCACCAGGGCGATCACCTCGTAACGCTCCACATCCGCGAGAAGCCATTTCAACGTGTGGCCGAACAGGTAGCCCGCCCCGGTCACGGCGACTGCCCAGATCGCCGCGCCGATCAGGTTGAAAAACAGGAAGCGCCGGGCCGAAACATCGCTCATCCCGATCACCACCGGGCCGACGATCCGCACCCCATACATGAAGCGCACGCCGACGATCAGCCACGCATGGTGCCGCATCAACAACCGGTTGATTCGCTCTGCGTTGGACGCCATGCGTGGCACGCGCCTCAACAGCGCTTCGCCGTAGCGCCAACCGAGGAAGAAGAAGATCTGGTCGCCCAGGGTTCCGCCGAAGAAGGCCACGGCGATGACCCACGGCAGCGACAGGTGACCCTGGTGCGCGGCGAAGCCCGCTAGGATCAGGATGGTCTCACCCTCAAGCAGGCTGCCCGCCAACACGGCGACATACCCGTAGTTAGCGAGCAGGTGGTGCAGGGACATCGATTTTGGCAACCATTCGTTTCCACATCATCCCGCCAAACGCACCATCCTAAGCCGGTGCTAGGGTTTTCCCTTTATTTTCTATAATGGTTAGCAAGCTATCTAATTGAGCGAAGAAATGACCACCACCACCACGCCCACCGCAGGCAAGGAGCGCGAATCAGCGCTCATGGCGCTGACCATCCTGTTGTCTGTCCTGCAGCGGGCGTACCGCGCGACCGCCGACAAGGCGGTCGCGCACGTTGGGGTCTCGCAGGCGATGGCGTGGCCGCTCGTGATGGTCGGCCGTCAGGGAAGCGGCGTGCGGCAGGGCGCCATTGCCGATCTGCTGGGCATCGAAGGACCTTCGCTGGTCCGTTCGGTGGACCAGCTTGTGGCGGCCGGTCTGCTCCAGCGCCGCGAAGATCCGAGCGACCGGCGGGCCAAGACGCTGCACCTGACACCCACCGGCGCGGCCGCGCAGGCGCAGATCGAGGAAAGCTTGCATCGATTGCGCGCCGACCTGTTCGAAGGCGTTCCGGACGACGACGTGGCCGCTTGTCTGCGCGTCTTCGCGACGCTGGAAGAGCGCCTTGGCTGCGTGCTTCCCGGGGCGCCGGGCAACGCGGGCGGGACGGCGGAGTAGCGCGATGAACCTGCCCTCGCTTCCGCGCTTTTCGCGCGCGGAAGTCATCTTCTCCCTCAAGAGCCTTGCCGCGGCCATGCTTGCCATGTACTGCGCAAGCCGTGTCGGACTGCCGCGGCCGTTCTGGTCGCTGATGACGGCCTACATCGTCGCGAATCCGCTCGCCGGTGCCGTGAGGTCGAAGGCGATCTACCGCTTCCTGGGAACGCTCGTCGGCAGCTCGGTCACATTGGTGATGGTTCCGGCCCTGTCGAACGCGCCGGAGCTGCTCACGCTCGCGCTGGCCCTCTGGGTGGGGTTCTGCCTGTATGTTTCGCTGCTCGATCGCACGCCGCGTTCGTACGTGTTCATGCTCGCGGGGTACACGGCGGCGTTGATCGGGTTTCCCGCCGTCGAGACGCCGCAGACATTGTTCGACGTCGCCACGGTCCGCGTGGAAGAGATATGGATCGGCATCCTCTGCGCGACCCTGGTTCACAGCCTGATTCTTCCGAGCGGACTGGCGCCGAGCGTGCTGGGCCTTCTCGACCGCACGCTGCGCGACGCCAGGCAGTGGATGGCCGACCTGCTGGCGCCGCACCGCAAGCGCATCGCACCTGATTCGCGCGCGATCGCCGACGATCGCCGCCGGCTGGCGGGCGACATCACGCAGTTGCGGCTGCTATCCACGCACGTTCCTTTCGATACCACGCACCTGCGCTGGACAGCGGGCGCCATCCGGGGCATGCAGGACCGTGTCGTGGCGCTCACGCCCACGCTGTCCGCTGTCGAACAACTGCTACAGGCGCTGGAAGAGGCGGAGGGCGCTCTGCCATCCGAGGCGACCGCATTGCTGGCGCGCGTTGGCGCATGGCTCGAACACCCGCGCGAGGCGCAAGACGCGGGTGACGCCATCGAGATGAAAGCCTTGCGAGACGACATCCAGCGCCTGACCAACCCGCCGCCCGAGATGGCTGTCGGCTGGAATGGCGCGCTGCGAATCGCACTGGCAGCGCGTCTTGAAGAACTCGTCGATGGCTGGCACGCGTGCGACCAATTGCGGCGCGACATCGACCACGGATTGACGGGCGCCGCGATCCCGTCGCGGGGGACATCCGCGCTGGACAGCCGGGCATTGCATCGCGATCACGGCATGGCCCTGTTGTCGGCGCTGGCCGCAGTCATATCGATCTGCCTGTGCAGCGCGATCTGGATTCTCACGGGCTGGCCCTCGGGCTCTGCGGCAACCATGATGGCCGCGGTCTTCTGCAGCTTCTTCGCGACGATGGACGATCCGGTGCCGGCGATCCATACCTTCCTGAAATGGACCCTCTGGTCCGTGCCGCTGTCCGCCGTCTACGTGCTGGTGTTGCTGCCGCTGGCGCAGGACTTCGGCATGCTCGTCCTGATCTGCGCGCCGACCTTCTTCGTGCTGGGTCTCTACCTCGGACGTCCGAGCCACTTCATGGCCGCGATGGCGATGCTGTTGACCGGTGTGGCCGGAACGATGGCGCTGCACGACACGGGTTCTGCCGACATCGTGACCTTCATCAACAGCACCCTGGCGCAGGTGGTCGGCATCATCGTGGCTGCACGCGTGACGCGGCTGGTGCGGTCCGTGGGTGCCGACTGGAGCGCGCGCCGCATCCAGCGAGCGACATGGCGCGAACTGGGCGCGATGGCGGCGGCGCCGCGGGCACCCGATCGGGCACAGGCCGAGGTATCGCGCATGCTCGATCGCATCGGCCTGCTGGCACCGCGACTGTCCGAAGCAGGCGGCGCCATCGAAGGCGTGCCTGCCAACGACGCGCTGCGCGATCTGCGCGTCGGCGCCGACATCGCATCGCTGCAGCGGACGCGCGCTGCGCTTCCGCTGCCGGCCGTATCCGAACTGCTGGCGGACATCGCGCGCTTCTTTGCATCTCGTGGCATCGGGCGCAAGGCCGAGGCGTTGCCGGGCCTTCTGCCGAAGATCGACCTGGCGCTGGAGCGAGCGCTGCGCTTTCCGGCACCGATCGACGAATGGCGTTCGGCGGTGACGGCCCTGGTGGGGCTGCGCCGCAATCTCTTTCCCAAGGCGCAGCCGGCGCTCAGTCTTCCCGAAGGAGCCGCCCCATGATCGGCGAGGCAACTTTCTACGGTCTCTACTTTCCATGGTTGATGCTGCTGGCCCTGCTTGCGTTGCCCGCGCTGTGGGTCGTGCGACGCGTATTGGCCGCCACGGGCTTCTATCGCCGGGTCTGGCACCCCGCCTTGTTCGACATGGCGCTCTATGTGTTGCTGCTCTACGGCATTCACCGCGCTACCTCCCTGCTTCAATGAGTCAAAGATGAAGAACCATTCCACAGGCATCGCATGGGCGATGCAGTTGTCCCGAATCCTGGTTACCGTGTTGGTCGTGGCGGCTGCTGTATGGGCCGCGTTCCGGCTCTGGGACCACTACGAAATGGCGCCATGGACCCGCGATGGCCGCGTGCGCGCCAACGTCGTCCAGAT
Organism: Variovorax sp. 10L426; assembly: GCF_056395305.1. Taxonomy (NCBI): domain Bacteria; kingdom Pseudomonadati; phylum Pseudomonadota; class Betaproteobacteria; order Burkholderiales; family Comamonadaceae; genus Variovorax; species Variovorax sp. 10L426. The sequence continues at coordinate 83,780 of NZ_JBFTJF010000001.1, read as the reverse complement.
CGCCCCCGACGTCTCGGGCCTGGTCACGGCGGTGCCCATCCACGACAACCAGCCGATCGCCAAGGGTGCGCTGTTGTTCGAGGTCGATCGGGCGCGCTTCGAACTCGCACTCCGTCAGGCCCAAGCCGTACTGGCCGCACAGCGCGTCACGCTCGGCCAAGCGCGACGCGAGGACGCGCGGAACACGGGACTCGAGACGCTGGTCTCGCAGGAAGTACGCGAGCAGACGCGCGCACGTCTCGACCAGGCACAGGCCGCAGTGGCGCAGGCCACGGTGGCGGTCGATGCGGCGGCGCTGAACCTCGAGCGTGCGCAGGTGCGGGCGCCAGCCGGGGGGCTCGTCACCAACCTCGATCTGAGGCAAGGCAGCTACGCAACGGCGGGACGGCCGGCATTGGCGTTGGTGGACGGTGACTCGTTCTACGTCGAAGGCTATTTCGAAGAGACCAAGTTGCCTCGCATCCATACAGGCGACCGCGTGCGCGTGACACAGATGGGCGGCGGCGCCGTCCTGGGCGGCACGGTCGAAAGCGTGGCCGCCGGCATCGCGGAACGCGACCGCAGCACCGGCACCAACCTGCTCCCGAGCGTGAACCCGACCTTCAACTGGGTGCGGCTGGCGCAACGGATTCCCGTGCGCGTTCGCCTCGACGCGTTGCCCGAAGGCGCTCGTTTGATCGCGGGCCAGACGGTGACGGTGCAGGTGGTCGAGAAGACCACTGGCAGCACGCACGCGGCCAACGCTGAGGCGCACGAAGGATGAACCCGAATCGTCATCTTGTGTTGCGGCTGATTTCGTTGCTCGCTGCGATGGGCCTCGCGGCCTGCGGTACCGCGCCGGTCGGCCCCGACTACCGACAGCCCGATGAAGCGCTTGCGAGCCAGGTCTCGGCCGCGCGGCCCTTTGCCGGCGTCGAAGCGACTGGGCACGCCACCGCCAAGGCTTCAAGCCATCCCTTCTCGTCCGAACCATTGCCGTCTGACTGGTGGCGGCTCTACGAGGACCCCGTGCTCGATCGACTCGTCGCGCAGGCGCTGGCCCACAACACGGACTTGCGGCAGGCAGCCGCGAACCTCGAACGAGCGCGCGCCAACGAGGCGGAGGTCGCTGGCGCGAAAAAGCCAGGCGTCGCCTTCGAGGGCGCGCCGGTGTTCGGACACGAGTCGGGCCTGTCGTATTTGCAGCCGGGCTACGTACCGCCGAACGAGTTTCTCTACAACGCCGGCTTTGCGCTGTCCTATCAACTCGATCTGTTCGGCCAGATTCGACGGTCCGTCGAAGCGGCCGAGGCCGGCACCGGCGCCGCCGAGGCCGGTCGCGACCTCGTGAGAGTGAACGTGGCCGCCGGTACCGCGCGTGCCTATGCGCAGTCCTGCGCGCTGGGCCTGCGCCTGCGGGTCGCGCAGAAGTCGGTTCAGTTGCAGGCAGAGGCAGTCGATGTTTCTGAACGATTGCACAGTGCAGGGCGCGTCGCCGCCATCGACGAAGCGCGTGCGCGCGCCCAACTGGAACAACTGAAGTCCGCGCTGCCGCCGCTACAGGCAGAGCATGACAGCGCGCTTTTTCGACTCGCGACGCTCACGGGATCGATGCCGCGCGACTTCCCGGCCGACGTCGCCGCGTGCACCGAGCCACCGCGCGTGGCAGGCACCATTCCAGTTGGCGACGGCGCCGCGCTCTTGCGTCGACGGCCAGACATCCGACAGGCGGAGCGCAGTCTGGCGCAAGCCACCGCGAACATCGGCGTGGCCACTGCAGACCTCTATCCGAAGGTCACGCTCGGCCTGGCTGCTGCATCCGCCGGGCCGACCAGCGGCTTTGGCCATGGCGACACGATCAACTGGAGCCTGGGTCCGCTGATCTCATGGTCGCTGCCCGTCAACGGCATAGCGCAAGCCCGTATCGCGAAGGCCGATGCCGACACGCGCGCAGCACTCGCGAAGTTCGACGGCACCGTGCTCACGGCGCTGCGCGAAACCGAAACGGCGCTCAGTGCGTATGCCCGCGAACTCGACCGCAGCGCCGCGCTGGAAGCCGCGCGCGAACAGAGCGCCATCGTGGCGACACAGGCGCGGCAGCTCTATCGCAATGGCAAGACCGGCTATCTCGAGGCGCTGGATGCCGAGCGTGTGCTCGCAACCAGCGAGTCGGCGCTTGCCGCATCCGATGCGCAACTGGCCGACAAACAGGTCGCGCTGTTCCTTGCATTGGGCGGGGGCTGGTGATGTCGAGTCCCAATGCATCACGCCCGGTTCACGCGCCGCTCTGGCTCCTCGCGCTGGCGACCTTCAGCGGCACGCTGGGCATGCATATCTTCGTGCCCGCGTTGCCGAGCGCCGCCGCAGACCTGGGCACGGGCATCGCGGCGATGCAGAGCACGGTCAGCCTCTACATCCTCGGCCTTGCCACCGGGCAACTGTTCTACGGGCCGCTGGCTGACTGGCTGGGGCGTCGGCCGGTATTGATGGGCGGCCTTGCGCTCTACACGGTGGCCGGTCTTGTCGCGGCCTTGGCGCCGCAGGTTCACGTCCTGATTGCGGCGCGCCTCTTCCAGGCACTCGGCGGCTGTGCCGGACTCGTGCTGGGCCGGACGATCGTTCGCGACACGGCGGCGCCGTCCGAGGCCGCGCGGCGGCTCGCATTGATGAACCTGATGATCACCGCGGGCCCGAGCCTTGCACCGATCGCGGGTGGTGCATTGGCGACGACATGGGGTTGGCGTTCCGTCTTCCTTGCGCTCACCGGTTTGGGCGTCGTGTGCCTGTTCTTCGCATGGCGCATGCTGCCGGAAACGGGTACGCCGTCTTCAGGCAGTGGCGTCTCGGTGCTTGCGCGCAACTATCGCCGCCTGCTGGGTTCGCGGGCCTTCCTCGGCTTTTCGGTGGGAGGAGGCTGCGCCACGACGTCCATGTATGCGTTCATCGCCTCTGCGCCGTTCATCTTCGTGAATCAGCTGCATCGCTCAGTGCACGAATCAGGCATCTACATCGCCTTCCTGGTGTCCGGCATGTGGCTCGGCAGTGCGTTGACGAGTCGTCTCATCGCAAAGGTCAGTCTCGATCGTCTTCTGATCCGCGCCAATGCCGTGAGCGTGCTGGCCGCGTTTGCGTTCCTTGCGGCGGTCTTGTTGGACCACCTGTCGGTGCCGCTGATCATCGGGACCATGTTTCTCTTCACCGTCGGCGTGGGCAGTGCTTCGCCCGCGGCTCTGACGCAGGCGATCAGTGTCGACCCGCAGGTCATCGGTTCGGCGTCGGGGCTGTATGGCTTCACGCAGATGGCGGTCGGCGCGTTCTGCACCATGCTGGCCGGCATCGGGTCCAACCCCGCGCTGTCGTCGGCACTGGTGCTCGCGGCCTCGGGCGTGGTGGCGCAGCTTTCTTTCGCGATGGCGCTGCGCAACAGAAGGAAGGCCTGACGTGCCGACCTCGTGTAGATTCTCGCCATTGCAGCCTGCTTTTCGCGACCATCGTTCCATGTCCGCCATCCCCTCCAATGAAGAACTCGCCAGCCTCGACGAGGAGGCGCTGGTAGCCTATGCAATGGAGTGGCGCGCTCGCGCCTCGCGTGGAGACAAATCGGCCTACGGCGTCGCGCACGCGTTGGAAGTCGAATTGCGCCGGCGCGTCAGGACGAGCTTGATGCAACAGCTCGCCGAAGAGCCACCGGCCCCGCGTCGCCCTTGGTGGAAGCGCTGGGTGGCCGGGAGCTGATCCAGTCTTTCCCTCACGACGCGCGCGTCTATCCTGTGAAACAGCGGTTCGCAGGTAACATGCGTTCCGCAAAGCGTCACCGCTGGAACGACTTGCGAACGAACCACTTCCGATGACCGACTCTCTCTTCACGGCGCGCCGCCACCTTCGTTGCCCGAGGACGCGGTGGTGATATTCACCGGGGACGATCTCTTCGCGATCAAAGTCTTCGCGGCCGCTTCGCCGGTCGCGGGACTGGCGGCCTACGCACATGTCAGGGCCCGACGTCGGCGCGCGCGCGCCGCCATCGCGGAAAGCGTGCGCCACTTTGCCCGAACCGCAATCATCGAAATACAAGCCTCGGCCGCCGTGGATTCCGGCTCCGTCAGCATCGAGCTCACGCCGCACCTGCTCGCCTGTCTCGCCGCGGCCAACAGCGCGCATCTTCCAGGCTATTCGACACCCGACTCGGTGATGATGGCGCCGGCCGTCGAGGCCATCTGGAAGACTCGGCGGCTGATGGAGACCGTCGAGTTCCAGGCGCCCAGCAAACTGATCGTGTCGCGAGAATTCGTGACGGTGCGGTCGTCGTCGAAGGGGATCGAAAGCATCCGCGTGCCATTGCGAGAGTTGCTGGACGCGCACCGCACGACGGCGAAAGGGCTGCCGCTCTACTGCGGGGCGGAAGACGAGATCCAGTCCACCCGTCGGCACGTGCTGCGGGTTGGCCCCGCCCGGCCGGGCAAGGACTTCTACTGGGTCCGGGCCGCTGGCCGCATCGAACGGGGGGGTTAGGAGTCAGGTGGCAGGAGTCTTCACACGTACAAGCTTGGTTTCGGGTATCCGTTTCGGGATCGGCGCGATTCTTTGCGCACTCGTCGTCGCATGCGGCACATCGCCCAAGGAGAGTTCGCGTCCACGCGCTGCGTCTTCGACGACGGCTGCGCGCGCTGACTCTGCATCTTCTTCATCCAGCGCCGCTTCACCCAAGTTCGCGGCGTCGAAGCCACCGGCGCAGCGCCAGGCGAAACGTCAAGCAAAGGGCAAGGGCAAGACGCGCTCAGCGGCTGCCGGCAAGTCAGGCTCGTCCATTGCACCCAAGGTAGCGGCTTCGCCGGCGCCCGGCACCGCGGCAGGGACGTTCCTGTGGCCCGCCTCAGGCCAGGTCAGTGGGCGATACAACGGTGGCACCAACAAGGGCATCGACATTCGCGGGAATCCTGGCGCCCCCGTCGTGGCTGCGGCAAAGGGACGTGTGGTCTTTGTGGGCTCGTCGCTGAGGGGCTACGGCAATCTGGTCATGGTGAAGCATGACAACGACCTGATGACGGCCTATGCGCACAACCGCAAGATTCTTGTGCGGGAGAACCAGCAAGTGCAGGCCGGCCAGCAGATCGCCGAAATGGGAAACACGGATTCGAACGTCACCAGGCTGCACTTCGAGCTTCGGCGCGGGGGACATGCGGTCGATCCGATGCCGTATCTGAAGGCTGCTGCCCCATCGGCACCCTGAAACACCTAAATTTCGAACTGCGTGGAATTTTGCGCAGTTCACCAGTTGCGATGTGTTGTAGGTCATTTGGCTTCAGTCGCCTCGGTCACACAATCGCGCCAATCCTTATTTGGCTCAACTGTGTCATGGAAGCATCCCACGCTCTCGGTACGTTCCATCGAATCCTCCATGGCCTGTGGGCCGTGCTCACGAAGCCCGTGCCGATGCGGCCGGCCCCGCGAGCCGCGGTACGACGCAGTGTTTCGACGGCGCCGACACGAACCCACAGGGTCGAGCCGCCCGTTGTTTCGCCTGTGGTGCCGGCTGCATCGGTTGTACCTGCCGCACCCACGAAGCCGATGCGCACGCTCGAAGAAGTCCGGGCCGACCTGGCTCGCCTGCGCGAGAAGTCGAGGAAGCGTCAGGTGCAGGCGCCCGTGTCGCGCGACATCGGCTTCGCGCCCACCGACTTCATGGACTTCGCGCAACCGGTGCTCAAGTCCCGCAAGCGGGAAGCACCCGAGTCGAATTTTGCGCCTACCGATTTCTTGAACTTCACCACCTTGAAGGTCCGCGCCGCCCACTAGGAAGCGCGCGCATGGGCGCGTCGCAATGACGTGATCGTGGGCAGGACACCACGCAGCGCAGGCCGGATTGGTGGACACGGACAGCGAGAGTTGGCAATATGCCCATGCCCACGCGGTGGGTTTGTCCAACTTCAAGAAAGTCCAAATGAGAAAGATTCTCCTGCCTGCAAGCTTTGCCCTGATCCAGCTGGTCGCGACGTCGGCCTTTGCGCAGTCCAGCGGTGAAGTAGATCCTGCACAAGGCAAGGCACCGCCGGTGGCGAAGCAGACGCCTGACTCACGAGCTGCCGGTCGCGCCGAGCGCAAGACGACGGGCCAGGAAGCCGCACGTGGCCCGCAGATCGGAGAAGGACAGAGCGAGCCGACGGCGGCGCCGAAGGTGTCGAGGGCCGACCGAAAGGCTGCAAATGCCAAGCGCCGTGCCGCCGCACGCGAAGCCAACAAGGCAGGCGAACTTGCCCGCGGCGGTAACGCCGACGCGCCGGAAAAGCAGAAGCCCTGACGCACCGCGCCAAGGCGCTCACATCGTCACTCGTTCGCCAGCGCGCGCAGGACGTCCAGCAGGACGTTCGCGCCGTTGCGGAGTTCGGACGCCCGCGTGAACTCGCGCGGGTTGTGGCTGATCCCGCCTTGGCTGGGCACGAAGATCATTGCTGCCGGGCAGATGCGCGCCATCATCTGCGCGTCGTGTCCGGCACCCGAGGTCATCCGTCGCTGCGACAGGCAGCGTGATGCGGTGGCCTCCTCGACGCGGCGCACAAGCCGCTGATCGAACACCACGGGGTCGAAGCGAGCCAGCGTTCTGGATTTGATATCGACACCTTGCTCGCGCGCCAGTCGCGCAATGAATTCCCCGAGTTCCCGCTCCGCGCGTTGCAGCGTCGGCTCGTCCGTGTTGCGCATGTCGACGGTCAGCGTCGCGCGCGATGCGATGACGTTGATCAGGTTTGGATGCAGCTCGATCGCCCCGACCGTGCTCACCTGGCCGCCGCCGTAGCGCTCCGCCAACTCGCGCACGAAGACCGCGATCGCCGCCGCGCAGTACCCGGCATCGCGGCGCATGCGCATCGGTGTCGTGCCTGCATGGTTCGATTGGCCGATGATCGTGATCTCCTGCCATGAGATGCCCTGCAGATCCTGCACGGCGCCAATCGCGAAACCCTCGGCTTCGAGCACGGGACCTTGCTCGATGTGCAACTCCACGAAGGCGTGCGGCCTCAGCGTGCCGCAAGGCATGTCGCCGGCGTAGCCGATGCGTCGCAGCTCGTCGCCGAGTCGCGCGCCGTCCGTACCCTTCGTGTCCAGGGCCTGCTGCAAGGGATAGCCGCCCGCATGGACCAGCGAGCCCATCATGTCTGGCATGAAGCGAACGCCTTCCTCGTTGGTGAAAGCCGCGACGACCAGCGGGCGCCTGGTCGTCACGCCGTGACGATCGAGCCATCGCATGACTTCGAGGCCCGCCATCACGCCGTAGATGCCGTCGTATCGGCCGCCGGTGGCAACGGTGTCGATGTGCGAACCGGTCATCACCGGCGCTGCGTCGTCGATGCCGGCCCGGATCCCGAAGATGTTCCCGATCTCGTCGATGCGCACGTCGAGGCCGAGATCCTTCATCCAGCGCACGAGTTGATCGCGCCCGGCCTTGTCCGCATCAGTCAGTGCGACGCGGCTGACCCCGCCGCCGTCGATCGCGCCGATGCGGGCGTGCGCTTCGATGCGCGCCATGAGGTCAGCTTCGGCAATGCCTTCGCGTGAAAGCCAGTCGGCTTGCGCGGCAAGCACTGCGTCGGCGGATTGCCCAGCGGCCGATGCATACACGGCCGGCGCGGTCGCGCCTTCGGTATTCACCAGCAGCACGCGGGACGACGCGTCGAGCCCGATGCGACGCGCCATATCCGGATCGGCCATCGCCGCCATCAGGCCGGCCAGCCCTGCCGCGCCGGATTCGCCAGCGAGAACGGGCACGTCCCCGGCGACGCCTTCGGCGAGCGCGCGCATCGCCTGCACCGCCTGGTCGTCGGTCACGGTCATGAAGAAATCCACCGTCGGCTGCAGGAAGCGCCAGGCCAGCGGCGATGTCTCCCCACAGGCCAGCCCGGCCATCAATGAGTCCACCGAGCCGGTGGCGCGATCGGCGCGGCCGCTGCGCGCGCTCTGCAGCAGGCAGTCGGCCTGCTCGGGCTCGACGACAACGAACACGGGCCGCTCGGCGCCATAGCGCTCCCACAACGGGGCAACCATGCCGGCTGCCAATCCGCCGACCCCGCCTTGCAGGAATACATGCGTGAACGGGCTGGCGGGGCCGGCCGGCGCATCGTCGAGCAGTTCGTCGGCGATCACCCCATAACCCTGCATCACGTCGCGAGGGATGTCTTCATAGCCTTCGTACGAAGTGTCGGACACGACGGTCCACCCGTTGCGCGCCGCGAGTCGCGCGGCTTCCTGCACCGATTCGTCGTAGTTGCCTGCGATGCGCACGATCTCCGCACCCAGGGCCGCGATCGGTGCTTCCCGTTCGGGGCTGACATGCGCATGCAGCACGATCACGCACCGGCATCCGACGCTCTGTGCCGCGGCAGCGAGTGCGCGTCCGTGGTTGCCGTCGGTCGCGCTGATGACGACGAGATCGCGCAAGGCATCGGCATGCCGACCGGCCAGCAGATCGTCGGGCTTGAGATCCGGCCGTCGTCGCAGGATCAATCGCAACAGGGCGACGGGCGCGCCCAGCACCTTGAAGCTGCCGAGCGGCGATCGCTTCGATTCGTCCTTGATCTCGATCTGCGCCAGCGACATGCGCGGCAAGCTCCAAAGCGGCGTCGCGCCCGGATGAAGTTGATGCCACGGCGACAACCAACGCCGGCATTCGCGAGCGCGGTCGGCGTTCATGATCTCTTTCAGCGCGTCGTCGTAGGGCTGGCGGCGGGCTTGCGGGTTGGCGAACAGCATGTCAGTTGTCACTTTGGGGAAGCTTGATGCGAGCGATCTCGGCGAAGTAGCGGGCGCCGATAGGCAGCAGTGCGTCGTTGAAGTCGTAGCGTGCGTTGTGCAGCGGGATGGCGCCGGCGCTGTCGCCGTCGCCATTGCCGATGAAGACGAAGGCGCCCGGCACCGCGCGAAGGAAGGCGCCGAAGTCTTCGGAAATCATCATCGGCGGCACCTGTGCATCGACCTTGTCGGCGCCGACGACGGCCGTGGCCGCCGCGATCGCCACAGGCACGCATTGGGGCCAGTTGATGGTCGGCGCGAACTCGTGCGTGTACTCGACCTCGCAAGACGCGCCGTGCGCGCCGCAAATGCCATCGCAGATCTCGCGCATGCGCCGCTCCAGCAGGGCCTGGACTTCGAGTGAATAGCTGCGCGTGTCGCCCTTGATCATCACGTGCGTCGGGATCGCATTGCGAATGCCGTCGGTGATGAACTCGGTGCAGGAGATGACGGCCGGCTGACCGGGCTCCAATGAACGCGAGACGACCGTCTGCAATGCGAGGACGATCTCGGCGCCGATCACCAACGGATCGATCGCCATCTGCGGTCTCGCCGCATGGCCGCCGCGGCCCTTGATGCGGATCACGAAGTTGTCCTCGCTCGCCATCAGGCCGCCGACGCGCGTCGCGATGTGGCCGGTGGGCATGCCCGGGATGTTGTGCGCGCCGTAGATCTCGTCGACGGGGAAGCGCTCGAACAGGCCGTCGGCCATCATCGCGGCCGCGCCTCGGCCGTGCTCTTCGGCGGGCTGGAAGATGAAACGGACAGTTCCCGAGAAATCCCGCCGTTGCGCAAGCAGTTGCGCAGCACCCAGCAGCATCGCCATGTGGCCGTCATGTCCGCAGGCATGCATGCAGCCCGCATGGAGCGAGGCGTGCGCCCGGCCTTCGGCGGCTTCCGCTATGGCGAGGGCATCCATGTCGGCGCGCAGGCCAATCACCCCTCGGCCATCACCCACGCTGAGATTGCCCACGACGCCGGTCCCCCCGATGCCGCGATGCACTTCGAGCCCCAGCAACCCCAGCACCCGCGCGATGTAGTCCGCCGTGCGCTTCTCGTCGAAGCCCATCTCGGGATGGCGGTGCAGGTGGTGGCGCCAGCTTTGCAGTAGTTTTTCGAAATCGGAGTCGGACATCGGACTTCTCTCGACAAGGTGGGAGTCGAAGGATAGTTCGACGCGACGGATTCGCGTGATTTCGTGGGGGATTGCCCGCCCGTGCGGGCTCAGCGGCGCACAGCAGCGCTATGCAAGGCGGTCCAAGGCGTCCAGATCTTCGGCGGCCAGGGCGAGTGTTGCAGACGCGAGGTTCTCCCTGAGATGCGCGATCGATGACGTGCCCGGAATGAGCAGCACGTTCGGCGAGCGGCGCAGGAGCCACGCGAGGGCGACCTGCATCGGCGTCGCGCCGAGTCGTGCGGCCACATCGCTCAGGGCGCTCGACTGCAGTGGTGTGAAGCCACCCAGCGGGAAGTAGGGCACATAGGCCGTGTCGCTGGCGGCGAGCTGGTCGATCAGGGCGTCATCGTCGCGGTGCGCGAGGTTGTAGTGGTTCTGCACGCAGACGATCCGGGTGATCGTGCGGCCCTGCGCTATCTGGGCGGGCGTGACGTTGCTCAGGCCGATGTGCCGGATCAGTCCGCGGTGCTGCAGTTCGGCCAGTGCACTCAGGGGCGCCTCGATCGATCCCTCGGCCGGGCCGTGAACATCGAACATGGCGCGCAGGTTCACGACCTCGAGCACGTCCAGACCGAGGTTGCGCAGGTTGTCGTGCACAGCGCGTTCCAGGTCCGCGGCGGAGAAGGCCGGGTTCCACGATCCGTCGTTGCCGCGGCAAGCGCCGACCTTCGTGACGATGACCAGGTCGTCGCGATAGGGATGCAGCGCCTTGCGAATCAGCTGGTTGGTGATGTGCGGCCCATAGAAGTCGCTGGTGTCGAGATGGCTGACGCCCTGGGCGATGGCCTCCCGCAGTACTGCGAGCGCGGCTCTCTCGTCCTTGGGTGGGCCGAAGACACCGGGGCCGGCGAGTTGCATGGCACCGTAGCCCAGACGGTTGACGGTGCGGGAGCCAAGGCGGTAGGTGCCTGCGAGATGAATGTCGGTCATGGAACAGTCCTTCAATGGATGGGATGCCACGAATCTAGAACTGCAAGCACTGCGCGACAATCCATTGCAATCTGCACAGGCCGTGCGGAAATCAGGACAGTCGATGGATGATCTGGCAGACCTCACCGCCTTTCTGGCAGTTGCCCGTGAGGGCGGATTCCGCGGCGCAGCGCGTGTGGCTGGTACCAGTGCATCGCGCATGAGTGACGCGGTCCGTCGGCTCGAGACCCGGTTGGGCGTCCGCCTGCTTCATCGCACCACGCGCAGCGTTGCGCCGACGGACGCCGGAGCGCGCCTTCTGGAGCGGCTGGCGCCAGCGCTCGGTGAAGTGCGCTCGGCGCTGGACGTGATGAACGGCTTCCGCGACCGACCGGCCGGTCGCCTGCGGCTCAATGTGCCGGTGAGCGCCGCGCGACTCGTCCTTCCACGGATCGTGCCGCCCTTCCTCGCAAAATACCCCGACATATGCCTCGAGGTGGTCGCGGAAGATCGTTTCGTCGATGTGCTGGCCGAAGGCTGCGATGCGGGCATTCGCTATGAGGAACGGCTCGAGCAGGACATGGTTGCCGTTCCCATCGGTCCTCGTGTGCAGCGCTTCGCGACCGCCGCGTCGCCGGCCTACCTCGATCGCTGTGGCCGCCCTGTGCACCCGCGCGAGCTGCTGGAACACGCCTGCCTGCGCGGGCGCTTCGCGAGCGGGACGATGAACGCGTGGGAGTTCGAATGCGGCGGCGAGTTGATCAAGGTTGATCCGAAGGGGCCGTTGATCGTCGGCATTGGTGCGACCACCGACCTCGCGGTAGATGCCGCCGTGGCTGGCAGCGGGATCGTCTACCTGTTCGAGGACTGGCTGCGTCCCTACATCGAACGCGGCGAACTGGAGCCCGTGCTCGAACCTTGGTGGCCGAGCTTCTCCGGACCCTTTCTCTACTTCTCCGGCCGTCGGCACCTGCCAGCGCCACTGCGCGCCTTCGTCGACTTCGCCAAGGCGATGCAGCCCTGGGCCTGAGCCTTGCTCCCTCCAAAAATGGTCACCTCTGAAAGCTCCAACCTTCCGTCGCTCGCGGACCTCGCGCAACGTGTCGCCGCCATATTGATAGAGCGCAAGGAAACGATTGCGGTCGTGGAATCGTCGGCCGGCGGGCTTGTTTCGGCCGCACTGCTTGCCGTACCGGGCGCGTCACGTTTCTTCCTTGGTGGCGCGGTCGTCTACTCAAGGCGTGCGGGCAAGGCGCTGCTCGGTCTCACGACGGCCGACGTCGCGGGCATTCGCGCAGAAACCGAGCCCTACGCTGTCATGATCGCAGGCAAGATGCGCGACAGTCATCGCGCGTCGTGGGGTATCAGTGAAAGCGGCGCGGCTGGGCCCTCGGGCAGTCCCTATGGCGATGCGCCGGGACACGTGTGCGTCGCCGTCGTTGGCGCGACCACGCTGAGCAGGACCATCGAGACTGGCAGCGGTGATCGTGCGGCGAACATGGACTTGTTCGGGCGCCAACTTCTTGTGCTGTTCGAAGAGGCATTGCTTGCGGGGAACGGCTGAAGCGGCGCGCACCCGCTCACCAAAAGCGCCAGAACGGCCGCCGACGGGCTGGCGCCGACTCGAGCGAAGCGCTCATTGTCGATGGAGTTCCGAAGCGCCGCCGCACTTCGGCCTCATGCTGGTGGGCCGCGCCCCTCGCATTGCGGTGACCGCGCAATGCAAGCAGCCGAAGCTGGTGTGCGCGATCCAGCAGTTCCTCGTCGGACAGTTCACCCGGTTCAGTCATGCCTCGATTTTGCACACGGTCCCGCCTGCAGGCCAGTCTGGAGTGACGCGAAGTTGTTTTGCCGTTGAAAGCGATGGTGCAAGACCGGGTCAACCCGCGCTCCTTGGCGACCCTTCATGCCCGGGCCGCCAAGAGCCGGTTCACAACGCTGACTTGCGCGCCTGCCGCCCGGCCAGGTATTCCAAGCCGAAGATGTTGGCCATCTCGCTGTGGCCGATGCGATTGCCGCTGCGCCACTGCATCAATGACTGAAACGCCACGTGCGAGGGGTTGTAGTTGTACCAGGGGTGGACCGCGATCGCGTTCCCGGATACCTCATGCTTCTTGCCCCGGATATCGGTTGCAACGATGCGGCAGTTCATGGGGTTGAGGTTCGCGCCGTATCCGTCGACGGCGGCCGAAACGAGGCCGTAAACGGCGCCATCCTCCATCACGTAGCCATTCCGCAGGCTCTCGTACACCGTCTGGCCGTTCTGGACGTCCAGGAGCATCGTGAGGTGAATGCCGTAGTCTTCACCGAAGGCTGCGGAGATCCAACCGACGGCGCGCTTGCTGGTTTCCGTTCGCCGGCTCCAGCTGTGGTCGACGCAGTCATAGCAGTTCACTTCGTAGCGCTTGTCACGCAGGACCAGATGTCCGGTGATATGACCGAGCAGTTCGAAATGTCCGCTCGGATCGTTGGGGTCGGTCGAAGGGTTGCCCCACTGCGTACCGAGCCGCTCGTCGAATGTGTGGCCGGCATCGGTTTTCAGCAGCGGGTTCTGGTCCGGGTCGCCGGCGTCGAAGGGCTCGTGCAGACCCCGGAACCGGAGGTCGAACGAGCATCCCCCTCCCAGCTTGTATTCGTATTGGAAGTGCACCTCGCTCGGCGGCTTGGTCACGTGGACTCGCAGGCCGCTTTCCAATTCGTAGTTGGTGAAATTGTCGGGGCAGGGCAGGTGCATCTGCGCGTCGCTGAAATCCACCTCGTGGGGATGGAAGCGGAACCCCTGCACGATCCCGACCGACGACAGAGCCACGCCGAGATTGGGACGCGCGGCGATGTAAAGATTCCCGAGGATGCCTGCCTCTGGCACCGAGAAGCTCAGTGGTGTGGTTTCGGTCCAGCGCCAGTTGTCTCGACTCACCGGATGGAATTCGGAGTCCTTGCTAGTGATCATTTCTTGAATCTCCAGTAGATCGTCATCAGGCGAGCGGGCCGGTGGATTTCTCGAGCGCGGTCCAGGCCTCTTCGCCCATCTTGGCTCGCCAGTCCTTGTAGTAGCCCGCCTGCCTCAGCTTCTCGCGGAAAGGCGCGATGTCGATGTCGTTGAACTTGAGGCCGGCGGCTTCGAGCTTGGACTTCACGTCTGCGTTCAGCTTGCGCATGTCCTCGCGCTGCTGCAGGCCTGCCGCGTTGATGTTGCGGGTAATGATGTCCTGGACGTCGGCCGGCAAGCCCATGAACTGCGTGCGGTTGGCGCTGATCAGCATGCCTTCCCAGCAGTGATTCGTGAGCGCGATGTACTTCTGGACCTCATAGAGCTTTGCCGTATAGACGTTTGCAAGAGGATTCTCCTGTCCGTCGACCAGCTTCGTCTGGAGCGACGTGTACAGCTCCGAGAAGTTCATGCTCACGGGTGCCGCGCCCAGTGCCTTGAACATCGAGAAGAACATCGGCAGTACCGGCACCCGGATCTTCAGGCCTTGCATGTCCGAGAGCGCGAGCACGGGCTTGCTGCCGCTGGAGACGGTGCGGAAACTGAGGTCCCAGTACTTCTCGAAGATGTGGATGTTCACGGCGGCCGCGGCCTTGCGCGCAACCTTTCCGAGATCTCCATCCACGGCGTTCCAGATGGACGGGTAGTCCTTGAAGGCAAAGCCCAGGGCGCTGGCACCCACGGCCGGGGACAGGGTCGTCATGAAAGAGGCCGACGTGGTGTACAGATCGAGCGCACCGGAGCGCACCTGCGAGAGCATGTCGGTGTCGCCGCCGAGTTGGCTCGAAGGGAAGTATTGGATCGAGATACGACCCTTCGATTCGGCATTGATCCGCTTCGCCGCTTCGAGTGCGTTCACGCTCAGGGGGTGGTCCGGCGGGGCGAAGGAACCCCATTTGAGATCGAACTCGGCAGCCTTCGCGAGGCCGCTTGCTGCGAAGAGCGGTGCTCCGACGGTAGCGGCGAGGAAGGAGCGACGTTGGATGGTCATGATGTCTCCAGTGAGGATTCGCTGCCAGATGGCTGGCAACGGTGGGTCGAACAAGAGGCGGCGGCTACAGGAAGCCCGTTGAAATCCAGGGAACGGCGGCGACCAGCAGCAGGCCGGCGAGCAGTGCACCGAGGTACGGCCACATGGAGTGCATGGCGTCGGTCGGAGGCACCTTCCCGATGGCACATGCGATGAAGTAGCCGATACCCAAGGGCGGAGCAAACACGCCGATACCCATGGAGAGGATCACCACCATCGTGTACTGGACTTCATGGATACCGAAGGAACGGGCGATGGGAAACACCAGCGGCGCAAACAGCACGAGTGCTGGAATACCTTCGAGGACACTGCCCATCACGACGAACGCTGCGATCGAGATGAGCAGGAACCCCCATCTCCCACCCGGAACTCCGGACATCATCGATGCGAGCTGCGTCGAAAAACCCGATTGAGTCAGAGCCCAGCCCATTGCACTGGCGGCCCCGATGATGAACAGAATGGCGCCGGACATCGATGCCGTCTCGACGATCAGTCCATAGACCCGGCGCCATGCGAATTGCCGGTAGACGAAGACACCCAATAGCACGGTGTAGACAATGCCGATGGTGGACACTTCCGTTGCGGTCGCGATGCCTTCGGTGACCACGAATCGGATAACGAAGGGCAGCGTGAGCGCCGGCAGGGCGACGAGGAAGGCCTTGCCGATGACATGCCGCGATGACTTCACCGCCATGCTCATGTCATCCCCTCGTGAACGGAAGTACGCCAGGAGGGCCAGTGCGACGGCAAGCACGAGCGCCGGTAGCAGTCCGCCGGTAAAGAGGGCCGATATCGAAATGCTGGTGACGGAGCCGACCGTGATGAGGACGAGGCTTGGGGGGATCGTCTCTGCCATCGCGCCGGAGGTCGCCAGCACTGCCACCATTTCGCCGGGCTTTTGCCCTCGCTTCTTCATCTCTGGGAAGAGCACGGGAGCCACTGCGGCCATGTCGGCGACCTTCGATCCGGAAATTCCCGAAACGAGATACATGCCCCCGAGAAGAACGTAGTTCAGTCCCCCGCGCACGTGGCCGATGAGGGCCACCAGGAAGCCGACCATCGCACGTGCCAGCCCCGCGACCTCCATCAGAGCACCGAGCAGTACGAACAGCGGTACGGCCAACAGAATCAAGTGTGAAGAACCTTCCTCCATGCGTCCGATGATCACTGTTGAGGGTGCGCGTGTCGCCAGGAGGACGTAGGCGAGCGTCGCAATCCCGAAGGAGAAGCCGATGGGAACTCCCAGGAGCAGCGACGCCGTCACGATCAGCGCGAAAAAGACGAGCAGATTCCAGTTGCCGACGGACTTCATAGAAGGGGCGAAGAGATAGAGGGCAGCGGCCGCACAGCCGACGACAGCGAATGCGATCCCGACGTCGCGAATGCTGGAAGTCCGCCAGAGTCGCGCCAACGCGATGATGATCATCATGGCAAAGCCGACAGGAAGCGCGGCGACTCGCAGGCTGTTGGGAATGCCCAGCGCAGGTGTGGTGATCATGTGCTCGTGGACGGCAAATTGCACCGCAGGAGCGATCAGGACAACGAGGAACACAAGCGCGATCACCAGGCCGAAGGCTTCCGCCAGGGTCCGAGACCGCATGCTCATGCGTTCAAGCAGGAAGGTGAGTCGCATGTGCTCGCCCCGATGAAAGGCGATGGCCGACCCGAGCATTCCGATCCAGAGGAAAAGGACGCTGGCGAGTTCGTCGGTCCAGCCGATGGGGCTGTGGAACAGGTAGCGGGAGACGACGCCCGACAGGAGGATGACGATCTCCGCCAGGATGAACACCACCGCCGGAATTTCCAGCACGTAGCGGAGCACGCGTTCAGGGCCGGTGGAGACGCTTGACCGGATTGACATTGGCGTATCGATGGTGCTCATCTTTGCCCCTGTTTGCAGGTTAGCCGGTAGCGAGTTGCGTCGGCGCGGGACCAGTCAACACATCGTCAAGCGATGGCAGCTCGCCAGCGCGAAGCTCGAAACCCTGCGGCAGGAACCATGTGCGTTGCATGTCGACCCATTGCTTCGAGTGCTTGAGGATCTGCTGCTCCACGCGTTGACGCAGAACCGGGTCTGCCTTGGCAACAACGCGCACCAAAGCGCTGATCGGGGCCGCGAGAGCGGCGGTCGCTGCGCGAATCTCTGCGAGCGGCGGCGAAGCCTGTAGCTGCACTGCATTCGCCTGTTCGATGGCCGAGTCCAGGCGTTGCGAGACCTCGTCCGGGGCAAGCCGCGCGTCAGCAGCGAGGCTGCGCGCCAGACCAAGGTAGTGATGAAGCTCGAAGAACTGCCGGGATTGCCAATAAGGCAATCTCGAACGCAGGAACTTCATGAATCCGGAGACCAGTCGGAGCTGCTCACTGGCCAGGGGATCTTCCGGATCCACGGCGGGCAGGACAACATTGTCGAGCGCCTTGATGCAAGACAGCAGTGCGTTGTCGGTGTAGTCGGCCATCAGGCGCTCCCTTCCATTTCGTGACGGAGCTCCTCCATGGCACCGAAGGCCGCTGCTTCGATCCATGCGATAAGCACGTCCTGGTGTGTCTTGCCAAGGCGCACGACGCGATAGGACGACGCGAGGGCGGTCACGACGATCTGGTAGCAATTGAAGATCCGGTAGTACCGCAGGCGGGCCGCATCGACAGGTAGCCCGGAGGCTTCCTCGTAGCGTTCGAGAAACTCGCTGATGGGAGCGATTCCCGAAGCCAGGAAAGTCTTCCCGTCTTCGCTCCAGTGGCCATACTGCTCGGCGGTGGTCCAGGCCAGGTCACGGTGGCGATCGCCCAGGTAGCCGCGCTCCCAGTCGAGCACTGCGGTGATGCGCGCCGACTCCTCATCGAACAGGAAATTGCCGCTGCGATAGTCGCCATGGACCACGCTCACGTGGTCCAGTGTGGGCAGATTGCGTTCCAGCCAATTCGAAGCCACCTCCATGAGGGGCAGTTCCTCTCCACGATCTTCTTCCCAGATCCGGCGTGCACGATTGAGTTGCCACAGGGCGCTCTCGGTGGTCCCCACGGATGGACGATCGAAGGAGGCGAAGGCGCATTGCGCCTGATCGAAATTGTGAATCTTCGCGAGAGTCTCAATGAATTGGGGAGCCAGGCGCTTCCTCAGTTCGGGACCGAAGTTCGTGCC
This sequence comes from Variovorax sp. 10L426, assembly GCF_056395305.1. Lineage (NCBI taxonomy): Bacteria > Pseudomonadati > Pseudomonadota > Betaproteobacteria > Burkholderiales > Comamonadaceae > Variovorax > Variovorax sp. 10L426. The sequence continues at coordinate 65,779 of NZ_JBFTJF010000001.1, read as the reverse complement.
GATTCCTGCGACTTTCCCCTGGTGCGCCCTGGGCTTGGTGGTTCCTTCGGCAAACGCATAGACCAGCGCAGGTTCCGGAAACCAGGTGCCGTCCGGATCCACCCAGTACACGCGAGGCACAGGAATGACGCCCGTGAACGCAGCCAGCAGCTCGAACTCCCGTTGCCGGCTGGTGGAGTTGAGCGACTCCGCCGGCTCCATGCGCGCGACCAGGCGGGTCGACGTCGGGCCGACGCCCGGTTCGTCCCAATGCAAGGTGAAGCCCATCTGGATCTTCGAGGCACCGCCTGAGAACCACCGTGGGTCGGTCAGGCGAAACTCACCGGTGATCTTGCTTCTGAGCAATGCCGTGATGTATCCGTTCATCGCCTCGAAGCTCGCTCCGTCGAAGCGGGGGCCCGCACGCCGCTGCATCTTGCGGGTGAGCATCAGGTCCGCCTCGCGCTCCATGGGGAATTGCGCCCTCATGCGCTCTATGAACGAGGCAGAAGGGTTGTCGCGGTCGGCATCGGTGACCGTCCACGGCAGCGGTATGGCCGGACCCTCTTGCGAGGGCCGGCCTGGCGCGAGCGTCGATTGGAGATTCATTGGAGTTGCATGTGTACCGTACACTAGCGCAATACTAGTTAGAGAACGATCACGCGCTGCTAGGGAAATCCCGCGTGCGACACTTCAGAAGAATCAGATTGCTCTTTGAATCGGAAGCCTTGATGTCGTCCTCTGCTCGTCGCGCTCCCTCAGGTGGACATCGGTTGTCTGCGCTTCTTTTCTTCGTCACGGCGCTCTGGGGATTGAACATGACGGCGATGAAGACAATCTCGTCCTACTTCGACCCTGCCGTCATGGCGACGGAGCGGGCCGCGATCGCTGCGTTGTTCATGGGCGCGATGCTCTGGCAGCAGCGCGAAACGCTGCCGCGGGCGCGCATGACCAGGCATCAGCTGGGCACGGTGCTGGTCTGTGCCTTGCTGATGGTCTACGTCAACCAGATCCTGCTGGCGGCCGGCCTGGTGAGGACCACCGCCACGAACGCATCGGTGGCGATCGCGCTCAGTCCTCTGGTGTCATCCCTGATGGCTGCATTGATCCTGCGCGAACGCATCCGATCGTCCAATATCGCGGGCGTTGTGCTCGGCTTTGGCGGGGTGCTGCTCGTGGTGTTGCAGTCGAAGAGCGCTCGTGCGGCCGAAGCCGGATTTGGCGACGCAATGGTCGTCGCCTCGGTCGTGACATTCGCGATTGGCGGCGTACTGATCCAACGGCTCGCCCGGGAAACCGACGCGCTCTACGCGAGCGCCATGATCTACGCCTTCGGCACCTTGATGCTCGCACTGCATACCATTGCCGTCGGCGCGGCGCCTGCGCTCGACGCCTGGATGCCCGGCTTCTGGCCCCTGATGCTGGTGTTGTTCTCGGCGTTGATTGCAACGGCTTTCGGAAACCTGGCTTGGAACCACGCCATCGTGAAGATCGGCGTCGCACGCGTCTCGCTATGGTTCTACTGGGTGCCTGTGTTTGGCGTGGGCTTTGCGGCGCTGCTGCTCGGCGAGACGCTGACGATCTGGCACGCTGCGGGCCTCCTGATCGTGATCGTCGGGACAGCGCTGGGCACGTACAGCCGCGCCTGAGGTGCCTCCGCCGCGACGGTGCTCGTCAGACTGTGGGCCGCGCGACGCTCAGCACATCACATCACGCAGGCGCCGACGCAATAGCTTGCCGGTCGGCGATCGCGGGAGGCTCTCGATGACATGAAAATCGGAGGGCCGTTTGATGCGGCCCAGATGCAGCTCGCAATGCGCGCGCACGGCGGCGATCAAAGCTGACGGCTCGCCTGCGGGCATGTCACGCACGGGCACCACGAACGCCACAGGCCGTTCGCCGAAACGCTCGTCTTCCACACCGACGACGGCGCAGTCCCATACGCCCGGCACGCCGCGAATGGACGACTCGATTTCCTGCGGATACACGTTGACCCCGCCGGAGATGATCATGTCGTCCTGACGATCGGTCAGGTAGAGATAGCCTGCCTCGTCGACATGGCCGATGTCGCCGAAGGTCTGCCAGCCTTGCGGCAACGTGCGAGCGGCGGTCTTTTCGGGCGCCTTGTAGTAGGCGAACGGGGTCACGCCCGAGAAGCACACGAGGCCGGTGGCTCCGGCGGGCAATACCTGGCCCGCTTCGTCTGCGATGTGCAGTGTGCCCTTGCGCGACTGGCCGACTGAGCCTGGATGGGCGAGCGCCTCCTGCGAATCGATGAGGGTGAGCCCCACGCCTTCGCTTCCGGAGTAGTACTCCAGCAGGATCGGTCCCCACCATTCGATGATGGCCTTCTTCAGCGCGGGAGGGCAGGGCGCAGCGCCATGGATCGCACAGCGATGCGATGGCGCGGAAAAGGCTGAGCGACGCTCGGCGGGGAGCTCGAGGAGCCGCTGGAACATCGCAGGCACCCATTGGCTGTGGGTGATGGCATGGCGCTTTAGAAGATCGAGCGCCTCGCCCGCATCGAAACGCTCCATCACGTGCACCGTGCCTCCCGCGGCGGTAACGGCCAGCGCGAAGCGCAGAGGGGCTGCATGGTAGAGCGGGGCCGTCGAGAGGTATCGAACGTCGGCGTCACCGAGTCCGAACAGCGTCAGCAGATCCCCGGCGAATGGCGGCGTCCCGCGGTAGTCGGCAGGAGGAAGCGGCCGGAACACGCCCTTGGGTGCGCCCGTCGTGCCGGACGTGTAGACCATCAGCGCGCCGGGCGTCTCGTCGGCGTGGAGTTCCGGCGAGGCCTCGGCAAGCTGCGGCTCGATCGCTGTGAACGCCGGAATCTCGCCACGAATCGACAGCCATGCGATGCCAGGCTTCAGCAGAGCGGGAAGCTGCGCCGCCACGTCTGCGAGCGCCGTATCGGCGACCACGACCTTCGCATCGCAATCGTCGACGATGTAGCGCAACTCCGTGGCTGTGAGGCCGGTCGGCATGGGCGTCAGGTAGACGCCGGCACGCCAGGCCGCCCAGGCAAGGGCCACCGCCTCGGCGCGATTACCGATCAACGAAGCGACGTGATCGCCGCGTGCGAGTCCCAGGCTGCGCAACACCGCGGCCAGGCGGTTGCTCATCGATTCGAGCGCGGCGTATGTCCAAGACTCGCTGCCGCAGACGATGGCGGGATGGTCCGGCGTCGCACGGGCATGGACCCGCAAATCGCGCGTGGCGCTGTCGCTTTCGGCCATCGGCATCAGCCTGCGCTGCGTTGTGCCTTTTCCTGTTCGGCACGGCCACGCACGATGGTCTTGGCCTCGGCCCAATCCTCCGGAGTCAGCTTGCCCAACGCGGCGAAGGTGCTGGGGGCCGCCAGGTGGTGTCCGCCGTCGATCGCAATGTTCTGGCCCGTGAGGTACTCGCAGCCATCGGCCTGCAGGAAGGTCAGCAGGTTGCACAGCTCAGGCATGCGACCGAAGCGCTGCATCGGCACTTCGTCCGCCGACGCGGCACCGACGTTGGCTTTCGGGATCGGCGCGAGCTTTTCCCACGCGCTTTCGGTGGGGAACGGTCCCGGCGCCACGGCATTGACGCGGATGTTCTTCGAACCCCATTCGACCGCGAGCGACATCGTCATCGCATGCACCGCGGTCTTGGCCATGACCGAAGGCAGCACGTAGGCCGAGCCCGTCCAGACCCAGGTCACGAGCATGCTCACGACGGAGCCGGGCAGGCCCTGGGCGATCCAACGCTTTCCGCATGCGAGCGTGGCGAAGAGTGCGCCGTCCATCACCGTCGAGCGCACGGCGGCGAAGCCGCGCGGGCTGATGTCGATGGACGGTGAGATGAAGTTGGCAGCCGCGTTGTTGACGAGGCCGGTCAACGGGCCGCCGGCCCAGATGCGATCGACCATCGCCTCGATCTGATCGGCTTCGCGCACGTCGCAGATGTGGTACTCGACACTGCCGCCGTGCCGCGCCGTTTCGTTCAACTCTGCAACGGCCGCTTGCAGGACCGCCTCGCGGCGTCCGCAGATGTGCACCGCGGCACCCTGGGCGGCGAACTGCCGCGCCAGTTCCTTGCCAAGGCCGGTGCCGCCGCCGGTGATGAGGATGCGCTTGCCGGACAGCACGTCGGGGCGAAAGGTGGACGGGATCACTGCTTGTCTCCTAGACGGGGTTGATGCCCGCGACGCCATTGACGGCAGCGTCCTTGCCCGGGCGGAATTCGTGGAAGAGCTGGCGGCCGATGATGTGCTTCATCACCTCGATCGATCCACCGGCGATCTTGACGATGCGCGCGTCCGCATAGGCGCGCGCGATCGGATATTCCCACATGTAGCCCCAGCCGCCGAAAAGTTGCAGGCATTCGTCGACGACCTTGCAGTGCATGTTGCTGAGCCACATCTTGGCCATCGCGGCGTCGACCGCGTTGAGCTCGCCCTTCATGAAGGTCTCGATGCATTTGTCGGTGAACTGGCGACCGACGACAGCCTCGGTCTTCAATTCGGCCATCTTGAACTGAGTGTTCTGGAAATCCCCGATCGTCTTGCCGAAAGCCTTGCGATTGCCCGTGTACTCGATCGTCCAGTCGATCACCGTCTCTGCCACGGTGGCGGAACGGATGGCCTGCGCGAGCCGCTCCTGCGCGAGCTTGGTCATCATCAGCTCAAAGCCGCGACCCTCTTCGCCGAGCATTGCGGTCGCGGGCACGCGGACTTCGTCGAAGAACAGCTCCGACGTATCCTGCGCCTTCATCCCTAGCTTGTGCAGGTTCTTGCCGCGGCGGAAACCCGGCAGGCTGGTGTCGACCAGAAACAGTGTCACGCCCTTGGCGCCGGCGGTCGAGTCGGTCTTTGTCGCCAGCACGATCACGTCGCATAGCTGTCCGTTCGAGATGAACACCTTCTGGCCGGAGATGACGAAGTCGTCGCCGTCGCGCACGGCCTTGGTCCGGATGGCTTTCAGGTCCGATCCTGCATGGGGCTCGGTCATGCCGAGCGAGCCGATGGCCTCGCCGGCCACCATCAGCGGAAGCCACTTCTTCTTCTGCGCTTCGGTGCCGAAGCTGGCGATGTAGGTCGCGACCAGATCGCAGTGGATCATGAAGCCCGGCCCCGAGAAGCCGGAGCGCGCCATCTCCTCGAACACCACCACGTCGAAGAGGTAGTCGGCGCCGACCCCGCCATACTGCTCCGGCACAGTGCAGCACAGCATGCCAGCAGCACCCGCCTTCAGCCAAAGTTCTCGCGGCACGACGCCGGACTCCTCCCACTGTGCGTGATGGGGCGCGATCTCGTTGTCGATGAATCGACGCACCATGCTGCGGAACGACTCGTGGTCTTCGTTGAAGAGATTTCGTTTGAACACCTTGGCTCCCTTGCGGTCAGTAGGACTTGGGAAGGTCCAGCACCTTCTCGGCGATGAACGACATGATCAATTGCTCGGTCACGGGCGCGATGCGCGTCACCGTCACTTCGCGCAGCAGGCGCTCGACGTGGTATTCCTTCGCGTAGCCGAAGCCGCCATGCGTCAGCACGGCCTGCATGCACGAATCGAAGCCCGCGCGTGCGCCGAGGAACTTGGCGGTGTTGGCCTCGGCGCCGCAGGGCTGGTGCTGGTCGTAGAGCCAGGCCCCTTTCATCACCATCGCCCATGCGGCCTCCAGCGCCATCCAGCGTTCGGCCAACGGATGCTGAATGCCTTGGTTCTGGCCGATGGGGCGATCGAAGACGACGCGCTCCCGGGCGTACTTGGCGGCACGGCGCAGCGCGTCCTGACCGATGGCAACGGCTTCTGCCGCCACCAGCAGACGCTCGGGGTTGAGGCTGTGCAGGATGTAGGAGAAGCCCTTGCCTTCTTCGCCGACGCGGTCTGCCTCCGGGATGAACAGGCCGTCGATGAAGATGGAATTCGAATCGACCGCCTTGCGGCCCATCTTGGGGATGCGGTGAACGTCGATCTTGCTGCGGTCCAGGTCGGTATAGAAGATCGTGATGCCGTCGGTCGGCTTCTTGCAATCCTCCAGCTTGGTGGTGCGCGTCAATAGCATGATCTTGTTGGCCACCTGCGCCGTCGAGGTCCAGACCTTCTGGCCGTGCACCATGTAGCCGCCGGGCACCTTCTGCGCGAAGGTCTTGATCGCCGTCGTGTTGAGGCCGGCATCCGGCTCGGTGAAGCCGAAGCAGCACTGGTCCTTGCCCTCGACCAGCCGCGGCAGCCAGCGCTGACGTTGCTCCGGCGTGCCGAACACCACGATCGGGTGCGGGCCGAAGAGATTGATGTGAACCGTCGATGCGGCCGCCATGCCACCGCCGTGACTCGCGACCTCGTGCAGCATGATCACGGCTTCGGTCACGCCGAGGCCGGCGCCGCCGTATTCCGGCGGCATCGTGATGCCGAGCCAGCCGGCATCGGCCATCGCGCGGTGGAAGGCCCGCGGAAACTCGCCGTCGTCGTCGCGTGCGAGCCAATACTCGTCGTCGAAGGATCGCACGACCGCGCTCACGCCGTCGCGAATCGCACGATGGTCTTCACTGATTGAGAAATCCATAAGGTCTCCGTGGGTCCTGGTGTTGTCGGCCGTCTACGCGGCCATCCGCAAGGTCTCGAGCGCCTGTGTCAGATGCGGCTTGTCGAGCATCACGCCGTCGAGGCTCAGGGTGCCTGCCTCCGGCGCGGCAGCGAAGGCATCGACGATGCGACGCGCATGCACGATCTCTGCCTCCGATGGCGTATAGGCTTCATTGATGATGGCGACCTGGTCCGGGTGGATCGCGATGCGGCCGCGAAAGCCCCGCCGGCGCGATGCGCGGCAGGCGGCGGCGAGACCCTCGGGGTCGCGGAAGTCGGCGTGCAAGGTGTCGATCGGCGGCACCCCGGCGGACGCCGCGGCGCAGAGGCACAGCGAGTTGGCCCACACGTAAAGCGGTGAGAGGGTGCCGTCCTCGTCGCGGTTCGACACGGCGCCGATGGCGGTCGACAGGTCCTCGGCGCCCCAGGTGACGCCTGCGAGACGATCGATCGGGCCGGCCGCGAAGCCCTGCATGGTCAGCATGGCCTGCGGCGTCTCGGTGGCGACAGGCACGACCCGCACGGTGCCGGGCTCGATGCCGGCGCGCGCTTCCAGTGCGTCAAGGCAGTGCCCCAGGCGCGTGATGTCGGCTGCGCTGCGCGTCTTGGGAAGCATGATGCCGGCCAGTCCGGGCACGACGATCGCCGCGAGGTCGCCCATCGCCAGCGCCGTGTCGAGCGGATTGATGCGCACGAAGAGGCTGGCCGCAATGCTCGGCGCCTGCGCGGCAATGAACTCGGCCGCAGTGGTGCGCGCGCCGACCTTGCGCGAATCGGCGACCGAGTCCTCGAGATCGAGGATCAAAACGTCCGCCGGACTGCCGACCGACTTCGCCAGCTTGCGTTCGCTGTCGGCCGGCACGAAGAGCATCGAACGGAGCTTGAGCGGCTTCATTGGGGCTTCCGGAGCATCAGTGCCTGGCGCGTGCAGACGCACACCTCTTCGCCGCGCTGGTTCAGTCCCTGGTGGAGAAAGGTCACGATGCCGGCATTCGGGCGCGACTTGCTTTCGCGAACTTCCTTGACGGTGGTGCGCGAGCGGATCGTGTCGCCTGCGAACACCGGCCCCGGAAAGCGCGTGTCCGTCATGCCGAGATTGGCCACCGTCGTGCCGAGCGTCGTCTCCTGCACCGACAGGCCGATCACCAGCCCGAGCGTGAAGATGCTGTTGACCAGCGGCCGCCCGAATTCGGTGCCCTTGCAGTACTCTGCGTCGATGTGAATCGCCGCGGGGTTGCAGGTGGCGTTGCTGAACCACATGTTGTCGGCCTCGGTCACCGTGCGACGGATCTCGTGGTCGAACGTCTGACCGACTTCGAACTCCTCAAACCAGCGGCCTGCCATCGGGTTTACCTCGTGAATAGAAAGTTGCTACAGCGTATGGATGTGCATGGTACGCATGTGTACTATAGCAAGTCTCGCGGCTTTGCAACTCCGGGGGAACCTTGATGGAGACAATTCGATGAACTCACGCGTCAATCGCCAGGTGCGCCTTAAAAGCCGCCCGACCGGCATCCCGCAGGCGGAGCATTTCGAGATCGTGGAGTCCCCGGCACCCTCGCCGGGGCCGGGCCAGGTGCTGGTGCGCAACATCTGGTTGTCGGTCGAGCCGGCGATGCGCGGCTGGGTCAGTGCCGTCGCCAACTATTCGGAGCCGGTGCCTGTCGGCGCGGTCATGCGCGCCTTCGCTGCCGGGCGCATCGTCGAGTCGAACGATGTGGCGTGGCCGGTCGGCACCGCGGTGACGGGGCTCTTCGGTTGGCAGGACTACGCCGTGGTCGATGGCGCCGGCATCCAGCGTGGCATCGTCGAAGACGATCTCCCGATGTCGACTGCGCTCGGCGTCATGGGGATCAATGGCGTCACTGCGCACTACGGGCTACTGGAACTGGGTCAGCCCCGTGCCGGAGAAACGGTGGTCGTTTCGACGGCGGCGGGCGCCGTTGGCTCGTGCGTCGGGCAGATCGCACGGCTCAAAGGATGCCGCGCGGTCGGAATCACGGGCGGGGCCGCCAAGCGGGTGCTGTGCTTGGACCGCTTCGGTTATGACGCAGCGATCGACTACAAGGCGGCCGATTTTGAGCAGCGCCTCGCCGAGGCTTGTGCTGGTGGCGTCGACGTCCACTACGACAACACGGCAGGGCCTATCAGCGACGCCGTGATGGCTCATCTGAACGTCGGCGGGCGCATCGTGATCTGCGGCACGGCCTCGGTTGCAAGCTGGGACCCACCTCCGCAGGGCCCGCGCGTGGAACGCCATCTGCTCACCAAGCGTGCCCGCATGCAAGGCTTCGTGATCTTCGACCACCCTGAATACGCCGCTGGAGCGCGCGGCGACCTGGCTGCATGGCTGCGCAACGGCAGCCTGCGTTATGTGGAGGAGGTTCTCGAAGGCATCGAGAGCGCGCCGGATGCGATCGCGGGACTCTACCGCGGCGACAACCTCGGCAAGCGGCTGATCCGGCTGTGCGCCGAAGACTAAGCGCGCTGCGGCATACCGGGCAGGCGCAATGCCTGGTCATCGGCGGATTCCGGCAGCAGCGGCCCGCGCCGGAACACGCCGCTCGCGCGCATCACCAACTCTCCGTCGGCATGGATGAGGCCCTGCGAGAAGATGAGGTTGCGCGTCACCTGGAGGATCTCGGCCTGGCCCTGAACCCAGCTTCCCAGCGGCGCACCGGCCAGGAAGTCCGCCTGCAGGCTGATCGTGGGGAGAAATTGTCGCGGGATATCGGTCTGGTACTGCGCGGCCGTCGAAATCAGGATGTCCGCGAAGGTGCACAGCATGCCGCCGTGGCAGTTCCGCCCGGGGTTGACGTGCCCGGACCCGACACGGAAGCCCAGTTGCAGGCGTTCGCCATGCCAGCGCGCGAACAACGGTCCGTTCGCGGTCGCGAAGGTGCCGCCCAGATCCACGGCCTCGAAGCCGGGAGGAGGCGTGGCTTGCGAGTCTTCAGTCATGGTGGTCATGCGACTTTGCGGATCGCGCCCCAGGCTTCCTGGAGCCTCGCGCGGTGCTCTGGCGCCGCGATGCCGATCAGGGCCTCGGCCCGTGCATCCAGCGACATGCCTCGGAGTTCGGCGACCCCATGCTCCGTGACGACAGCGTCCGCCAGATAGCGCGGCAATGTGCAAAGGCTCTGATCACCCAGCACCGGCACGATGCGCGAGACGGTGCCCTTGCGTGCGGTCGCGCCCAGGCAGATGAGGAGCCTGCCGCCGGGCGAGGCCATCGCGCCCTGCGCGAAAGCCGGCAAGCCGCCAGAGCCCGCCTGGATCATGCCGCCCACGCGTTCGCCATTGACCTGGCCGAACAGGTCGACTTCGGCCGCAGCGTTGATCGCGACGAAGCGCGGGATCGCCGCCACGATGGCCGGGTCGTGCGTTTTCGTCACGTCAACCAGGCGAAGCGGCGCAAGGCGCGCGACGAAGTCATGAAAAGACGTGTCGCCCAGCACGACGCCGGTAGTGATTGGCGCATCGCGATCCAGGGCACCGGCTTCCCACAGCGTCTGCAAGGCGCTCGACACCAACCCGCCATGAAAGCGCAATCCGCGGTGCGCACTCAGTGCACCCGCCAGCGCCAGCGGGACGGAGCCGATGCCGAACTGGAGGGTGTTGCCGTCACGCACCAACTTCGCAACATGCTGTCCGATCAGCGCCTCGACCTCGCCGGACGGCGATTCGATGAAGTCGTTGAGTGGCGTATCGGCTTCCACGGCGGCATCCAACTCAGAGATGTGCACGCGGAACGAGCCTTGCGTGCGCGGCATCCTTGGATTGAGGTGCGCGATGCGCTTCCTGGCGCGCGACCAGATCAGAGGCATGAAATCGCTCGCGAGGCCCGGACTGCACCAGCCTTCGGCATCGGGCGGTGTGAGCTGGGCAACGGCGAGGTCCATCGGCGAGGCGTCGCGGAGATGACGCGCAATGCCGAGGTAGTCGAGCGACAGCAGTTCTGCGCGTCCTTCGAGGAGGCCGGCGCGCACCGGACGCGTCATGAAGAAGGCCGTCTGCCGTGCCTCGGGATGCAGCGCCAGATAGTCAGCGCGGTCGATGCCCGGAAACTGAACACCAGTGAAGACCACGCCCCGAGCACGCCCCGGATCGTCGCGCAGTTCGTCGAGGAGCAGCGAAGACTCGGTGCTCAGTGTCGGCACGAACACGCGCATGCCGGGTCGCAATGCATCGACCAGGCGGCTCATTGCGAAAGCGCGTTCGTCACGCGTGCCTTGCCGGACATCAGTTCGTCACCTGTCGCCGTGCGCGCATCGACGTCGTAGAGACCCACTGCGTTGTCGGTGCCCGTCAGGGTCGCGCTCAGAACGACCGTGTCGCCGAGTCGGGCGGCACCGGTGAAGCGCGTGTGGAGATGTCGGACGCTGCCTGCACCGAAGTTCTTCGTGAACAAACGGGCGGTGAACGCCATCGTCAACATGCCGTGCACCAGCGGGCGGTCGAAGCCCGCGGCGCGCGCCACATCCACGTCGAGGTGAAGCGGGTTGTGGTCACCCGAAGCGGCTGCGAACAGGGCGAGGTCGACCGCGGTGACGGGTCCGCAGCTTAGTTCGAGCCGATCGGGAAACGCCGTTGCGCTCATGTCGCCTCGAGCCCGTTGCGCACCAGGATCGTCTGCCGGCTGCTTGCCACGGGTTGCCCCGCACGTCGGTAGTGCGTATCGACGACGATGAAGGTGAATGCGCCGTTCTTCTTGTCGAAGATGTCGGCCACCTTGCGGCTGACCTCGATCCGGTCGCCGACATAGACCGGCGCGAGATGATCGAAGCTCTGGTCCGCATGCAGCACGCCGCGCAGCGGCACCTGGAGCAGCGACATCAGTTGCGCACTGCTGAAGTGGTCCCCCTCCACCGCCTTCAGGAAGGTCGGCGGCACCGGGCATGCCGGGTGCCCAGCGGCGCGTGCGGCCTCGGGATCACGGTAGACCGGATCGTCCTCGCCGATCGCCTGGCAGAAGAGTTTCACGCGCCAGCCATCGATGTCCGCCGTGGTGGACTCGGTTTCGAAGCTGACGCGTGTCCGGTCGATCATGCGAAGGCGCGGTGCAGGGCGGGCTGCAGCCGATTCCACGCGTCGCGGGATCCGGCGTCGAAGCCGGGCACGACCTTGGCGCGTTCGGCCCAGAGCCAGCTGAGAGGTCCGCCGCTCCAGGCGGGTGTCGCGCCGGCCAGGCAGGCTGCGACATCGAGGAACGCCACGTCGCCTGCGCCCGGCGTGGCCGCGCTTTGAACCGCGATACGCGCCTGCTCTTCGAGCGACGCGCCCTGCAGCTTCTGCAGCACACTGGCCGGACCCGGTGTGCGCCATGGCAACGCGCCGAGACGCGGCGCCAGGGCGGCGAGCGCGGTCGCCGCCGCATCGTCCGTGCTGATGATCTCGATCACCCGCCCATAGGGACTCATGGGCGCGAGCAGGGCCAGCACCGGAGCGGTGGAGGCCGTTGTGTCGAGGGTTGCGAGCGTCACGCGATGGCGCCTGCCTTGCAGGTCGACGATCTCGATGGTTCCCTCCGGCAGCGATGCATTGACTGCCTGCGCCACTTTCGTTCTGGCAAGCGCGTCGGCCCATGCCTTGTGTGCAGGCCCCGATGCGCCCACTTCGATGCGCTCGATACCCGTGCCCTTCGGCGCCGCCAACTCGCGCTCGGCGCGCAGGCGTTCGAGAAACAGGGTGCGCACCATGTGGCCGGCGACCGGGTTGAACATGAGCCGCAGGAACTGCGTCATCTCCACATCCGTCGCCTCGGCCAATGGCAAACGCGCGCCTTTGAGCACGCTGTCGACGATGGCGCTGTAGGCGGGATAGTGGTCGAAATCCGTCGGGCTGACGCCATGCTTGAGCGCGATGGCGCGTGCGCCTTCCTCGCTGTACGCAGGCACGTCGGTCTGCTCGAGGCGGGCGAACTTCGCCTTCACGTCAAAGGCCTTGCCGTGGAGCGCGCGTGCTTCGGCGCGGGCCTCGTCCAGCAACTGTGGCGCCGGCACCGCGCGGGCAAAGATGCTGAGCCGCACTGCATCGGCGGGCGAGATCGAACGGCCGCTCAGCAGCAGGTCGATCGCCGCGTCGAAGCCGGCCAGGCGCGGCAGGCGCTGTGTACCGCCGGCGCCGGGCAACAGACCCCATCGCACTTCGGGTACGCCAATTTGCGTGCGCGGCTCGTCGGTCACCAGGCGCACACGGCAGGCGAGAGCAAGCTCGAGCCCACCGCCAAGGGCGATGCCGTTCACTGCGGCGATCCACGGCTTGGCCGACTGCTCGAGCCGGACGAACTGGCGTCCCAGCCGGCCGCACGTCGAGAACAGCTCATCGTGCGTGCCGGTCTTCGCGCTGTCGGTGTAGCCGCGCACCATCACGAGATCGGCGCCAGCCAGGAAGGTGGACTTGCCCGACGTCAGCACCACGCTGCGCACCTGCGCGTCGTTGTCGACTTGGTCCATCAGCGCATCGAGCGCATCCATCAGGTCCGCCGAGAACACGTTCATTGTGCGGCCCGGCATGTCGATGGTGGCGACGAGCACGCCGTCGGACTCAAGAGTCGTATGGATCAGCGTTTCCAACTTGTCTACCTCCAGCCAGCTGCACTCAGCTCGCGTATTTCTTGAAGTCGGCCTTGCGGCGTTCGTTGAACGCGCGCACGCCTTCCTTCGATTCTTCCGTCTGGTAGTAGTGCTTGACCGTCTGGATGCCCAGGAAGCCGATGCCGCGAATGTTTTCGCTGTCGGCGTTGAACGACCGCTTGGCGATCGCGAGTGCGGTCGGGCTCATCTCGTTGATTTCCTTGCACCACTGCGCCACTTCCGCGTCGAGCTGGTCGTGCGGCACCACCTTGTTCACCAGACCCATCTTCTCGGCCTCGGCGGCGCTGTACTTGCGGCAGAGGAACCAGATCTCCCGCGCCTTCTTCTCGCCGACGATGCGCGCGAGGTAGGCCGTGCCCCAGCCCGGATCGACCGAACCGACCTTGGGGCCCATCTGTCCGAAGACGGCCTTCTCGCTCGCGATGGTCAGGTCGCACATGGTCGCGAAGACATTGCCGCCGCCGATTGCGAAGCCCTGCACTTTGGCGATCGAGACCTTGCGCAGGTCGCGCAGCGCCGTCTGCATCTCCTCGATGGGCATGCCGACCGTGCCGCGCGGACCGTAGAGCCCGTCCTCGCTCAGGTGCACCTTCTGGTCGCCGCCGGTGCAGAAGGCCTTGTCGCCTGCACCCGAGAGAACCATCACATTCGCGCTCTTTTCCTCGTCGGCGCGGCGCAGGCCGTCGATCAGTTCCTCCAGCGTCTGGTTGCGGAACGCATTGTAGACGTCGGGCCGGTTGATCGTGATGTTCACGACACCGTCGCGCACTTCGTAGAGGATGTCCTTGTATTCCTTGCTCATCTTTCTGCTCCTGTTATCCATGCATGCTGAGGCCGCCCGAGACGCTGATCGTCTGGCCGGTGATGAAGGCGGCGTCGTCGCTGGCCAGGAAGGCCACGATGCCGGGGTAGTCGTCGGGCACGCCGATGCGGCCGAGCGGCACGCCGCGCACCATCGCGTCGCGTATCTTCTGGCCTTGCTCGCCGGTGCCGACGAAGGCGTCCATGGCCGGCGTGTCGGTCGGGCCCGGGCACACGGTGTTGACGGTGACGTTGCTGCGTGCGACTTCACGCGCCAGTGCCTTTGCAAACGCGATGGTCGCGCCCTTGCAGCCGGAGTAGACGACTTCGCCGGTCGAGCCGACGCGGCCGGCGTCCGACGCGATATTGACCACACGGCCGCTCTTGCGCTCGGCCATGCCCTTGGCGACCGCGTGCGTCATGTGCAGCGGGCCGAACCAGTTGATCGCGGTGACCTTCTTCCAGAAGGCCTCCTCGGTCTTCAGGAAGGGCATGGGCGTGTCCCAGCCCGCGTTGTTGACGAGGACGTCGGTGCCCGCACCTGCCTGGCTCTCGAAGCTGACGACCGCCGCGGTGACCGCGGCGTAGTCGGTGATGTCGCAGGTCACCGCGATCGCCTTGCCGTCCGCAGCCTCGATGGCCTTGACGGTTTCGGCGGCGCCGGTCGGGTTGATGTCGAACACGCCGACGATCGCGCCTTCTGCGCCAAGCCGCAACGCAATGGCACGGCCGATGCCGCTGCCGGCGCCGGTCACGATGGCCTTCTTGCCTTTCAGTCCTCGCATGGGAAGTCTCCAGTTGAAAAGGGAAATGGGAATTCGATCCGGTCGCGCGCTCAGGCGCCCGCGCGACCGATGATGGCGACGGCACTCACGTTCTGGTGCGGATGGCCGCCGAGGTTCTGCGTGAGGCCGCGGTCGACGTTCTTGAGCTGGCGCTCGCCCGCACGGCCGTGGATCTGCTGATACACCTCGTAGACCATGCGCAGACCGGACGCACCGATCGGATGACCGAAGCACTTCAGCCCGCCATCGGGAACGACGGGCAAGGCGCCGTCACGGTCGAAGACGCCGTCGAGCACGTCGTGGATCACACGGCCGGGCGCGCTGAAGCCGAGGTCCTCCATAAGTACCGCCTCGGTGATCGAGAAGCAGTCGTGTACCTCGGCCATCTGGATCTGTCGGCGCGGCTCGCTGATGCCGGCTGCGAGGTAGGCGTGCTCGGCGGCCGTCCTGGCGGTCGCGATGTTCGCGCCGTCCCAGTTGTTGAAGCTCGCTTCCTCGCCGTTGCTCACCGACACCTCCAGCGCCTTGATCGTGACGATCTCGGCGTTTGCCTTGAGGGCGCGTGCGATTTCGGGCGTCGTGAGAATCGCGCAGGCCGCCCCGTCGCTCACGCCGCTGCAGTCGTACAGACCGAGCGGCGCGGCAATCGTCATCGCCTTGAGCACGTCTTCCTCGGTGATCTTGTTGCGCAGGTGAGCTTTCGGATTCAGCGCCGCATTGGCATGGCTCTTGACGGAGATATGCGCCATGGCTCGGCGGAGTTCCGTCATCGCGACGCCGTGCTTGGCTGCGTACGCGGAGGCGAGCTGGGCGAATGCGCCGGGTGCCGTCGAATTCGGCAGCCACAGGTCATTGGCGACACCGCGCGTGCGTGCCGGCAAGCCGCCGTAGCCGGTGTCCTTGAGCTTTTCGACGCCGAGCGCGAGCACGATGTCGTAGGCGCCGGCGGCCACCGCATAGGCCGCGCCGCGCAACGCTTCGGTGCCTGTGGCGCAGGCGTTCTCGACACGTGTCGCGGCGATGCGCGGCAGACGCAACGCCTGTGCAAGCGGGCCGGCGGTCTTGCCGACATTGTTTTCCTCGAGGCAGACGCCGAACCATGCGGCCTCGATCTGCGAGGCGTCGATGCCGGCATCGGCGACGGCTTCATTGAACGCTTCGAGCATCAGGTCTTCGGGACCGCAATCCCAGCGCTCGCCGAAGCGCGTGCAGCCCATGCCGATGATGGCGACCTTGTCGCGGATTCCGCTGGCCATTTACTTGCTCTCCAGGGTGGATGGGGCGTGGCTGACGGCGGCTCGCGTGGGCGTCGCCTTCCAGAAATAGCGTCGGAAGCCGCGGTTGTGGTCGAACTCCTTCACCCGATAGACCATGCGCAGAGGCAGGCCGACGGTGAGTTCGCCGACGTCGGTGTCGGTGAACTCCATCAGCACGCGGCCACCGCCTTCGAAGTCGATGTGACCGAACTGGAATGGCGGATCGGGTGTGTAGCCCAGGAAGTCGGTGGTGTGCGACATCACGCGGGCCGGCACATCGGCCAGGTTGGCGGGCTGTTGCGTGTCCTGCGCGCGGCATGCCGGGTTGACGCACACCCGGGATCGCGGAAACTGCACGGTGCCGCAGCGCTCGCAGCGCCCGCCTTCGAAGCGCTCTGTGCGTGCGTGATCCCGCCAGGCCGCGGTGAGTGCCGTCTTGTTGTCCATCTCGGCGCGCATGCCCCAGGCTAGTTCGATCTGCCCGGTGAAGGACAGGTACTTGAGGTAGTTCGTCTCGGACTTGCCGGTGCCGGGGGCGCTGCCCGGGCAGGGGACGGACGTGCGCTTGAGCAGCAGCACGTCGCAGCCGCTCCCGAATGCTGCGACCAGGATCAGCGCGCCGGGTGCCGCCGCCCGCACCGCGATGTCGAGCATGGACAGCGGTTGTGCGCAGCCGAGATCGCCGACCGTGTCGGATGCAGTGGCAACGAGCGCTGCCGGCGCGATGCCGACCCGCTTGGCCACCGCCTCGTTGATGCGCGCCAGCGGTGCCGAGAGCGCGAAGTGGCCCACGTCCGAGGCGCCCACCCCTGCATCGGCCAGGCATTGCCTGATGGTGTCGGCGACGAGCTTCATGTAGCCCTCGTCGCGAATCCAGCGCTCTTCCCAGCCATAGTCATAGGACTCGCCCGCCTGCCGGAAGTGATCCACCAGATCGGCATGCAGACTACGCGCCGCGACGAAGGTGGCGACGGCTCGGCCGGTTCCGACGGACGCCGCTGCGGCGCCATCGCCGAAGATCAGTTCCTGCGCGCTGGCGGGCTTTGCGGTCCGGCGTTCCGCCGCGACGACGATGCGCGTGGCGGCGGGCGCGGGGTGACGCAGCGCGCCAGACAGTTCGGTCAACGCGGCGCGCGCGCTCGAAGCGACATCGCGCACGACGGCGTCAGCGGCGAGGCCGACCGCGGCAGCGACGATCCCGGCATTGAGGCGGTCCGCGAAGGGAAGGGTGGTGGAGGCCAGCGTCAGTTCCGTCGCGTCGGGCGCGGGCGCCGAGGCCAGCAGCGAGCGGCTGGCTTCGACCGCCATGGTCACCGCGTCCTCGTCCCAGTTCGCCATGGCGCGCTGCCCTTTGGCGAGCGACTTGAGCCCCGGTGCCATCCAGCGGTGCTGCGTGGCCACTTCGTTGCGTTCCAGACGCAGTCGGGGCACATAGCGGTTGGTGGCCAGAAGGCCGAACATGCTGTCGGATTCTTTCATGGATGTTGGCGTCGCAGCGCCCGCCTGCTGTACATGATCATGTGGTGCATGGTACGCTAGCGCACGATATTTTTGCAAGCCGCAAGTTCGAGGATGGACAGGGGTTTACCCTCGACGGCGGCACCCAAGGAGACCTGAATTGAGCAAACTACTCGAAGGCAAAGTGGCGCTGATCACGGGCGGCGGCCGGGGCCTCGGACGCGGCATCGCGCTGGCGATGGCCGAAGCGGGCGCCAAGGTGGTCGTCAACGACCTGGGCGCGTCTCTGGACGGCAAGCCGGACAACGAACAACCTGCGAACGAAGTCGTCTCGGCCATCAAGGCGATGGGGG
The DNA here is from genome assembly GCF_056395305.1 of Variovorax sp. 10L426. Classification (NCBI taxonomy): domain Bacteria; kingdom Pseudomonadati; phylum Pseudomonadota; class Betaproteobacteria; order Burkholderiales; family Comamonadaceae; genus Variovorax; species Variovorax sp. 10L426. The sequence continues at coordinate 47,988 of NZ_JBFTJF010000001.1, read as the reverse complement.
GCGATGCGATTGCCGACGGCGGCTCGGTGGCGGATTGGGGCGAGGCAAACAAGATGGTCGAGGCGGCGGTCAACGCCTTCGGCCGCATCGACATCGTCGTCAACAACGCCGGCATCCTGCGCGACGTGATGTTCCACCGCATGAATGAATCGGAGTTCGACCAGGTGCTGGCCGTGCACCTGAAGGGCAGTTTCAACGTCAGCCGGGCTGCGGCGCCGCACTTCAAGGAGCAGGGCAGCGGGGTCTACGTGCACATGACGTCCACGTCGGGGCTGATCGGCAACTTCGGGCAAGCTAACTACAGCGCGGCCAAGCTCGGCATCGCGGGGCTGTCGAAGTCGATCGCGCTCGATATGCAGAAGTTCGGTGTCCGCTCGAATGCCGTGGCGCCGTTCGCGTGGACGCGCATGATCGACTCGATCCCGAGCGAAACGCCGGAGCAGAAGAAGCGGGTGGAGGGGCTCAAGAAACTGGTGCCGGAGAAGATCGCCCCCTTCGTGGTCGGGCTCTGTGCCGACAGGGCGAGTGATGTCACCGGGCAGATCTTCGGCGTGCGCAACAACGAGATCTATCTGTTCAGCCAGCCTCGTCCCATTCGCACAGCGCACTGCGGCGAAGGCTGGACCCCCGAAGGCGTGCTCGACACCGCGCTGCCCATGCTGCGCGCCAGCTTCTTCCCGCTCGATCGCTCGGGCGATGTGTTCACCTGGGACCCCGTCTAGACCCCGTCTTGAAGCCAAGGAGACTCGCATGTCCACACAACGCAAAGTCATCATCACCTGCGCCGTGACCGGCGCGATCCATACGCCCTCGATGTCGCCGTACCTGCCGGTCACAGCGCAGGAGATCGCGGATGCCGCGGTCGGCGCCGTCGAGGCGGGGGCGGCCATCATCCACCTGCATGCGCGCGATCCCGTCACCGGCAAGCCCGACCAGCGGCCCGAGGCCTTCGTCCCGTTCCTGAAGGGCATCAAGGCCCGTTCGGACGCGGTCATCAATCTCACGACCGGCGGCTCGCCCTACATGACCGTGCAGGAACGGATGCAACCGGCCAAGGTGCTGAAGCCCGAAGTCGCCTCGATGAACATGGGCACGATGAACTTCGGCCTCTTTCCGATGCTGCAGCGCTTCAAGGAATTCAAGTTCGACTGGGAGCGCCCCTATCTTGAAGGCAGCAAGGACCTGATCTTCCGCAACACCTACGGTGACCTGGAAACGGTGCTGACGGAGTTGTCGGTCAACGACACCCGCTACGAGTTCGAGTGCTACGACACCTCGCACCTGTACAACCTCGCGCACTTCGTGGATCGCGGGCTGGTCAAGGCGCCGTTCTTCGTCCAGACGGTGTTCGGCATCCTCGGCGGCATCGGCAGCCACCCTGACGACGTCATGCACATGAAGCGCACGGCCGACCGGCTTTTCGGCGGCGACTACCGCTGGTCGGTGCTGGGGGCGGGGCGCAGCCAGATGCCGATCGCAGCCATGTCCGCCTCGATGGGCGGCAACGTCCGCGTCGGCCTGGAGGACAGCCTGTGGATCGGTGCGGGCAAGCTCGCCGAATCGAACGCGCAGCAGGTGCGCAAGGCGCGCGAAATCATCGAAGGGCTGGGCCTGGCGGTTGCCACGCCCGCCGAGGCGCGTGAGATCCTGCAGCTCAAGGGCAAGGACGCGGTCGCCTTCTAGCGCCCGTCCAGTCCCACGGGCGCCTGTCGCCTTCCGGACCCTGGGCGCTTAAAGTCAGTTGCTAGAATGTACGCATCATTACAGTAATAGGCTCGCCGCCCCGCGGCGTGGGACGCACCATGGCAACAGACGCACATTCAACCGACTGGGAGCTTCGGCTCGGTTTTCTGATCCACGACGTCTCGCGCTTGCGACGCAGCGCCTTCGACCGCTGCCTGAAGCCGCTGAATGTGACCCGGTCGCAATGGTGGGTGCTGGCCTATCTGTCCCGCGAGGACGGCATGACGCAGTCGCAACTGGCCGAGGAGCTCGACCTCGGCAAGGTGGCCGTCGGCGGCCTGATCGACCGCCTGGAAAAATCCGGCCTGGTACGGCGCGGTGCCGACGCCACGGACCGGCGCGTCAACCGCGTCTTCCTCGAACCCAAGAGCAAGCAGCTGATCGCCAGGATGCGCAAGGTCAGCCACCAGCTCAACGAACAGATCCTCGACGGTCTGGCCGACACCAAGCTCGAGGCAGCGGCGACCACGCTGGACGCGATGAAGCGCAACCTGCTGACCTATCTCACGGCCACTGAGTCGGCCTGATCCGCCTCCGCGGCCCTTCCGGGCCGTCCATGTGCTCGCTTTCCCGGGGGTGTCCGGGCTTGCGATGGATCGTGAATCCACGTATCGTACAGTAGTGAACTAATTCAGTCGCGGCATGGCAATGGGTTCTGTGCCGCTGGCGACTACCTTGGAGATACTGGCATGACGGTCAAAGGATTCGATCCCGCCGCCCACGCGCGGCACATGCGAGAGGCGGGATTCTGGCTGGACAGGACGATCGACGACTACCTCGTCGCCGCGATCCGCCGCTCACCCGACAAGCTCGCCCTGGTGAGCTACCGCGCGGACCAGGCTGACCCAGCGCGCATCTCGTACCGCGAGCTCGGCGACAAGGTGGCGTTGGCCGCCGGCGCGCTGCGCGATCTCGGCGTCGGACATGGCGACATCGTCGCCGTGCAGGTGCCCAACTGGTGGGAATTCGTCGTCATGACGCTGGCCTGCGGCCGCATCGGCGCCGTGGTGAATCCGCTGATGCCGATCTTCCGGGAGCGCGAACTCGAATTCATGCTGGGCTTCGCGGAGGCCAAGGTCTTCGTGGTGCCAGCGACATTCCGCGGCTTCGACCATGCCGCGATGGCGGAAAGCCTGAAGACCAAGTTGCCCAAGCTGCAGCACATCGTGGTCGTCGACGGGGAGGGCGCCAATGGCTTCGATCGCTTGTTGCTGCAGGGCAGCAAGCGGGTCGAGGCGGCGGACAGCCCGGCAGAGCGGGCGCTCGCTCCCGAGGAACTCGCGGTGATGATGTTCACCTCCGGCACCACCGGCTCGCCCAAGGGCGTGATGCACTCATGCAACACGCTGCTGGCCTGCAACAAGGCGCTTTCGGGCCGCTTCGGGCTGACCTCTGACGACGTGCTGCTCGCCTGCTCGCCGGTCGGTCACATGACGGGCTATGCCGCCGTGATGGTGCTGGGTGTCTACCTCGGTTCAACCGCCGTGCTCCAGGACATCTGGGAGGCCCGGCGCGGCGTCACCCTGATGGCCGAGGAGGGCGTCACCTACACGGCAGCGTCGACGCCGTTTCTCTCGGACATCTGCGGAGCAGTCGCCGACGGCGCGCCGAGACCTGACCGCCTGCGCTCGTTCCTGTGCGGCGGCGCGCCCATTCCGCCGGTGCTGATCGAACGCGCTGCAAGCGAACTGAATCTGAAGGTCTGCTCACTCTGGGGTATGACCGAATCGCTCTCGAGCACCCTGACAGAGCCTTCCCGCGCGGCCGACAAATCGTCGAAGACCGACGGTCGCGCGCTCGACGGCGTCGGTATCCGGATCGTCGACTTCGACGGCAAGCCCATGCCGGTCGGCGAGACCGGCCGACTGCTGGTGCGCGGTGCGCAGATGTCGCTCGGCTACTACAAGCGGCCAGACATCCACACCTACGACGCGGAAGGCTGGTTCGACACCGGCGACCTGGCCTATATGGACGACGAGGGCTACATCCGCATCAACGGCCGGACCAAGGACGTGCTGATCCGCGGCGGGGAGAACGTCCCCGTGGTGGAGATCGAGGCGCTGCTCTACAAGCATCCCGCCGTCGCGATGGCGGCGATCGTCGGCTACCCGGACGACCGCCTCGGGGAGCGCGCCTGTGCCTTCCTGGAACTGCGCCCCGGTGCGACCCTCGACCTCGCCGGCGTGCAGGCCTACATGGGCGAATGCAAGGTCGCGAAGCAGTACTGGCCCGAGCGTGTCGAAGTGCTCGCGGCGGTACCGCGCACCCCCAGCGGAAAGATCCAGAAGTTCATCCTGAAGGAACGCGCGAAGGCCTTCGGCGCTGTCACGCAATAGTCATTCGCCACCCCGCCATTGCCAGCGCACGGGTAAGCACTGATATTGCATACGGTACAGTAGCGTATTATGTTCTTGTGTCCGGCCTGGGTGCCGGACGGTCTTGGGCGCGAGGGGTCGGCGCCCCTCCCAGAACTTCGGAATTGGCGCATGGACATCGCGGCTTCGACGATACAGCGGACATCCTCCCTGCCGACCGGCCGCACGACGGGTGGGGCACAATCGGCCGCTGCTGCCGGTGCGTCCTTGGCGGTCGAAGGCGTCGATCTGCGCTTCGGTGGCATCCATGCATTGCGCGGGGTCTCGTTCGCGGCAGCGCCAGGACAGATCACGGCGGTCATCGGCCCCAATGGCGCCGGCAAGACGAGCGTGTTCAACACCATCTCGGGCTTCTACCGTCCCGCGGCCGGCCGTGTTGTGCTCGACGGGCAGGACATCACCATCGTGCCGGTGCATCAGCGTGCGTCGCGCGGGCTTGCGCGCACGTTCCAGAACATCGCGCTGTTCCACGGACTGAGCGTGCTCGAGAACATCAAGCTGGGCGGACACCACGTAATGCGCGCTGGGCTATTGCAGAGCCTGGCTCAGACTCGGTCGGCTCGCAACGAGGAACTGGCGCTGCGCGACGAGGTCGAGCGGCGCGTCATCGACTTCCTGCAGATCGACCACTTGCGCCATCGGCCCGTAGAGGCGCTTTCGTACGGCCTGCAGAAGCGCGTCGAACTCGCGCGGGCGCTGGCCATGCGACCGCGCGTACTGATGCTGGACGAGCCGGTCGCCGGCATGAACCGCGAGGAGACCGAGGACATGGCGCGCTTCATCCTCGACGTGCAGGAAGAGTGGGGCGTCACGGTGCTGCTGGTGGAGCACGACATGGGCATGGTGATGGACATCTCCAGCCACGTCGTCGTGCTGAATTTCGGCGAGGTTATCGCGAGCGGTACGCCCGCGGAGGTGCGCAGTCATCCGGGCGTCATCCAGGCCTACCTGGGCGCCGACGAGGAGGCTGCCTGATGGACATGGCCACCTGGTACGAATTCATCGAGTACAGCACCATCGGCCTGCTGTCCGGCGGCGTGCTGGCGCTGGTCGCGCTGAGCTTCGTGCTCGTTTACAAGGGGACGGGCGTCGTGAACTTCGCAGTCGGCGAGGTGATGATGCTAGGCGCCTATCTCTACTACGCGGCGCACGTGACCTTCGGCCTCGCGCCGCTGCTGGCCTTCGGCGTTGCGCTGGCCGCGATCGCGCTGCTCGCCGTGGTGGTCGAGCGGATGGTGCTGCGGCCGCTGTCCGGCCAGTCGCCCGTCTCGGTGCTGATGGCCACCATCGGCATGGCCAGCATCGTTCACGGCAGCGTCGAGGCGATCTGGGGTGGCGACACCTTCACGGTGCCGCCGCTGTTGCCGCGCATGCCGCTCAATTTCGGCGAGGTGATGATCCCGGGCACGGCCATCGGCAACTTCCTGGTGGCGGCAGTGCTGATCGCCGCGTTCATCGCATTCTTTCGCTACTCGAAGACCGGGATTGCCTTGCGCGCGACCGCAAGCGACCCGGTGACCGCTGCGACCATGGGCATCGACATCCACCATGCACAGCGGTTGACATGGATCCTGTCCAGCCTTGTCGGCACAGTCGCCGGCGTGCTGATCGCCACCTCGGCCAACCTGTCTCCGCTGCTGGCCTCGACGGCGCTGGCGGCCTTCGCGGTGATCATCCTGGGCGGCCTGGACAGCATCGTCGGCGCCATCGTCGCGAGCCTGATCGTCGGCTGGCTCGACGCGGTGGCCGCCGGCTACCTCGGCGGCAAGGCGCGTGACCTCGTTCCGTACGTGGTGGTGCTCGCGATCCTCGTGATGCGACCGCACGGCATCTTCGGCACCCGAACCATCGAGAGGCTCTGACCATGCGAACGGGTGTCTTCCACGAAACGCACCGCTCCGAAGAGCAGCTATGGGACTCGCCGGCTTCGCGGCGCTCGATGGCCCTCTTCATCGTCTTGTTGCTGGGACTGCCGTTCTACGGCAGCGACTATGTGCTGGCGATGGCCTGCATCGTCGGCATCCATATCGTTGCGACGCTGGGCCTCAACATCACGACCGGCAGCACCGGCCAGATCTCCCTGGCCCACGCGGCTTTCCTCGGGGTCGGCTGTTACACGGTCGCCTGGCTCGGCAAGCACGGCGTGCCGTTCTACGTCGCCTTGCCGCTCGCGGGCCTTCTGGCCGCCATGATCGGCATGGTGGTCGGGCTGCCGAGCCTGCGCGTGAAGGGCATCTACCTGGCGATCGCCACATTGGCCGCGCACTTCATCCTGACCTTCGTGTTCCGGGAATGGGAGCCGGTGACGGGCGGCGTGCCGGGCACGTCGATTCCGCGCGCCAACCTGTTCGGCTTCGAGTTCATCGGCGACCGGCGCAACTTCTACCTGATCTACGGCTGCGTGCTGCTGGCGGCACTGGCCACGCGCAATCTCCAGCGCGGCTACATCGGTCGGGCCTTCATCGCCGTGCGGGACCGCGACATCTCGGCCGAGATCCTGGGCGTGAGCCTGCTGCGCACCAAGCTGCTCGCCTTCGCTCTCGGTGCGTTTTATGCCGGTGTCGCGGGCGGACTGCTAGGCTACTTCTACGGCAACATCACGCCCGAATACTTCACGGTCACGCTGTCGATCTATTACCTGGCCGCGATCATCGTCGGCGGTGCCACGGTGCTCGGCAGCATCCTCGGTGCGGTCTTCATGACCTTCGTGCCCGAAATCCTTCGGCTGGTCGCGCATGCGGGTGCGGAGTGGCTGCCCGGCATCGCCGGCCTTCTGCTGCCGATGGGGCAGGTCGTGTTCGGCCTGCTGATCATCGTCTTCCTGATCTTCGAGCCCCATGGGCTGTCAGCCATGTGGGCGCGCGTGCGGCGAGTTTTCCACCTTTGGCCCTTCATTACCTGAACCGCAAACAGAGGAGACAGACCATGACCGACTTTCTGAGACGCAAATTGATCCAGGCTGCCGGCACCGCCGCCGCGCTCGGGCCCTTCGCCATCCGCGGCGCCTCGGCGCAAGCCCAGAAGGGCGAGATCGTGATCGCGGCCTCGCAGCCCATCACCGGCATCTTCGCCTTCGCGGGCGCGGCAATGAACAACGGGCTCAACGACTTCGTGTTGTGGAAGAACGCCAACGGCGGCGTGGCGGGGCGCAAGCTGCGCTATGTGTCGGAAGACAGCGGCTTCAAGCTCGACCAGGGCGTGGCCATCTTCAAGAAACTGATGGCGTCCGACAAGCCGACCTTCTTCTACGGCGACAGCACGCAGTGGGCGAAGGCCGTCTCTCAGGATGCCATTGCGTCGGGCACGATCATGACCTCATCGACGTCGCTGGCGAGTTCGATGGCCGATCCGGTCGGCATGCCCCAGCACTTCGTGCCGGGCCCGATCTACGGCTCGATGCACGAGATCCTGATGGAGTACATCGCCAAGACCTGGTCCAAGTCGGACAAGCCCAAGATCGCCTACGTGTATGCCGATACCGAGTTCGGCCGCGACGGCATCCCGGGCGGCAAGGCGCGTGCCGAGAAGCTCGGCCTCCCGATCGTCGCCGAGATCGTGACCAAGCAGGCCGGCATCGACGTGGCGCCCGAGGTCGCGAAACTGCGGCGCGCCCGGCCCGACATCGTGATCTTCCAGGGCTACATCCTGGCGCCGATGCCGGAGTTCGTGCGCCAGATGCGCGAGGCGGGCCTGCAGAGCCAGGTCATGGGCACCGCATGGGGCCTGGACAAGCCCGCCTACGACGCGCTCGGCGCGATGGGCGAATCGCTCAGCGGCGTAAGCCCCTATCGCTACGGCCACGAAACCGATTCCGTGATGATCAACGCGATGCGCGACTTTGCGGCCAAGAATCGCCCGGACATGAAGAACATCTCGCCGTTCTACATCAGCTCCTGGCTCTCGGGCATGGTGTTCGCGGAGGTTGCCGAGCGCTGCATCAAGGCCAACAAGCCGCTCACGCTGCCCAACATGAAGGCCGCGCTGGAATCGATGAAGGACTGGGATTCGGGCGGCATCTTTGGCACGCTGGTGGACCTCAGCAAGCACCAGGCGCCGGTCGGCCGCTTCTACCGCTACGACCCGAAGTCCAAGCAGATGGAACCGGCGAGCTCATGGATCAAGGTGTGAGTCCGACGCCGACGCCGGCGCCCGCGCTGTCGATCGCCAACATCGAGGTGGTCTATCACCACACCGTGCAGGCGCTGCGGGGGCTGTCCATCGAAGTGCCCGATGGCAAGGTGGTGGCGCTGCTCGGCTCCAACGGCGCGGGCAAGACCACCACGCTGAAGGCCGCGTCGGGCATCCTTCCGCTCGAAAACGGACGGGTGGCCAGTGGACGCATCCGCTTTTTCGGGGAGGACATCGATCGCTGGGCGCCGCACGTCCTGCCGCGCCGCGGGTTGGCGCACGTGCGCGAGGGCCGGCACGTGTTCGCTGAACTGACGGTGGACGAGAATTTGGTGGCGGCAGGCAACGCGCTGCAAGGCCGCTGCGGCAAGCCGCTCGACATCGAGGCGGTGTTCGAATATTTCCCGCGCCTGAAGGAACGCCGGCGGCAACTCTCGGGTTATCTCTCGGGCGGCGAGCAGCAGATGCTGGCGATCGCGCGTGCACTGGTCGGGCAGCCGCGGCTCATCCTGCTGGACGAGCCCTCGCTGGGCTTGGCCCCTTTGGTCGTCAAGGACATCTTCTCCATCATCGCCCGCATCAACCGGGAGCAGGGCGTGGCGATGCTGCTGGTCGAACAGAACGCGCGCGTCGCACTCGGCGTGGCCGACTACGGCTACATCATGGAAAACGGACGCATCGTCATCAACGGCCCGAAGGAAGTGCTGCTGGGCGATGCCGATGTGCAGCGCTTCTATCTCGGCAGCGGCGAAGGGGGCGAGGGCGTGAGCTTCCGCGACGTCAAGCACTACAAGCGTCGCAAACGGTGGTTGTCATGATCGAGGAGTTGAAGGGGCTAACGACGTCGCAGCAACTGCTGCATTGGGCGCGCGCGCGTCCCGACACGGTGGCGCTGCGGCAGAAGCAGTTTGGCGTCTGGCAGCCGGTCACGTGGCGCGAGTACGCCGAGCGCGCGAGCTGCTTCGGGCTAGCGCTTCTCGAACTCGGCCTGCAGCCGGGCGAGAAGGTGGCGATCCTCGGCGAGAACCGCAGCGAGTGGGTGATCGCGCAGTTCGGCGTCGGCCTGGCCGGTGGCATCGTGGCGGGGGTGTACCCGACTTCGCCGGGCGTCGAGGTCGAATATCTGCTGCAGCTCGCGGGCTCGCCCGTCATCGTCTGCGAGGACCAGGAGCAGCTCGACAAGGTGCTCTCGGTGCGCGCGAACCTTCCCGAATTGCGGCAGATCGTGCTGATCGACCCGCGCGGACTGCGCCATTACGACCGCGCCGGCATCCATGAATTCGAGGCGCTGATCGAGCAGGGCCGCCGGCTTGCAGCCGCGCAGCCCACACGCATCGAGACGCTCGCGGCCGCGCAGAAGCTGGACGACATCGGGCTGATCGTGTTCACCTCCGGCTCCACCGGAAAGCCCAAGGCCGCGCAGATGAGCTGGCGTGGCCTGGGCAGCGCGGCGCTCGGCCTCAACAGCGTGCTTGGCTGTACGGAGGGAGATTCGCTGGTCTCCTACCTGCCGTTGTGCCACGTGGCCGAGCAGATGTTCTCGATCCACGTGCCGCTGGCCACTGGTGCCGTGGTCAACTTCGCGGAGAGCCTGCGCACGGTGCAAGAAGATCTGCGCGAACTGTCGCCGCAGGTGTTTTTCGGCGTACCGCGGATCTGGGAGAAATTCCACGCCTCCATCCAGACGAAGTTACGCGAAGCGGGCGGCTGGCGCCTCGCCCTCTATCAGCGCGCGATGGCCTCGGTGGGACGCTTCGCTACGGTGCCTGTGCGCCAGCGTACTCTTGCGCAACGGGCAGTGTGGGCCTTCTGGTATGTGCTGGTGCTGCGAGCGCTGCTCAACTACGTCGGCTTGCGTCGGTGCCGAGTCGCGATCTCGTCGGGCGCGCCCATCGCGCCTGACATCCTGCATTTCTTCCGCGTGCTCGGCGTGCCGATCCGCGAAGCCTATGGCCTCACCGAAGCTTCGGGCGCGACCACCATGCAGCCGAGCGATGCATCGCCGGTGGGCACGGTCGGCGTGCCGTATCCAGGCGTCGAGGTTCAGCTCGCTGACGACGGCGAAATCCTCATTCGCGGCGACGTGGTGTTCAGGGGCTACTACCGCAATCCCGAGGCGACGGCCGAGGCCGTCGACGCCGATGGCTGGCTGCACACCGGCGATGTTGCCCGCTGGGACGACGGCCCGGCCGGCCGCGAGCTGCGAATCATCGACCGCAAGAAGGACATCATGATCACCGCCGGCGGCAAGAACATCACGCCGTCCGAGATCGAGAATGCGCTGCGCATCTCGCCCTTCATCAAGGAAGCGATCGTCATCGCCGACCGGCGGCGCTTTGTGTCGGCGCTCCTGCAGATCGATTTCGAGAGCGTCGCCAACTGGGCGGAAGGGCAGGGGCTGGCCTACACCAACTTCAAGAGCCTCGTGGAGCAAGCCCAGGTGCGCACGATGATCGAGAACGAAGTCGCGGCCGTGAACGCGCGGCTCGCGCAGGTGCAGCAGGTGCGCAAGTTCCATCTGCTGTCGAAGGAGCTCGACCATGACGACGGCGAAGTCACCGCTACCATGAAGGTGCGCCGCAAGTCCATTGCCGAGAAGTACGCCGATGTGATCGAGGGAATCTATGCCTGAGTCCGGCGCGCTGCTCGAACGGTTGGCCGACGGCATCACGCTGCTGCGCCTGAATCGGCCGCAGCGGCTCAATGCCCTGGACGACGACACAGTGCGCGAAATCGGCCGCCTGCTCGACGAAGTCGACGGAGACGAGGCTTGTCGCGTGCTGATCGTGAGCGGTGCGGGGCGGGGATTCTGCGCCGGATTCGACCTCTCCCTCGCGGGCGATGCGCCGGGCAGCGAGGCCGGCGAGACGCAGGCATGGATGAAGCGGCAGGAGCTTTTTGCCGGCCTTGTCACGCGATTGCGAGGGCTGCGGCAACCGGTCATCGCCGCGGTCAACGGGCCTGCCAATGGTGCGGGATTCGGCCTCGCGCTGGCCGCCGAGATCCGCATCGCATCAAAGTCGGCTTCGTTCAACGCAGCCTTCGTGAAGGTTGGCATGTCCAGTTGCGACATCGGCGTGAGCTGGCTGTTGCCGCGCGCCGTCGGCACTTCGCGTTCCTTTGAGATGATGTTGACGGGACGCATGGTGGATGCCGTCGAGGCCGAACGCATCGGCTTGGTGTCCGAGTTGGTGGACGACGACAAGCTGATGGCGCATGCCGTCGAGCTGGCGCGAAGCATCGCGGCGAACAGCGCCTTCGGCGTATGGATGACCAAGCGCGGGGGCTGGGCCAACCTAGAGAGCGCGAGCCTGGCGGGGGCGATCGAGCTGGAAAACCGGACACAGATTCTGGCGCGTACGACGGGAGAGCTGCAGCGCAAGGCCGAGGCAATGCTGCGCAAGAAGAACCAGGATTGAAGGCGGCGCAGGCGCTCAGGGCGCCTGTACCTGCGTTGCCGCCCTCAGCTTCAACAGCGCATACACGGTGTCGATCGTCGGCGTGGGTGTTGGCACGAGTTCGCGCATCGCGTCGATGGAATCGACAAGCACGTCGAGTTCGAGCGCGCGCCCCCGTTCCAGGTCCTGGAGCATCGACATCCTGTGGTCGCCCGCATGCCGCGCGGCTTCGATGCGCTGCTCGATCGAGATCGGCATCCGTTCCACGCCGACGCGATGCGCCAGCGCGTCGGCCTCGGCCATCATGCGACGCACGACCGCCAGGACCTCCGGGCGCGCGTTCATCTCGGACAGCGTGCCCAGGGTCAGCACGGCGACCGGGTTCCAGCACAGGCTGCTGATCATCTTGGCCCAGATCCAGGCGCGAATGTCCGGCACCACCGGTGCGTCGAGGCCGGCATCGGCCATTGCCGAGGCAAGCCGCATCAGGCGCTCGCTCTGCGTGCCGTCGGGTTCGCCAATCGGGAAACGCGACAGGCTGCCGTCGTGGTGGATGACGCCCGGCGCCGTGACCTCGGAGGCCACCCAGTAGACACAGCCGATCACGCGCGCAGGATCCAGCGCCGCCCATTGGCGGCCTTGGGGGTCGAGGCGTTCGATCTGCCGGTCGCGCAGCGGGCCGGGCAGGCCATGGAAGTACCAGTACGGGATTCCGGTCGTGGGCGGCAGCACGGCTGTTCGCGGCGCCAGCAAGGGCTTCAGGCTGTCGAGCGCCGGCGCCACCTGCTGCGATTTCAGGGCGAGGAAAACGACGTCCTGCTCGCCGAGGTCCGCAGGATGGTCCGTCGCTGCGACGCGAGCACGCAATGTGCCTTGAGGCGATTCGATGGCAAGCCCGTTGCGCCGTATCGCTGCCAGGTGCTCGCCGCGTGCGACCACGCTGACCGATAGTCGGTCGACCTGCGCGAGGCGGGCAGCAAGGTAGCCGCCGATCGCGCCGGCGCCGAAGACGCAGATCTTCATCGGGATGCTCCGATCATTGATTGACGCATGTCATGTGCATGCGTATCGTATGTACGTGCAAGACAAACGCGAAGCCCCTTCGATCAGTGATTTCCCTCGGTACAGCGGGCGTCTCGGCATCGTCGGGCCCGGTTTGATGGGGCTCGGCCTCTGCCATTCAGCTGCTGCCGCGGGTCTTCAGGTGACGCTGGCGGGCCGCGATGCGGCTTCCGGCCGGCGCGGCCTGGAGCGCCTGGGCGCCGACCTCCAGCAACGAGTCGCGCGCGGGCGTTTGGACGCACCGAAACGCGAAGCGCTGCTGTCGGTGGTATCCGTCGCGCCCGACGACGGCGCGCTGTCGCATTGCGACCTGGTCGTCGAGGCCGTCGCGGAGGACCGTGCCGTCAAGGAAGCAGTACTTCGGCGCATCGAGGCGGTGGCGGCGCCGGACGCGATCATTGCGACCAACACCTCGGGTCTGCCGGTCACGGGATTGGCCACCGCGCTGGCGCGACCGGGCCGGTTCATTGGCCTTCACTTCTTCTCGCCGGTCGACCGCATGGCACTGGTGGAGGTCGTGGTCGGACGCGCCACGGAGCGCGAAACGATTGACCGCGCGCTGGATTGGGTGCGGCGCCTCGGAAAGACGCCGATCGTCGTGCGCGACGGCCCCGGCTTTTTCACCTCGCGCGTCTTCGCGGCCTATCTCGACGAAGCGCTGGCGATGCTCGCCGAAGGCGTCGCATCTGACCGGATCGAATCCGCCGCAATGCAGGCCGGCCTGCCAGTTGGCCCGCTCGCGATGCTGGACGAAACCGGCATCGCGCTCAACCGGCAGCAGGCGCTTCAGGCGCGGGCCGACGGACTGGACGCCCGCGCCTGCCGGGCGCTGGCTTGGCCGGTACTCGATCACATGGTAACGGTGCTGGGCCGGCGCGGCCGCCGCGAAGGCGCCGGCTTCTACGACTATCCCGCTTCAGGCCCCAAGCAGCTTTGGACCGGGCTCGCAGGATCGTTTCCGTTGCTCGCTGAACAGCCATCCCTCGAGGCGGCGCAGCGACGCCTGCTGAACGCGCAGGCCATGGAGGCGGCGCGCTGCCTGGAGGACGGCACCGTGGCGAGTGCTGAGGATGCCGACGCCGCCTCTGTGCTCGGCCTGGGTTTTCCGCGTGGCGAGGGCGGCGTGCTGGCGCAAGTCCAGCGCCGAGGCGTGGCCGAATTCGTCGCCGAATGCGATGCATTGGCCGACGCGTACGGCGACCGGTTCCGGCCCTCGGCCTGGCTGCGCGAACTCGCGGCCAGCGGCCGAGGCTTCGGGTCCGGCGACCTGGGCTAAGGGGAATCCCGGGTGCAACATATAGTGCGGTAGTGTACGGTACGTCCGTGTACTGGATGCCTCCGGCTCCGTGCGCTTCATCCATCGATTCATCAACGGCCAAGGACCCATCATGCAGGGAACCCAGCTGCTCAAGCGGGCAGTCCAATGCAGCGCGCATCGCGTGGCGACCATTTCCGGCGCGCGTCGGCGCACCTGGAAGGAAGTGGGCGAACGGGTGCCGCGCATGGCGGCGGCGCTGCGTTCGCTGGGCGTGCGCGATGGCGAGTTCGTCGCGGTGCTGGCGATGAATTCGGACCGCTACCTGGAGCTGTTCTTCTCTGTGCCTTGGGCGGGTGGCGCGCTCGCTCCGTTGAACATCCGTTGGTCGGTGGCCGAGAACATCTATGCACTGACCGATTCGAAGGCGTCGATCCTTTTCATCGACGACAGTTTCCTCGATCAGTCCGAGCGCCTGCGTGCCGAAATGCCCAGCGTCCGGACCTTCATCTACATGGGCGACGGCGCCACGCCGCCCGGCATGCTCTCTTACGAAGAGCTCATCGCGCAGTACGAGCCGATGCCCGACGCGAATCGGTCGGACGACGACCTCTACGTCATCTTCTACACCGGCGGAACCACTGCGCATCCGAAGGGCGTGGCGATGTCGCACAAGGGCGTGTACCTCGCGACCTGCTGCTATCTCGCACTGCTGCCGAGCGTGGAGGACCTGACCTTCCTGTACGTGGCCGGCTACTTTCACTTCGCGGGCGCGAGCGCCCTCTGGTACATCACGCTCGCCGCCGGCACACATGCGATCCTGCCGAAGTTCGAGGCCCTGCCGGTCATGAAGGCGATCGGCGAACACAAGGTGACCAACGCGGTGCTCGTGCCGACCATGGTCAACATGCTGTTGAGCCATCCCGATGTCGACCAGTACAACCTGACGAGCCTGAAGACGTGCATCTACGGCGGATCGCCGATGCCGGAAGGGCTGATGCTGCGCGCCATGGACAAGGTGCCGACCTGGGGCTTCTATCAGATCTATGGCATGACCGAGACCGGCGGCTTTGCGACCATGCTGCGCTGGCGCGACCACATCGTCTCGGGCGAGAAATCATCGCGCCTTCGCTCGGCCGGGCAGGCCGGCTTCGGCAACGAGATCCGGGTGGTGCTGCCGGACGGCACCGATGCACCCGTCGGCGGCATCGGCGAGATCATCGTGCGCAGCGACTTCCTGATGGTCGGCTACCTCAACAACCCCGAGGCCACGCGCGCCGCGTTGCGTGACGGCTGGATGCACACCGGCGATGCGGGCTACCTGGACGAAGACGGATATCTCTATGTGGCCGACCGCGTCAAGGACATGATCGTCACCGGTGGCGAGAACGTCTATTCGACCGAGACAGAGCGGGCGCTGTTCCTGCATCCGACGGTGCGCGAGGCCGCCGTGATCGGCATTCCCAGCGAGCAATGGGGCGAGGCCGTGCATGCAGTGGTCGTGCTGAAGGACGGCGCGAGCGCCACCGCCGAAGAGCTCATCGCGCACTGCCGCACGCTCATCGGTGGCTACAAGTGCCCGCGCAGCGTCGAATTCCGGGCCGAGCCGCTGCCGGTGACACCCGTCGGCAAGGTGCGCAAGAACGTGCTGCGTGACCCGTACTGGGTCGGGCACGAACGCAAGATCTGAACGTCCACTTCACGAGACACAACCCATGGTTCTGACCGACGACCAGAAGGCGCTGCAGGAGTCTGCACGCCGCTTCGCGCGCGAGCGCCTGCTGCCCGACTACCAGAAGCGCGAGAAGCTCGGCGTGCTGGACCGCGACCTATTGGCCGAGATGGGGCGTCTTGGCCTCATCGGCGTCGACCTGCCGGAGCGCCTGGGTGGTCTCGGCGCCGACGCAGTCACGACCGGCCTCATCGCGGAAGAACTGGCCTACGGCGACTTCAACGTCAGTGCGGTGCCGGTCGGCGTCTCGCTCAACGCGGCGATCCTGATCCGGCATGCGAAGCCCGAAGTGGTCGAGGAATGGGTGCCGCGAATGATCCGCGGCGAGGCGGTGGTGGCGATCTGCCTGACCGAGCCGCGCGGCGGTTCCGATGCCAGCAACCTGCAGATGCGTGCGCGCCGTGACGCCGACCACTACATCATCAATGGCGAGAAGACCTCGATCACCTTCGCGGATCGCGCCGATGCGTACCTGATCTTCGCGCGCACCGGCCGGCCGGAAGACGGCGCAAAGGGGGTCTCGGCGTTCTTCATCCCGGCGGAGACGCCGGGTATCCAGCGCACACACTTCGACGATGTCGGCAGCGCCATCATCGGGCGCGGCTCCGTGTTCTTCGACGACGTGAAGGTGCCGGCCAGCCATCGGCTCGGCGACGAGGGCAAGGGGTTCACGCAGGTCATGCAGGGCTTCGACTACAGCCGCGCGTTGATCGCGCTTCAATGCTGCGGCGCGGCGCAGGCCTCGCTCGACGAAGCCTGGGACTACGCCAAGGAGCGCGAGGCCTTCGGGCGGCCGATCGGGCAGTTCCAGGGCGTGAGCTTTCCGCTGGCCGAGGGCGAGTCGCATATCGCGGCGGTGCGTCAGCTCTCCTATCACGCGCTGGCGCTGCGCGACGCGGGCCTACCCCACACGGCGGAGGCGGCCATGGTCAAGTGGATGGGGCCGAAGACGGCCTTCGATGTCATCCACCAGTGCCTGCTGACCTTCGGCCACTACGGCTGGTCGAAGGACTTGCCGCACCAGCAGCGCATGCGCGACGTCATGGGCCTGGAGATCGGAGACGGCACTGCCGGCATCATGAAACTGGTGATCGCACGCCATCGCATCGGCCGCGCCGCGGTGCAGTGAACAGAAAGCAGCCATGCCTTACCAATCAGTCTTTCGTCCCGGCATCTTCGAAGGCCAGACCCTCATTGTGACCGGCGGTGGCAGCGGGATCGGCCGTTGCACCGCCCATGAGCTGGCATCGCTCGCTGCACACGTTGCGCTGGTCGGCCGCACCGCCGAGAAGCTGGAGAAGGTCCGCGGCGAGATCGCCGAGGACGGCGGCAGCGCAAGCGCGCATCCCTGCGACATTCGCGACGAGATCGCCGTCGGCCAGACCATCGACGCAGTGTTGAAGGCGCGCGGCCGGCTCGATGGCCTGGTCAACAACGCAGGCGGCCAGTACCGCACGCCGATGAAGACCATCTCGACCAAGGGTTTCGAAGCGGTGGTCCGCAACAACCTCACCGGCGGTTTCATCTTCATGCGTGAAGCCTACAACCGCTGGATGGAGCAGCACGGCGGCGCCATCGTGAACATCATTGCCGACATCTGGCACGGCTGGCCCGACTTCGCCCATTCGGGCGCAGCGCGCGGCGGCATGCTCACGCTCAGCGAGACAGCCGCCTGCGAATGGGCCGCATCGGGCGTGCGCGTGAACACCGTCGCGCCGGGCGGGATCGCGTCCAGCGGCTTCGACACCTACGCGCCGGAAGCCAAGGCCAAGATCCTCGAATTCCCGCCGACCGTGCCCATGCAGCGTTTCGGCACGGAGGCGGAAGTGTCGGCTGCGATCGTCTACCTGCTGTCGCCCGCTGCGGCCTACATCACCGGCAGCTGCGTCCGTGTCGATGGCGGGACGCCCAATGCGCGCGGCACCTGGAAGCAGGCGCCGCACCACAACAGCAAGCCGTTCGAGGGCTTCCATCGCGCGAGCCTGCCCGAGTTGCTGAAGCGAGAAGGTTGACGCCATGAAGCTGGTGCTGGTCCGCCATGGGCGCCCCGACGAGGATGACACGGAGCGCCCGCACGACCCGCCACTGCGCGCGGACGGAAGGGCGCAGGCCGAGGCGGTGGCCGACCGGCTCGCGCAGGAGGGCATCACCCGCATCGTCAGCAGCCCGATGGCGCGCGCCAGGCAAACCGCACAGCCGCTGGCCGACCGGCTCGGCCTCCCGATCGAAGAGGTGGACGGATGGGCCGAAGCCGATCGCCATGTCGATCGCTACCGGTCGACCGAAACCTTGCGCGCACTCGGCAGCGACGAATGGTCGCGCTTTCTCGACGACCCGATTGCGTTCTTCGGCGGCGATGCCACGAAGTTTCGCCGGGGCGTGCTGGATGCGCTTTCCGCGACGATCGGCCACGAGCCTCGCAGCGATCACGTGGCCGTCTTCACGCATGGCCTGCCGATCAACGTCGTGCTGTCGCACGCGCTCGGCCTTTCGCGCATCGTGCACTTCGCGCCGGGCTACGCGTCGATGACGCGGCTGCGTGCGCTCTCCGGCGGCGCGATCGGCGTGGCCAGCGTGAACGAGCGCGGCCATCTTCCCGTGCGACGTGCCGTCCCCCGTTCAGACTGAATCCCCATGACAACGCTCATAGACGATGCCACGCTGGCACCGAAGATCGCCGACTACCTGGCCGCGCAACTCGGCCATCCGGTGCAGGTCGGTGCCGTGCGCCGCTTTCCGGTGGGTTTCTCGTGGCTGACCTACGCCGTGCCGGTGACCGGCATCGACGGTGACGACGGCCCGCGCGAACTCATCTTGCGCCTGGGCCCCGACTACGGTCTCTTTGCCCCGTACAGCGCCCGGCCGCAGGTGCTATCGATGCAATCGCTTGAAGGCAGCGCGATACCCGTGCCGCGCGCCTACTGGAGCAGCGACGATCCCACGATCCTCGGCGCACCCTTCATGTTCTGCGAGAAGGTTTCGGGCGACGCGGTCGTACCCTGGGTATCGGCCAATGAGCCCGGCCTCGAAGAGGGCTATCGCCAACGCCTGGCCGAGCAGTTCATCGATGCGCTTGCAGCCTTGCATCGCATTCCATGGCAGGAGAAGCCGGTGGCCGAGATGGCGCATGGCATTACCGCCGCGAATGCCGCGCGCATCAACGTCGAGTACTGGGAACAGCAGATCGCGCGCTGGGCGATGCGGCCTTACCCGATGGCCGAATGGGGCTTGCGCTGGCTCAAGGCCCATTGCCCGACCGCGCCGCGCGTCGCAATCGTCCACGGCGACTACCGCACCGGCAACTTCCTCGAACAGGACGGCCGCATCACCGCCATCCTCGACTGGGAACTCGTGCACCTCGGCGATCCGCACGAAGACCTCGGCTGGGCGAGCCTGCCGATGTACATGGGCGGCAGCAAGCTGATCTGCCGGCTCGCCGAACCCGAATGGTTCTACGCCCGCTACGCCGAGAAGGCGGGTTTCGAGGTCTCGATGCAATCGGTGCGCTACTACCAGGCGCTGTCGCTGCTCAAGCTTGCGGCGACGCACATGGCGGCGGCGCGCTGCTTCGAGGAAGGGCGCTTCAACGACATGCGCATGCCGGCGATGGGCAGCCAGGTCGCGACCTGCCTGCGCCAGATGGAAAAGACGATCGAGGCCGCCAAATGAACAACTCCTTCGCTCGCCTGATCGATGGCATGAACGCCACCCTCCGCAAGGAAGTGCTGTCCCGACTGGACGACGAGTTCGCTCGCGGACAGGTCTTCGGCGTCATCAACCTGCTCAACACCTTCAAGGTGCGCGCCGACTGGTCATCTGGCTTTCTGCTGGAGCAGATCGCGGCGCAGCGCGTCGCAATCGACGGCGTTGCCTCGCTATTGCTCGACCGACCCGAGGCGGCCTCGCTGCCGCCGCTGCCGGCCGGCCCGGCCCCGCAGGCCGAGCCCATCGTCGCGCTGCTCGCACTGCGCGACGAGGGCAATCGCGCGGTCGGAGAACTGCTCGGCTGGCTCGACGCGCAGCGCGCGCATTTGCCGGCCGATGTGGCCGACCGGATCGAAGATTTGCTGCGCACCGCCATGCGTGCCGAACTCGCCATCGAGCTGAAGAGTTCGCCCCGGCCGCTTTTCGCGGAGATGTCCAGCGGCTCGGAAGACTGAGATTCCCCAAGGAGACAAACCCATGACTTCCCTTTCCAGAAGATTCGTTGCGCTCTCGGCCGTGGCCGGTGCGCTGCTGCTCGCCATGCCACCGGTGGTACAAGCCCAGGCGAAGGACCCGATCAAGATTGGCGTGCTGACGATCGACAGCGGTCCTTTCGCCACCTACGCCAGCCTCGTGGAAGACTCCGCGCGAACCGCCGTCGACATCCTCAATGCACAGGGCGGCGCGCTGGGTCGCAAGTTCGAGGTCGTACTGCAGTCGCATGCCGGTACGCCGGCGAGCGCCATTGCCGCGGCGACCAAGCTGGTGCAGCAGGGCGGCGCGAGCTTCCTGACGGGCCAGACGCCCACCTCGCATTCGCTCGCGATCGCGCCGCGCCTGGCTGCGATGAACGCGCTGATGATCGACGTCTATTCGCAGGGCGACGACCTGATGACCAAGAGTTGCCAGCCGAACTTCTTTCGCGTCACCACGCCCGATGCCGTCTACGCCGCGATGCTGCGTGATTTCGTCAAGAAGTCGGGCGCCAAGACGTGGAACGTGATCTCGCCGGACTACGCGGTCGGCCATTCCTTCGCGGCGAAGTTCACCGAGATGGTCAAGGAGCAAGGCGGCACGGTGCAGGAGAGCCTGTTCGCACCCCAGGGAACGACTGACTTCGGCAGCTACATCACGCAGCTTTCCAAGCCGGCCGACGCGTTGATGGTCACGCTCTACATGTCCGACGGGAACTCGTTCGCCAAGCAGCAGAAGCAATTCGGCCTGTTCGACAAGTACAAGACAGTGCTGGGCAACGGTTTTGCGACCGAGTTCCAGCTTTCGGCGCAAGGAGACGCGGTGCTGGGCGTGCTCAACGGGCTGAGCTATCACAACACGATGCCCGGCGAACGCAATGCCGCCTTCGTGAAAGCCTACGAGGAGCGCAACAAGCGCAAGCCGATCTACACCGATGCCGACATGATGGTCGCGCTCGAAATGCTGCGCGCGGCGATCATCAAGGCCAATTCCACCGACGTGCCCGCCGTGCGCAGTGCGCTCGCCGGACTGAAGGCTCCCACGGTCTACGGAGAAGTCGAGATGCGCGCCGCCGACCACACCCTGATCCGCCAGCACGGGGTGGCACAGGTCGTGAAGACGGCCGACGGCAAGGCAACCACCTTCGCGATGCGGCAGATCGAGCCGGGGACGACGCTGTTCCCGCCGCCGAGCCCCGAGTGCAAGGTGCAGTGAGGGGTACATTGGGCCTCATGGACTTCAAGACCCTTCGGCTTCTTCGCGGCGAGGAGGGCTTTGCCACCCTCGTGTTCGACCGGCCCGACAAGCTCAACACGCTGTCGAACGAGCTTCGGCGCGAGTTCGTCGCCGCGGTCGAGGCGCTGGAGGCTGATCCGTCAGTGCGCGTGCTGATCCTGACCGGGGCGGGGCGTGCCTTCTCCGCCGGCATGGATCTCGACGAATGGGGTGCCACGAGCGAACTCGCCGCCGGTGCCTACGACAACGATCCGGTGCGTGCGATCCGCGCGTTCTCAGGCCCCGTGATCGGTGCCATCAACGGGCTCGCGATGACGGGCGGCCTCGAGATCGCTCTTTCCTGCGACCTGCTGGTGGCATCGACCCAGGCGCGCTTCGCCGATACGCATGCGCACGTGGGGCTGCTGCCGGGGTGGGGAGGGTCGGTGCGCATGGTGCGCGCGATCGGCCTGAACCGTGCCAAGGAGCTTGCATTGACCGGGCGCTATCTCGGCGCCGAAGAGGCGCTGGCCTGGGGGCTCGTGAACCATGTGGTCGCGCCCGAGGCGCTGATGGCCAAGGCCGAGGAGATCGCGCGGCAGATGGCCGCGGCCGTTCCGGAGACGCTGATCGCCTACAAGCAACTGCTCGACGATGGCGCGGGCCTCTCGATGGGTGATGCGATCGCGCTCGAGCGACGGCTTTCCATCGAAAACAATGCCAAGGCGGAGCGCGCCGCGATCGATGCCCGGGTCGCAGCGATGGTGGCGCGCCGGAAGAAATCGAAGTAGGGACCCGGCTTCGTCTTCACCTTCAGATAGGCGGATGGGCCTGCACGCTCTCGTACATCGCGTAGCCCTTGCCAACGCCGTATTCGATGATCCCGTAGCCGACCTCATCGCCGTCGCGCACCTCGATCACCTGGTCGGCCAGCGTGCGCACGCGCCGGCGCGTACCGGGGTCGTTCAGGTCCCAGACGTCGTGTTCGACGTAGAGCTTGCCGCGATCATCGCCGTGGAACCAGCCGTCGAGGCCACCATAGAGCCCGCCCTTCAGGAAATACTTCGTGGGCAGCACGCGCACCGACACCGGCCGCTCGCTGCCGTCGGCGAACTTGAGCTGCAACGCCATCGACGCCATCGACTGTCCGTGCGGATCGTCATGCCATTGCGCTTCGTGGCGCACGTCCACGAGCTGGTTGCGGCCCGAGACCTTCGTCCCGGCGGTGAACACCTCTTCGCCCGAAAGATAGATCTTCTCGCCCGGTGCACGCTCCTTGAAGAAGATGTGCAATCCGCGGTTCGCGAACTGCGCCGTGGTCCAGCAGTAGAAGAAGGGCGGGTAGAAGGTCAGCGGAGGCGTCGTCTCGTCGCTTCGCATCTCGGCGCGCACACCCCAGGAATGGTCGCGCTGGCCCATCCAGCTGGTGCTGTCGATCTCGATGCGGCGGCCGTCGAACTCCAGCCATCCGCTGTAGCGGCCGAGTTGCTGCGCGCGCGCCATGTTCTCGGTGATGCGGCCGTCACGGCGCCTCAGGTGCGACTTTTCCTCGTGCGCGTTCAGGTTGGCGATGAACTCGATGTCGAAGCGGATGCCCGAGGCGTTGGCGCCGAGCGTCAGGCGGTGGCGGCGAAGACCTTCGATGACCTGGATCGACAGCGGCCCCACGCTCGTCGTGAGCGGGTCCGGACGCAGGCGGCGCGACGCGCGGAAGTTCCATTGCCTCCCCGGCACCGCGACGCCGGCGAAGGCGTCCATGACATTGCGATTCGGGTGGTAGCCCAACCCGATGTCGAAGATGAGGTTGCCGTCGGGCGTGGGGTGCCCGGTGTACCAGAGCCGTTCCATCCAGGCCGGATCGCTGTTGTCGATCTGGTCGAAGGTGGTTGGCAACTGGTGGCCGATGAGGTCGTCTTGAGGGGTCAGCATGGTTGCGGAATTCTAATACAGTAGCGTATAGTCTGCTATAGCACGATAGACGGGTTTCCCCGCAGCGGCAGCAAGCCCGAGATAGTCCCCGACGAGCCTCATCTTGAACCAGGAGACATGAATCCCATGAATTCAACCGATTCCATCCGTGTCGAACTGCAGGACGGACTGGCCATTCTCTCGCTCACCCAGCCGGCTCGGGGCAACCCTTTCGATGGTGGCTTCGCGCGCGACTTCAGGCAGGTTGCCTCGGACCTGCTCAATTGCACCGGCCTTCGCGCCGTGTTGCTGCGCGCCGATGGCGCGAACTTCAGCTTCGGTGGCGACCTCAAGGTGTTCTATCCGGCGCGCGACCGGCTGCCGCCGCTGGTGCGCGAGTGGACCAGCGATCTGCACATGGGGCTGCAGCGCTTCTGGCGGCTCCCGGTTCCCGTCGTCGCTGCTGTGCAGGGTTTCGCGATGGGCGGTGGTGTGGCGCTGCTGGCAGGGTGCGACGTGGTGATCGCCGGCGCCTCGACGCGCATCGGCTCCGCCTTCGCGCAGCTCGGTTTCAGTTGCGATTCAGGCTCCAGCGTGACCTTGAGCGCGCGCATGGGCGTGGCTCGCGCACGGCGCTTTGTGCTGCTCGCCGAAGTGCTCGGCAGCGAGGAGGCCCAGCGCGCGGGTCTGGTCGACCAGATCGTGGCCGATGCGCAGTTGCAGGAGGACGCGCTCGCGCTCGCGCGCAAGCTCGCGGCCGGACCAACCATTGCCTATGGCGAAACCAAGCGATTGTTCATGCAGGCCGGTGCGGCGCAACTCGAGGCGCAACTCGAAGACGAGGCGCTGACCTTGGCGCGCGTCTCGGCCACGCTCGACGCCCAGGAAGGCATTGCCGCCCAAGTCGAGAAGCGCAAGCCCGCATTCCAGGGCCGTTGAGCGATGAGCGGCCCTCCTGCGCTCGAGCCGTGGAACTTTCATGACCTGGAAGCGCTGCTGAGGCTGCAGCGGGTCGGCCCGTCGCGTTTTCGCAGCCGCCATGCAAGCCCGAACGCGCGTGGAACCGTCTACGGCGGGCAGTTACTGGCGCATGCGCTGATGGCGGCATCGATGACGGTGCCGCCGGGTCGTGATGCCACCGCGTTGCAGTTCATGTTTCTGCAGAGTGCCTCCCCGGATCGGGCCATCGACTATGAGGTGACGCCGTTGCAGGACGGCAAGCGCTTTGCCTCGCGTCACGTGCGTGGCACGCAGGAGAGCGATTCGGGAGCGGGTCGCCGCGTCGTGCTCGACGCCCAAGCCACCTTCGCGACGCCGCTGGCCGGCCCGGATCATGCGACGTCCTCGCGCGCCGGCGATGTCGATCCGCAAACACTTCTTCGCTTGGAGGACGTGTCGCAAGAGACGGCCGAGGCGATCTGGCAGACGCTCGGCTACCCACTTGACTCCCGTGCGCTGGACTTTCGCGTTGCGGACCCTTCCCAGGCGTTGGGGCTGTCCTCGTCGAGTGCTGCACTGCGATTCTGGTTGCGCGCGCGGGACCCGCTTCCCGACGAGCTCGCCTTGCAGGCCGCGGCGTTCGCGTACTTGTCGGACTGGTGGCTCAATTTCCCGAGCGTCGGCATCCATGTGCCCGAACTACAGCGCGACGGCACACGGCTGCATGTGGCGAGCCTCAACCACGCGATCTGGTTCCATCGTCCGCTGCGCGCCGACTGCTGGCTGCACTTCGACGTGCAAAGCCCCTGTGCCGGGCGGGGTCGGGGCCTGTCGATCGCGACTGTGCACGACCTCGACGGCGCCCTGGTGGCAAGCGCCACCCAGGAAAACCTCATGACGCCGATGGGCTGATCCGCGCCTTCCGCCAGCAAGGCGCAGGGACGATCCCGTTGACGATTGTCGTACGCATGTGTATGGTCATTAATGCATACATAGAGCCGAATGAATCACCGGCGACCGGATCGCCATCATCAGGAGAACATCCCCCCATGGACTACCAGTTTCCTCCCGAGATCGTCGCCAAGCTCGCCGAACTCGACGCGTTCATCGAAGCCGAGATCAAGCCGTTGGAGCGCGAGAACATGAAGTTCTTCGACCACCGCCGCGAATACGCCCGTACCGATTGGGAGAACGATGGTTTCCCGCGCAAGGAATGGCACGACCTGATCGCCGAGATGGAGCGGCGTGCCGACAAGGCGGGGCACCTCCGTTACGGGCTTCCCAAGGCGTGCGGCGGGCAAGCCGCGCCGAACCTCGCGATTGCGGCCATCCGCGAACACCTGGCCGCAAAGGGCCTGGGGCTTCACAACGATCTCCAGGACGAGTCGTCGATCGTGGGCAATTTCCCGATCGTGCCGGTGCTCAACGCGTACGGCACGCCCGAACAGAAACGCTACATCGAGGGCATCATCAAGCGCGACCGGCACCTCTCCTTCGGCTTGACCGAGCCCAACCACGGCAGCGACGCCACCTGGCTTGAGACCACAGGCGTACGCGACGGCGACGGCTGGGTCATCAACGGCATGAAGCGCTTCAACAGCCAGGTGCAGCGCGCGCACGGCAACCTGGTGTTCGCCCGCACCTCGGGCAAGCCGGGCGATGCGCTCGGCATCACCGCGTTCATCGTGCCCACCGATTCGCCCGGCCACCGCATCGCCTACAACCACTGGACCTTCAACATGCCCAGCGACCATGCGGAGGTTGAACTCAAGAACGTGCGCGTGCCCGAAAGCGCGATCCTGGGTGAAGAGGGCAAGGGGCTGGTGCTGGCGCAGCGTTTCATCCACGAAAACCGCATCCGCCAGGCGGCGGCCAGCGCCGGCGCGGCACGCTACTGCATCACCGAGTCCGCCAAGTACGCGGTCAACCGCATTGCCTTCGGCGAGCCGCTGTCGAAGAAGCAGGCGATCCAGTTCCCGCTGGTGGAGCTCTACGCCGAGTGCGAGATGGTGCGCAACTTCATCTTCCAGGTCGCGAGCCGCATGGACCAGCAAGACCCGCTGGAGATCAGCGACCTCGTCTCGATCTGCAACTTCCGCGCGAACCGGCTGTGCTGCGAGGCCGCCGACCGCGCGATCCAGGTCCATGGCGGCATCGGCTACACGCGCGCGCTGCCGTTCGAGCACATCTATCGACACCACCGGCGCTACCGCATCACCGAAGGGTCGGAAGAGGTGCAGATGCGCCGCGTCGCGCAGTACCTGTTCGGCTTCGCGGGCAAGCGCGCGACGTCATGAGCGCCGCGCCGGACCGCTCCAAGCAAGCTCGCACCGCAGTGCGAAGCACGGAGGTTACCCCATGAGCAACGCCGTCGAAGCCCCGGCCGGCCGCGGCATTGACTTCGACCCGGCGCGGCTGGATGCCTACCTGCGCCGGGCTGTGCCGGGCCTCGCCGGCGATCTCGCCGTCGAGCGGACGGTGGGCGGCATGTCCAACCCGACCTACTTCCTGCGTCGCGGCGACTGGCAGGCCGTGCTGCGCAAGCAGCCCAACGCGGTGTTGATGGCGTCGGCCCACGCGATCGATCGCGAGTTCCGCGTCCTGACCGCGCTGCGCGGGAGCGCCGTGCCCGTTCCGGCGCCGCTGCTGTATTGCGACGACCGGGAAGTCCTCGGCACGCCGTTCTATCTCATGGAGCGCGTCGACGGGCGGGTGTTCGAAGGCTTTGCGATGCCCGGCGTGGCGCCCGAAGAGCGTCGCGCGATGTATGACTCGATGGGCGCCACGATGGCGGCGCTGCACAGTCTGGACTTCCGCGCTGTGGGCCTCGCCGACTTCGGCCGTCCGGGCAACTACTTTGCGCGGCAGTTCAGCCGCTGGTCGCAGCAGTGGGCGCAGTTCCGCCAAGGCGACGACGACAACCCCGATCTCGATCGCATCGTGGCCTGGCTCGGCGAGCGAGTCCCGGAGAGCCAGACCCTCGCCTTGTGCCACGGCGACTTCCGCATCACCAACATGATGTTCCATCCGACAGAGCCGCGCGTCGTGGCCGTGCTCGACTGGGAACTGTCGACGCTCGGCCATCCGCTGGTGGATGTGGCCTTCAACAGTCAGGCCTGGCGCATGGCGACCGACGAGAACGGCGGTCTGCTGGGCCTGCCGCTGGCCGAACTCGGCATCCCGACCGAGGAGGACTACCTCCGGCGCTACTACCGGCTTGCCGGATCGCACGAGCGCATGACGACCTTCCACCAGGTGTTCGCGATGTTCCGGGGGGCTGTCGGCAGCGCGGGTGTGGCGGCGCGTGGCGATGCGGGCAACGGCTTCTTGCCGGACGCGGCGCGCGTGGGGCGCAAGCTTGCGCGCGCATACGCCCAGCGCGGGGCCGCATTGATAGCGGGCCGGTAAGTCATGATGACTGTCGACGAAGCCATCCTGCAGCGGCGTTCGGTGCGCGGCTTCCTGCCCGACGAAGTGCCGCAGCGCACGCTGGATGAGGTGTTTGCCATCGCCCAGCGTGCACCATCCAACTGCAACGTTCAGCCCTGGATACCGCATGTCGTCTCGGGTGCGGCGCTCCAGCGGCTTCGGACCGCACTGGTCGAAGCCGGCCTGCGCGGTGATCCGATCGACCCCGATTGGCCCGCCGAAGGCAAGTTCGACGGCGTGTACCGTGCGCGCCAGGTCGACGCGGCGGTGCAGCTCTACGGCGCCATGGGTGTCGAGCGAACCGATCTCGTCGGACGACGTGCTGCGTACGTTCGCAATCTCGACTTCTTCGGCGCGCCGCATGCCGTTTTCATCTTCATGCCACAGCCTTTCGATACACGCGAGGCCACGGACATCGGCATGTACGCGCAAACGCTCATGCTGGCCATGACGGCCCGGGGCATCGCGACTTGCGCCCAGGGCGCGCTCGGCCTGTACCCCGGCATCGTGCGGGCCACGCTCGGGCTGCCAGACACACAGCGGCTGCTGTTCGGTGTCTCCTTCGGCCATGAGGATCCGGCCGAAAAGGCCAACACTGCACGCGTCGGCCGCGCGCCGACCGGCGAGGCCGTTCGCTTCCATCGCTGATCCCGCGCCGGGCCGCATGGTACTCCGTACTAACCATAGGTAGTACGCATGCGTATGGTACGTTATGCTGACGTTTTGAACGGAGACAAGCGCCTTCATGAACCTGCAGAACGTCATCGGACGCAGTTTCGAAACGACGGACCAGAGCTACGACTGGCGGGACTCCGCGTTGTATGCCCTCGGCCTGGGCATGGGCTCCGACCCACTCGATGAAGACGAATTGCCCTACGTTTTCGAGGGCCGAGAGCAGCACGCCGTGCCCAGTCAGTGCATGGTGTTGGGCTGGCCTGCGTTCTGGCACGCCGATCCCGAGGCCGGTATCGACTGGGTGAACATCCTGCACGGGGAAGAGCGCTTCGTGCTGCACCGGCCCTTGCCGCTGAATGCCGAGATCCGGGCCGCGCACAGCGTGCGTGCCGTGGTCGACAAGGGCGTCGGACGCGGCGCGCTGATCTACTTCGACACCGAGATTGCCGACGCGCGATCCGGCGAGCCTCTGGCCAGCCTGTCTTCAACGCAGTTCCTGCGCGGCGATGGCGGCTGCGGCAGCCATGGCGTAGCGCCGCCCGCCATGCCCGCGCTGCGCGACGATGCCGAACCGAGCGTCAGCGTCGAGTACCGCACCACGCCGCAGGCTGCGCTGCTGTACCGCCTGGTCAGCCGCGACTACATGCCGATCCACGCCGATCCTGTGGTGGCGCGCCAAGCGGGCTTCGAGCGGCCGATCTCGCACGGGCTCAACACGATGGGCCTGGCCTGCCGGGCGATCCTGAAGCACTTCAGCCCCGGGCGCCCCGAGCGCCTGCGCTCGATGTCCGTGCGCTTCGTCCAACCGGCCCTTCCGGGCGACACCATTCGCATCGACCTGTTCGAAGAGGGCGACACGCTGCGCTTCCGCGCGCTGGCGGTCGAACGCTACGTGACGGTGCTCGACCGGGGCGAGTGCATCCTGGTCGGCCACTAGACGGGAGTGGACATGGACCTTTCAAGCATCTTCAACGTCGCCCAACTCGCCAACGCGCTGGCGCTGGCGTCGCTGCTGACAATCCTCGCCAGCGGCCTCGCGCTGATCTTCGGCCTGCGCGACGTGATGAACTTCGGGCATGGCGCGCTGTTCATGCTGGGCGCCTACCTGGGCTATACCTTCTCGGGCCTCTTCAGCTTCTGGGCGGCCCTGCTGATTGTCCCGCTGCTGCTGGCGGTGCTGGGCGTGGCGTTCGAGTACGCGGTGATCAGGCCGTTGCAGCATCGCTCGCACATGGACGTGGCGCTCGTTACTTTCGGGCTGGCGCTGGTGCTCAGCCAGGTGGTGATCAAGATCTGGGGCACGGCGCCGTTGCAGCTTGATGCGCCGGCGTCGCTGGCCGGGTCGATCGATCTGTTCGGCCAGCGCTATCCGGCGTACCGGATCTTCCTGATCGCCGTGGGCTTCGGAACCTGCGTGGCCCTGGCCGTGTGGCTCAAGTACACGCGATCGGGCATGCACGTGCGTGCCGTCAGCCAGCAGCCAATGGTGGCGCGGATGATGGGCGTCAACACCGATCGCCTGAGCCTGCTCGTGGTGTGCATGGGCACGGGCTTCGCCGGATTGGCCGGCGTGCTGGCCGGACCCTACCTGTCCGTCGACCCCGCGATGGGCGGCAGCATCCTGATCAGTTGCCTGATGGTCGTCGTCATCGGCGGGCTGGGCAGCATTGGTGGCGCGATCGCCGCGGCGGTGGTCTACGGCCTGATCCAGGTGATCGGCACGCTGGTCTCGCCGACCTTGGCCGTGATGGCGCCCTACCTGCTGTTGTTCTTCGTCTTGCTGTGGCGGCCGCAAGGGCTTGGCCGAGGGAGGGTTGCCTGATGGCCATCGCACAAGGACTCAGCATGGTTGCGCCGCCGCCCTCTGCTGTCACCCGCAAGGTGCCGAGTCTTCTCAAGCCGGCGCTCGTCGTGGCGGTGCTCGTCGTGTTGGGGCTGTTCCTGCCGACGGTGGTGAAGAGTTCGTTCTACCTGGGGCTTCTCATCAATGCCATCGTGCTGGGCATTGCGGCCGTCGCGATCGGGTTCCTGGCGCACCAGAGCGGGCTGATGATGTTCGGCGCGGCTGCTTTCACGGGCAGCGCGACCTACCTCTTCGCGATCGCGGTCACCCAGTTGGGCTGGAACGTGATGACGGCGGCCTGCTTCACGCTGCTCGCGTCGACATTGCTGTCCGCGTCGATCGGCGCGCTCGTGGTCCGCGCGCGACCACTGCCTTTCGCAATGCTCACGCTGGCCCTGGCCCAGATGCTGCGATCGATGGTGATGATCACCGACTTCCGGCCGGTGACCGGCGGCGACGACGGCCTCGCGCTGAACTTCACGGGGAGCTTCTTCGGACTGACCCAGGCGCAGCTCGCCAGGCCCGAGCTGTTCTGGCCCGTCGCCTGGCTGGCGTTGTGTGGTGTGATGCTGCTGGCCTGGAGCGTGGGGCATTCGCGCACCGGCCGCGTGCTGCGCGCGATCCGCGCCAATGAAGAGCGGATGCGTTTCTCGGGCTTCAACACCTACGCGCCGCGGGTGCTCGCGTTCACGATATCGGGATTCATCGCGGCGATTTCCGGCCTGCTGACGGGCCTGCACACGGCATTCGCCTCGCCCGAATTGCTGGACTTCGTGACCGGTGGCCATGCCTTGGTGTCGACCCTGATCGGTGGCGTCGGCACCGTTGCCGGGCCCGTGCTCGGCGCGCTCCTCTACGTCATCGGGCAAGACCAGTTCGGCGCAACCGGACACCTCGAATTGCTGACCGGCCTGGCCGTGGTGCTGGTCATCGTCGCGTTCCCGGAGGGCACCATGGGCTTCATTCGAGACAACCTGGCGAAGCTCTTCGGGAAGAGCACCGCACCGACTTCAGGAGGCCGCGATGTTGCGCGTTGAAGACCTGAGCGTGTCCTATGGCAGCGTGAAGGCGCTCGAAGGCATCAACCTGGAAGTTTCGCAGCGCGGCGTGCTGCACGGCGTGATCGGACCGAACGGCGCGGGCAAGTCGACCTTGATGGATGCCATCACCGGACGGCGCAAGCCGACGCGCGGACGGGTCTTCGTCAACGGCCAGGACATCACGCACCATTCCGTGGTGCAACGCCGCCGTCTCGGCATGTCGCGATCGTTTCAGCGCACCAGCATCTTGCCGGGCATACGCGTTGGCGAACAACTGGAGCTCGTGGCATCGCAACTCGGCGAGGAAGATCTGGCAGGCATCGTCGATACGCTGGAACTCGGCGGCGTGTATGACGAGATGGCTGACAGCATCGCCTACGGTGACCAGCGGCGCGTCGATATCGCGCTGGCGTTGATCGGCCAACCCGCACTGATGCTGCTCGATGAACCCGCGGCCGGACTTTCGACCAGCGAGACGATCACGCTGTTCGAGCACTTGGCGGCAGTGGCGCACAAACGCAACGTCTCGGCGCTCGTGGTCGAGCACGACGTCGAGGCCGTGTTTCGCTTCTGCGACTCGATCACTGCGCTCGACCTGGGCCGGCTGCTGGCGCACGGCTCGCCGGCGCAGGTGCGCAGCGACCCGAAAGTCATTGCCGCCTACCTGGGGACCGCCGCATGAGCTTCATCCATGTCAAGGGCCTGCGGGCCGGCTACGGCAAGTCGGTGGTGCTGCGCGATGTCGACCTGCAGATGGAGGAGGGGGAGGCCGTCGCGGTGGTCGGAAAGAACGGGGCCGGCAAGTCCACGCTGCTGATGTCCTTCTTCGGGGGCACGACCATCAGTGGCGGTTCCGTGGAAGTCGGCGGCATCGCGCTGCAGAAGCTGCCCGCCTACCGGGCCGCCATGCAGGGTGTCACGCTGTCGCCGCAGGGCCGCATGATCCTGCCGCACCTGACCGTGGGCGAGAATCTCCTGCTCGGTGCCGCCTGCAGGCGCAAGGGCCACTGGACCATGGAGTCGGTCTACAAGCTCTTCCCGGTGCTCCGCGAGCGGCGCGACAAGATGGGTACCGAGCTCAGCGGCGGCCAGCAGCAGATGCTGGCGGTCGGGCGGGCGCTGCTCGGCAATCCGCGCGTGCTCTTGCTGGACGAGCCTTCCGAAGGCCTGTCGCCCGTGCTGGTCGATGAGTTGGCCGACATCTTCAACAAGATCCGCGCCGCCGGCACCGGCGTGCTGATGGTCGAGCAGCACCTGAACCTCGTGCGCCGCGTCAGCCAGCGCTTCGTGGTCATGGCCAAGGGCGAAATCATCGACCGTGGCCGCACTGCCGACATCGATGCCGAGCAGCATCGCGCGGCCCTGGCCTTCTAGCCTTCTAGTTCCCTACCCACAGGAGATCCTCATGATCAGAAAGTTGTGCGCCCTGTTTGCCATCTCGGCCGTCCTGCAGGGGCCCGCGTGGGCACAGGAGACCATCAAGCTGGGTGTGGTGAATATCGACACCGGTCCGTTCGCCGTCAGCGGAGCCTACGTGAACGACGGCGCGGCATTCGCGGTGGAGCGTCTCAATGCTCAGGGCGGCGCGCTCGGCCGCAAGTACGAACTCATCACGCAGAACCACGCAGGCACGCCGGCGACGGCGATCGCCGCTGCCAATCGGCTGGTGGAGCAACAGGGCGTTTCCTTCTTCACCGGCTTGAATCCATCGGGCACATCGCTCGCCATCGCGTCGAAGATGTCGGGGCTGAATGCGCTGTTCATCGACGCCACGGCCGCATCGGACGACCTCACCGGCAAGAACTGCGGCCAGAACTATTTCCGCATCGGCATCACCGACGGCATGCAGGTCAACAGCCTGCGCGAGCAGAGCAAGGCAAGCGGCGTCAAGACCTGGGACCTGCTGATGGCCGACATCGCGGTCGGGCATGACACCGCCAAGCGATTCACAGCCGCGATGCAGGAGAGTGGCGGCAAGGTGAACAAGACGCTGTTCGCGCCGATCACCGCGTCCGATCTCGGCAGCTACATCGCGCAACTGCTGGACAAGCCGGCCGAAGGCCTGCTGATGTACTACCCGTCGTCGGGCGGCATCGCGCTCATCAAGCAGCAGCAGCCGTTCAAGCTGTTCGAGAAGTACAAGACAGTGGTGTCCGCCTCGATGGTCAACGAGATCCTCATCGGCGCGCACGGCGACGCGAGCGTCGGCCTCTGGTCCGCGCAGAGCTACTTCTGGACCATGCCCGGCGAGCGGAATACGGCTTTCGTGAAAGCCTTCGAGGAGCGCTACAAGCGGAAGCCGACCTACATCGACGTCGACGCCTACCTGTCGTTCGATCTCGTGCACCAGGCCATCCTGAAGGCGAAGTCGGCCGAGGTGCCTGCGGTGCGCGCGGCACTCGAGGGCCTCAAGGCGAACACGGTGGTCGGGGAAGTTGAGATGCGCGCCGCCGACCATCAGCTGTTGCGTCCGTTGGTCGTGGTGCAGGCGGTCAAGGCCGGCGACGGCAAGGGTGAGATCGTGATGCGATCGATCGAGCCGACCGCGCAGATCGCGCCCCCGGTCAGTCCCGAATGCAAGATGAAGATGTAGACCGCGCCGAGCGGCCAGGACGGAAGATGCGGCTCTCCGAAATACTTGAACAGGACTTCGGCACCCTCCCGGCACTGATCCGGGCACATGCCGAATATCGCCCGCGCGACCCTGCGCTGGTGCTCGACGACCGTGTGGTGGACTACGGCACGCTCGACGCGATGATGGACCGGGTGGCCGCCGCCCTGCAGCGAGATGGCGTGCAGCCACGCGAGGTCGTCGCGATCTCCGCTTCCACGTCGATCGAATACGCAGCCGTGTTCCTCGGCGGCCTGCGTGCAGGGCTGGCCGTCGCGCCGCTGGCCCCTGACACCACACCGGCCGGCCTGGCCGCGATGGTGGCCGATGCGGGCGCGCGAATCCTGTTTCTCGACGCGGTGGTCGCGAAGTCGCTCGAAGATATGTCGGGCAGCATCGCCGCACGCCGGATCGCGCTCGACGACTCGCCGGCCGGCGAGGCTCTGTCCGCGTGGCTTGCGCCGTCCGACACGGCACCGAAGCCGGTGGATGTGAAGCCGGACTGGACCTTCAACATCATCTATTCGTCGGGCACCACGGGCACGCCCAAGGGCATCGCGGTGCCTTACTCGTACCGATGGGCGCACGTCAGGCTCTTCACGAGCCTGGGCTACGGCCCGCATGCATCGGTCCTGGTGTCGATCCCGTTGTATTCGAACATGACGCTGTCCAGCTTCCTGCCGGCGTTGTCGCTGGGCGCGAAGGTCGTGCTCATGAAGAAGTTCGATGCAGGCGCCTACCTGATGCTGGCCGAACACCATCGCGTGACGCACAGCATGATGGTTCCGGTGCAGTTCCAGCGGATCATGGCGCATCCGCAGTTCGACCAATTCGACCTTTCGTCTTTTCGCATGAAGTCTTGCGGAAGCGCGCCGTTTCCGTCGGGGCTCAAGGCCGACGTGCTGGCGCGATGGCCCGGTGGGCTGACCGAGTACTACGGCATGACGGAGGGCGGCGGCGTGTGTGCGCTGCCCGCGCACGAGCGTCCGGACAAGCTGCATACCGTCGGCAAGCCCGCACCCGGCCATGACATGCGCGTGATCGACGAGGACGGGCAGGAATTGCCGCGCGGATCGATCGGCGAGATCGTGGGACGCTCGGGAACGATGATGGCCGGCTACCACAACCTCCCGGCCAAGACTGCCGAAGTCGAATGGTTCGATGCAGAGGGGCGGCGTTTCATCCGCAGCGGTGACGTCGGGCGCTTCGACGAGGATGGCTTCCTCGTCCTGCTCGACCGCAAGAAGGACATGATCATCTCGGGCGGTTTCAACGTCTATCCGAGTGACGTCGAAGCGGTGATGCGCACGCACATGGATGTTGCCGATGTCGCCGTATTCGGCGTGCCCTCCGAGCGATGGGGCGAGACGCCGGTGGCCTGTGCGGTATTGCGTGAGGGTTCCGCAGTGTCGGCGGAGCAGCTTCAGACCTGGACCAACGAGCGCCTCGGCAAGCCACAGCGGCTCTCCGCGGTGTGCGTCGTCGAGAGTCTCCCGCGCAGCGACATCGGCAAGGTGCTCAAGCGCCAATTGCGCGACAGCTACGGTGCGGTCGCTTCGAACTAGATCGACAAAGGACCAGGCAATGGGACCACTCAAGGGAATCAGGGTCGTGGAAATGGCGGGCCTCGCGCCCGGGCCCTTCGCGGCAATGATGCTGGCTGACATGGGTGCCGAGGTGCTGCGCATCGAGCGGCCCGGGCAGGCGCATCCGCCGGGGCATCCGCGCATCGAACTGCTCAATCGCAGCCGCTCGGCGATCGCGCTCGAGCTCAAGACGCCGGCTGGCATGGGCGCACTGCGTCGTCTGCTTGCTGATGCCGATGCATTCATCGAGGGATTCCGGCCGGGCACGATGGAGCGCCTTGGATTGGGTCCGGAACCCGCTCTCGCGCTGAATCCGAAGCTCGTCTACGGGCGCATGACGGGGTGGGGCCAGGACGGGCCCCTCGCCAAGGCGGCAGGCCATGACATCAACTACGTCGCGCTCACCGGCGCCTTGCATTCGATCGGCCGCAAGGACGGGCCGCCCGCCGTGCCGTTGAACCTGGTCGGCGACTTCGGTGGCGGCGGCATGTACCTGGCATTTGGCATCGTGTGTGCGCTGCTCGAGGCACGGCAGTCTGGCAAGGGCCAGGTCGTCGACGCCGCGATGGTCGATGGCGCGGCCTCGCTGATGACTTACATCTACGCCATGCTTGCAGACGGCAAATGGAGCGACCGGCGCGGCGAGAACTCGCTCGACGGTGAGACGGCGCCGTGGTACGGCGTCTATGAGACTGCCGATGGCGGGTACATCAGCATCGCATCGGCGGAGCCGCAGTTCTATGCGGAATTGCTGCGCCTCACGGGCCTGGCGGGACAAGCGCTGCCGGATCAACTCGACCGGGACAGTTGGCCTGCGTTTCGGGAGCGGCTGGCGGCGGTGTTTCGCGAAAAGACCCGCGCGGAATGGTGCGCGATCATGGAAGGCAGCGACGTGTGCTTCGCACCTGTGCTGACGCTGGCCGAGGCGGTCGCGCATCCGCACAATCGTGCGCGCGGGACCTTTGTCGAGGTGGGCGGCGTCATGCAGCCTGCGCCCGCACCGCGCTTCAGCCGCACCGTGCCGGAAGCGCCGAAGCTGCCGAGCGTCGCAAGCGGGGACCCGGAAGCGATCCTGTCGTCGTGGGGTTTCGAGTCCGGCGAGGTGGCGGCATTGAAGGCCGAAGGCGCTTTCGGCGCGCGCTAGGGCGTGCGTTTGCTCACGGGGTGGATTCGTTGAGCGTGCGCACGCGCACGTCGTCAAGCGAAGTGCCCACAGCGCGTGTCACCGAACAATGGTCAATCGAGAAGGTGTCTGTGCCCGGCGTGCGCAGCGCGTGCGCGACCAGCGTCTTGATGGGCATGCCGTGAGAGAACACCGCGATGGTGTTGCCTCGCGGCTCTGCGAGCAATTGCGCGAAAGCCCCGAGCACGGTTTGCCTGAACTCGTCAGGGTCGATGCCCAGAAAGCGCGGCGGCGAGGCCAGGAATTCGGCCCAGCGATGCGGTTCCTCGCGACGGATGGTTTCCGGCGACCGGTAGCGCGTCGTGTTCAGGTCGCATTCGGCCAGCCCCGGGACCACCTCGATCTCGATGCCCAGGAGCCGCGACAGCGGGGCCGCGGTATCGAGCGCACGCTGCTGCGGGCTGCTCACGATGCGATCGATGGGCTCGAAACCGAGACGCCTGATGGCTACCGCGCGAGCCTGTGCATGCCCGCTTGCGTGCAGCGGCGGATCGCCGGGATTCAGTGCGTGGCCTTCGTCGGGACGGCCGTGGCGCACGAGCAGAAGTTGCTTGATCGACATATTGCGCATAATAACCGTATGCACGTGTACGACATAGTCGAAATACCATCATGAACCCGCGCAACGACCGCGCACATGATTGCCGGCGACCGCAACGACGCTTTCGTGCGCAGCATGATCGCGTTTCTGGAGCGGAACGTCCCGGTTACTTCTCCGCGCCCATCGTGATGACGATTTTTCCGAACTGCTCTCCGTGTTCGAGGCGATCGAACGCGGCGGGCAGTTCGTCCAGCGTGTAGCGCCGGTCGATCACGGGCTTGATGCTGCCGGCGGCGAAGCGCGCCAGAAGTTGCCTGCATTCCTCCATGCTGCCGCCGGTCGAGCCGTACACCTCCAACTGTCGGATGAAGAGCCGCTGGAGGTCCGCCGACGGGTTGGAGCCGGTCGTCGCGCCGCAGGTGACAAGACGGCCTCCGCGCCGCAGCGACCTCAGTGAATCGTCCCAACTTGCCTCACCAACGCTGTCGATCACCATGTCGACCCCTTCGCCATGGGTGAGCTCCAGGATGCGCTTCGCGACCTTCTCGCGCCGGTAGTTGACCCCTGCCGCGGCGCCGAGCGATAGCGCGCGCTCGATCTTCTCGTCGCTCGATGACGTCACGAGCACGCGAGCGCCCGCGTGCAGCGCCAACTGCAGGCATGCCACGGCGACGCCGCCGCCCACGCCGACGATCAACAGGGTCTCTCCGGGCCGAAGTGCGCGCTTGCCGAAGAGCATGCGCCACGCCGTCAGGTAGGCGGCGAGGAGAGCGCCGGCGTCGACGAGGTCGACATGATCGGGCAGCGGCAGCACGCAGCGCGCCGGCATCGCGACGTATTCCGCAAAGCCCCCGTTCCGGTGCTCGCCCATGATCTTCGCGCGCAGGCACAACGGCTGATCGCCGGCCAGGCAGTAGCGACAGGTGCCGCAGAAGGCGTTGGAATACACGACGGCTTTCTGTCCCGCCTTGAGTCCGCCGTCGGCATCGGCTTCGACGATCACGCCGGCCGCCTCGACACCCAGCGTCTGCGGCAGGTCATGCGTGATTCCGCTGCCGTTGTCGCGCATGTACAGATCGACACGATTCAGGCCCGCGGCGTGCACGCGCAACAGGACTTCGCCCTCGCGGCGTACCGGCATGGGCGCTTCGCGCACGAAGAGGCCGTCACGGCCCCGCTGTTGCAGTACGGCGGCTTTCATCGATGCATCCTTCCAAAAATACAGTTAGTATGTGGATAGTGCGATAGCGTACGACATATGGAAAACACTGACCGGAGAGGTTTTGTGTCGTCCGATCTACAAGGAGCTTTGTGATGCCCGGGCCATTGGATACGAACGCCGCCATGCCGCGCCGCCTTGCACGCACGGTCTGTCTCATCACCGGCGCCGCGCGCGGCATCGGCCTCGCGATCGCCGAGCGCTTCGGTGCCGAAGGTGGTCGCATCGCCTGCCTCGACGTCGGCGCCAGCCGGCTCGATGGCGCAGTTTCAGGGCTCGTGGCGCGCGGCATCGAGGCGCGTGGCTACGTGGCGGACGTGGGCCGTCGCGATGCGGTCGCTGCCGCGTTCGAGGCCGTCGAGCGGGACTTTGGTGCACCGGTCGGGGTGTTGGTCAACAACGCAGTCTGGGCCCGATTCCAGCCGCTCGAAGAGGTCGACGAGGACAGTGCCACGCACACCTTCGACGTCGGGCTCAAGGCGCTGATCTGGACCACGCAGGCGGCAGTGCCCCAGATGAAGCGCCGCGGCTCGGGCGCCGTCGTCAATCTCAGTTCTTCGTCCGCCGTGCAATCGCTGCCCCATTCCATCGCCTACGCGGCGATGAAGGCCGGCGTGCTCGGCCTGACCCGTGCCGCTGCGGTGGAGTTGAGCCCGCACCGCATCCGCGTGAACGCGATTCTTCCCGGAATGATCTGCACGCCGGCTTCGATCGGGAAGTTCGACGACGCGACGGTGACCGCCCGTCTGGCCGCCATGCCGCTCGGTCGCTTTGGCGAGCCCGACGAGATCGCGTCCGTCGCGGCCTTCCTGGCGAGCGACGACGCCCGCTACATCCAGGGCGCGCAACTGGCGGTCGACGGCGGCTGGACGATCGCGACACGCTGAATCCATTGAACGCGATTCCCAAGGAGAAACAGCATGAGCAGACTCGCCGACAAGCGCTGCGTGATCACTGGCGCGGGCAGCGGCATCGGGCGCGCCAGCGCGATCCGCTTTGCACATGAAGGAGCC
The DNA here is from genome assembly GCF_056395305.1 of Variovorax sp. 10L426. Classification (NCBI taxonomy): domain Bacteria; kingdom Pseudomonadati; phylum Pseudomonadota; class Betaproteobacteria; order Burkholderiales; family Comamonadaceae; genus Variovorax; species Variovorax sp. 10L426. The sequence goes on along the minus strand of NZ_JBFTJF010000001.1, from coordinate 8,914 downwards.
TCGGTATTGGTCGTCGGCCGCAGTGCCGACAACACCGAAGAAACCGCTGCGATCGTCCGCTCGGCGGGCGGCCGCGCCGTCGCGATGGTGGCCGACGCGACCGCCGAGGCCGATGTCGAGGCCGTCGTCGCGCAGTGCATCGCCGAGTTCGGCGGGCTCGACGTGTTCTTCGCGAACGCGGGAACGCCGGGAACCAATACGCCGCTCCTGGAGCAGACCGTGGAAGAGTGGAACGACGTGTGGCGGGTGAACACCATCAGCGCCTTCCTCGCGGTGAAGCATGCCGGGCGATTCATGACACAGAAGGGTGGTGGATCGATCATCCTCACCTCTTCGGCAGCTTCGTTGCGAGCCAACGCAGGCTCGATCCAGTACAGCGCAAGCAAGGCCGCCGTGAACAGCCTGGCGCAATGCGCGGCCAATGCGTTGACCGGCACGGGCGTGCGCGTCAACGCGATCCTTCCCGGGTTGGTGGAGACCAAGATGACGCGCAAGGTCTTCGAGCAGGCGCGAGAGCGCGGCATCGAGGCGCGCATCGGCCACATGACGCCGTTGAAGCGCGCCGGCCGCCCCGACGAAATCGCGGCGATGGCCGCCTTCCTCGCCAGCGACGACAGCTCTTTCGTCACCGGCCAGTGCTACGCGGTGGACGGCGGGGTGAGCAGCACCCATCCCCACGGGCGCATCGCGCTGTGATGCGAAGTCTGTGATCGCGGTTCACAGCTGATGTGCCATGTGCGGCCTTGTTGCAGGCGCGGCCGCACGCGATGCTGGCCCTTTCGAGCAGGAGCGATGCCGCGCAGAACGGCACGCATTCCATCAGCAGGAGACAGACTGCATGAATCGTTCCCCAGAGGCCTTCGACTACATCGTGATCGGTGCCGGATCGTCAGGCTGCGTCATCGCGAACCGGTTGTCGGCAGACCCGGCCGTTCGTGTCGCGTTGATCGAAGCGGGACCTTCGGACCGGCGCTTTCCGGTCAACCTCAAGACAGCGCTTCCGGTGGGCAATATCTTTCTCCTGCCGCATGCGCGTTATAACTGGCGGCACAGCTTCGCGGGCGGCGAGGCTGTCGACAACCGCACCATAGGCTGCCCGCGCGGCAAGCTGTTCGGCGGGTGCAGTTCGGTGAATGGTTCGGTGTACATCCGCGGCCACCGCCGCGACTACGACGAGTGGGAAGCCCTCGGCAATCCCGGCTGGGGTTACGACGACGTGTTGCCGGTGTTTCGGCAGCACGAGAAGCGTCATGCGGGCGGCTCGGCGTACCACGGCACGGTCGGGGAACTGGATGTCAGCCTGCCGAAGTCCCCCAATGTGCTCTCCCGCGCCTTCGTCGATGCTGCCGTCGAGGCCGGGCATCGCCGCAGCGATGACTTCAATGGTCCCGAGCAGGACGGGTACGGCATCTACGAACTCAACCAACGCGAGGGCGTGCGGTTGAGCAATTCGCGAGCGTTCCTGCATCCGGTGCTGGAGCGCCCCAACCTCACGGTGTTCGCTGACACGCTGGTTGAGAAGATCGAGTTGGAGGGCGACCATGCGGTGGGCGTGCGCATCGTCCAGGACGGCCAGCGACGGCTGTTGGGCGCATCGAGCGAGGTCGTGCTTTCCGGTGGTGCGGTGAATTCGCCGCAACTTCTGATGCTCTCAGGCATCGGCCCTGAAGCGCATTTGCGGCGCATGGGCGTTCCTGTGAAGCTCGCCTTGCCCGGCGTGGGTCACAACCTGCAGGACCACCCGACCGTCTATGTCTCGCACCGCAATCCGAGCGGCGAATCCTACGCGCTGTCCCCCCAATCATGGGCACGCGTGGCGCTCAGCCCGTTGCGCTACCTGTTCAACCGCACGGGCATGCTTTCGTCGAACGCGGCCGAGGCCGGCGGTTTTGTGCGCACGCTGCCTGGACTCGACCGCGCCGATGTGCAGATGACCTTCCTGGTCGGCCTGAAGGGCAATGCGCGTGTCATTCCCCGGGACCACGGCTTCATGGTGCTCGTGCAGTTGCTTCGGCCGGTCTCGCGTGGGCACCTGGAACTGGCATCGGCCGATCCGGCCGCCAAGCCGGTGATGCATCCGAATTTCCTCGAAGACCCGGCCGACATGGCGACGCTGGTGCGCGGCGTGCGCGAGGCGCGCCGTATCTTCGGCGCTTCGGCATTGGCGCCGTTCTCGGGCGGTGAGATCGAGCCCGGCGCCGGCGTACAGGACGATGCCGACCTCGAAGCCACGCTGCGGGCGCAGGTCAACACCGCGTATCACCCCGTGGGGACCTGCAAGATGGGGCCGGCCAGTGATCCGATGGCCGTCGTGGATGCCGAGTTGCGCGTCCATGGCATACGGGGCCTTCGCGTCGCGGATGCTTCGATCATGCCCAACATCATCGGAGGCAATACCAGCGCGCCGGCGACCATGATCGGCGAGCGCGCCGCCTCCTTCCTGCGCGGCGAAGGTCTGGCCGCTGTTCGCAAGACACCTGCCAACGCCGCCCACTTCGACGTGCGACATGGCACCCCGGCCGAGGTGGACTGACGCCCGGCGAACCACTCGATTCATTCAACGAGGCACACGACCATGCAGCAGCCAAGCACTCTCCCCATGCCGGCCTTTCTCGACGGCAGCGTCAAGCGGATGTTCATCGACGGCAAACATGTCGCATCGAACTCGGGCCGCACCTTCAAGACCGTCAATCCCAGCACCGGCGAGGTGCTGGCCGAAGTGGCCGAGGCCGATGAGCAGGATATCGCGCTTGCTGTCGCCGCCGCGCGCCGCGCCTTCACCGGTCCCTGGAGCAAGTTCAAGCCCTTCGACCGTCAGCAGGTGATGCTTCGGCTCGCAGACCTCGTGGACCAGCACTACGACGAACTGGCAATGCTCGACACGCTGGACATGGGCGGACCGATCTCGCGCACCACGCTGGGCCGGCGACGCGCGGTCGGTCTGCTGCGCTTCTACGCAGGACTGGCGACCTCGACCCACGGCGAGACGATCGAGAACTCGGCGCCGGGAGAGGTCTTCAGCTACACGCTCAAGGAACCGGTGGGCGTGGTCGGCGCGATCAACCCATGGAATGGGCCGATCGGCCTGGCGATCTGGAAGCTATGTCCGGTGCTTGCATCGGGGTGCACCATCGTGCTCAAGCCGGCCGAACAGGCGCCGCTGTCGCCGCTGCGCCTGGTCGAACTGTGCGCGGAGGCGGGCATTCCGCCGGGCGTGGTCAATGTCGTCACCGGATTGGGTGCAGCCGGGGCGGCGCTTGCTGCCCACCCCGGCGTGGACAAGATCGCGTTCACAGGCTCGACCGAAGTGGGCCAGAAGATCATTCGCGCCTCGGCCGGCAACATCAAGCGCGTCTCGCTCGAACTGGGCGGCAAGTCGCCCAACATCGTGTTCGCCGACGCGGACCTCGATGCGGCCGTGCCAGGCGCGGCCATGGCCGTGTTCGGCAACTCGGGCCAGATCTGCAGCGCCGGCACGCGACTGTTCGTCGAGCGCAAGGTCCATGACGAGTTCGTGCACAAGGTGGCCGAATTCGCGCGAACCCTGCGCGTGGGCAACCCGCTCGATGCCGACACGCAACTCGGCCCGCTCGTTTCGAAGGAGCAACTCGATCGGGTCTGCGGCTATCTCGCTGCCGGCAAGGAGGAGGGCGCCAAGGCTTTGGCAGGCGGGAAGCGGATCGACCGCGACGGGCTTTCCAAAGGCTATTTCGTCGAGCCGACCGTGTTCACCGGCGTCAGGGACGAGATGAAGATCGCGCGCGAGGAGATCTTCGGCCCCGTGATCTCCGCGCTTCCCTTCGACGACATCGACGACATGCTCCGGCGCGCCAACGACACCGACTACGGCCTGGCAAGCGGCGTGTGGACGCGCGACGTGAGCAAGGTGCACCGCGTCGCCAAGGGATTGCGCGCCGGCTCGGTCTGGGTCAACTGCTATCAGGTGATGGACCCGGCCGTGCCCTTCGGGGGCTACAAGATGAGCGGCTATGGCCGCGAATCCGGTGCCCAGCACATGGAGGAATACCAGCAGACGAAAGCGGTGTGGATCAAGACCGATTGACGGTGGATACTGCCGTGTCATGAACGATCGCATCCGGGAACTCGACGTCTTCCTTCGCGTCACCGAAGAGACCAGTTTCTCCGCCGCCGCGCGCAGCCTCGACTGCAACCCGTCGACCGTCAGCAAGTTGATCCAGCGGATGGAGGATCGGCTCGGCGTGCGCCTGTTCCACCGCACGTCGCGCGTGCTCAAGCTCACGCGCGAGGGCGAGCGGTTCCTCGAAGGTGCGCATCGCGTGATCGACGCGCTGGAGGAGGCCGAGAGCGGCCTCGGCCAGTCGCGGCTGGAGGCATCGGGTGTGCTGCGCATCAACTGCCCGCTGCTGCTGGCGCAGTACCAGATCTCGCCGTTGATGCCGGAGTTCCTGGAACGGCATCCGAAGATGCGTGTCGAGTTCGTGCTGACCGCGGCACCGATCGACATGTTCGAAAACCAGGTCGACGTCTCGTTTCAGAGCGGCAGCATCCCCGATTCGTCGCTGGTGGCGAGGCGCATCGCCACCACGCGCTGGAGCATGTGCGCAGCGCCCAAGTACCTGGCCCGGGCCGGCATCCCGCTGACGCTCGAAGACCTGTCGCAACACAACTGCCTGAACTTCCTGGCCGGATCCTTCCGAAGCGGCTGGCCGTTGCGCAACGGAGACGAGCACATCACGCTCGACGTCAAGGGCAACATCGGCAGCAACTCGGCGGAGCTGCTGCGCACATTCGCCGTCAACGGCCTCGGCATCGTGCGACTGTCGGACATCCACATCGGACCGGACATCGAATCCGGTCGCCTCGTGCGTGTGCTGGAGGGGCTCCAGGTGGATGCGGAAGAGCCACTGTATGTGGTCTATGCGAGCAAGCGCAACCAGAGCTTGCGGGTGCGGGCGTTTCTCGACTTCATCAACGAGAAGTTTCGCGCCGGCTGGGTCGAAGCCTGAACCCTTTCTGGGGCCCGTCGATCAGCGACCCTTGAACTGGGGCGTGCGCTTCTCGAAGAAGGCATTGACTCCCTCGGCCGCGTCTTCGGTTTCGAAGCAGACGTTGAAGGCGGCGGCCTCGCGGCCGAGCGCATCGCGCAAGTCGCCATGCTGTCCGCGATAGAGCGACTGCTTGGCCAGTCGGATCGCGATGGGCGGACCTGCGGCGATCCGATCGGCCAGGTCGAGGGCAGTCGGCATCAGCTGGTCGGCCGGCACGACGCGCGAGACGACGCCGAGTCGCAGCGCCTCATCGGCTTCGATCGTGTCGCCCGTGAACGCGAGCTCACAGGCCTTGGCCATGCCGACGATGCGAGGCAGCAGGTAGGTGGCGCCCGTGTCCGGTGGAAGGCCGCGCTTGACGAAGGCTTGCGCGAAACGGGCCGTGGTCGATGCAATGCGGATGTCGGCGGCCAGCGCCATGTTCATGCCGGCGCCGGCCGCCGCGCCGTTGACGGCGGCGATGACAGGCTTGCACGCTTCATGGATCGCGAGGAGCATCGCGTCGCGTGCAGGGCGGATCTTCTCCTGCAAGCTGCGACTGGCGCCGCTGCTGCGGGACTCGGCCATTTCCTTGACGTCGCCGCCCGCGCAGAAGGCTGCGCCAGCGCCTGTCAGCACGATGACCCTGACATCAGCATCCTGCTCGGCGTGGGTCATGGCGGCCACGATGTCCTGCTTCAACGTGCCGCCAATCGCATTCATGCGCTCGGGCCGGTTGAAAGTGAGAATGGCCACGCTACCGCGGCGCTCATAGAGAAGGCTGGTGTATTCGGGCGAGGTCATCGAACAGTTCCTGGGTGGCTGATGGAGAAGAGCGGAGACGATCAGGCGCGCTGCGCGCCATGGCGCAGTAACTCGCGCGCGATCACGACGCGCTGTATCTGGTTCGTGCCTTCGAAGATCTGGTTGAGCTTGGCGTCGCGCATCATCCGTTCGACTGGATAGTCCTTGACGTAGCCGTAGCCGCCGAGAACCTGCACGGCATCGGTGGTCACCTTCATCGCCATGTCGCTCGCAAAGCACTTGGCCATGCTCGCCAGCATCGGCAGGCGCTCCCACTCGCCGCGATCGCCGGCGCGCGTGCATTCATAGAGCAGGCAACGCGCGGCTTCGATCTGCATCGCCATGTCGGCCAGCATGAACTGGATGCCCTGGAACTCCGAGATCGCACGCTTGAACTGCTTGCGATCCTGCGCGTACGCGACCGCCGCTTCAAGCGCTCCCTGCGCGAGGCCGACGGACGCTGCAGCGATGGCTGGGCGATTCAGGTCCAGCGCCCGCATCGCCGCACGAAAGCCCTTGCCTTCCTCGCCGAGCATGTTCTCGGCCGGCACGCGCACGTTGTCGAGGTAGACCGGCACGTTCACGGCGCCGCGCATGCCCATCTTGCGTTCCTTCTTGCCGAAGCTCACACCCGGGCTGGCCTTGACATCGACGATGAAGGGACTGATGTTGTCGACGCCGCCCGCATCGCTGGTCTTTGCGAACACCATGATGTAGTCGGCCACGCTGCCGAAGGAGCACCACTGTTTCTGGCCCGTGATGACATAGTCGTTGCCGTCGCGAACGGCACGGGTGCGGATGGCGCTCACGTCCGAGCCGGCGCCGGGCTCGGACAGCGCGATGGCGGTCAGCGTGCGGCCCTCCGCCACGATAGGCAGGAAGCGCGTCTTCTGCGCCTCGGTGCCAAAGTGCATGAGCGGTAGCACGAACATCGTCGTCTCGCCGGCCAGCAGCCCGCAGGCTTCGGAGTAGCGCGAGATCTCCTCGCGCGCCATGCAGACCATCGTGAGATTCGCGCCCGGTCCACCGTATTCCTCGGGCACCCAAAGCTGCAGCAGGCCCATGTCGCCGTAGATCGGGATCAGTTCGGTTGGGAAGCGATCGTTCTCGTCAATCTCGGCGGCGATCGGCGCCACATGTTTTTCAGCCATCCGGCGAACGCTGTCGCGAAAGGCCAGTTCTTCGGTTGTGAAGTCCATGAAGGCTTCCTGTATTCAACGTATGGGGCGGGGCGGCTCGGTCGCGTTCATTCGGGCTGGATGTTCTGCTCGCGAATGATGGCGCTCCAGCGCGAAACGTCCTGATTGACGTAGTCCATTACCTTGGCGGGTGTGCTGCTCTCGGCGTCGACGCCGAGCGAATCGAAGCGCTTGCGGACGTCGTCCGATGCGACGGCGGTGACGACAGCCTTGTGCAGTTGGTCGATGATCTCGGGCGGTGTTCCGGCCTTGACCAGAATCGCAAACCACGAATACAGCGTGAAGCCGGGAACGGACTTGGCGATGACATCGGCGTTCGGGTCATGCGGGGAAGGAGTTTCGGAGGTCACGCCGACGAGCTTGATCTTGCCGGAGGCAATCTGGCCGCGCATCGCTTCGGTGGGTGTCGTCAGCAACACCTGCACCTCGCCGCCGAGCAGGGCATTGAGCGTCGGCGCCTGGCCCTTGTAGGGGACGTGTGTCATCTTGAGCCCCGCCTGCTTGAGCAGCAGTTCGGTGCCCAGGTGGCCGAGCGAGCCGATGCCCGCGCTGGCGTAGTTGGCGTTGCCGCCGCTGTTCTTCGCCCAGGCGAGGAAGGACTTCATGTTGTTCGCAGGCACGCCGGCACCGACCGCGAGCACCATCGTCGACTTCGCGACCATCGAGACGGGTGCGAAGTCCTTGATCGGATCGAAGCCTGCGTTCTTCTGCAGCAGCGGGGTCACGGCGCTGGGACCGTTGTTGCCGAGGAAGAGCGTGTAGCCGTCCGCTGGTGCGCGCAACACCTGCTGCGCGCCGAGAGCGCCACCGACGCCGGGCACGTTGTCGACGATCACCGTGGCGCCGCCGAGCGCCTTCTGCAGCGGCGCCTGGAGGATGCGCGCCATCGCGTCGGTGGGACCACCCGCGGCATAGGGCACGACCAGGCGGATCGGCTTGTCGGGGTAGGCGGCCTGGGCGGCGAGGGGGAGGGCGGCTGCAATCAGCACACCGAGGATGCGTTCGAGGGGTTTCATCTTGTCTCCGTTGTAGGTATCGCCTGGATCGGGGTGGTCCGGGTCAGCCGAGTTCGCGGGCGAAATCTGGCACGGCAACGAACAGGTCAGCCACGAGGCCGTAGTCGGCCACCGAGAAGATCGGGGCTTCTTCGTCCTTGTTGATCGCCACGATCACCTTGGAGTCCTTCATGCCTGCCAGATGCTGGATGGCGCCCGAGATGCCGCAGGCGATGTAGAGCTGCGGCGCCACGATCTTGCCCGTCTGGCCCACTTGCCAGTCGTTCGGCGCGTAGCCTGCGTCCACTGCGGCGCGGCTGGCAGCGAGGCCCGCGTTGAGCTTGTCCGCGAGAGGCGCCATCACCTCGGTGAACTTCTCCGCGCTGCCCAGGGCACGGCCGCCCGAGACGATGATCTTGGCAGCGGTGAGTTCGGGACGCTCGCTCTTGGTCACTTCCCGGCCCACGAAGCTCGACTTGCCGCTGTCGGCCACGCCGTCCACAGTTTCCACCGCTGCGCTGCCACCCGTGGCTGCCGCCGCATCGAAGCCCGTCGTGCGCACGGTGACGACCTTGATGGCGTCGGAGCTTTGCACGATGGCGATCGCATTGCCCGCATAGATCGGACGCTCGAAGGTGTCGGGGCTGTCGACCTTGGTGATGTCGCTGATCTGGGCCACGTCCAGCAAGGCAGCCACGCGAGGCGCCACGTTCTTGCCGTTGGCGGTAGCGGGGAACAGGATGTGGCTGTAGTTCTTGGCGATCGCCAGCACCTGGGCTGCGACGTTCTCCGCGAGGTTGTCCGCCAGGCTCGGGCTGTCAGCCACGATCACCTTGGCAACGCCTGCCACCTGGGCGGCAGCCTTGCCGGCTTCGGCGGCGTTGGCGCCAGCCACCAGCACGTGGAC